>NZ_RIBP01000004.1:0-720000 GCF_007273535.1 Niallia circulans
TAGTCTGCAAGGAAAGCAGCGAGCCGTTTTGTAGTCGATAGTATTTGCGTTTCTCATCTAATGCAGACAGCAATTCCTTAATTTCTCTTTCTGGAAAGCCTTCCATTTCGAACTTGAATTCCAGCCAGTTAATGCGATCCTTTTTCACCTTTACCCTGAATTTCGGGAAGCTATTTCCCTTGAAAATGCGATTACGGACTGCTGTTGTAGCATATATTTGTACACTTAATTTTAATTCTGGCAAGGTGTTATACAGAAATTCATACTCCAGCTCCTCATTGTAGAGGATATAGCCGCTTTCTGTTTCAGCAAACGAGCTGTTTTCCATTATTTTTAGTATTTCATTTTCCTTGTCTTCCTCCCTGACAAAAGCACCTTTTGCAGGAACATCCCTGCTTTCCACAGGGTTTATCACAATATGTCCATAATGAAATTCTAAACTTGCCAAGAGCCGATTATTGACACGGTCCAAATACAGTTTTGCCTGCAGTGGTGTACGAACAAACTGACTGCTTATATGCACATTGCCCAGTTTCCTTAAGTTAGGCGCTACCTTTTCCAGAAAAAACTCCGCTTGGTTTTGGCGGATCGGAATATGATTTGTGCCAGTCTGTTCAAGCATCCCCTTTAACTCTGTTAGCCTTTGAATATCTTCACTGTCTATCTCATAGATTATTCCGCTTGAAACAACAGAATCATACATAGGAAGCAGCTGGATTTGTTCCATTCCAGCAATAGAGAGCTGATGATTACCTGTGTTGCCATGCTCAAATTGGAAGGTTAATGGCAGCTTCCCGTTAGAAAGGGTTAAGCCTTGATGTGTTTCTGCCCAGCATTGAAATTCAACATGAGGCGCCTTTGTGAGGAGTTTTCGAACAGCTGGCCAGGAAGATGGCGTAAGCAATACCATGTGCTTTTCCTCTATCATTCCGTTCTTGCTTAACTGCGGCAAGTAGGCATTTTCGTCCTCAGCCACTGCCACCAGCCCTCCCAATACAGCATCTGCTTCCTTTATAAAGCATTGTGTTTCTGGATTATAGATTATAGCTTCTGTTGTATAGACATTTGCTTGTTTCCAAGCAAGCAAAAAGGCATGCATATTTGGTACAACAACATCATCAATATGCATTTCAACTGCAAGCATCATCCTTTTACTTACTTCCTCCACCCGACACACAAATGCTGCTTTTCTGACTTCTCGATTTTCAAAATGACGTTGATGTGCACTTTTCCGTTTAGGCTGCAAATCAAAAATAGACAATAATTCGTCTGCAAGCAGATCCTCTCTCTGCTCGATATGTGGTGCGGTTTTCTTTAACTGATGTTCATAAACCGCCAGTAAAACTGCGGCCACATGCTGACAATCCTTTTGAAAGGAAGCAAGCTTCGGGCAGGAGCATTCTGCTTGAATGGTATCTGATGACGCCTTTATGCTAACCTTAAAATCATCTGCACCGTGGACAGTTGCCTTACATGTATCTTCATTAAATAATTGAAACGTAACTTTATTGCTTCTCACAAAAGAATCTCCTCGCTTGAAGGAGACATTGCCACACATTTCTTTTATGATGTTTTTTGTTAGCCTAACATTCATCTGGCTTTCTCCTTCTTCGACAAGTCCATTTGCTTGCTTTTCTCTTGTTTCATTCTAACATCGTGCCTTATATGCAACAAACAATGTGCACCACTGACAAACTCCATTATTTACAAACTAGTACATGTCTTTTAAAGCTGCCTTTATTTGCTGTACAGCGGTCGACAATCGCGAATCCAGCTTGTTTAATAGCTTCATCAACTTCTTCTATAGAAACAATGACTGCTTTTTTAGCAAATCTTCTCGCACTTTTAAGCATTTCAAGCTTTTCCTCATACGGAAGTACAGAACAAAGGTTGTATGGCATATCAATAATGGCTACATCAAATACACCATTCACAAGCTTGATATCCTGTAAAAGCACCTCTCCACTTAAATGAAAATAAGCAATATTTTCTCGCGCTTTGCCTGTTACTAGCGGATTAATATCACTGCCGACAATGTCTATTCCCATCGACAACGCTTCAATCAAAACAGTGCCGATGCCACAGCAAGGATCAATCGCCTTCACACCTGCGGGATGTGGCACGGCAATATTAGCAACAGCTCTTGCTAGCCTCGTGCTTAATGCAGTGGAATATTGATTAGGCTTGTTTTGGTGCTCGAGCCAAACAGATTTACTTTTATGGTAAAAACCAAATATCCAGCGGTCATTTGCAAACATGACAGCAAATGTCTGTTCCGGGTTTTGTAAATCAGCAGTTCCCTCTATATATGCACCAGCTTCTCTTTCCATCCGTTTTCTATCAGAAAATGGAATATTTCCATCTCCTTTTATAAAAACGACTTTATAGGAAGCTGCTTTTAAACCAATTTCACTTATTACGGACAAAAGTTCATGATAGCTTTCACTTTCTGCAACTATGTCCACCCTTCCTTTCATAAATGGACTTCTGCTTTGCTCAAGCTCCAGCTTGCTTTCGACAAAACCTTTGGGAGAGATACTGTCATCCGGAAAAAGAGAGCGCATCTCCAGCTTGCATAAGTCTGTTTCATCCTCATGAAAAGATATAGTATAAAGATAACCTTTGATTTTCAATTAATAGCCCTCATTCTAATACATATTTATTATGTTATTATAATGGACTTACAGAAGTATTACTATTATACGGATTGCTAGAATTTACTTCCAGATAGGGTATATATAAACAAAAAAGATGCTCCTTTTAAAGGAACATCTTCTAAAAGCATAATATCTTATTTAAACTGACAGCATTTCTGTAACTGTCGACTGGATTGCTTCTGCCAGCTTCTCTGGTGCTGTTAAATATAACAGTCCGTTTCCTTCTAGTTTTGGAGAGAAGCCAAGAGGAACAGTCCGTTTAATTAGCTGTGCATACAGCTCCGGTTCTGTTAGCTGTCTATCAAACTCCTGAACGGCAATCGCCTTGATTAAGGCTAGTCCGCCAGAGACATGCGGTGCAGCCATGGATGTGCCGCTAAGTCTAGCATATTGGCCATTCAAATAGGTGGACAGAATATTTTCTCCTGGAGCTGCAAGGTCTACTTCTCTGTTAGAATTGGAAAATTCAGAAGAGCTTCGTGTAAAATCCACGGAACCGACACTGATTACTTCGTTATAGGCTGCAGGATAGCCAAGCTCTTCTGTTGTGTCACGTCCATCGCCTTCATTTCCCGCTGCGCAGACAACAAGGATTTGGTTGTCGACTGCTCTTTTGACGGCATCATGAAGGGCTTGGACATCATCTGGTCCTCCTAAGCTCATCGAGATAATATCAACATTTTGTTCGATAGCATAGTGAATTCCGTTGGCAATCCAATCATACTGCCCTGAACCTTGTCCGTTAAGGACCTTCACGATAAGAAGGGAGCTTTCTGGTGCTGCACCAACAACTCCATTAGCATTTTCAACAGCCGCAATTGTTCCTGCCACATGTGTGCCATGTCCATTATAATCTGTATAAATATCTGGGTTCGAGTTATCATCATCTGTAAAGTTATAGCCGCCAATTATGCGCTCCTGCAAATCAGGATGTGTCGTATCACAGCCTGTATCAAGGATTGCAATCTTTATTCCTTTTCCTTTCGATTTTGCCCATAATGCAGGTGCTTGAATTTGCTGTATTCCTGTTGGCACCTCATTTGTCAGTTGCACCACTTGCTCTACTTTGTAAGGTATTACCTTCACTTCTGGTCTCAAAATATGATCCCTCCTGTAGGATTAGTAGTTTACATTAAATAGTTTAACAATTTAGCATATTCAAAAAAAGAGCCTTTCGACTCATACAAGAACACATGTTTTGCGGAAATTTGCCGATTTAATTGGTTTTCCCCTGATATAAATGACTCAACTAATAGACAGTAATTTCAAATCTTTTCTAAGAAACGATGAAAATAGCAGTCACGAATTCTAAGAATTTCCTCATTTCCCTCTATACAATTCCAATTAATTAGATTATCATCTAATTAGATAATAATCTAAAAAGGTGATTAAGAATGTTCATTCTGACAACAGAAAAGAAGTATCAAAAGCTTTTTCTAGCTGGTCTAATTAATGGCATTGGTGACCGGGTTAGCCAAGTGGCTACCTTGTCCCTTATTTTACAGCTTGCTGATTCTGGCATGTCTGTCGGTATAACCCTTGCTCTTCGCATGCTGCCCTTCTTGCTGTTTGGTCCTTTTAGCAACAAAATTGCAGCTATCTGGTCCCGAAAAAATCTGCTAATCTTTATAGACGCAGCTCGGGCTGTCATAGCCATTTCGTTTTTCTTTGTCGAAAATAAAGCAGATATTTGGATTATTTATGCTGCCTCCTTTCTTTTAGCAAGTGGAGAAGCCTTATATGCTCCTGTAAGAAAAGCCAGCATTCCAGCAATTATTGCTCCCAAAAACTTGAAGGGTGTGAACGGTTTAGAGCAGGTACAATTAGGCTTCGTCCTTGTAATTGGCGCATTGGCCGGAGGCATAGTTTCCTATCTGTTTGGAATTCACGCTGCTTTTCTTGTGAATATTGTTTCCTTTATCGTTGCTGGTGCCTTCATTAACAGGATTGAAAGCTTGGAAACTCCGCAGAGCAAGGCTGTTTCTCCTTTTGAATCCAAAGAAACCGGGCTGTTTTCAGTACTCTTCTCTTCCTCCTTATTCATCATGCTGTTAAGTGCTGATATTCTTGTTCCGCTTGCGAATGGAATTGAAAATGTTCTGATCAGTGTGTATGCAGACAGCACCTTTTTTGCCGGAGAGTTAGGAGTAGGAATTCTTTATAGTGTGCTTGGAACGGGATTTATCATCAGCCCGCTCCTTACTAAGTATATTAAGAACCATTTCTTGTTTTTTGCCTATCTTTCCATGTTGATGGAAGGGTTCATTTTGCTGGCTGTCAGTCAAACTGGTTCATTCATGATAATCGCGGTTTTGTTTGGTCTTCTTACGATATTTGGAGGTGTAGGCAATACCCTGCTAGACACTGTCATAATGAACGAACTGCCATCAAAGCATCAAGGAGCTTATTTTTCTTTTTCTGCAACGATTGGGAATACAAGTTTAGGTTTGTCCATGTTTGCCACCGGCCTGCTGTTGGATGTACTCCAACCGCGCATATTAGGAGCCATAAACGGCCTCTTATATATTGCTTTTGGAGGTGTTTATCTATTGTGGAGTTTTCAGCTAATTCGATTGAAAAGATTGCAAAAGGGCAAGTTACTTTAGTGAAGTTTTTAACCTTTGGAGAATCACGCTAAAAACCTGTACCCTAATTAAGGTACAGGTTCATTTTGTCAGTATACGGCAGATTTCCCAAAGCTGCGCACGCAGTTTCTACCACCATTCTTCGCTTCATAGAGTGCTATATCAGCTTCATCCATAAGTGAAGCGATAAGCTGTTCATTTTCGTCGTTATCAATAACGGCACTTGTCACTCCTAAGCTGGCAGTAACATTAATTGCTGCTTCGTCTACCTTTACACTGCTTTTCTCAACCTCATGACGAATTGCTTCTGCAACTTGAACAGCATCTGCTTGAGAGGTATTAGGCAGGCAAATGATAAACTCCTCACCACCGTATCTGCCAATAAAATCAGAATTTCTAATATGCTGTTTGGCACATTGTACTACTTGTTTCAGAACAATATCACCTGCTTTATGACCAAAAGTATCATTCACTCTCTTAAAGTGATCAATATCAAACATAATAATAGCCACTTTATCCATATCAAACAGCTCGTCTGTTTTCTGCAGAAAAAAACTGCGGGTATACACATTTGTTAAACCATCCAGACTGGCGATAGCTTTTAATTGTTCCTGCATTAATATTCTTTCGGTGACATCCACAAATGTTATGATTTGGCCGAGATGCTTTTTCCGATGCAAAACGGGAGTAAATTTGATTTGATAATGCAGTGTATCCTGCTTATAATCTTGTTTTTCTCCTTTTACGACAATACCCAAAAGTGACTCGTTTTCCTTAAGCATTTCCTTAACAGGTTTGCCAATTGAACGGCTCTTGATCGCTGGAACCATTTTTTGCATGACTGGATTAAAATCCACAATAACATTGTTTTGATTTAATACCAAAACCCCTTCTTCCATGCTGTCAAATACCTTTTCTCTAGCAATTGGAGCAACACTGAACATTTGTAACGATATAATCGCCGCCCCATGAAAAACAAAGGAAATACTCATTGAAATTGGCCCTAAATCAATGCCGTTAGGACTTAAGCCTGTCAAATAAAAAACACTGCCAAGTACAGGGACAAAAAGACCTGCTGTCATTGTCGCAATCTGCCATTTAAAGCGCCTTGCTTTCCCCTTTCGAAGCTGTGCCAACAGCAAAATAATGCTGCCTAAAACACATGCATAAAGGAAAAAAGAATGGACATAAAACCATGGACCGCCTTCAAGACTTAAGGTAGGAAAAGTCCCAGATGTGTCTACACCCATTGATTTGTAATAGAAATGATGAAAATCATTCGTATAGTGAATCAATATCGTCAATGACGGAAGGCCGAAAAAAAAGTAGTACAAACGGCGACTCCACTTAACACCTACATATTCCATGCACATGAATAATGTAAATACCGGTATAAATGGCAATACGAGATATTCAAGGCGCAGCCATATTTTCATATGCTCAAGTGTCGTGCTTGTTAGCTCAAACACATAAAAAAACGTAAATAGCATACTGCAGAAGGTTCCTAAAATATAGAAAATTCCTCCTGGAGCATTGCGTATGCGGTAATAAGCATAAATACATAATAGTGCACTTAACAGCCCGCCACATATATCAATAAAAGCAAAAAGGAATAATTGTTGTGACATCTTTCATTCTCCAAATTAGATTTTTACCTCATTATTTATTGCTTTTATTATATTCTATTTCTTAACAGCAAGGATATAATAAAATAGGCCCCTATTTCACTTTAAAATAGGGGCCATTTACTAATGAACTCTGATGAACTCAGGCTTTATCCGTTTTATTACTTTCACTATATACTAATTAGAATATCTTACCAATCAGATAGTGAATTTACGGATTAGTTCCTGCAGCTCTTCTGACATGCTTGATAGTGATTTTGCTGATGCAGTAACTTCCTCAAGGACTGCAATTTGCTCTTCTGTACTTGCTGCCACACTTTCAGAGGCAGCGGTGTTTTCTTTTGCAATATTTGCCAAATCAAAGGAAGTAGACGTAACTGACTGCATTTCTCCCGTTACACCCTTAACAATTTGCGAAACTTCTTCCATTTTTGGTCCCATTGTTTTAATTCCTTCAATGATTGCTTGGAATTTAACAATTGCTTCCTGTGATACGTCTATTCCTGTCTGAACACTATCTGCTGCCTGTTTCATTTTGTCGACAGTCTGTTCTGTACTTGTCTGGATATCCTTAATCAAGCCAGTGATTTGTTTAGCGGATGTTTGCGACTGTTCAGCAAGCTTTCTTACTTCTTCTGCCACAACAGCAAATCCTTTGCCTTGCTCTCCTGCTCTTGCTGCCTCAATTGCGGCATTAAGTGCTAAAAGGTTTGTTTGCTCTGCGATGCCGCTGATAACATTGCTTATTTCATTAATTTCTTTAGAGCGGTCGTTTAATGACTTGATCATTTTATCTGATTCACTAACATGTTCAAAGATCGTGTTCATTTGATCAACTGTTTTCTTAACTGACTCTCCGCCTTCTATTGCATGAGTAGCTGTTAATCTCGCTTCTTCATTAACAATTTCAACATTTTCATGGATTGTATTGATACCTTGTCCTACTTTTTCAATGGCTTTAGCCGTCTTCTCAATCCCTACTGTTTGCACCTCTGCACCACTTGCGATTTGCTGGGTGGATGATGCAACATGAATAGTTGCTGTTTTTGTTTCTTCAGCTGCCGCTGACAACTCTTCTGCAGCTGCTGCAACTTGTTCTGTATTTGTGTCTACCTGTGATATCAAATCACGCAACGATTCCTTCATTTCAGTGAAAGCATTCCCAAGCTCGCCAACCTCATCCTTAGAGGTTACTTCTATCGGTTCTGATAAATTCCCTTTACTGATAATAATGGCACTGTCCTTCAGTTTTTGAATCGGTCTGATAATAGAGCGCGTTACAAGGACAGCAACTATAATTCCGATTAATATTGCCAGAATCTCAATAAATAAAGCTGATTTCACGATAGGTGCTGATGCAGCATCTACTTCGCTTTTATACATTGTTCCTGCAATTTTCCAGCCAGTCAATTTATTTGTCGTGAAGGTCATGCTTTTCAGTTCACCATCTAATTCATAGTTCAGGTGTCCTTGATTACTTTCATAAAGGTCTGCCATAAAGCTGTCTGTTGCTTCTGAACCAGATTCCTTCGTTGGATGGTATACATATTGTTTTTCCCTGCCAAGAATAAAGGAATAACCTTCTTGTCCAATTGTCACTTTTTTTGCTACGTCTTTAATCGAATCAACCTTTAAGTTAATTCCAATAATTCCAGTTCCATCTGTAAGCTTCTTAGAAATAGTAACAACCATTTCTCCTGATGCTGATAAATAGGCATCAGATATAAAAGTATCTGTCGTAGCCTCTGCGTTTTTGTACCAGTCTCTTTCCCGTGGATCATAACCGTCAGGAAGCTTTTTAACCGGATATTGAATCATGTCTCCATTAGGTGTACCAACATAAATGCTGGCTGCTTCTGGATGAAGCGATGCATACTCGTCAAGGCGCTTTCTTAAGTCGGAGTTTTTCTTTACACTGTTTTCATCTATCGACATATTTTCAGCAAAAAACTCAGCATCCTTTACTTTTGGCTCTACCGTACTATCTATATATTCATTCAGCAAGTCTACACTTGCTTCTGCGGCATATGTTATTTGGCTTGAAATCGCCTTATTTGCACTTAAATAAGAAACTGCCCCTATCGTTATTGCTGGTATAATCACCAACAGTAAAAAGGTTAACAGCAGTTTCCTTTTGATCGTCATTTTTATTCTCTTTAATCCTTTTTGTTTCCCCATGTTGTCTCCTGCCTTTATCTTTTTATCTTAATCTAATTCCTATATCGACAGGAAATTTGCCTTATATATAAGAAAATATACCCATTATTTTTACTAATAACGGATAAAATACCCAAATAGAATGAAGGCGGTTTATAATCCGATTAATTGCATACCCTTTAGAAAGACTATATAATCAGCAAATGGATTCGTACATCCAAAAAAGAGAGCAAAAATTACTAAAGGAGCGCTTTATTTGAATCAAGCAATTATTAATGATGCAAGTCAAAAACGGAATTATCCCTTTATAACATTTATTCTTTTCTGGTGTGGACTCACCCTCTTGACGAGCATGTATATCACCATTCCCCTAACCTCTGTCTTCTCCGAAGAATTTCAGATTACTTTGGACCAAACATCGTGGATAGGCAGTTCATTTTCGTTATGCTATGCACTTGGCTGCTTGCTTTACGGACCTATTTCTGATAAATACGGCCGCAAAGTATTAATGGTTTCTAGTATCAGCGTCTTAACTGTCGTGACATTTATGATTGGGTTTGTTCATTCCTATCATGCTCTCGTATTTTTGAGAGCGGTACAGGGGCTTGTAGCTGCGGCTTTTGCACCTATTTCCCTCGTTTATGCTGGTGAAATGTTCCCGCCAAATAAACGGGTAACTGTCGTTGGTTTTATTAGCACAGGACTTCTTATGGCAGGCATTATCGGCCAGATTTTCAGTGGGATAATAAACCAGCTTCTTGGCTGGAATGCAATTTTCTTTATTTTAGGAGTTGTCTATCTATTCTCAGCAGTCCTTGTTATTATCGCTTTGCCAAAAGAGGATTTGCCAAAATCAAATGAGCATATTTGGAGTAAATTCAAGCAAATTAAACTATTGTTTCACCAACCGCAGCTGCTTCTTTGCTTTGCTGTTACATTTATGCTGTTGTTCACATTAGTCGGAATGTATACGATTTTGGGGAGTTATTTATCTTCACCGAAGTTTGGGTTAACAAGTGATCAAATTCTGTATGTTCGTGCAGTTGGTATTATCGGGATGGTTGTTGCTTTTTTTGTTGGTTCTATCTCGAAACGATTTGGTGCCTTGACAGTGATGCGGGCTGGCCTGTTTCTTTCTGTTGTCGGCTTGTTCTTGTTAGGCTTCAGTACTTCGCTAACAGCAGTGGTTATCTTAAGTGTCATTTTTGTAGCAGGGATTGCGGTTGTTTCGCCTGTAATCATTTCTCTCATCAGTCAAAAGGGCGGGAATGCAAGAGGCACGGCGATTTCCTTCAATGCTTTCGTCCTGTTTCTTGGAGCAAGTGCAGGTCCAATCGTAGCGGTACAGCTGCTAAAAACAGGAATGCTCACATTGTCGTTCATTATTTTAAGTATTTGTCTGCTGATTGGTCTTGGAGTATCATTCTTCCTTCGTGCAGCCGTTCCAGCACAGGGTAGATAATAAAAAAAGACGCTAAGACATAAGTATTAAAGTCTATTTCAAAACCAAACTATTTAATTGTTTATTGATTAATGGTTTGGTTTTTTGTCGTTTTCAGTTTAAAAAACCATAATTAAAAAATCTTAGTAGAATGGAGCGGAGGCTATTCGACTACTAAGGAAAATAGAGACGATTTAGACCCCACAAGCGAAGACGAGGAGGCTCCATAACCTCCCCAAAGAAAAGCGAGTGGGTGACATGTAATGGAACGAATTAATTTTAAAACTGCTCTCTATTTTATTATTCCATTCTCCATTGTCTCAAAGTTAGATAAAATTATTCGTGTTTAGATTGGTATTTTTGTTTTGTCCACCCCGCTTTACTTATGTTCATCTAACCGTTTCGCAAGCAAAAAATTGGCTTTAACTGCTCCAATCTTTTCCTTCCTTGCGTTATATACAGGTGCTTCTGCATATTTAGATAGCTGGTGATAAATTTGGTCGTTGCCAACGCCTAGCTGTTTTAACACCTCGATTGTGGCGACACTAACTGCTCTTGTGCCCCCATCCTCTACCTTAATGGCAATTCCTATACCAGCATCTGTTAAACCGAGGCATTGGACTGCTTCTGCTCCCGCTTTCGAGACAATTTGTGCGCCAAATGCTCTCATTAAATCTGTATCAAATCGATTTGTCCCACCAACCATTTCTGGATGTGCCACCATTGCATCACGTATTCTTGTAAGTATTTCAGACCGTTGCTCATTTACTTCCTTATCCGGCTTAGCAAGCCGTGCATATCCAAGTGCAGCATTTATTAATGGAATTTGATGAACAGGCACACCACAGCCATCAACACTTAATTGAATATTCTCCTTTGAAAAGGAGCAAATTTCCGCAATGGCTGTTAATATGCGTTGCTGAACAGGATGATTTATGTCCCGGTAGGAGCTAATGTCCTCCTGCAGATGAACAGCCGTTGTCAGCATGCCCGAATGCTTTCCAGAACAATTGCTGTAAACAGGTGTTACATCCTTGCCTGCTCTTAACAGTTTTTTATAGCTTTCCATATTCCATGGTGTATGTGTGCCGCATTGGAGTGCCTCTTCCTGTAATTCGAGTTTGTCCAATATATTTAAAACCGTATTTCGATGGTAGTTCTCTCCACTATGTGAGGAACAGCTCAGTGCAAGTGCAGGTGCGTCAAACGCAAAGTGGTCTGCTGCACCTGTTTCCACAAGAGGAACAGCCTGAAATGGTTTCATTGACGAACGCGGGAATGTCATCCTGTTAGGATCTCCAACAGAATACAGCAAATCCCCTTCTCTATTCACAACAGCAATATGAACACAATGTGTGCTTTCCACTTGGCTTCCTCTATAAACTAAAATCGATTTTTCCATTCCGAACACCCCTATGTGAATTTCTGATTTATACTAAATATTAATATAAATCAATTAGGTTGTCGAAACATTTTGAAAAATGACATAATTTATTCAACGGATAATTTCTCGTAATGATGAAAAAATAAGAAGGCCACTTTACTGGCATCACCATTATTTTAGGAGGGGTTTATTTTGATGATACTTGTAACCATTATTTATACGTTTATCAGACTGCGTACAAGATTGGATTACCTCTTAAACCATTCTGTTTATAAGCTAAATGGCTTTCTTAAGCTGTTTGCGGTTCCAAGTGTCTAACTAACTCTCTACCTGAAAAAATAAAAGCACTGTCACACTGGTCGATTGTTTTCGGCTAGTATGACAGGCTTTTTCATGTAAATTATTAGCTTAAGCTTCGATTCCTTACTTTTTGGCAAATGGCATCGAGAAACTCTTGTAACGATTGCTCTTCCTTCTGTTCCGAACCGAATCTGCGCACATTCACAGTACCTGCTTGTGCTTCCTGATCCCCTAAAACAATAATGTAAGGAATTTTCTGCAGCTGTGCCTCTCTGATTTTATAGCCTAGCTTTTCCTGACGTTTATCCACTTCCACACGAATTCCCGCTTCCTTCATTGCTGCTTGGACTTGGAGGCAATACTCCATATGAACAGGTGAGACTGGGATAATCTCTACTTGAACAGGTGCAAGCCAAACTGGAAAAGCACCGCCAAAATGTTCAATCAAAATGGCGAAAAACCGGTCAAGGCTTCCCATAACAGCTCTGTGAATAACTACAGGCCGAACCTTTTCATTCTGTTCATTTATATAAGACAAATCAAATTTTTCTGGCATTTGAAAGTCAAGCTGAATTGTTGCACATTGATGACTCCTATTTAAGGCATCCTTAATATGAAAATCAATCTTCGGCCCATAAAATGCACCGTCTCCTGCATTTACAGAATAGTTAATGTTCATATTATCCAATACTTGCTGCAGCGCTAACTCAGAAGCTTCCCAAAGGCTATCATCCCCTAATGAATCCTCCGGTCTTGTTGACAGCTCCACCTTATAATCAAAACCGAATATGCTGTATGCTTTATCAATTTGTGCAAACACATTAACTATCTCATCCTGAATTTGATCCTCCCGAACAAATAAATGGGCATCATCCTGACAGAATGTTCGGACCCTAAGCATCCCATTTAAGGCGCCGCTGTATTCATGTCGATGGACTTGACCAAACTCAGCAAGGCGGATTGGCAAATCTCTGTAAGAATAAAGTTTATTTTTAAATATCAACATGTGACCGGGGCAGTTCATTGGCTTCAACGCAAATGATTGCTCATCTACATGGGAGAAATACATATTATCCTTATAATGATCCCAGTGACCGGATTGCTCCCAAAGTTTTTGATTCATCATGAAAGGAGTACGTACCTCTTCATATCCTGATTGCCCTTGTAACTCGCGTGAAAACTGCTCCAGTTCATTGCGAATCAACTGCCCTTTTGGCAAATAAAACGGCATGCCTGGAGCTTCCTCTGAAAACATAAATAAGCCTAACTGCTTTCCGAGCTTACGATGATCTCTTTTAGCTGCTTCCTCTAAAAAATGCAAATAATCTCCTAAAGCTTGTTTTGTTGGGAAAGCTGTTCCATATATACGCTGCAGTGATTCATTTTCGCTGTCTCCCTTCCAATAAGCCCCTGAAACATTAGTTAAAGCAAATGCCTTTAACATGCCTGTTCTCTGAAGATGGGGGCCGCGGCAAAGATCAATAAATTCACCTTGCTCATAAATAGATATCTCCTCATCCTTAATTGCCTGCAGCAGCTCAAGCTTAAAGGGCTCCTCTTTTTCCTTCCAAATCCTTTCAGCTTCTGCATAAGACACCTCTATACGGTTAATGGCCAAATCTTCCTTCATGATATTTGTCATTTCTTTTTCAATCAGTGGTAAATCAGAAATGGATATTGATTTTTCACTTTTCACATCATAATAGAAACCATTTTCAATCACTGGACCTATGGCTAATTGGATGTTTGGATACAGCCTTTTTAGTGCCTGTGCCATGATATGTGCTGCAGTATGGCGTAGAACAGTCAGCCCAGCCTGCGAATCGATTGTGACGATGGAAAGCTGTGCATCCTCCTCTAAGCTAGTGTCTAAATCAGACAGTTTGCCATTGATAATGGCAGCTACTGCCTTTTTACGCAGGCTTGCACTTATGTCACCAGCAATAAACGCTGCAGTAGAGCCCTTTTGATATTCCTTACTCTTCCCATCCGGTAATGCTACATTGATAAAATTTTCCTGATTCATTAACAATCATCTCCTAAAAAAATATATAAAAAAACACACTCATCCCTAATAAGGGACGAGTGTGCTTGATACCCGTGGTTCCACCCAACTTCCCGCAAAAACTCTTTGCGGCTTTGGAGCTGTAACGCAGCTAACGATGCCTTTTCTAAGGCATTGCTCCAAGGTGGTAAATCATTTTCCTTAGCCGGGAAGATTTCAGCTCCACTTCCCTCTCTGCAGACCGTAAAAATAATTCATGTCCTTGTCATTGCATGTTTATATAAATAAAAAAACACACTCATCCCTAATAAGGGACGAGTGTGCTTGATACCCGTGGTTCCACCCAACTTCCCGCAAAAACTCTTTGCGGCTCTGGAGCTTTAACGCAGCTAACGATGCCTTTTCTAAGGCATTGCTCCAAGGTGGTAAATCATTTTCCTTAGCCGGGAAGATTTCAGCTCCACTTCCCTCTCTGCAGACCGTAAAAATAATTCATGTCCTTGTCATTGCATGTTTATATAAATAAAAAAGCACACTCATCCCTAATAAGGGACGAGTGTGCTTATACCCGTGGTTCCACCCAACTTCCCGCAAAAACTCTTTGCGGCTCTGGAGCTTTAACGCAGCTAACGATGCCTTTTCTAAGGCATTGCTCCAAGGTGGTAAATCATTTTCCTTAGCCGGGAAGATTTCAGCTCCACTTCCCTCTCTGCAGACCGTAAAAATAATTCATGTCCTTGTCATCGCTTTTTATTATCCATTATATTACAACGGTTCATTAAACTTTGCAATAGTCTTTTTATTTTTACCGAAAAAATCGCTTTATTGATTAACGGATATTTCCATACTCTTCACATAAACAGCAGTACCTGCAATTTCAATATCAGGACCGTTTTCGCTGTCTGATACTTTAACGAGAACCTTACCAGCACGGTCGATTTCCAAGCCTTGCTCTATCACAAGTTCAAAGGGTCTGACTGCTTCTTTTTTTATAAATTCAGCATAATATGCCCCCATAACACCAGATGCAGTTCCTGTTACAGGATCTTCCACTGTTCCAGAAAACGGAGACGAAAAATGGCGAGCGTGCATATCTGCATGTTCTAGCTCTGTTTCTAAACAAAACGGATGCAAGGAGGCTTTGGGAATTTCCTTAAGAACCTCTGGAAACAGCTGATTTTGCGGCTTCATCTTTTTAAATGCTGCAAGGCTGTTAATTGGTATTAGCAATGTCCATATTCCTGTACTGCCATACATGACTGGCAGTGCATCTGAAATATCGTCACTTGCCAAACCTAACGCAGAGGCCAAGTCCGCTTTAGAACCTCCGAATTCAATAAACTTCGGTGCAGCCTGTTTCATAGTTATGTACAAACGGCCGTTGTCGTTGACCTGCAGCTTGATTGGTAAAACTCCAGCGTTTGTTTCAATTGTGAAAGAATCCTTGTGCAGAAGCAGATTATGCTCATGTAACCCATATAAACAGGCAATTGTTCCGTGTCCGCATAAGTCCATTTCATGACCTGGTGTAAAATAACGAATTCTCAAATCTGCTTTATCAGATGCAGTGATAAAGCCTGTTTCGTTAAAGCCGACCTTAGAAGCGATTTCCTGCATTTCTGCTTCGCTTAAAAGCGCGCCATCCACCACTACACCAGCAGGATTCCCTTTATCAGGTTTTGTGCTAAAAGCATCATAATGATAAACGTTAACTGTTTTCATCACTGTTAGTCTCCTTGTTTAGTTATTCGCCAAACACCTTAATTGCTTCATACTTGTATCCGACATATTGATAATTTTGCTTTTGGTACATTTCCTTCGGTGTATCTTCACCGTCTGCGACAAGGATAACTGTTTTATCAGGGAAGGATTCCATGACAAACTGCTGCATATGAGCAGCTATTTTTTTTCGTTGAAATTCCGGCAGCACAAATAAACCATCAATCTCAACTGTTTGATCCTGTATGATTATCTCCAGCCCGCCGGCCGGTATGCCAACATAGTAAGCCAACACTTGCCAAAATTTCGAATCCTTAAAATGAAGCTTATTAACTTCTCGCTTACTTGCCGCAAACTCACTGCCATAGATACTATCTTGCTGATAACTCAATGTTAAAAAATCCTCAAGCCCGCTATCGCTGACATGTACTACCTCTATGTCTTGCTGTTTTTTGACTTTTGGAAAGTTTTGCGGGACTATCTTATACAATTCGGTAAATCCAATATCATAGCCTTCACTGATCAGTTTTGCTAACACTTCTTTCTCTATCTTTTCATTTGGAGGAAAAGTAAATTTCAAATGTTTTTGATTTCTTTCCAGATGGTAGTCATGCAAATATTTTTCTGTTTTGCTAAACTCCTGCACATTTGGCATGCGCTTAAAAGCGATTAAATTACTGTCATAGCGAATAGGTATTTTTAAATCATGTAGATGGACAAACATATCGCTTTCAAAGGCTGTAACTCCTTCATTATGAATGTCCATATAAGAAATTCCCTTCAAATCACATACCTCCCTGTGTAATTCTCAATATAAATTATACAATTTTTGTAAAAAGATAATAATTATGGTGTTCTTTTGAAATACTATAAACATCAAGACACTATCTTACCATTTTCACATGATGCAGCATCCATGACTTTTATAGATGGACATCTGCTTTTTGATATGTGGCTTTAACAATTTACCTAATTACCAATTATCAGAAGGAAGCAGGCTGATTATAAGTTGAATAAGGTGACACTGGAAAGATTGTTATGGTCAATTGCTTTTCCTGGCTTTGGCCAGCTGCTCAATCACAAGTATTTAAAATCACTGCTTTTCATCATGATGGAAATGGTGATTAACCGGCACTCTAATTTTAATCTTGCGATCATTTCGAGCTTCCATGGCAATATTGACAAATCAATCGAGAATATTCACTTTCAATGGCTGATGTTTTATCCATGCCTTTATTTTTTTGCGATGTGGGATGCTGTAAGAGATACATATGACGATGAAGATTCATCCCCTCCTTACGCGTTCCTGCCCTATGTCTCATGCGCCATCTGTGTTACAGTCGGGCTAATTTATTGTCAAAAATGGACCATTTTCGGCATATTGCTTGGCCCAATATTTATGCCAATCCTCTGTGTGCTACCGGGTATTATCATAGGATTGTCTGTTAAGAAATGGCTTTTAAAAACATAAAGCTAAACAAAAAAGAATGCATCTACCAATTCTAGCCGCATTCTTTTTTACTTTCTTAATACGACTTTTACGCTTAGCTATTCCGCTTAAGTTTATCATATATTCAGAAAAGTTTTTACAATAAAAAGCCCTGTTAAGATTTTTAACAGAGCTTCTTGCTACTTATCGATGTGTTTATCTTCACCCATTTTCCACTCCAGCCTTTGCCCAGGTTGAATGTAAGATAGAAGTTGTAAATCCTCACTATTAACTGCTCCTATCACATTTACGCGCTCATCTGCTGGTAGATTTCGCAGTACAATCTGCACTTCTCCACAGTAACGTCCGTATAAATGATTATCCATAGTAATCATCCCTCGCTGTCTTGCCAAGTTATTGACAGGTTCGACAGATTCGTTTGTACGAGAATCCATTATTCGCAGCACATCAGGAGATAAATCAGGACGTAATCGATTAATGCCTTCTTTTAACAGTCCAGACTGAATACGAATTGGCAGAATTTTGTCTTCATCATATTTAATCAGTTGTTCTAATAATCCCTTTCCATGATCTGGATCACCAATATACACATCTGTTATCCCAAGCTTATATAGCTCAACTGCCGCTATAAACGGATGTATTTCCCGATGACTCTCCAATGTTGGAAGACCCTCAAAAACCGGTCCCCGTTTTTCTGCAATTCCCGGGATAAAGGCACAAACCGGAATATTATAGCTTTTAAAAAGTGCGGTTTGTGTCCGAAAAAAGTCTTTATCTAAACCTGTTTCACGACGGGGATAAAAATTATGCCAAGCGATAAGCCTTTTCGCATTAAGTCCGTTTGCTAGTAAGCTCTCAAGCTCTTCTTCTAAGATGATACTGGCATTAACAGCAATGTGAAAGCACTTTGATAGTTCTATCATTCTATTACTTTCGAAGAAGTCATCTAATCGGATGCCAACTACTCCTAAAGTACTCAGTTGTTCCAAGCTGTCAATATTTAAATGGCGGGGCGTTTTCAACGATACATCGGCATAAACTTCCATACCACAGGCTTTAGCTGTCTTAAGTAATTCAGAGGCTCTGCTTGCGAGACCCCCTCTTTCCTCTGGTATATGCAGCGAAGTAAAGGCCTTTGTTATCCCTTTTTGACTTGCTTCTATTATTCGTTCCTCTGCAAGTGGATCATTTAGATAAAATGAAATGCCAATCATTCGAACTCACTCGCCATTTCATCCTTATAGCCAATCAAAAATGTGAAAACAAAGCCTGCTGCGTAAGCGATAATTAAACCTGCCAAGTAATACAGAATTTGCTGGGCATGAACAAGAAAGGAAAGCGGCAAGCCGGAAACTCCAACTGCGACTGTCGCAACTTTAAAATAAGCCTGAAATGCACCACCAATCCCAGCACCAAGACAAGCTGTTAAAAACGGTCTTCCAAGCGGGAGGGTAACCCCAAAAATCAACGGCTCACCGATGCCAAGCAAGCCGGAAGGAAGCGCACCGCCGATCGCCCGTTTCAATCGTGCCTTTTTCGTTTTCATGTAGATCGCAAATGCGGCACCCACCTGACCTGCACCGCCCATTGCTAAAATCGGCAACAGCGGATCATCACCAATCGAATTAATAAGCTCAAGGTGAACAGGTGTTAATCCTTGATGCAAGCCTGTTACAACTAATGGCAGAAAAGCGGCACCTAAAACAAATCCTGCAACAACCCCTCCCATATCTAAAATAGCGAGCAAGCCTTTTGTTATTCCATCAGAGATTAAACCGCCAATTGGCATGAACACGAGATATGTGACAATTCCTGTAACTAATAAAGCGATTGTTGGTGTGATAATGATATCAAGGGACTGTGGCACAATCCGACGCACCCGTTTTTCAACGATTGCGATAAAGATAGCAGCAAATAATACCCCGATTAAACCGCCCCTGCCAGGCAATAACTCTTCACCGAAGAGCGTTATTCCTGCAACAGAGGGATTAATAATTAATATACCTGCCACCCCACCTAATGCAGGGGAACCTCCAAATTCCTTTGCAGCATTTATTCCGACCAATATCCCAAGATAAGTAAACAAACCGCTCCCAATAACTGTTAGTATCGTCGCAAGCTGAGACTCTGCTGACAGCCAGCCGCCCTGTACAACCGCCTTTGTAATCCCTGTAATTAATCCAGATGCAACTAATGCTGGGATAAGCGGGATAAAAATACTGGCGATTTTACGCAAAAACATTTTAACCGGAGTAGAATTTTTGGTTTTTAATGCAGTTTTCTTCTGTGCTGCCAGCTCTTCTAGCTTAACGTCTCCGGCAGGTTCTAACAGCTTGCCGAACTCCTCTGCGACTTTATTCACTTTCCCTGGCCCTAATATAACCTGCAATGTCTCATCCTCAACCAGCCCTAATACACCGTTGATTTTTTTTATGGCTGGTTTATTGACAGCATTATTATCAATTGGTGTTACACGAAGGCGTGTCATACAATGTGTATATGCGGCAATATTAGCCGGACCGCCAAGCTGTTCTAATATTTTCAGTGCCAAAACATGATTTTCCCCAGACATGTTAGTTCCTCCTTTAATATCAATTCCAAAACAATTAAAATGAAACCGCTTAAATTTTTTTGTTTGAGAAATTGAGCTTCATAAGAACTTATCTCTTTTTTCTGCCTCACGTTTTTGTTCAATAGATGATTCTCTTGTTTCCGATTACACTGCAGCTGCGTGATTAGCATCTAGCTCCGCCTGCTGCCATTCTTAGTTCTCCACTATAGAAGTTGCTTTTCTTACATTACCTTCTGCTTTTGTTAAGAGTACTTTAGCCTGCGTGTAGTCCTGATTGGTTTTAAGCATAACAATGGCTGTTTTCACTTCATTTTGTGCTATTGCCAACGTCTCTTTGGCTGTTTCATAGGTTGCTCCTGTAGTTTTGCAGATGATGTGGATCGCTCTTTCTTTCAACTTATAATTGCTAACATGCACGTCTACCATAAGGTTTTCATACGCTTTTCCATTTTGAATCATTGTAGCTGTTGAAATCATATTCAATATCATCTTTTGTGCGGTAGCAGCCTTAAGTCTTGTTGAACCTGTGAGCACTTCAGGTCCCACCTCTACTTCAATACATATGTCAGCATATTTACTAATTATTGAATCTTTATTGCAGGATAACGCAATTGTTTTTGCGCCGACACTGCGTGCATGACAAAGCGCTCCTTTTACATACGGCGTCCTGCCACTTGCTGCGATTCCAATAACAGTATCATTTGCTGTTAAGCAGATGTTTTGTAAATCCTTGGCACCAAGCTCCTGATTATCTTCTGCTCCTTCAACAGCCTTAATAAATGCCTTTTCCCCACCAGCCATAATCCCTTGAACTAAATCAGGATCTGTACTAAATGTCGGTGGGCATTCAACTGCATCCAAAACCCCCAGCCTTCCGCTTGTACCTGCACCAATATAGATGATGCGTCCCCCTTTTTTTAAAGACTCATAAGCATATTTGACAGCTGTTTCGACCTCTGGAAGAACTTGCTGAACGGCGATTGCTACCTTTTGATCCTCTTCATTCATCAGCCTCAAAATTTCCATTGTTTCAGCCGTATCTATATGCATTGTTCGTACATTGCGAGATTCTGTTGTTAATAATTTGAGCTTCTGATCCATCGCTTAGTCCTCCATTTCTTTTTACATGTTTATTATAAGTCCCCTGAAACATAATTTCAATAAATATTAATTTATTTTAAAATTTTAGTTCATTTGGTTACAAAAAAAAAGAAACCAGAATATGGGGCTGGTTTCTTGAAGAAGGAACTAGTTTACTAAAATATAAGAAGTCAATTATACAAAAAAAGGGAGACATTCCAGCCTCCCTTTTTACCATAATATTAAACTGGTTCCGGCTGCTCCATTTCCAATACTACATGGTCATGCACATAGCGGAAATAGCTGCTGCTGTCCCTGCTATTTCCCCCTAAGTAGCCGAAAAAGAACCCAGTCATCCATGCGGCATAATTGAAGCTGAGCTGATCGCTTCTGCTGTAGTTTTTCACAAGCTTCCACCATTGCTCCATTAATTGCATGACATCAGGACAATGTGTTTTGCGAAGAATAACATTGCTGTCAATTAGGCCATTTTGTTTAGGATAATATTCACTCTTTAACAACGCCAGATGCTTCCTGATAATTCTTTCATTATCCTTCCCATTCTTGATACATTCCTTCGCTTCCTCATAAACACAATCTCTTTCTGGATGTTTAAATGTATAAAGCGTTTTATCGCCATTGATAAAATACTGTTCAATCAGTTGATCGATATCACCAGTTATCTGTACATTTCCATCTATCCAAATGCTGTATTCGTATTCGGGCAAAAAGAAATGCGGCATAATTTTCACCTGCCTGCACTGCCTAACAATATCCAAATCGCTCGGAGGAAGAGGTCTTATTTGCCATGTAGGTGAAATAAGTGTTGGATCATCTGTAAAGCATATGTAGTCACACTGATTAGATTTGATTGCCGGCTCCTTCAATTCATCATAGCCTTTTGTTATTGCTGTATAGATTACCACTCTTTTTTTCATCAACCTTCTCCTCCCTATTTTATGTCACTGCAAAAACAACGACAAAATTCTTAATATTCAATTAATCATTTATTATAACATAATTGATTTCTTAGTACTATTATGTAAGCCTTTTAGTTAATAGAACAAGATGTATGCTAATTCTAGTAATTATCCGTTTATCAGCACAATGAAACTTATTAACATCAAAAAATCAGATCCATTCTGCAAACTTTCAAGAGATTGGTACAAAGTGTTTGCTAATAGTCGAGTATATGAATTTTTTTGCCAATGCGTGAAATCTAGGAAGTTCTGCGAAGGCTTAAGCCAATGTTTGTACTATTCTCTTCCTCCACCAAGTCTTTCAACACACCTAAGGAAAAAAGAGGCAGAACATCGCTGCTTTAGAATGCATTAAGCAGGCCGATATATGTATTAGTTTCAGGAAAAAAACATAAAAGGAGAGCTACATCATTGAAACTGTTAAAAAACTTAAACATTACCAGAAAGCTTTTGATTATCACACTAGTAAGTGCTGCAGCACTTAGCTCAGTTGGTTTTTTAGGCTTAAATTATATTCGTATTATGGCGAAGGATTCAGAAGTTATGTACAAGGAGAATCTGCTGCCGATAACTGACATGCTGCAAATTAGAATTAATACCAGATCAAGCAGCTCGTACACATTAGAACTAATGCTGACAAAGGATGCAGCCAAAAATAAAGAACTACAGGAGGAAATTAAGTCTGCCTGGGAAGAAATTGATACACTTGTTGCCAAGATTGAGAGTGGCAATATGACTCCCGAAGAAAAAGAACTGCTTGACCAGTTTAAGGTGGAAGTAACTCCATTAACTGCAGGAACAGATAAAGTGGTTGATCTTGCTCTTGCTAATAAAAACGAAGAGGGCTATGACCTTTACTTAAAAGAAGTCGAAGCAAACAGAACAAAAGTAAACGAGACGTTAAAAGAACTTGCTGCCGCGAAAACAAAGCATGCAGAAGAAATTTACACGAAAAGCAAGGAACGCTTACACACCGTTACCATTTTTGTTGCGGCTGTCATCATTTTGGCTGTTTTGCTGCTGTTATTCTTGAGCTATATTATTGGCCGAATGATTGTAAAACCAGTCAAGGAAGTAAAAGAGCTTCTTTCTTTGGCAGAGGATGGAGATTTTACTGTTAAAGGAAGCTACCAGTCAAAAGATGAAATTGGCGAACTTGCAAAGTCCTTCAATAATATGACAGCAAAGCTTCAATCTGTTTTCAGCACTGTATATGACTCTTCACAACAGGTTGCTGCTGCTTCAGAAGAGCTGAGTGCAAGTGCAGAGGAAAACAGCAAAGCAAGTGAGCATATAACACTTACCATGCAGGAACTTACTGTAGGAACAGATACACAAGTTATTAAAATCGAAGACAGTGCCGAAGTTATCAGCAAAATTACGACATATACAAAAACAATTGCTGATAATACAGAAAAAATATCAAAAGACGTCCTTCATGCATCACAAGTATCTGCAGACGGAAATGAAGCAATTACAAAAGTTAATAAGCAAATGAATTCTATTTATGCTAATGTTACCAGCTTATCAGAAGCTGTCAAAAGCTTAAATGAACGTTCAACTGAGATCGGAGAAATTACGAATGTCATCACTGGCATCTCAGCCCAAACAAACCTGTTGGCATTGAATGCAGCAATTGAAGCGGCACGTGCTGGAGAGCATGGCAAAGGCTTTGCAGTCGTTGCTGATGAAGTTAGAACACTTGCAGAGGAATCAACTAAATCAACAGAACAAATTTCGAATTTGATTCAATTAATACAAAAGGACACAGAGCATACACTTGAAACAATGGAAAGAGCCTCACAAGAAGTGAACTCAGGTTTAACTGTTGTTCATACAGCAGGTGCTTCCTTCCAAAAAATCGAAACAGCCGTTAACGGTATCGTCTCGCAAATTGAAGATATTTCAGAAGCACTGCAAAAACTAGCAAAAGGAACAGAAACTGTTCATGTATCAATCGATGATGTTAGTGGTGTGGCCAAGGATTCTGCAGCCATCACACAAAATATCTCTGCTGCAACACAGGAGCAGCTTGCCTCAATGGAAGAAATCACTACCTCCTCTCAAGCACTGGCTGTTTTAGCAGATGATTTACAAGCAATCATTAAGCAATTTAAAATTTCTTAACAAACATGCCCTGAAATAATTATTTCGGGGCATATTTGTTTTCATGCTCAAGGAGCCATTCCTTTCTCCATAAGCCGCCTGCATAACCTGTCAAGCTGCCATTGCTGCCAATAATCCGGTGACATGGCAAAACAATACAGAGCTTATTTTTGCCATTTGTACTACCAACTGCCCGAACTGCCTTTTCATTGCCGATTGCTGTTGCAATATCTTTATAGGAGCCTGTCTTACCGTAAGAAATTGACGGTAACGTATTCCACACATTTTTTTGAAAATCTGTACCTTCGACTATATATGGAAAAGTAAATGTCTCAAGCTCTCCTTTAAAATATAAATCAAGCTGTTGATAGCAAGCTCTTAATGGTTTTGGCGTGTTTTCCATCAATGGATATTGCAAGGTTTCTCTATCTGTAAACAATACAGAGTATACTCCTGCTTCGGTACCTGTGATTTCGACAAGCCCAATTGGTGATTTATAATCAATTATATATTTAGCGCTCATTTAACATTCCTCCAGCTATTTATTATCCATGTCTTGATTGAGTTTTCTTATCAGCATTGGAATTTCTGTCAAATCCTTCACGATATATTCCATTCCTGCACTGCTCCAATCAGAATTTTCTTTCCATACTCCAAGCATTCCAACATTACGGGCGGCCTCTACATCATTTTGTGGGTGATCGCCGATAAAAAGACTTTCGTCAGGAGTTGCATCCAGCCTTTGCAATGCCCGCTGAAAAATCGCTGGTTCAGGCTTGCGCAAATTCTCCCATTCTGATATCAATATCGTATCAAAAAAGTGTTTGATTCCTAATGCTTCGATATTGCTCTGCTGAAACTGCCCGTATCCATTTGTAATGATTCCTAAGCGCAGCCCTGCTTCTGAAAGCTCTGCTAACATTTCGTTTAAATGAGCAAAAGGCACACAGCTATACGGAAATTCCTCTACATAATCTTGCAGCAGCTCCTGCCAAGTGATGCCGGTCAAGTGAAATTCTTCAACAAGCTGCTGATAGACTCTATCCTTCCAAACATAGCCGTTCGCATCCAAGGTGATGAACCTGCTTATATATGTTTCTTTCGATATATCGCTTGTCGCTTTTATTATGCTGTTATATTGTCGTTCTGCAAAATGCAGGACTGCTTCATTTCTGTTTAATAATGTTCCATCTAAATCAAACAAAACTGCTTTTATCATATAAACAGCCCCTGCCTTTTCTTCCATTATAAACTATTGCTTACATGGCTCAAGCCACAAAAAAACTGACTGAAAATTTTTCAGTCAGTCAGCTTCATAAAGCATTATTTCCAAACAGCATTTGAAATTTCAACAACATGGCGAAGCTTATCCCATTGCTGCTCTTCTGTCAGCAGGTTGCCTTCCTCAGTTGATGCAAAGCCGCACTGCGGGCTTAAGCACAATTGATTTAGGTCAACATAACGTGATGCTTCTTCAATACGACGTTTAATAACATCTTTATCCTCTAGTTCACCGAATTTAGATGTAATTAATCCAAGTACGATGTTTAAATCTGGTCTGTTAACGAAACGAAGCGGTTCAAAACCACCTGAACGATCATTATCATATTCGAGGAAGAAGCCATCAATATTTAAATGACCAAACAGCTTTTCAGCAACCGGCTCATAACCACCTGAAGAAATCCATGTAGAGCGGAAATTTCCTCGGCATATATGCATCGTTACTTTAAAATCATCTGGACGATCTGAAACTGCTTCATTTAACGTTTCTAAATATTTTCTGCTTAAGTAGTCAGGATCCATTCCTTTTGCACGCAGCTGTTCCTTTTGTTCTTCTGAACATAGGTATGCCCATGATGTGTCATCAAGTTGCACATAACGGCAGCCTGCATCATAAAACGCTTGAAGGCCCTTTTTGTATGTTTGTGCAAGATCTGCGAAAAACTCATCTTGGTCTGGATACACAGCCTTGTCAACTTCACCGCGGAAATGAAGCATACTTGGACTTGGAATCGTTAATTTTGCTGTATGGTCACCAGCTGCAGCTTGAAGAAATTTAAAATCCTCAAGGAATGGGTGCTTGTCAAACCCAAGCTTGTCCGTAACCTTAATAGCACGTGATTTTGTTTGCTTTTGCTGGAATTGAATACCTGATCCAGTTTGATAGCCTGTTACACCTTGCAGGTCTTCAAGAAAATCAAAATGCCACCATGCTCTGCGGAATTCGCCATCTGTGACAGCTTGAAGGCCAACTTCCTTTTGCTTTTCTACAATTCTAGCAATCTCTTCATTTTCTATAGTTTTTAATTGCTCTGCAGTAATTTCGTCAGCTGCTCTTTGCAAACGCGCCTTCTTAATTGCCTCAGATCTCAATAAGCTTCCTACTTGGTCTGCGCGAAATGGTGCTGTTTTCTGTGATGATTTATCAATCGTTTGCATCTATATTCCCTCTTTCCCTTTGTCGTTCCTATATTGTCTGTATATTAGCATAATTAAAAGGGTATAGAGTAACTGATAAAAGTAATTGTCCGTTATAACTAAAAGCTATATCACTTAGTAGCATAATAATCGACAAATCTTTTAAGCTCTTCTAAATAAAGGTTGGCAATCCTGCTTAATCTGGTTTTTTTGTGCACAATCCACCCAACTGAAATCGTTTCCTCTTCGGCTAACGGAACAGAGACAATGTCAGATCCATTTAAATCCGAGCTTAAAATCCCTGTTGAAATGGTGTACCCATTCAACCCGATCAGCAGATTGAATAGAGTAGCACGGTCACTCACTTGGATTGATTTTTTGCGTGGAATGGTACTGAATATTTCCTCCGCATAATAAAAGGAATTAAACTCCCCCTGCTCAAATGACAGTCGTGGATATGCTTCCAAATCCCCAAGTGTTACTGACGATCTTTTCGCCAGAGGATTTTGGGCACTTACAAAAATATGCGGACCCGCTTCAAACAAAGAATGGAAATCAAGTCCTTCCTGTTCGAGCATTTGCAGCATAACCTTTTCATTAAACGAACTGACATAAAGGATACCAATTTCACTGCGGAAGTTTTTAACATCCTCAATGATTTCATATGTTCGTGTTTCCCGCAAAGTAAATTGATATTCGTCTGCTCCATGCTGTTTGATCATTTCGACAAATGCGTTAACAGCAAATGCATAATGCTGTGTCGATACAGAGAAAAGCTGTTGGGAAGGCGCACTGTCAAAATACCTGCGTTCAAGCAGCTCCGCCTGCTCCACAACTTGGCGGGCATATCCGAGAAATTCAGCACCGTTCTTTGATAACGTGATTCCCTTTGACGTCCGTAAAAAAATCTCAAAGCCCATCTCCTTTTCCAGTTCCTTAACTGCCTTAGACAAGCTCGGCTGTGACATATATAAACGCCTTGCCGCCTCATTAATAGAGCCGCATAAAACTATTTCCACCACATACTTCAATTGCTGGAGTGTCATAAAAGTACCTCCTGTTTTCTATTAGTTATGTATAATTGCTGCCTAACTCTTATTTATACCATTTATAAAGTTAATTAATAGGTAGCTGTCCATCCCCTGTTATTCAATTTTTTACATAATATCATATTTTTATTGCTTGTATAAGGGGATTAAGATACTATAAATTGGGATTGGAAAAATATTTGTAAAATATTCCGATTTCTGCTAAAAAAAGCTCTTATTCTAGCGATATTAAAAAAGTAGAAAATCATCAAGAATGAAAGGAGAATCATATGAAAACAATTATTAAAGCCACTTTGGCAACAGGCCTGCTATTTAGCTTCACACTTGGCACAGTTCATAATACAGAGGCTGCTACAAAAGTAGTTAAATACAAAAACTGCACAGAGCTAAATAAAAAATACAAAGGCGGAGTAGCCCGCGCTGCAAATGTGAAAAACAAAGGCGGAAAAACAAAATACAAGCCGTACGTATCTAAAGCTCTTTATGACGCCAACAAAAAAAGCGATCGCGATAAAGATTTAATTGCTTGCGAAAAATAAATAGACCAGAAACCAGAACTTATCTTCCGTAGTTCTGGTTTTTTTACATCTATAACCACTTAAAAGTATTAGATTCAAGTTGTTGGCATGATAAAACCATACAAGGAAACAGATGAACATTAAACACATTCCACCTTCCTTATTTTAGCAAATCTATTATTTCTGTTTAAAGCTCCACAAAACGGGAAAAAACTAGCTAAGAATATCATTTTGAATTAGTCAAGGAGGTTGAATGAACATGGCAAAAAGTATAGTAGCTGTTTACGAGACTCCCCAAGAGACAATGGAAGCCATTGAAAGATTGACTGCAAAAGGCTATGAAACAGAGGATTTTTCTGTTGTGACGAACAGAACAGACACGGATTATCTCGCATCGCGGACAGATGCAAATATTGCTTCTGTGGAAGATAATGAATCTGCTGGTTTTTTTGAAAAATTAAAGAGCTACTTCACAATGGAGGACCTTGGATTTGGCGCAAATGAAAACAAAACCGCCGACATAGACATACCAGCAGCAGAGCTGGATCAATATTCAGAGGAGCTGGAAGAAGGGAAGTTTTTGCTCGCTGTTGACGGAGATGTTAATGAAAAAACTGCTAACATAGCAAATGACTATCCAAATATGCGGCCATTAAATGACGTTAATCCGACAAACAGTGCAGAAGGAATGAATATTTCCTTAGGTCCTAATGAGGATTATGAGCGCAGGAATCCTGTATTTGAAGATACTCCTGATACGCCAATATTGGAAAGAAGAGCTGGAGGTAATAACAATAGAGAGGCAACAGATGAAGTCGTGCTTGATAGGTCTCTCCCGCGAAATGAACATTTATCTAAATAGTAATCATCTATAAAAGAAAGCCGGGTTTGCTTAGAGCAAATCCGGCTTTCTCCTTAGATATTTTCCTGCTTTAATCCATCAATAATATTTTCCTTTTTGATTTTGACTGTTGCATACATCATCGCTAATCCAACGATTATAAAGATAGCAATAATTGAAAATAGTATGCTCATCCATGGTAATGCAAATCCATACTCAAATGTCTGTCTTATAGAAAAGTACAGCAGCACCATAACTGCGATGCTTAAAGGCAGGCCATAAAGCAGGGCCTTTAAGCCATAAAACATACTTTCGTATTGCAGCATTTTATTAAAGCCCTTTGGTGTCATCCCGACGGAACGAAGCATCGCAAATTCCCGCTTTCTTAAGGCTATACTTGTGCTAATTGTATTGAATATATTTGCAACGGAAATCAGTGAAATAAGAGTGATGAATCCGTATGTGAACACAGACATAAACAGAAGCATTTGCTCATTTTCCTGCTTATTTTGATAAACATTGTATATATACATATTAGAGGTTTTAACGTCCTCTAGTTCCTTTTGGGTTGCAAGAGGGTCAGAGCTGTTCAAATACAGTGACGTATCGAATAAATCCTTTGTTTTTGCATTATTGGACAGCTGTGAAAATATCTTGTCTGATACGATAATATCCATGCTGCCAACTCCCGCTGTATTCATACCGATTGGAAGCTTAGTTGTAATACCAGCAATTCCTACCTTACTTATTGAGGTATCACCCTCTCCTTCATTGCTGTAATGCAGCTCGAAATTATCACCGTTTTTAGCATGGACTGAAGTAGTTTCAATAAATTTTTTCGTATCGAAATCCTGATAGGAGATTTTGTTTACGAGAATTCCCATCGGGTTATTTTCATCAGTGAATTTGTCTAACGAAACACCTGCTTCTTTTGCATATGCTTGAAAACTTGCTTCATCAAGACCGACAAGATGTACCGTATACTGGAATTTCCCGTCCTTAAGTAAACTGTTGTCATCCGCAACCATTTCTTTCAGCTCATCTGCAATAGCACTTTCCTTCACCCATGTACTTAACATATACGATTCTTGTAATATCGTACTGTTTTCAACATTCGAAAGCTTTGTTAACGGAATATAATCGCTCGGCTGCATAAAACCAGAGCCGTATACTTGAATATCAAAGCTGACATTTTCCTGTGACAACTCCAAAGACTTTTTAATATTTGATGTAAAAAAGGATACAGCTAAAAATAAGACAATGCTGATAATCAATGAAAAAACAGTAGCATGATATCTGCGTTTATGGCGTTTTAAATTTTTCAGCCCTATTTCTGCTTCTATTCCAAACAGCTTCCGAACGAACTTTGACGTTTTGACTGCTTTGCCTGTAAGCTTCACATCCTGTGTTTGGCGGATCGCATCGATTGCCGATATTTTTGATGCCTTGCGTGCTGGCAAAAAGGCAGATATAAAAATCGTGAACACGGAAACTACTATTGCAATCAGAACAGAGTATGGTGTTACAACTAGCTCCAGCTTTTCGGAGACGCCTAAAGCTCCTTCAATAAATGAGTTTAGGAAGATAAAGGTTGCACCAATTCCGCCAATTCCTGCTAGAATACCAATCGGAATACTGATAGCACCGATGACCATTCCTTCAAAAAATACCGCATTCCGCTTTTGCTTTTTCGTTGCACCAACACTTGAAAGCATGCCTAAATGTCTTGCCCGCTCTGACACGCTTATGGCAAATGCATTATAAATAAGTGCGACAGAACCAATGATAATAACAGCTACTATCACAGCACCGCTACCATAAAGAGTTGTCCGCAGACTGTCATTATCTGTTACTCCATAATAACGAAGCAGCTCATCATTATAGGTGATTTTTTTAGTATTTACCTTTTTCGCTAGGCCATCTGCATGCTCATAAATAGAGCCATTTACTTTATTAAGCACAACAACCGCATCTGCTGTATCTTTTTGTGCAATCGTTGTGAAATCAACATAGCCTAATGCTGTATAGCCAGGCTCCCAAGTATACGCCCAAGTCGGATTCTCCATAATCCCAACGATAGTAAAGGTTTTCTCCGTAGTATTAGCAAGCTCTTCCTTCAGATTTCCTTCTTCATCTGTAACCACGCTAAGCTGCTGTGTCAGCTCCTTGCCTTCCGTGTCTTCACTATCAACCCGCTTGCCTATATCTACCGTTATTTTGTCACCAATTTTATAAGACGTATATTCTTCCACAATACTTTCTGAAAGAATTAACTCATCAGGATTTTCAGGAAGACGCCCTTCGTCGATTTTGATATGAAATGCGTTAAATCCAGCTTCATTAAATGCCTTATAAAAGATATATGGCTTATATATATTCGTGGCATCCTCTATCTCGGAGTATCCTAAATCCTTTGACAAGAACAGCTCTTTTGTCGCATCATCCTTTTCTATTTCCGCAATCTGATCCTGGTTGACATCCTCATATTTCAAATGCCATTCACCATCAGTAGAAATAGACTGTCTTATCGACAAATCAAGAAAGGAGACACCAAGTGTTGCCACTGCCATAATCATTGCCGTGGAAATAATAACGCCTATGATAGTTACAATCGTACGTCTTTTATTTTCCTTTAAATGTCTGATTGTAAGCTTTTGGATGATATTCACGGACGAATCACCTCATCCTTTGCAACCTTGCCATCCTCAATAGCTATGACTCTGTCTGCTTGCAAGGCAATCCTTTCATCATGCGTTATTACAATCAATGTTTGATTAAATGTTTTATTGAACATCTTTAATAATTCCATTATTTCCTTACTGTTTTTGCTGTCGAGATTACCTGTCGGCTCGTCTGCAAGCACGATAGCTGGATTACTGATAAGAGCACGTCCTATTGATACACGCTGCTGTTGTCCGCCAGAAAGCTGATTTGGCAAATGTCCGAGACGGTTCTTCAAGCCAAGCACACGAACGATATCCTCAAATTTGCTGTTGTCGACCTCATGCTGGTCAAGCAATAGTGGCAATGTAATGTTTTCTTCTACAGTCAAAATAGGAATCAAATTATAAAACTGATAAATAAGGCCAATTTGCCTTCTTCTAAAGATTGCCAAGGCTGTCTCATCGAGTGCGTAAATATCTGTATCATCCACTAAGACCTTTCCACTTGTTGGCCTGTCAACACCGCCAAGCAAATGCAGCAATGTTGATTTACCTGAGCCAGATGGACCAATAATAACGACGAATTCGCCTTTTTTGACTGTAAAGGATACATTATCCAACGCCTTAACCTCTGTATCTCCCTTTCCGTACACTTTAGACAGATTTTCAATTCTTAAAATATCCATTTGAGTTCCCCTTTTGTATTTGATTTATCTCTAGTTTATCTGCCTAAAATGACATATCAGTGACTCAAAAGTGACAATTTAGTCACTTAATGCTGTTTACTGCCTGCTTATAAAATTTTATATGGAAGGTAGTTCCCTCCCCTTCCTTACTTACTACCTCGATATCACCGTTTTGAGCGGAAATGATGCTGTATGCCATCGCAAGGCCAATACCAACACTATCCTCACCAGCATTTTCGCCTTTATAAAACCGCTTAAAAATATGCGGCAAATCCTTTTTCGAAATTCCTTTCCCATTGTCGCGAATACTTATTTCCGTAAATAAGGCATTTTCAAAAAAGGAAAAGAAAATCTCCCCGCCTTCTGCTGTATGCTCTATCCCATTTTTTAAGATATTAAGGATTGCTTCTGCTGTCCATTTTAAATCCCCATAAAAGACAGCGTCTTTATCCCCGTCTGTTTTAAGTGACTGCTGTTTTATATCCATTGGTATAAGCATTGTTTCTGCTGCTTTTTCAATCACTTGAATGACAGGAACCTTTTCCTTTTTGAACGGAACGGAACCAGCATCAATTTTAGAGAGCTTTAACAAAGAGGATACAAGCCATTCAATGCGCTCAAGTTGAATACGGATATTCCTCGTAAATTCTTGTCTTTTTTCTTCGGTTAAATTTTTTCCGCTTAACAAATCTGCCATAACCATCATCGAGGTCAACGGTGTCTTTAACTGATGAGAAATGTCGGAAATGGCATCCGTCAATTTTAATTTATCCTTTTTCAAGGAAGACCCATGCTGTGACAGCATCAACGTCACTTTATAAATCTCGCTTTTTAAAATGCTTAATTCGCCTTCATAATTATCTCTTATATCAAACTGATAATCACCGTTCGCTATGCGGCGCAAGTGACCAGACAGCTTAGCGATTTCCCTGTAGCGCCACCATGTAAAGAAAACCTGTACACTAGTAAGCACCATACATGTAATAAAAACATAAATAGCAGTAGCAGCAGTTATAAATAAGTATGCAAACAAAGTGGACAGCAATGTGATTACGGAAAGGATCAATAAGTTAAAACGCAATTCCCGATTGCGAAGCATCTAATCACCTACCTTATAGCCTAAGCCTCGAATTGTTTTAATAATGGTTGGCTTTTGGGGATCATCTTCCAGCTTTTCTCTTAGTCTTTTAATATAAACTGTCAATGTATTGTCATTAACAAAGTCCCCCGCAACATCCCAGATTCTCTCAAGCAGCTGAGCTCTTGTCAGCACCTGGCCGATATGATTGGCGAAAATAAGAAATAATCTGTACTCTAATGCCGTAACTAAAACCTCTTCACCGTTTTTATATACTTTCCCTTCAGCTGTATTAATCGTTATATTGTCAATTTCAATCACAGGTTTTGCTTGCAATTGTTTATAGTATCTTCGCAAAACAGATTTAATCCTTGAAAGCAATTCTCTTACTCGAAAGGGCTTCGTTATGTAATCATCTGCTCCCATATCCAAGCCCATCACAACATTCACTTCATCATCCAATGCCGTCAAAAAAATGACTGGCTTGTCAGAGTGCTGTTTAACATATTCACATAATTCATAACCGTTTCCGTCTGGCAAGGACAAGTCAAAGATACATAAATCGATTTGCGCCAGGTTTTCTGATATTGCTCTTTTGGCTGTCTGGACAGTATGACACAGAATCGTTTCATACTCCTCTTGGTTTAGGCTATACTCAATGCCTGATGCTATCGTTTTATCGTCTTCCACTAATAATATTTTCATTTTCCTTTCACTTCCTTTACACAAATAGACCTATCTATATCCTATCTTATTTGATGGCTTGATTTTAAGTCAAAGGGGAATAATGTTATTAAATAGGTTGCATTGGCACATTCAGTACCCTACAATACTTTATAGAGACAAAAATTTATGCAAACGCTACACATACTAGAAATAACAATTGTTACAGGAGGAAACCGTCATGCCAAATACATATAAAGGATCTAAATTAAAAGTCTTCTCCTTAAACGCAAACCCAGAGCTTGCGCAAGAAATTGTCGAAAACTTAGGAACAGAGCTTGGGAAGTGTTCGGTTAAAAAATTCAGTGATGGAGAAATTCAAATCAATATAGAAGAAAGCGTCCGCGGCTGTGAAGTATTTGTCATTCAACCGACAAGTGAGCCTGTCAATCAAAGCATTATGGAGCTGTTGATTATGATTGATGCTTTAAAACGAGCTTCTGTGAAGTGTATCAATGTTGTAATACCATATTATGCATATGCACGACAAGATCGAAAAGCTCAGCCGAGGGAACCAATTACAGCTAAACTAATTGCGAACCTTATCCAAAAAGCAGGTGCAGATCGTGTTATTACAATGGATCTTCATGCCCCGCAGACCCAAGGCTTCTTTAATATTCCAGTAGACCAGCTTCTTGCTATGCCAATATTAGCGCAATACTTATTGACAAAGGATTTTGCCAACGATGTTGTTGTCGTAGCACCAGACCACGGCAGTACAACGAGAGCACGAGAATTAGCAGATCGTCTGAAAGCGCCGATTGCTATCATTGACAAACGCGGCTCAAGAGAGATCGGTGAAAAACGAGAAGTTAATATTGTCGGAAACATTGAAGGAAAAACGGCTATTATTATCGATGATATTATTGATACAGCATACAGAGTCACAACTGCAACAAAAGCTCTTCTTGATAATGGTGCAAAAGAAGTTTATGCATGCTGTACACACCCTGTTCTGTCAGAAATGGCAATTGAAAACATTTCAGAATCCCATATTAAGGAACTGATTGTAACAAACAGCATCCCTCTCACAGAAGAGAAAAAAATCAGCAAAATAACACAACTGACAATTGCTCCACTGTTAAGTGACGCAATTTCCCGCGTTTATGAACAAAAACCTGTCAGTGTCCTGTTTAAATAATAATAAAAAAAGAGATGCAGTGGGCTCCCCATCGCATCTCTTTTTTATCAGGATATACTATTTTGCAATATTAGCATTTCATTTGCCAAATTATTAATTCTAGCTCCTACTTCCTTACTGCTAATATCATTATCTTCATTAAAATCATCGTTATGAACAAAAACAGCCGATGAAGGAATAAGTCCCTTTAAGTAACTGAGAATAGGCTTAAGCTGATGCTCTGCTACAAGGAAGTGCTTATCAGTACCCGCTGTCATAATAATACCTGTCACTTTCCCTTGAAATGCGTCAACAGGCAAGTGGTCAAACAAATTCTTTAATGCCCCTGGAATGGAGGCTTGATATACAGGACTGCCAATAATCAGCAAATCAGCCGCAAGTATTGTCTCAACAACCTTAATCGTATCTTCATTATAATTGCTTAATTCCGTTCCCTTAACGAATTCCACATCATATTCCTTCAGATCAACTAGCTCTGTTTCAATCGCTGCATCAGCTAGTTTAGCAGCAGAAAGCACCTTATTTACTGCTTTTGCTGTTTTTGAACCGACAAGCGAACCAGATACACCGACAAGCTTCATCCTTAAGCAACCCCTCTCTTATTTGAAAAAGATGCCCTTAATATAAGGACATCTTAAAAATATTACTTTTTAAAGCTTGCATATTTTGCTGCAACAGCATCCCAGTTAATGATTTCAAAGAAGCTAGAAATATAATCTGGTCTTCTGTTTTGGTAGTTCAAGTAATAAGCATGCTCCCATACGTCTAATCCAAGGATTGCATGGTTGCCTTCCATAATTGGATTGTCTTGGTTTGGTGTGCTAGTAACTTCAAGATTACCTTCACCGTTAACAATTAACCAAGCCCAGCCAGAACCAAAGCGAGTAGTTGCGCTTTGTGCGAAAGCTGTTTTAAATGCATCAAAGCTTCCGAATGCTGCTGTAATTGCTTCTGCCAATTCGCCTGCAGGAGCATTGTCTTCTTTAGCTGGCGCGATTACTTCCCAGAATAATGTATGGTTAAGATGTCCGCCTCCGTTGTTTCTTACAGCCGTTCTGATTGCTTCTGGAAGTGCGTCAAGATTGCTAAGCAATTCCTCTAGAGATTTTTCTTGTAATTCCGCTTTTCCTTCAAGAGCAGCGTTCAAATTGTTAACATATGTTTGGTGATGCTTTCCATGGTGAATCTCCATTGTGTTTTGGTCGATTTGAGGCTCAAGTGCAGCAAATCCGTAGTTTAAAGCTGGCAATTCAAATTTTGACATTTTGTAATCCTCCAGTATTATGTATTATTTATACTTATTAGTATAAAAAGTATATTTAAAGGATATCGTACTAAAGAGAATAATGCAATTATTTTTTTCCACAATTTTCACTTTTCCTGCCTATGATATGCTGAGAGCCTTATAAATGTTAACATTTTATACTTTATGGTATAATTAACTATTCATAACCAAGCTCCTGTTAGAATGAAGGTTATATACTCCAACGATAATGGAGGTTTAATACATGGAAAAAAAGCAAAATACAAAAGAAAAAATCCTCCATCTGCTCAAAAAAGAACAAGCATTGACTGTCAGCAATCTAACCGAGCATTTGGAAATAACTCATATGGCTGTGCGCAAGCATCTTACTATTCTTGAAAAAGACGGGCTGATTCAAACAAAGGAAGTCAAGCAATCAATGGGTAGACCCATTCAAGTCTTTTCTTTAACAGAAAAGGCAGAAGCCTATTTCCCCAAAAACTATGAGGGCATCAGCATTGGTTTTTTACAGGATATTGAGGATTTGTATGGAGAGGGTTCAGTAGAACGGTTATTCGCAAAAAGAGAAGCAAGACTTATCCATGAATATGGGGTAAGAATGGACAGCAAGGATTCTTCTCAACGCATGAAAGAAATTGTCACAATCCAAAATGAAAAAGGGTATATGGCAGAGCTAAACCAGCTTGAAGACAACACATATGAATTAATTGAATATAATTGCCCCATACTTGAAGTTGCAAAGGAATTCAAAATTGCCTGTAAATGCGAAACAGATATGCTAAAAGACGTACTTGAACCAGAAAGCATTGACAGAACATGCTGCCGAACAGAAGGTAGCAGCCATTGTAGATTTCTTGTTAAGTTTTAAGAATGAGAAAAGGAGCATAATCGTATGCTCCTTTTTGTTATTTAGCAGGCGGTCCAAACTCGCCGTGGTGAAAATCGCGGAAGGCCTGTTTTATTTCTTCCATTGTGTTCATTACAAATGGCCCGTAAGGCACTATTTCTTCTTTTATCGGAACTCCAGAATAAATGAGTACTTTTGAATTACGTTTATTTGCTTTTATCGTAAGCGTACTTTGATTTTCACCTGTGCCATTTTCATTAAAGGTTAATGTCGCTACACCATGCTTTTGCAGGTTTACTTTATTAATTCCGAAATCCATATCACCTGATAAAACATATAAAAAAGCATTATGATTTTCTGGTAATTGATGTTTATACGTGGTACCTTCACTTAAAATTATTTCTGATAAGGTGATTGGCACAAGTGAATTTAGCGGACCGTGAACGCCAGCAATATCACCTGAGAACACCTTTACCTTTCCTCCTTCAAACTCGAAGATAGGCGCATTCTCGCTGTATATGTTTTGATAGATGGTGTCGCTGTGTTTTTGATCCTTTGGTAGGTTCAGCCATAGCTGCAGAGTATGAGCAATATCATCGCCTACCCCTTCCTCTGCGTGTCTAGCAGCCCAGCCTGCATTCATGTATTGCACATCCCCTGGCTCGAGAATATCTCTGCCGCCTGCATTGTCTATATGCTCTAATCTGCCATCGACAACATACGTGATCGTTTGAAAGCCGCGATGTGGATGATCTGAAAATGCTCCCCTTTTGAACCAATCCTCTGCCATTAATATAAATGGATCAAAATCCTTCCATCCTTCCACAGGAAGAACCCAGCCTTTTTGAATGGAAGGGAACTCCGCTTCTTCATATTGAACATACCAATGGTTTTTGACATCTCTTCGAAAGATATTTTCTTGTTTCTCTACTATCTCTTTTTCCATTTCTCCCCCCCCTTTTACAAACTATATGCAATTAAATCAGTATTACGCATACAATGCCAATTCTGCTTCAATCTGATTTTTAATTAATGTGACACATTCGTCTGCAGTTTTTGCAAAGATTCTTTTTCCATTAACAATGGCAAAAGGTCTTTTAGCACACATGCCACAAAAGGAAAGACAGCTGTTTTCAATTACGGCTACTTCCGGGTATTCTGATTCAAGAATTTCCGCTAATGCTATGGAAGTAATGAGACTGCCATCACATATTTCGACAACTACAATCCCCATTTGCTGATATTCCCCCTCTAATTTGTTACATCTATAAAAAATGATATGAGTACTTTTTATACCAAATAGTATAATTAACGAAAATAACATTACTCCAATCTGTTTTGAAAAGCAATTATTATGCTTGTATAATTTCATAATAAAAAGGAAGCTGCCCATTAAGTCAGCTTCCTTCTACCTTCTATAATTTAACTTTTTCTAAATATAAACCGCCTGCTTCTGCCATTGGTCCTGTTTGGACTCTTTCTTTTGATTGAATAATGGCAGGAATATGTTGTGGCTGGATTTTTTTCAAGCCTACTTCTATTAATGTTCCGATAATTTTTCTGACCATATTGTATAAGAAGCCGTCGCCTTTTACTCTTATATGGATAAAGCCGTCTTCTTTTTCTATTGTTATGGAGTAGATTTCACGAACCATTGATTTCTTTTTGCTTTTCGCATTTGAATAGGCTGTAAAGTCATGGCTTCCAAGAAAATGCTTAGCCGCTTCCTTCATTTTGGCAACATCAAGCTTTTCATCAACATGCATGCTGTACTTGCGCATAAATGGATTCGTATGCTTCTCGTTCCATATTTTATACAAATATGTTTTTTCTTTCGCATTATAGCGGGCATGGAAGCGTTCAGGCACTTCTTCCACCTTTATAACACTAATATCATTCGGCAAATACTTGTTTAAATAATCTTTTATTTCTAACTCATTGAGTTTTACGTTTAATTTCACATTAGCTACTTGCTCAATGGCATGCACGCCGGCATCTGTTCTGCTGCAGCCGATAATTTGAATTTCTTCACCAGCCATCTCTGTCAAAACATTTTCTAGCTTTCCTTGGATAGAGCTGTCCCCATTACCGAGACGCTGCCACCCTTTATATCTTCCACCATCATATTCAATCGTCATTTTATAATTTGTCATGTTGTACTCCTTTTCAGTCACTTTCTAAAGTGTAGCTTGTCTTGGCAGGAAGTACAACTTTTTATTTTAAAAAGAGCAATCCCAATATTTAGGATTGCTTATTATTCCTTAGATTTGCGAGTCTAAATTCCTTCACTTCCTGATTGACTGACTTCAACAAACTGACAGCCATAATAGCAATTACAATGGAAAACGGCAATGCAGCAATTATCATCGTATTTTGCAGTGCCTGCAGTCCGCCTGAATACAGAAGCACAAGCGCCATTGCAGCGAGCAGGACTCCCCAAATCACCTTGAGGCGATTGCTTGGATTGAGCGATCCGTTCGTTGTCATCATGGCAAGGACAAAGGTTCCTGAATCAGCAGATGTAATAAAAAACACGCCGATAAGGATGATTGCCAGTATGGATAACGTAGTGCTGAGTGGAAAATTCTCCAATACTCCGAATAATGATTCTTCTGTCGCTAATCCTGAAATCATGCCCATATGATTACTCTCCAACTGCATTGCAGTTCCGCCAAATACCGAAAACCATAAAAATCCAATCACTGCTGGGATGAATAATACAAATGCAACAAACTCTTTTATCGTTCTGCCTCTTGATATCCTTGCGATAAATACACCAACAAATGGTGACCATGCAATCCACCAAGCCCAATAAAAAATCGTCCAATTGTTAATCCATGTCCGTTTTTCTTCGTTGAGCGGCGCAATACGGAAGCTCATATTTACGATATTTTGCAAATAAGATCCAAGTGTATCTGTAAATAGATTTAAGTTGAATAATGTTGGACCAATGATAAATAACAGTAATAACAAGATTCCTGCTAAAATCATATTGGCATTACTCAAGATTTGGATTCCTTTACCAAGCCCGCTCAAGGCTGAATAAATAAATAATGCCGTAACAATACAAATAATAATAAACTGTGTTGTGATATTTGTTGGTACACCATAAACAAAAGACAGTCCTCCGTTAATTTGCACTGCTCCAAATCCAAGCGTTGTGGCAACACCAAGTACAGTTGCAATAACAGCAATCGTATCGACCGCTTTACCTGTAATTCCTTCTGCTCTTTTGCCGATAACAGGTTTTAAAGTGGCACTAATTAACGAAACATTGCCTTTACGAAAAGTAAAGTATGCTAAACAAAGGGCAACAAGCCCATAAATAGCCCATGCATGTATGCCCCAATGGAAAAAAGTATATCTCATCGCATCCTTCATGCCTTGCTCTGTTCCAACTTCTCCCGTTGGCGAGCTTATCGCATAATGACTTATCGGCTCTGCTGTACCATAAAACACCAATCCAATGCCCATACCTGCACTAAAAAGCATCGCAAGCCAGGATATTCGTGAAAATTCAGGTTTATCATCCTGTTTGCCAAGCTTGATACGCCCGGCTGGACTGAACAATAAGTAGATACATACAACAAGGAAAAATGACACAATGATTAAATAATACCAGCCAAAACTGTTCGTAATAAAGCTCTGAACCATCCTTGTTACATTCTCCAGAAAAGCTGGTGCTAGAATCCCAACTAGAACTAGAAGCAGCAATATTGCTGTCGAAATATAAAATACTATTGAAACTTTTTTCATAAAAATGAATTACTCCTAACTTATCCCTTTATGCCTTTTTCAAAAGAAATCAGCCTTCCTCTTTACCCTTTCCCTGCTTTAAGTAAACTAATCAAGCAAGACTGTCTTTTAAAGGTAGTGTTAGTATGTTCTTATTATTGGCATTTCATATCCCTTATGCAAAAAAAAGAAACCATCCTCATGAATGGTTTCTTCGTTATTTTATTTAAATCCTAAAACAGGATGAGGAATATACGGTTCTTCCAGATGCAAAATTTCTTCCTGTGATAATGTTACTGCGAGTGCTGCAACTGCATCCTCTAAATGAGACATTTTAGTTGATCCAATAATTGGAGATGCGACTGTCTCTTTTTGCAATACCCAAGCGAGTGCGATTTGTGCTCGTGATACACCGTGCATTTCAGCAATCTGCGCTACTCGTTCTACAATCATTTTGTCAGCAGCCGCTGTTTGGGTATAAAGTGTCTTCCCAAACTCATCTGTTTCAGAACGGGCCGTTGTCTCTTCCCAGTTGCGCGTTAATTTGCCTCTCGCTAATGGACTCCATGGTATAACGCCGATTTTTTCTTCTTTGCATAGTGGAATCATCTCGCGCTCTTCTTCTCTATATAATAAATTAAGATGGTTTTGCATAGTAATAAATTTTGTCCAGCCGTTTTTCTCGGCGATATGCTGTGCCTTCAGAAATTGCCACGCATACATGGATGAAGCCCCGATATATCTGGCCTTCCCTGCTTTGACAATATCATGCAGCGCCTCCATTGTTTCTTCAATTGGTGTGTCATAATCCCAGCGGTGTATTTGGTAAAGGTCGACATAATCAGTACCTAGTCTTTTAAGACTGTTGTCGATTTCGCTCATGATCGCTTTGCGAGATAAACCAGCGCCATTCGGACCTTGATGCATTCGCCCATGCACTTTTGTCGCTAGAACTATTTCATCGCGGGCAGCAAAATCCTTTAATGCTCTCCCAACAATTTCTTCACTCGTTCCATCAGAATATACATTAGCTGTATCCAAAAAGTTGATACCAAGCTCTAGAGCTCTCTTAATAATCGGGCGGCTCTCTTCCTCATTTAACACCCAGCTGTGATTGCCTCTTTCTGGAACTCCAAAGCTCATACAGCCGAGACAAAGTCTTGAAACATCCATGCCTGTATTTCCTAATTTAACGTATTCCAAAATATGTCCACCTTCTTTCCAGGATTCAAGAATAAGTATAGTCCTATTCCTTCATTTGGACAAAGCATTTGGCTTTTTCATCCATTGAATTATTTTCCATTGACTTATAACTACTCATTTGACTTTGTAACCGTTTTCAATTATACTGTTTTTAGGTTGGATGACATCCGTGGTCATCATCGGTACCTAGCGCAGGTGGAGCTGGTGCTATTTTTATGCAATTTCTTGTAATCGATTCACAAGATACTAGGCAAAAGACAACTAGAAGTCTCTAGTTGTCTTTTCGCAAACCTTTAAGCATTATTAGCAATCGGTTTTCCAAATACAGGAAAACCACTCTCATCCCATGTAAATACTTGTGCACGGGCATGACGATCCGGATTATCAAGCGGATCTCCATCCATTTCTGTATATGGACGAGCATGATAGATAAGTACATCTTCTTGACCGTCTTCACTTACCGTAAAGCTGTTGTGTCCTGGACCAAATTGGCCGTTTTCCGGAGCACTTTTGAAAACAGGCTCTTTCGATTTAGTCCACGAGTAACCATCCAAAAGGTCAGCCTCTGTATCTGCCCAAAGCAGACCCATACAATAATTTCCGTCAGTTGCACTTGCAGAATAAGTAATGAAAATTTTATTATTGCGAATGATAACAGCTGGACCTTCATTTACGAGAAAACCGATTTTCTCCCACCCATATTCAGGGATTGTCAGCAACAGCTGCTTGCCTTTTAATGTCCAAGGGTTTTCCATTTCAGAAAGATACAGGTTTGAGTTACCAGGAATCGCAGGCTCCTTTTGTGCCCATACATAGTAAAGCTTATCGTTATGCTCAAACACGGTAGCATCAAGACAGAAGCTTTCCTGTTGAGTCCTCACTTGCCCTTTTTCCTCCCATTTACCTGTGAGCGGATTTTCAGCTCCACATTCAATTGCAAACATACGATGCTGGAAAATATGATTTTTCGGATGACTGCTTGGTGCAGCAGCAAAGTAAATATACCATTTGCCTTGCACGAAGTGAATTTCTGGTGCCCAGATTAGCTGACTTTGTGAACCTTCCGCATGCGCTCTCCAAACGGTCGCCTTTTCACTGTTTTCAAGGTCATTTAAACTTTTGGCTCTTCTTACTTCGATTTCCTGATAACCAGGTACGGAGCCTGTGAAATAATAATAGCCGTCAGTATGCTTATAAACCCATGGATCTGCACGTTGTAAAACTATTGGATTATTATATTTAGATGTTGTTTCAATCATCGTCATTATCTCCCTTTACATGTTTTCTTTGATTATTTCCTCTTTAATAGCTCCTTTTTTCATTAGTTCACCTGAGATAAATCTTTCAATGCAGATGATATAGATGCTAATGAAGCATAGCGGAAGAATAATGCTGAATTTATAAGCTGCTGCAAGCAGTACTAAGAAAAACAGCAGACTGAAAATACTCTGAACTGGCATAAGCAGCGGCAATGCCAACACTAATTTCGCTTTTTGCTTAAACGTACCTTCCGTATGTATGGCAACAGGGAATGTATAAACGATTGCAGCCAAAACATAAATCATGATAAAAAGGAGCGGATAATAGAGCACTGCCAGACCTATCGCCATTTGTTTGACAAGCTGCATATCAATCCACAGCACATACAGAATCGCTCCATAAATGAGGGCTAAGCCATTCATTTTCATAAAGCCTTTCTTATATGCAGTGAAAAAGCTTTTGGCGATTTGCAGATAGGACGGATAATCCGCTTTATATGCTTCCTCTTTTTGCAAATGGAATAATGCATAAGTCGCAGGAAACACTCCAAAAAAGCCAAGGCCGAGCACAACACCAGCAACCCAAAGCAGATTCAAGTAAATGATATTTACCGCTTTATCCAGATAAATCATGATTTTATTTGACCACGCCATATACTAAACCCTCTTTCCAAAAATTGTGTTTCCGTTTGGAGTTAATCCGGAGAACCCAATTCCTTGTTTATCTTCTTTCCAGTTTTTGCATGCGAAAATTATAAATGTCGTACCGCTTTTTTTATGAAGATATTGATGGTCTCCCACCGACTCGAACTCTTTCAAGTTACTTTCGTTTAGGTTAAAAAACTCACTTTCCTTAATCGAGGTTGTATCATCAAATGCGATGATTTCCCATTGCCCCAGCAAATCTTTGTCTGACAAGGAATTTGCATCCAGCTTTTCATAATGCTCAGGAGAAACAACAGGCCAGCCGTTATTCAACCAAAACATCTCGCGAATAAACGCAAAATGATAAGGAGAACGCTCTTCAATCCGCACATGGTGCACCATGTAATTTTTCTTGCCCTCCGTAAATATAGAGTTATGACCAGGGCCGATCCAGCTAATATCCTCGTTGAATTGATAGCTGCCAACAAGCTTAACACCAATAGAGTCCGGCTTTGTGTCTGTTTCTAGCATGCTGTTTCCATTCATGTCGACATAAGGTCCTGTTATTTCCTTTGACCTTGCGACCCTCACATTATAGCTGTCATTCAAACTATCATAAGAGGTGAACAAATAGTAATAATCCAATTCTTCATGATAATAGATAAAAGCACCTTCAATGGCTGTATCAACAGACTTTGGACGCTTTGCGAGAAGTGTGCCATAATCTTGGTCATTTTTTAACCGCCCTGTCTCCATATTCAACTCGACAATATAAATGCCGCCAAAGAAGGAGCCATAGCACATCCAGTACCTCCCATCCTTATCTGCAATAATATTGGCATCAATCGCATTATGTTTGGCTAGGTCTGGATTTGTTTTAATAACGATGCCTTGATCACTCCATGGCCCTGTTAGATGCTCAGCAGTTGCAAGACCTATGCATGACACTGTGCTTCCAAAGGTTGAAGCAGAATAATACATATAATATTTGTCGTTATAATAAATAACCTCCGGCGCCCATAAACCGCCTGCATTCGCCCATGTACCCGCTTCTGTTGGAATCCCTGCCAACGCAGTCCCGGCAAACTCCCAGTGGACAAGATCAGCCGATTTCCTGATCGGCACACCTTGCGTAGGTTTGCCCTCAAAAAAGGTATCTGTCGCGAACATATAATAGACGCCGTCTTCCTTTACAATAGTTGGATCATGGGCTCCATGTGTGCCCCATTGATAGGCTTGAACCTTGTCAAACCATCTTTTTGTATTCTCCTTCACCTAATAAGCCTCCTTAACCTTTATCCTTTTACACCAGATAAAGCAACTGACTCGATAATTTGCTTTTGGAATATGAGGAATACAATCAGTACAGGCAGCAAGGATACAACTGATCCAGCCATGATTAACGGATAATCTGTCTGGATTGCATAGGTTGCTTTAAGATTGGCGATAACAACCTGTAATGTTTGCTTCTCTGGGCTGTTCAAATAAATTAATGGCGCCAAATAATCATTCCAAACACCCATAAACCACAGGATAAATTGTGCTGCAACAGCAGGACGAATGACCGGGAAAATCAACTTGAAGAAAATTTGCAAGTATCCCGCTCCATCCACCTTCGCTGCTTCAATAAGTGAGTAAGGTACATTCGCCAAATATTGGCGCAGGAAGAAGATCATTGTAATATTACCGAATAACCCTGGCACGATAAGCGGAAGAAGCGTATCGACCCAGCCAATTTTTGAAAACATTACGAACTGCGGAATCATGATAATCGGGTATGGAATCATGATAGACGCCAACAGGATTAAGAAAATCCCATCCTTAAATGGCATTCTCAGCTTTGCAAATGCAAATGCAGCCATACTTGATGTTATTGTTCCAATAATTGTTACTGACAACGAAACAATAATCGTATTTTTTATCCCATATCCTAAAGTGTCCAGCTGAAACAGCTTTGTATAGGCATCAAACTGGAACGGATCTGGTATCCACTGCGGCGGTAAAGCAAACACGCCTGTTTTATCCTTTAATGAAGTAGAAATCATCCAAAGCAGCGGACCAATCATCAAGATTGAACCAAGCGAGAGGATTACATACACGATGATATCCGTAATTCTTTTTTGCTTTTTCATTACTGCACACCTCCTAATCCAAGCTATAATCTGATTTTCTGTTTAAGTAGAATTGAATGACTGTCACGATGAAAATAAAGACGAACAAGATCAATGACATGGCAGAACCGTAACCCATTTGGTAATATTTAAAGGCCTTTTGCCATACATACCATACGATGGATGCTGCACTGTATTCAGGGCCGCCAGTTGGAGTCATGATATTGATTTCGGTGAAAATTTGGAAGCCACCGATAATGTTTGTGATAACTAAGAAAAATGTAACTGGCTTCACCATCGGCCAGGTAATGTTCAAGAATTTCTGGAATGAGTTAGCTCCATCTAAATCTGCTGCTTCGTAAAAAGACTTCGAAACACTTTGAATCGCGGCCAAATACAACAGCATGGAATATCCTAGGCCTTTCCATACAGCCATCAAAATAATCGCCGGCTTGACCGTTGCCTTATTCTCAAGCCAGTTTGGCCCTTGAATACCGAAGACCTCTAACACTTGGTTCACTAACCCGAAATCGCCATTGTATGCCCAAGCCCACATGATGGATATGGCGGCAAGGGAAGAAATAACAGGTATGTAATAAACCGTTCTGAAGAAAGTAGTGCCGCGCAATCCCCTGTTTAAAGCAATCGCTAACAGCAGTGCCAAACCAAGACCAATTGGTATCCCAATCATATAGAAGACCGTATTAAAGAGCGTTTGGTAGAAGTACGGATCTTGGAACAGTTTGACAAAGTTATCTAACCCGATGAAATTCATACGGTTTAGCCCATTCCAATCTGTGAAAGAAGCGTAAATGGAGTAGGCAAACGGATAAACAGAAAACAGTAGGAAACCTATAACAGGAGCGAGTACGAATAAAAAAGCGACTCGATGTTCCTGTTTATATAACGAGCTGGATTTTTGCTTTTTTGGTTTTGTCGGCTTAACATCTTTAGCGCCGACAACCGGATTAATGCCAGACATGCTTTTCACCCCTTTTAGCAATAGGCATCTGTGACTTGCCACAGATGCCTATTAATCTATTATTTTGACATTTTAGCTTGTTCGTTCGCTTCATCTAACAGCTTTTGCATTTTCGGCTGGATCTCTTTCAAGTATTCCTCTGCTGTCTTTTTGCCTTGAACAACTGGAGTAATATTTGTCCAGAACTCATCTAGCCATTGAGAGTTATAAGTTGCAAATGTTGGATAAGGAGCACCATAATCTTGGACGATATCAAGGAACTCTTGTTTGTTGCTTGGCACTGATTCAGTATCAGAAGCCCATTCCTCAGCCATATCTACAAGGTTAGGAATTTGAACCTGTGCATCAAGCAATGTTTGCTGTGCTTCTTCATCAGCTGATAAGTAGATAGCAAGCTCTGTTGCCAATTCAGGATATTGAGTCATTTCAGATACAACAAGTCCTAATGAACCAACATAAGCAACTGATTTACCAGCATCGCCTGATGGCCATGGCATTAAGTCATATTCGAAATCAAGCTTTGCGTATGTGCTCATATCCCAAGGACCTACTGGGAAGAAAGCAAGCTCGCCATTCATCCATCTTTGGTAAGTATCCAATGTTTCTGCTTGTGATGCATTCGGCGTTGTATTATATTTGTTTGACAAATCAGAGAAGAATTGTAGAGACTTGGCAAATTCAGGTGTATCTACAGTAACTTTATCGCCTGCTTCATTCAGGAAGGAAGCACCATTGCTGTATGCGAATGACTGCAATGACCATGTTGCGTTAAATCCACTTGCCCATTGATCAACTTCTCCGTCACCGTCTGTATCTTGAGTTAAGTCTTGACTCACTTTCAGGAATTCATCCCATGTATACGCTTTATCTTTATCCGGAACTGGAATGCCTGCTTCTTTAAACATATCTTTGTTATATCCTAAAGCAAAAGGACCAACATCCTTCGGTAATCCGTAAAGCGCCCCTTTACCTGATGTTTCACCATCATAGCGGTAGATGTCGACACCAAACTGCCATAAGCTGTTCAAATCAAAATCTGCTTTCTGTACATCCTCGGTAATGTCTCTGATAATTCCATTATCTACATAGTTTGCAATGCTTCCTGAATCAAGATAGAACACATCAGGCACATTGCCGCCAGATACAGCTGCAGATAGTTTAGTAGAGTATTGGTCAGCATCTGTATTGATGATTTTTACTTTCACACCTTCATGCTGCTCTTCGAATTTTTTGATAGCTGCAGTATAAGCCGTTTTTTCATCTTCGCCGCCTCTAAACATAAAAGTAATTTCTTTCTCATCGCTATTCCCGCTGCTTTTGCTTGAACATGCACCTAATAAAACCATACTTGCAACTAACAAAATAGACAGCAATAAATTTAGTTTCTTCATAATCAGTACTCTCCCCTAATTATTTTTTTGTACTGCCATGTAAAAGTGAATTCCCCTGCAAATCCCTAAGCTTTAAAAATAATTGCTTTTATACCTTTTAAAAGGTTTTTATAAATGAAAAGAAAGTAGCGGAAGACTTTGTTGGATATCTCCCTTAACACAAACACATTTTCATGCCGTTTATTATCGATTTGTTGTTCATATAGCAGTAAGCGTGCATCCGACAAACAGTACCGACAAGGCACAACAAATGCTTTGCGTTAAAAAGAAAGGCTGAACATTTAATTAATCACTATATTGCCCTTCTCATTCTGCTTATGTATCTGATATCAACTATATAAAAACGTTATCGATAAAATAATTGCTCTATTAAACTTTTATCAGAGCCCCCTTTTATAAGAAAATACCTTACATATTATTTATACAATAACCTGAAAACGCTGTCAATAACTATAATATAAATTTAACATTAATTTTTTATAACTTAATTAACAAAAACATTAATTATTAATCAAGAGTTCATTTAATAGATAATAATTATTTGTATTTTAGTTAACTTAACCATAATCAAATCGACTTAATTAATTAAATTATTAAAACAAATGGCTATTTTAGCTATTTACACTATTTTTTAATAACGAAAAGGAAAAGGAAAAAGGATTTGGTTTCTACTGCGGTTTTTTGTCTAAATACGTTGAATTTTCGGGGGGGGGGGGGAGAAAAAGGATAGTTCAGACGGTAAAAAGGCTTCATAAAAACAGAGTTCTTAGTGATTTATGTGTCAGGACAATATAAAGTACTCCTACCAAAAACAAAAAGAAAAAAAGCCGACAAACTTAATAAGTTTATCGGCTTCACTTAAGCGAGAGGCTATTAATGCTGCACTCTGCTTATTTATTAGTTATCTTTAGCCTCTTTACGGTTTTTCTTGAACATTTTAGACAGAATCTCGTAAACGATTGGAACGATAAGCAGTGTTAACAATGTTGAGCTTGTTAAACCGCCGATTACGGTAATTCCAAGTCCTTTCGAGATAATTCCGCTTCCGCCATTACCAACTGCAAGTGGAATCAATGCGCCGATTGTAGCAATTGCCGTCATCAGGATTGGACGAAGACGTGTTGCTCCGGCTTCCAGAATGGCATCACGCAAGTTCATACCGTTTCTTTCCATATGAATAATACGGTCTACTAATACAATCGCATTCGTTACGACAATACCAATTAACATCAGCATACCCATCATTACAGAAACAGAGATTGTTTCACCAGCGATTAACAGTCCAACAAACGATCCAATTACTGCAAATGGCAACGAAAATAGAATCGCAAATGGTGCTGCACCTTCACTGAATGTTACAACCAGAATGAAGTATACAATCGCAATTGCAGCAATCATAGCAACTCCAAGCTGTGTGAACGTTTCAGTCATATCAGCTGATACACCTGCTACGTCTTGTGTTACGCCGCTCGGCAAATCGATATCGTTAATTTTGTCATCTACTTTAGAAGTTACTTTTGAAATATCATCTGTTGTGATAGTTCCTGAAACCGTCGCGTAGAATTCACCTTTGCTTCGATCAAGTGTATTAAGAGTAGTACCTTCCTCAACATCTACAAGATCTTTAAGCTTCATATTTGACCCAGTTGCTGTTGCTACTTCGGTATCAAGCAATTCATTCATTGTTTTCGGAACAGATTTTTCTTCCTGTTTAACAATAACATCCAGCTCTTTACCGTCTTTTTCAACCGTAGTCAGAACTTCATCAGAGCCTTGGTTGCTTAATGCCATAACGATTTGACCTGTAGTCAATCCGTACTGTAATAAGTTCTCCTGGTCAACCTTCAAAATGTGCTCTACATATGCTTCTTCTGCACTTGAAGACACATCTTTAAGTCCATCCGTATCTTTCATTACATCTTCAGCTTTTTTAACTGTTTCATTTAATTTGTCTAAATCTTCGCTATAGAATGTATAGCTGATTTCATTTGTAGATCCTGACATGGAGGTGAAGTTTTGGCTCTTCCATTCTCCTGATTGACCAATATCTGCAATATATGTTTCGATATCTTCTTTCACTTCAGAGAAATTCTTCATGTCTGGATCAAAGATCAAGTACATGAGTCCGCCGCCAGCGCCGCCGCCCATCATCGCAGCCGTCATGTCTGCATTGCTGCTGTCTGTAATAGATGTTTGGACAGTATCAATGTCATCACGCTTCAGCATTTCATCCTCAACAACCTGGATGTTATCTGACGTTTGCTTTTCTGTTTCACCAGCTTCTGGTGTATAAGTTAAATACATAACTTTATCTTCTTCGCTTCCCATAAAGCTGAAGCCGATTAATGGTGTCAACGCTAAGCTTCCTGCTAAAAGCACAATTGCAATAGCGGAAGTAATAATTTTATGGTTTAATGCTTTTTCAAGTACTCCACGATACCATAACGCCAGCTTTCCAACTTCTTTATGGCCGCTTTCTGACTTCTCACTGTATAATTTTTTCTTAAATAAGAAGTGCGAAAGTGCTGGTACGATTGTAATAGCGACAATCAAAGATGCCCCAAGAGCAAATGTCATCGTCAATGCGAATGGCATAAACAATTCTCCAACCATACCGCCGACGAAAATTAACGGAGCAAATACAGCAACAGTTACTAATGTAGACGATAGAATCGGCTTAAACATCTCAATTGTTGCTTCGCGAACTAACGCACGTCCTGTTAGCTTCTCTTCTTTAGAGTGCAGTCGTCTATAGATATTTTCTACTACAACGATGGAGTCATCGATTACACGGCCGATGGCTACAGTTATTGCTCCAAGCGTCATAATATTCAATGTAATATCCATCCACTTCAGAAGCAGGAATGCCATGAAAATGGAAACAGGAATGGACACGATGGAAATGATTGTAGATTTAATATCTCGCAGGAACAGCAGGATAATAAGTACTGCAATCGCACCGCCGAAGACTGCTTTTTCAATCATTGTGTGGACAGAATCTTCAATTGGCTGTCCTTGGTCAAGTGTTACGTCAATAACTAAACCGTCAATTTTATCTTTTTCATCGTCAGCAAGATCCTTAACAGCGTTAACTACATCAACTGTATTTGCTTGCTGGCCTTTAACGATCTGAATCGCAATGGCATTTTTTCCATTAGTACGAGAAATCGATTCTTCCTTACCGACAGCCTTAATGGAGGCAATGTCGCTAAGTTTTACAAATGGTGAAGGATTGTCAGCTGTCGGCGTAACCGGAATCAGCATATCCTTCAATTGATTTACTGTAGTAAGCTTTCCGTCAACAGAAACAGCCTCTTCGCCCTCATTAAATTCATAAAGACCTAAAGATGTTGCCATATCACTTGCTTGAATAACTTGCTTAACAGAATCCTCTGTAAGATTCAGCTCAGCCATTTTCTCTTTATTATAGGAGAAGTCCACTTCTTCTACATGCTGACCTGAAATAGTTGCAGAAGCTACCCCATCAAGCTTTTCAATATCAGGAACGATAACGTCCTCTACTCTTGAAGTCAAATCAACAATATCTTCTTCCGTGCTGCTTATGGACAACGCCACAACTGGCATCATGTTCATGCTGATTGCAGAAACAGTAGGAGCATCCACATCTTCTGGAAGTGTTACATTATCTAATGCAGATTCGAGTTGTCTTTTCTTTTCATCCATGTCAATGCCATACTCGTATTCCACTTGTATGCTTGAAACACTGGAGCTCGAATTAGAAAAGACATTTTTTACATCCTCAAGCCCTTCCACTGCCTGCTCAATCGGCATGGACACATCATTCATTACTTGCTCAGGAGTTGCTCCTGGATATACGCCAGTTACCATTAAGTATGGAATGGAAATATCCGGAATCGTCTCCGTTTTCATTTGTGTACCGGAATAAATACCCGAAGCTGTGATAATAATGGTCAATAACCATACCGCTAGCTTATTCTTCAGTACGAAATTAACAATCCCTTTCACTTTTGCACCTACCCTTTATTGACTTTGTCGAACTAATTACTTATAATACTGACTAGCCAGTCATTTGTCAAATCATTTATAGCTAGGAGCTAAAAAAGACAATGTTAAAAAAACAACTAATTATGGACACCGCTTTAGAATTGTTTGCCAAGCAAGGTATTGCCTCAACCTCTGTTCAGCAAATTACGGAAAGCTGCGGAATATCAAAAGGGGCATTTTATCTTTCATTTAAATCAAAGGAGGAGTTGGTTCTCGAGCTCATCGACAATGCGATGAAACAGCTTGTATCTGATCTTGACTACCAAGTCAAACACACGCAAGTTAATGAAAATTCCTTGTATATGTTCTATGAATCTGTCTTTTCTTCTTTTAAAAAGCACTCTGACCAAGGAAAGATTTTCATGAATGACCATCATCTGTCTGTCAGCCCTGAGCTTATTAATAAGATACAGTATTACGATAAGCTGATTAACAGCACCATTCTGCTTTTGATTGAAAAAGTGTACGGCAATTCTATTGACCATTTAAAATATGATTTGCTGTATTGCATAAAGGGTTTCCTTAAAACTTACTCTGAGTTATTTGTCTTTACAAAAATCCCATTGGATGTCAGCCTTCTTTCAAAATCACTTGCAGAAAAAACAAACCTGCTTGCCATGCATGAAACAATCCCTTTTATAACAGAGGAGCTTTCCTATCTGATTGATGCTCCTGCAGAGAGCCCTGTAGACATAGACACCATTATAACCCTCTTAAGCTCACATGCTGAGGCAGCTGATGGAGATTATATCAAGGAATCTCTAAATTTGTTAAAGGAACAAGCAAGTAATCAAACGATGAGTGCTGCCATCATAAACGGGCTCATTGAAAACATTCGCCACATCCCAAATGGCAAATGGCTCGCATATCTTTTGCGCCAATACTTTCAGCTTGAATCCTAAAAAAACAAGTGGCAGGTTAGACTTAAAGTCTAACCTGCCACTTGTTTTTTTCAGCTCAATCCGTATTCTTTTATTTTATTATATAGCGTCCCGCGTGAAATTCCTAAAAGATTTGCTGCAGCACTTTTGTTCCCGTATGTTTTTCGCAAAGCTTCTTCTATTTCTTGTGCTTCATCCAGCTTGGAAAGGGGGCCTGTGGACGACATAACGGTTTCATCTGTATTGTTGCGGATAAGATTTTCTGGCAAATGCTCTAAGCCTATGCGATCTGTATCATGTAAGACAATAACTCTCTCCACTATGCTGCGCAGCTCCCTTACATTCCCCGGCCAGTCATAATTGCTGAAAAAAGTCATTACTTCTTCTCCCATGGAAGGAGGAGCTTTTTTATACTTCGCGCTAAATTCATCAATAGACCTTTCTACAAGTGCAGAAATATCTTCTTTTCTTGTCCTTAACGGCGGAATATAAATATGAATAACAGACAGTTTATAGAAAAGCTTTTCATTTAGCTCTCCATCCTTCAGCAGACTTTCAACCGAACTGGAGGCAGATGCAATAATTCTTGTTGAAGACGTAATTGACTCCGTTCCTCCCACCCGGTAAAAGGAGTTTTCTACTAAGTAGGTGAGCAGCTTCTCTTGTATGAACAAAGGCATTTTGTCTATATTTTCAATAAAGATTGTACCATTGATAGCCTGTTCAATTTTACCTGTAATGATGTTTTGCTTTTCTTCTGTAAACGATGCCTTTTCAATGCCAAAAAGCTCTATCTCCAGCAATGCCGGCGGAATAATCGAACAATTAATATTAACAAAAGGCCCTGTTGCCTTTGAACCGCCATAATGGATAGCCTGCGCAAGCATTTCCTTGCCTGAACCTGGTTCACCTGAGATGAGGACAGGTATATCTGCATGCGCCATTTTTTGAGCTATAGTAAGTGATTCTTGAAACTTGGGACTGCTGCTGTCAAAGGATAAAAATGGATTTATCTTTTGCACGAGCAGTGTCGATGCAGAATCAAGTTCTTCGTTAAGCCGGATCATTTTGGTAATATCATGCTCTGAAGCGATACCACCAATTATTTTATTATCAAAAATGACTGGCGTTGCGTTGATTAACACATGCGTGTCAGCATTCGGTCTGTGATATTGGCCTCTGACCGGGTACCCCTCATTAAGGATATGTTGCAGGACTATTGATTCATCACTAAAATGAGTGCTGATTTTCTTACCGATAATATCTGCTTTTTTTATTTTATATGTTTCCTCTGCTGTTGTGTTCCAGCAGACGACAATTCCTTCCTCATTAACAGCTGTCACAGAATCGTTTATCGTTTCAGCCAGTGTTTGAAAATAAGCAGTAGTTTGTTTATTTTCTGCTTTGAGCATATTTATCCATGCGGCTTCTGTTATAATCCCAACTGGAGCATTGTCCTCAAGCCAAAGCACAGGACGGCGCCAATCAGCGGCATACGGCATATCGCCTGCTGCTGCAGGCGTACTTGGCAGCCAGGAAAGCTTATTCAGCCAATCGTAAATGCTGGTAGATTCTGCTCCTAATGCAATTATTTCATATTCATAATTGCCGATTATAAAGTATGTTCCGCCTGTCACAACGACAAAATTATACTCCCGAAGTTTTGATTTTATCTCAGCTATTGGCGTCTGTTTGTCTGCAACCGCAAAGGAGCGGTCAAGCTGTATTTGTGCACGTTCGAACATACTATTACCCTTTCACGCTTTTTTACTAACTTTACCATACTCTCAAGTCACATTGCTACAGGTAGATTTAAAGAAAGCTTTGAGTGTATAGAAAAAAGCTGACCCAAAATCAAGTCAGCTTTCTCGTTATTAATTACTATACAGATTGCTTGTATTCGTCAAAGCTCTCTATTTGCTTTGCGTTCGGAGCCTCAGTTAACAAGCTTACAATACAGATGGCAGCAAGACCTACAATAAATCCAGGGATAATTTCATAAAGATTATTCTTCAGTACATCAATACTAGCCCAAATGATTACCGTAACTGCTCCGCCAACTATGCCCGCAATTGCTCCCCATCTGTTCATTCTTTTCCAGCACAAACTCAAGAGAATAACAGGACCAAAGGAAGCTCCAAAGCCTGCCCATGCATAACCTACAAGAGAAAGAATCGAGCCATTTTTGTTAAAGGCAAGGAGCACAGCAATTACAGAGACAACAAGCACTGCTAATCTACTAATTGCTAAAAGCTCCTTTTCACTTGCCGTTCGTCTGAAAAATGTCTTGTAAACATCCTCTGTTAAAGAGCTAGCTGTTACTAATAACTGAGATGAAATGGTACTCATAACAGCAGCAAGAATGGCAGCAAGCAGAAAGCCGGTAATCAGCGGATGAAACAATATCTCACTTAACTTTATAAAAATTGTTTCGGCATCCTTTATCTCCAAGCCTTTCTGTGTAAAGTAGGCAAGCCCGATAAATCCAGTAAACATCGCACCACCAACAGAAAAGATCATCCAGCCCATACCAATTCTTCTCGCCTTTTTAATCTCTTTCACTGATGAAATCGCCATAAAACGGACGATAATATGCGGCTGACCAAAATAGCCAAGCCCCCAAGCAAGCAAAGAAATAATGCCAACAACAGTTGTCCCTTTGAAAATATCAAACAGCTTCGGGTTAATTTCTTTAATTGTGTCAAAGCCCGTACCTAAACCGCCAACCTCCATAATCGTGACAATCGGAACAAGAATAAGGGCCACAACCATAATCAAGCCTTGCACAAAATCTGTCCAGCTTACAGCCAAAAATCCGCCAAATAGAGTATAGGCAATAACGACTGCGGCAACAATCCAAAGCCCTGCCTGATAATGCATACCAAAGGTTGTTTCAAATAATACCCCACCTGACACCATTCCAGATGAAACATAAAACGTGAAAAAGATGATAATAACGAGTCCTGATGTCAGTCGCAATATGCTTGATTTATCTTGAAACCTGTTTTCCAAAAAAGCTGGAATTGTCATCGAATTATTGGCTACTTCTGTATAAGCCCTTAAGCGCGGTGCTACATAAAGCCAATTTAAATATGCTCCTATCGTTAATCCTATCGCAATCCAAGAGGCACTTATCCCTTGTGTGTACATTGCTCCAGGCAGCCCCATAAGCAGCCAGCCGCTCATATCAGCGGCGCCTGCACTCAATGCAGTAACAGCAGGTCCAAGCGACCTTCCGCCAATCATATAGTCTGATAGATTTGATGTGCGTTTATAAGCAAAATAGCCAATTATAAGCATTCCAGCCATGTAAATAGCAATCGAAATCAAAATTTGTGTATTCAATCCCATCCCCCGTTCTCTTTTCTAAGAAGTCCTTTTATCTCCGTCTGATTCTTTTCGATTTCCGAATATTCATTCTTTTGTAGGTAGAAAATCAGAAAAAACCTTTAGCGATTATGTATTTTTCTATTTTTTCGCTTAATAGGAGATGCACATTCAAAAAGCACATCTCCTAGTCTATTATTTTTATATTATTTTTTTCGAGATGTCAACTTCGCTTGAGTAAATAATAGCAAATAATCGAAGCCGCCAGCTTTCGAATCAGTCCCTGACATGTTGAAACCACCGAACGGATTAGCACCTACAAGTGCCCCAGTACATTTTTTATTAATATATAAATTTCCACAGTGCATATTTTCATGAGCATAATCAATTCTGCTTGCTTCCTTGGAATGATACGCCCCTGTTAAACCGTATTCCGTATTGTTGTATATGTCGATCGCTTCCTGCCAATCAGCTGCTTTAGCAATAGCCAGAACAGGACCGAATATTTCTTCCTGCATAATGCGTGCCTGCGGGCTCACATCAGCAAATATAGTTGGCTCTATATAAAAACCGTTGCCGTCTGCACGCTTCCCTCCCGTAAGTAATGCCCCTTCTGTTTTGCCAATGTCGATATAGCCCATGATCTTATCAAATGACTTTTTATCGATGACAGGACCGATTGCATAATTCTTCTCTGGCAGACCAATCGGAAGTTTTTTTGTTAATTCCACTACCTTTTTGACCACTTCATCGTAAGCGGACTGTACAATAATTGCTCGTGAGCCTGCAGAGCATTTCTGCCCTTGGTATCCGTAAGCAGAAGCAACAATCGCAGCTGCTGCAGCGTCCAGGTCAGCTGTCTCATCAACAACTATTCCATCTTTCCCGCCCATTTCAGCAATGACACGCTTAAGCCAAATCTGCCCCTCTTGTACCTTTGCCGCTCTTTCATAAATTCTACAACCAACTGCTCTTGATCCTGTAAACGAGATAAACCTTGTTTTCGGGTGCTCGACTAAATACTCGCCAACCTCGATGCCATCACCAGGCAGATAGTTCAACACACCTGCAGGCAAACCAACCTCCTCCATCAATTCAACGAACTTCGCAGCAATGACAGGGGTAGCATCAGCAGGCTTTAGAATAACCGTATTACCAGAGACAATGGCAGCAACTGTCGTTCCAGCCATAATCGCCAGCGGAAAATTAAACGGTGATATCACAATACCGACACCTAACGGGATATATGTGATTTGATTATCATCGCCTTCAATCTTAGTAAGTGGCTGGTGCACACTGGTTTGACTTAACCGAATCATTTCTCGTCCGTAAAATTCAAGAAAGTCAATTGCCTCAGCAGTATCAGCATCTGCCTCCACCCAGTTTTTTCCTGACTCATAAACAAGATAAGATGAAAACTCATGCTTCCGTTCTCTCATCAACTCAGCAGCCTTAAACAAGTAAGCGGCACGCTCTGCGGGAGCAACCTTTTTCCACGTTTCAAATGCTGCTAATGCTGTTTGCATCGCTTTTTCTGCTAGGTTAGTAGATCCTTTGCTGACAGTGCCTACTACTTCGTCAACATTACCTGGATTCACAGAGACTATTTCTTCCTCCACGAAAAGCTTTTCACTGCCGATAATGATTGGATACTTCTTCCCAAAGCCCTCTCGTACTCTTGCTAACGCAGCATGCATTGCCGTCTTATTTTCCTCTGCAGTAAAATCAGTCAATGCCTCATTTTTGAAAGTTGTGTATGGTGCAGTTGTCGTCATAATAGTTCAGTCTCCTTTATTATTGTTTTTATGAAAAACATTGAAAGACACTTACTTAAATAAATTCTTGACGATAAACCAAACGTTTGCTGGTCTTTCTGCGAGCCTTCTCATAAAATAACCAAACCAGTCAATACCGTAAGGAACATAAATCCTGACCTTAAAGCCTTCCTTCACAAGTCTGTCCTGAAGGTCCTCACAGATTCCAAAAAGCATTTGAAATTCAAATTGGTCCTTATGAATGCCATATTCGTTCACAACCGATTTTGTGAAGTCTACCATTGCCTCATCATGTGTTGCCACAGCTGCATAGTTACCGTTCAGCAAATGCTGCTTAATGATTTTTTGGAAATTTTCATCGACATCCTTTTTTTCTGGAAAAGCAACACTTGGTGATTCTTTATAAGCTCCCTTCACAAGACGAAGGTTAGCATGGAGATCATTTAAGTCTGCTATATCTGCTTCGGTCCTGTACAAATACGCTTGCAGAACAATACCGACATTATCATATTCCTGACGGAGCTCCTTATAAATATTGATTGATTCCTGACAATGACCATAATCCTCCATATCGATTCTTACAAAATTTCCGTATGACTTTGCACGGTCGAGGATATTACGCATATTCTTCATGCATAATTCCCTGTTAATATCTAATCCGAGCGATGTCATTTTTAAGGATAAATTTGATTTGGCCTGTGCCTCCGCAATTGCATCCAATGTTTGGATACACATCGCAGCTGATTCAACAGCCTCTGCCTCTGTCGAAATAAATTCACCAAGATGGTCCAATGTCACGACCTTGCCTTCTTTGTTTAATTTTTTTACAGCATCAATGGCCATATTGATTGACTCTCCTGCAACGAATCTTGCTGCACCCAATCGAAGTCCATATCTTTTTGCAAGTTTATTGGCTGGCTGATTTTTTGCTAATGATTGAAACATATTCCTCATAAGCACTTCCATTTTCATTCAATCCTCCTTGTTATCAAGCCTCTTGCTTCATTTTATTCATGCTGACGGCAAAAATTACTCCTTCTTTTAACATAAGTGTTCAATTTGTTTCATGTTTGTACAATGTTGTCTACTTAATCAGATTATATAATATAATTATGCAGAATTGTATAAAATAGTAAGGATTTCTAACATATTTTTTTCTTTTTTACAATGAATATATTATTTACCTTATATCCCCTTAATACTGTCGACATAAAAAAAGGGACACAGACAAATCTGCATCCCTTTTAACCTAGTTTCTTCTATATTATATATTCCCTGCAATGACTGACCTATTCCAGCCCACCAAACCATTTAGAAACAAGCTCATCCAATTTTCCATTTTCTTTCATAACAGCTAATTCTTTGTTAAACTCTTCTGTAAAATCACTGTCCTTTTGAAAAGCAATGGAAGCCCCGATTGTTTCATTATTAGGTACAGAGATGACCTTTAAATTGTCATTGTTCTTTAAGTAGCCTTTAGAAACAGCATCTTCCATCAATACTCCATCAAAACGACCACTCTTCAATTCCTCCACCAAGTCAGGTACTCTGTCTCTGGTTTCGACTTTAAAGTCCACTTCCTTCTGCAGTTCTTCTGCTTTATCTGCTTGAATCGAACCGATTTGCACTCCAACTGTTTTCCCTTTAATATCTTCAAATGACTGAACATCCCCATCTTTAGCAACAACCATTAAAATATCGCTTCGGAAATAAGAGTCTGTGAAATCGACATTTTTACTGCGCTCAGGAGTTGGCTCCATCCCTGCCATAACGAAATCAACCTTTCCAGATTGCAGTGATGTAATCAATCCACTAAAATCCATATCCTTCACAACAATTTCATATCCAAGCTTCTCACCAAGCGCCATAGCAAGATCAACATCAAAACCGATAATATCCTCGCTAGTCGCCGTATCAATATACTCAAACGGAGAGTAATCAGCCGACGTTCCCATCACCAATTGCTTCTTATCCCCATCCCCGCCAGACGCACTTTTACCACAAGCAGCTAACAGCATACAAACTACCAGCAAAACAATCCCCAAAACTCTTTTCTTCAAAAAAACCCCTCCATCCAGCACATATGTATCTTATAATACGTTTTATGACGTTTCACTTATTTATACAACTTTCCAACAACATAGTCAACATATTATTAGAATATACAGAAAAGTGTAGGGCGATTGTTTAGCGACGGAGAAACTGGAAGGCCTCGACTGAGATAAAGGAAACACACCGAACGATAGTGAGGTGATGTTGACTTATCCCAGGGAGAAGTGTGAAGTCCAATAGGCGCTTGGGTTTCGGCGACATGCATAAGACCACAGCCCTCGACCGCTCTCATCGCAAATCAACAAAAAAGCAATCTTCCCACGAAGATTGCTTCATTATTAAAAAGAGAATTTATAGCGTTCGCCAATAATATACTGTTTACCTAAATAAACCGGGATATCACCATCAGAGACAACTGTTTCTAAATAGAAAAGCGGTTCTCCCACTGTAACATCAAGCAATGGTGCTTCTTTTTCAGAGGCTCTGGCTATTTCCAAGGAGGTTTCACCTGCATTATTAAGGTTGATATTGTATTTTTCCTGGAGCAGCTCGTAAAGGGAGCCGTCGAGATTTTCTTCTAGTAAAAATTTATACCGTTTAAAGGAATAGAAGTTATTTTCGAGCATAAGCGGCAGATTATCTGCAAATCGGACTCTTTGGATGTGAATAAGCTGGTCATCTGCTTCTAGCATCAGCCGTTCTTGTTCATTTGTGTCCGCGTCGATTATTTCTTTTTTAATAACCTTGCTTGTTACTTTTAAGCCATATGCTTCACAAGAAGCAGTAAAGCTTTTTAAATGGAGAATTTTCCTGTCGATTTTCTGTGTTTGGACAAATGTCCCTTTTCCTTGCTTTTTAACAAGATATCCTTCTTCAACCAGCTCGGTGATTGCCTTACGGACAGTAACTCTGCTTATATTATATTTATCGCTGAGCTCTACCTCTGTCGGAATCTTGTCACCAGCCTTCAAGCGGTTAGCAGTAATCTCTGTACGCAACGTTTCTTTCAGCTGAATATACAGAGGGACACGGTTCTCTTGCTTAATCATTTTTGCTGTCACCCACTATTTCATTCATTTACTCCAAGGATAACAAAGACGTGGCGATAAATAAATCATTTATCCGCATTAATATGCCTTCCCGTATCCAAATGCACCTTCTACAAGACAAGACGAAGCGGCAAATTCTGCCCCTTTAGCAAGTGCAGCTTCTATGCCATCTTGTTCATTTTGCAGAAGATGAACAAGAAACGCAGTCAAAAAGGAGTCTCCTGCACCTAATGTATCAACAGCCTCAACCAGCTTTGGCTTTTGCTTATAAAAACTGTTTCCATCATATAGAAGCGCTCCGTCTGCTCCCATTGTCGCAACCGCTAAATTATTTCCCAAAGAAACCATTCTCTTTAAAGTATCCTTAGCCTCTGCTTCCGATAAATGGCTGCAGGACAGAAAGCTGAAATCAACATATGGACCAATTTCAGCCAGATACTCTTTTGTAAAATCGTCAGAGAAATCAAAAGAAATAGGCACTCCTGCAGCTCTTAGCTTCGGCATAACCTCTTCCATATAGCTATACTTGCTTGTATGCAGCAAGTCAAAGGATTGAATATACTTCATATCCTCCTCCTCTAATTGGAGCTTATGATATTGTCTGATACCACCTTCATTACTTTCCAAAAATACTCGGTCACCGTTCTCGAGGCCAACGAGAGCATATCCGCTCTCCCCTTCGATATCCTTACAATGGCTTGTATCAATCTCCAATTCTTGTAATACAGCCTTAATATGATTTGCTTCACCATCTGTGCCGAAAATACCTAAATAAGCAGCATTCTCCCCAAGCAGTTGTGCATAAACACTGAAGTTCAGCGCATTTCCCCCTGGATACATTACTCTTTTATACGTATATTTATCAACAACATTATCGCCAATCCCCAATACCCTCATGAAATCCCTCCTCTATGCTGTATATGTACTGTACACCGATTATACAATAGTGAACAATTAATTAATCAACAATGTCTAAAGAAAAGCCAGCTGTTCATTTAATAAGCAACTTTGCCCATATATCTTCTTGTTTCTAATGGATGCTTTCTGATTTCTGCCAGCTCTGCCCGATAAATACTCAAAATACTGTAAAACACAATCGGATTGAAAAACTCAACTACCTCATCATCAATCGTATTAATACCTAATTCCTTGCAATCGACAACTTCTATCTTTTCGCCATACTGTTTTAAGAAAGTAAGCGCCCTTTCATCCAAAGCTCTTGTTCTGCCTTCATTCATAAGTAAAATATACGGTGTCTCCTTATCTGTTACCTCGAACGGTCCATGAAAATACTCACCAGAATGAATGGCAGAAGCATGCACCCATTGCATTTCCATAAGCGAGCAAATCGAAAACCCATAAGCATGACCATAGGAAGCACCACTTGATAATACGTAAAACATATTTTCATGCTGATATTTTTTCGCAAAGGCTTTTGCTCGTTCAGCCACTTGTACCCTTGCTTTAGCGATTATTGTATTAACCTGCTCTAATCCTTTTATGACCTTCTCATATCCATCGTAGCATTCTGTGCTGTGCAGCGCTTCGACAGCAATATTAAAAATAATAGCCATCGGATTGTCTTTTACGTCCGTCTCTTCGCCCCATTTATAAAGAATATTATAGTCGCCATACTCAATCAATGCTCCTGTTTCATTATGTGTTAATGTAATAGTTGCCGCGCCGTGCTCCTGAGCAGTTTTCGCTGCTTCTACCGATTCTTTTGTATTTCCACCGTGTGAGCAGACAACAACAAGTGAGTGACTTCCAAGGGCTTTAGGGACTGCATGGACGAACTCATTGCTTGTATAAAGAGATACTCTCATCTGCTTTGCTTCGCTTTTGAAGAAATATTCAGATAAGTACATATCAACTAAAGAGCCGCCACATGCAACTAAATATAGATCTTTAATTCCTTCCTCCCTGTTTGCTTGTATTTCTCTAATGATATTCTTTACGTTCATGTCTCTCTCCCCTATATCTATCAACTTGTACATTTTAAAATACGTATTAAAACGTATTATTAATACAAATGATAACGACATATCTGTTTTTCGTCAACCACAAAAAAAACGCGGCAACTATGCCCCGTTTTGACTGTTATTTTATTATCTCTCCTGTGTCGCCTGTTTGAAGCCCTGCTGCGTTTGCTTCATCTGTGTCAATATGCATGTCCAATGCATACGTATCCTTCACTCTAATAAGGACTTTGTTAAAAGTCAGCTCTCTTTCTCCAGCGGTTTTAACACTCACATATTGCCCATCCTTCACACCGAAGCTGTCTGCATCTGCATTTGTCATATGGATATGGCGTTCAGCAATAATAACGCCCTTATCAATCGTTATTTCGCCATTAGGACCAATGATTGTGATTCCTGGTGTGCCATCAATTTTTCCTGAAGGACGAATCGGAGGATCAATACGGAGCATGCGTGCATCCGTTTTAGAAATTTCCACCTGTGTCAACGTTCGGATTGGGCCAAGAATACGAACTCTTTGAATTTCTGATTTATCTGTTCTAATCGTGACTGTTTCTTCTGCAGCGAACTCACCAGGCTGTGACAGCTCCTTTTTGCTTGTCAGTTCATAATTATCGCCAAACAGCCTGTCCACATCTTCTTTTGTTAAATGGATATGCCTATTGGAAACACCGATAGGGATTTGCATCTGTCATCCATCTCCTTTACTCCTAATTTTGTTTACTTTTCCCTAATAAAAGAAGTTTAATCAGTATTCATCATATACTGTATCGCCTCGAAATGTCCTAAACAAACCCTTAAAAATTAAAAGCCTATCGTCCCATAATGGATTCAAGGCTATTTCGACCTTATTTCATGGTTATGGCTTTATTATCTAACGTTTTTCCTGCCAAATAATAATCGATAATAGCAAGCATTGCTTTTCCTGATGTAAGCATTGCCTTTTCATCAAAATCAAATTTAGGGTGATGATGTGGATATACTGCTTGAATTTCCTCATTTCCTGCCCCAGTAAAAAAGAGCATTCCGGGAATTTCCTCTAAGTAAAGGGCAAAATCTTCACTGACAAGCAGTGGGGGAACCTCATTCAATGTAATTTCTGGGAGGGCAGATGCAATAGCATTTGTGAAAATATCTGTTTCAGCAGGATGATTATAAACTGCGGGCATTCCAAAGTGGTACTTAAACTCATAGTCTGCCTTTTGGCTTGTGCAGATTCCTTTTATTGTATCTTCCATCGCTTCTTTAACAAGCTGTTGAACTTCCTTTTCATATGTTCTCACAGTCCCTTTCATTAAAGCAGAATCAGCAATTACATTTGCTGCATTGCCTGCATGGATGGAGCCTATCGTCAGAACGGCTGTTTTTTGAGGATGGACTCTGCGGCTGACAATGTATTGAAGCTGATTAATCAGAGCACCAGCAATTGCTATGGAGTCAACCGTATCATGTGGAGAAGATCCGTGGCCACCCTTCCCCTTTATTTTTATGGAAAAGCCATCTCCTGCTGCTGTTGTATAGCCTTTCGTAAAGGAAATTTCTCCTGTTGGATTTAAGCTCCATAGATGGTTGGCAAAGACCGCATCCACTCCAGCAAGACAATTGTCGGCAATCATCTTTTCTGCACCGCCCCCGCCTTCCTCTGCATGCTGAAAAAGCAGCACAACATTGCCTGCAAGACTGTCCCGATTGTCATACAATACTTTGCCAACCGCAAGCAATGTGGCTGTGTGACCGTCATGGCCGCATGCATGCATAATACCGTCAATCTTCGACTTATATGGCACATCCTTTTCATCCTGAATTGGCAATGCATCAAAGTCCGCACGTAAAGCAATTGTCTTGCCTGGTCTTGCGCCGTTAATATAACCAAGTACTCCCATAGCACCAACATTCGTTCTGATATCAATCCCGAAATCTATTAAAATGTCTGCAATCATTTTAGATGTTTTATATTCTTGATTAGTCAGCTCTGGATATTGATGGAAATGCCGTCTCCACTCTACCATTTTTTCATACATATTCTCCAATTGTTCATTCCAAGCTTCCAGCATTCCAGTTCCTCCTCTTTTTATTTCAGTAAATTCAGAAAAACCAAAGTGTAATTTACCGAAATTCTTTGTATAATGTACTGCCAAGGCAGCAATCAATCCACCCTGGCATAGTACTCACAGCTATTTACCACCAAAAAACTTTTTGAATTTCTCCAGCTCTTCCTTACTGTATTCCTTCGTTTGATCAAAATACGGATTATTTTCCAATGGGTCTTTAGGATCTAAATTTGTTTTCATCGAGAAAGCAGCTTGGTTTAGACCATCTCCAATAAGGCGATCATCTAAACTGTTGAAGTCTGGCGTTTTTGTTCCTTTATCGTTTTCCATTATCCCACCTCCTAACAAGCTTAGGGTGGGCGTTTCCTATTATTTTATGTAAAGAGCTTACTTGTGCATGGCAAGAGCATTAACATGTGTAACTCTTTTTTTAATATGTTTTTTACTTATTCTTCAAAATAATGGTTTCATTATACGTTTAAGGACTATTTTGGTCAACGAATATTAAGAAAATTACGACTATTTATTCTATTAATAATTTTAATCATAAAAAAAGCTCTCACTTTAAAGTGAGAGCTCGCTTATTAAAGCACACGAGTAGTTACAATCCCTTCAATTTCACGGATTTTTGCTTCTAATGAAGGAATGATATCTCCTTCGACTTCATTGTCGATATCAATCATCGTGTAGGCATATTCACCACGGCTTCTGTTAACCATGTCTGCAATGTTCAAGCTGTAGCCAGAAATCGCCATTGTAATCTGTCCAACCATGTTCGGTACGTTTTTATGGAAAGCTGCAACTCTCTGCTTGCCAGTGTATGGAAGATACACATTTGGGAAGTTAACAGAGTTCTTAATATTCCCTGTTTCCAAGTAATCCTTTACTTGACGTGCAGCCATAATCGCACAGTTTTCTTCTGATTCCTGTGTTGATGCACCAAGATGTGGAACTGGAATGATGTTTTTCATTTTTAAAACATTTTCGTTTGGGAAATCTGTAATATATCTGCCGACTTCGCCATTTTCTAAAGCAACAGCCATATCGATTTCGTTCACTAGTTCACCGCGGGAGAAGTTCAGAATTTGCACGCCTTCCTTCATAATGCTGAATGCTTCTTTATTAAACATGCCCTTTGTATCATTAGTTAATGGTACATGAACAGTAATATAGTCGCTTTCTGCAAACAGCTGCTCAAGTGTCATAGCACGCTGTACATTTCGAGAAAGATTCCATGCTGTGTCAACAGAAATGAACGGATCAAAGCCGATAACATCCATATCTAAGTCAAGCGCATCATTTGCAACTAGTGCTCCAATTGCGCCTAAGCCGATAACACCTAATGTTTTTCCTTTGATTTCCTTACCGACAAATTGCTTTTTACCTGCCTCTACAAGCTTTGGAATTTGCTCGCCTTCATCCTTTAGGTTTTTCGCCCAAGCAACACCATCAAATAGGTTTCGAGAAGAAGCCATTAAAGAAGTAAGCACCATTTCTTTAACAGCATTGGCATTTGCTCCTGGTGTATTGAAAACAACAATACCTTGTTCTGTGCATTTTTCGACTGGAATATTGTTAACACCTGCGCCTGCACGTGCGATTGCTTTTAATTTATTCCCGAGTTCGATTGCATGCATATTATAGCTGCGAACGACAATTGCATCCGGATTTTCACTGTCATTATCAATGATAAAGTTTTCTTTTTTAAACACGTTCAACCCGCTGCCTGCGATATTATTCAAGGTTTTAATTGTTTTCACTTTGTCTAAAAGCGTTGTGCTCATGTTAATTGCTCCTCTTCCCATAAAATAGTTCGCAAAATCCTTTGCGATTTGACCAAAAATAGCCCAAAATCTCTTCTATAAAGAGAAAGAGGCAAAGGAAAAAGAGAAAGCTTTATTCCCTTACCTCTGCCCAGGCGAACGGCATCGACACCATGTGCTCCCCTACGGTTAACCCCGCGTTTCGCCAGTCACACACAGCCTTTTGATTTCTTCTAATTTAACAAATTCCCTAAAAAGATTCAATCATTATTTCAAAATTCACCAAGTTAATTATTTTCCAAATCACACGGTACTTTTCTTAAATAATTTTTTCTTTAAATTATTTCTTCTTTGACACATACTCTTAATCTGCAACAAAAGCTGTACTCCTTTCCCTGCATAGGAAAGACAGGATATTTCTATAGCAGATTAGGCTGCCTTTACTTTTAGCATTTCTATTGCAAAAAAACACCAACTAATTCACTTCATATATTGTTTATGGATGCTATGCAACAAAATCTTATTTATTAAAATATGCTGTTCACAAAAATTAGGACCAGCATATATATTAATTTCTCTTAAAAAGACAGCTTAGCATTTATTTCCCCTTTAAAAAAATAGGTTCATTTCAAAAAAAAATGCTATTATGATACCAAATGAACTAGGGGGATATTCGAGTTGAAAAAGGTTGTTAATGTAGTTGCAGGTATCATTGAAAACGAACAAAACGAAATATTATGTGCTCTTCGTTCACCAATAATGTCCCTGCCAAATAGATGGGAGTTCCCAGGCGGAAAAATCGAATCAGGGGAAAACATCTTTACAGCTTTAGAAAGAGAAATTACAGAGGAGCTAGGTTGCACTATTAAAGCAACAGAGGTTTTTCACATAAACACACATGAATATGATTCCTTTATCATTACATTAACTTGTGTGAAGGCAGCTATCGTCTCAGGCACTCCGACAGCTAGTGAACACGCTAAGTTGATGTGGCTAAAAAGAGATAGCTTAGAATCATTAAACTGGGCTCCTGCCGATATTCCAGCAGTGCAAAAATTAATGAAGCAATAAACCATAATATATATTCACATGCTCCATATACGACGAGAATAAGCTCCTGCTGAAATAACCCTCCAAAAACAAATGAACAGGTTGTTCATCTGTTTTTGGATACTAATTTTATTTTTTTGCAGCAGGCAAAACACCTGCTTCTTTCAATATCACCTTCACTTGTTCCCGTTTCTCTTGCCTTAGCGGTGTTGATGGAGGCAGTACATATGTTGAAATGTTCAAACCACACAGCTTTATCGCCTCTTTGATTACATTTACAAATGGACTGTCAAGCTTGTATAGCTGCGGGAGGATGGCTAGTTGTTTGTATAGGGAGGCGGCTTCTGTTATGTCGCCATCTATGTAGGAACGATAAATACCAACAGACAATTGTGGCGCAAAGTTGCCGCTTGCAGAAATTGTGCCGTCTCCGCCAAGCTGGAGGGTGTTTAACAGGTGATCATCATAGCCGCATAAAACGGAAAACTGCGGGTGCTTACCTTTTACTTGCAGAATCATATCCCGAATATGACCAATAGAATCAACCGTTTCCTTTATCCCAACAATATGAGGGTACTTATCGACAAGACGGGCCACAAATTCAGGGCTCAAGTCTTGACCAGTAAGATTCGGAAAATTATAGAGAAGAATCGGCAGGTCAACTGCTTCTGCAATATCACTAAAATAGCCAAAGAGATTGTCATCAGTCAAGCTCCAATAATAAGGGTTTATTACCATAACTCCGTCAGCGCCAATTTTTTGAGCATGCTTGCTTAAATCCACCGCTTCCCGTGCATTCGTACTGCCTGTTCCAATCAATACAGGTACTCTTTTATTCACATAACCGACGGCAAACTCTGCTGTTTCCTGCCTTTCCTCTGTGGACATTTGACTGAATTCACCACCGGTTCCGAGAAACAATAAGCCATTCACACCAGCGTCGATTAGCTTGTCAATTAATTGCCCCATCTCCACTTCACTAAGCATTCCCTCCTTATCAAAAATCGTTGATACCGGGGGAATGATTCCACTGAATTTGTTCATTTCGTAATCCTCCTTCTCCGCTTGAATGTTCTCAGTCAAGAATAATCAAAACTGATAATGTAGTTTGATTATAACAGTGTTTTTTTCACAATGTAAACACTTACATTCCAATCAAAAAGAAACAAGCACGAATTAAAAACTCACACTTGTTTCGTATTTTATATATAACTATTATGCCTTTATATCCTTTAAAAACTGATGAACTGCTTCCTCTTTTGTTGCCCAAGAGGTTACTAAACGGATTGTCGATTTATCTGCATCAAATTTACTCCAAACGATAAAAGCATAATTGTTTTGCAGCTTTTGGATTAGTTCATTAGGCAAAATCGGGAAAATTTGATTTGTCGGAGAGTCAATCAGAAATTCAATCTTCTCCTTTTGCAGGCCATCTCGTAAAAGACCAGCCATCTTGTTCGCATGTTTGGCCAATTCAAAGAATAAATCATCACGGAATAGCTCTAAGAACTGAATGCCAAGTAATCTGCCTTTTGCAAGCAATGCACCTTTTTGCTTAATATGATAGCGGAAATCCGCTTTTAAATCTTCACGAACAATGACTAGCGCTTCCCCAAGCAAAGCACCGTTTTTCGTGCCGCCAATGTAAAAGGCATCAACAAGTTTAGGTAAATCACTTAATTGAAGGTCATTGCTGTCAGCACATAATGCAGACCCTAGTCTAGCTCCATCCAAAAACAGCAGCAGATTATGATTGGCACAGAAGCTCTTTAATTCTGCCAGCTCGCTTTTTTGATAGATAGAGCCTATTTCTGTTGAATTAGATATGTATACAAGCTTTGGCTTGACCATATGTTCATCCGTATGTTCATCAAGCACCTGCTCGATATGAGCTGGTGTCAGCTTGCCATCCTCTGTGTCAATTGTGACAACCTTATGACCTGTCGCCTCAATTGCTCCTGTTTCATGAACAAATATATGACCGCTTGTTGCTGCAATTGCAGCCTCATGTGGTCTTAAAAAAGCTGAAATCGCTGTTAGATTTGTTTGCGTACCACCAGAAAGCAAATGAATATCTACATCTGTATTCTCCATTTTTTCTTTTATTAGGTTAATTGCTTGCGTTGTGTAGCTATCCTCCCCATAACCTGCTTCCTGGACAAGATTTGTTTCAATTAATCCTTGCAGGATCCTCGGGTGAGCCCCTTCACTGTAATCATTTTTAAAGCTGTACATCTTATGCCTCCAGTCTGGCAACAAAAAAAGTTGCCTTTAAAAAAATAGTACCTGTACTAATTATATTCGTTTTACTAAATAAAAAAAATCCCATTTTTCAAATGGGATTTTTTTAAAAGTTATACCGCAAGCTCATCTTCACGCTTCTTAGCTGCTTGCTTTTTCGATGGAAGCTTATTTGCAGCTAATGTTATCAGAAATGCTACTAGAAGCGGCACAACCATGGCAATGATAAAACCGGTAATGTTATTAGATAGGAATGGTGCTGTAAAGGATGGAACATACGCTGTTCCTCGTACATTGAATAAGCCGACAAGTGCACCGCCAATACCCGCTGAAACAAGTGCTCCGCCAAAGACAATTTTATTAGAAAACATAAAAGGGTAGGCCGATTCAACAAATGTCCCAAATCCCATATTGATTAAAAATCCTGGTGCAGCAACAGCACTTTCGCCTCTGTCTCTTGGTGCAATGATGTTTGCAAGATTAATTCCTGCTGCTACCATAACTAAGCCGACCATATCTACAGCTCCCAAAAAGCTGTTGCCTGTTTTCTCCATTTCAAGCAGAACAATCGGCAGGATGGCCGCATGATAAACGCCGCCTAAAATCGCCGGCCATATGAGCACACCTGCAAGTACGCCTGCAAGGATTGGATTAAATGCTACCGTTTGCTCAATTATCTCTTTAATTAAGTTTCCGGCTTGCAGGGCAACAGGTCCAATTAAATAGTAAACAATTAATCCTGAAATAAGTCCTGATAAACCACCGCTGACAATATTCACCGTTGTAATCGGGAACTTCCATTCGATACATTTGCGGAAGAAGAATTGCACGAGTATACCTGCAGCAATTCCTCCGATGATTCCGCCGATGATTCCGCCTTGCACAGATAATACTCCGGCAATAACGCCCGCAATAATGGATACTTCATCCAATTCAGAAACTTGTTTAGCTGCAATAACCGCCAGCATAACTGGCAAGGCATTAATCATTAAATCAAAAATATCACTTAAGCCTTTTAATGCTGGTATTTGGCTGACCGCAAGAATAAGAGCCATCGCAATAAAGCCAGGCAAAGACGAAACCATGATGCCTCTTATATTAATATTTTTCCACGGGGCTGTATTTGTTGGCTGAGCCTTTTCGTATGAGCCGATGATTGGGTTGAATTTTATGTTCCAATGCTTGCACAGGGAGGATACGAATGAAATGGCTCTTGTTCTGCTTGTTGATCCTGTCGTTCCAGAGGACGAAATAACATTTGCCCCCATTGAAGTCATTGCAGCCATAGAGGTTCCTCCTGTGCCGACAATCGGCACCTTTCTCTCAATGGCAGCAGCCAATGTCTCCTTGTTAACAGCTTTCGTGTCAGCACTCATCGCAATAATGCCGTCCACTTCCCCATTTCTTATACTGTCTGCAATCATTTGATCAAGCTTTGCTGCTTCAAGATTGACCTCTTGTAAAGTTGCCTCAAACAGAGGAAGCACCGCATTCTCCTTATAGCCGTATATTGCGGCGGCTGTATTATTTTTGGCCGTATCCATTGATTCCTTCGCAGCGATAAATTGAATATTTTCCACATTCAATCCAGCTGCTTGCGCTTGCTTTAATATTTCTTCCAATAGCTGTACTGGTTTAGCACCGCCGAGATTAAACAGATTACCGCCGCTGCTGCCAATAATGACAATATTCTTCAATGCCTATCATCCCTTTTATTAGTGTATGTATAAATTAACTTTTCTTTAGTTTGGTAGTTTGGTAAAGTGCTACCATACTAAAATAACATACATAATTTAAATTCTCTAGTTATTTTTTGATAATTTAGAAGTTTTTAAAATTCACAAAAGAGACATAACTTGTACATCTTCAAGTCAACAAGTAAATATAAAATTAAACTTGTAAGAGAATATAGTTTGGAGGGGTTATTATTGACGACAAATTGTTTAAGTTATTGTTTATGTGCTAGGTGTTTCTTATGAGTAACCTCACAGCCAGTATTCTTTCAGGACTAGTCATTTTTTTAACCGCTTATTTAGTAAAAAAAAATTGAATTTAAAAAGCATAACTTCAGCAAATGGAAGCTATTGGATACGGATTTCAATCGGATTATTCCTGTTGTTACTGCAGCAGTCACACTTTCCTTTTTTGTTAAATAACCATATATAAAAAGAGCCTGTCACTTTCTACCAGAAGAGTGACAGGCTTGCTTTTATAGTTTATACAACATTGCTCCGCTAACTAAAAGCACGGAACCTAATAATAAAAAGTTAAAAATGCTTGTAGCTGTATCTGGCAGGCTGTTGCCTGTTTGCCCATTTTTGTGCTCATCTTGCACTTGTTTATTATCATCATTTTTTTCTGCTTCTTGTTTTGGTTCCTCTTCTTTTACAGGCGTTTCACTGCCTCCCTCTTCATCTGCAGGCATTTCCTCCTGCTCAGAAGACTCTTCTCCTTGATCGCCTTGTGCAGGTGGCGGTGTTTGTTCCTCCTCTTCAACAGCTTCCTCGTAATCAGCGGTCTTCACGAATGAGAAATCATCCAAGCTTCCCCAAGCCCCAGCGTTCGCTTGAATGCTTGCACCGATTGTAACCGTTCCATCTAGTATAAGGATATCGCTGATTTTTGGATTTGCCCAAATATTCCATCCGGTAACATTAGTTGGCTCATCATATTGTTTATCACTCGCTTTTACATACAGCTGCATGTTGGCAGCAGCTGCATCTCCGCCTTGAATAAACATCGAAGCATCATAATAGCCTGGGGACAGTCCTGTGATTGTCTGTTCAACTGTAAAATCCACACTTTCTGCTGAATAGAAATGCAAAGAATGCTCGCCAGATTTCGCATCAGAGGCATTTTTCAAAAAGTCTGCATGTGGTGTTAGACTATTTGGATAGTGAATAGTCCACATGCTTTTGTCTTCCTCTTCAAAGCTAGCATTCTGTACATAGTTTTCTGGTTTAATAGTCAGGTTTGCTTTAACCGTCATTCCGTTTTCCACTGTGCCATTTATGACATACTTACCTATTCCTGCTTGGATTGCTGCATTTAATGAATTTTCATCCCAAGTAACAGCAACCGCTCCTTCTGTGCCGTCATTATAAACAGCTGTTACAGTTTCCGGGAGCTTAATTGCTTCCCCAGCTGCTGCCTCGATTGTAACCTCTGTCAACTTTTCGATTTTTAACGGCGCAACTGCTCCCGTATTCACATAGTTAAATACATTTAACGAAGCAAGCGGTTTTCCGTTAAAGTCGAATAACGCCTGGTTATCGACTGCACTTCCGCCGAACCATGCCCCGGCATCATGAGGATCATATTCTGCAGCATAGCTTGATGCCCAGCCAGAGCCATACCTCTCCCAAATCGCTTTATTTTGTGCTAAATTCCCCGGTGTACCGACTGGAATCCAGGCTGGCTCCCAATAAAACACACCAATGCCCGCATCACCAACATCGGCGACAGCCTTGATGACATCCCTGACTGCTGTTGCTTGTCCTTGAACAGTGACAGGATAATTTAATGTTTGCCCAGAGCTTTTTGGCGCAGTATTTTCATGGCCATCTCCATCATCACCTGTATATGTATACGATGTTTCTGCCACCATCACTTTTTTACCGTACGTGTCTGCGACATTTTTCAAAACAGATGTTAAGTTGCTTAATGTTCCATGCCAAAACGGATAGTAGGAGCTTGCAAATACATCATAATCTACCTTGTTATCGTCAAGTGTTTTTGCGATTGATGCATAGCGGCCCGCTGTTTCTGGATTTGTGAAATGCAATGCTGTCAGGATGTTTGAATCAACTTCCTTAATTGCCCTGCTTCCTTCCTTAAAGAGCTCAGACATTTTTGCCCAGTCCTTTTCTCCAACGAATCCACCGTTCGTTTCATTGCCAACCTGGACCATGCCAATATCAATGCCTTCGTTAAGCAATGCTTGCAGACTGTCCCTCGTATACGAGTACAGCGCCTTTTTCTTGTCTTCAAAGCTCAAGCTGGCCCATGCTTTTGGGGCTTGCTGTTTAGCAGGATCTGCCCAGAAATCGGAATAATGGAAGTCTACTAGCAGCTTCATTCCATGCGCTGTTGCCCTTTTTCCGATTTCCTTTGCCTTATCCAAATCATTCGTTCCGCCGCCATAGCCGTTCCCGTTTGTATCATACGGGTCGTTCCAGATGCGGACACGCACATAATTTACGCCCGAATCAGCTAATGTCTTAAAAATATCCTGTTCTTGACCTGCATGATTGTAATACTTCACGCCACTGTTTTCTTGGGAAATAATACTCGAAATATCGACACCTTTAATAAAATCATCTGTTAGTCCATCGACTTTTTCAACGAAAATATCACTTTGCACTGGTTGATCTGAACCATCCACCTTTACAAGTGAAACACTATCCAAATAACCCCATGCATTCGGCTCGCCTGAAATTTCAGCACCGAATTCAAAGTTAGCTGTGTCCTGAGACAGCTCAAACGTCAAAGTTTGCGTTTCCCAGTTATTATATCCTTTTGTGGCAGTTTGACCTGTTTTACTTGATCCAGCGAACAGCATAAGCTGTCCAGCTTCTTTATCTGCTCCACCCATTGCTTTTACTGTTAATTCATACTTTCCAGCAGGAAGCGTTTCAACTGCCTGCTTCACTGTAAAGGTTTGTTTGCTTGCTGTGTCCTTCACCCAAAATCTCAGTGCATGCTGACCTTCAGCAGGGCTTATCCATTCATCTGATGCATAAGCAAAATGCTGCACCTCTACCTCACTATCATCTAAATTTGCAAAGCTCCAAGAACCGTCTGTCCAAAAGTCCGTTTCCATTCCGCCATTAGCTGCATAGCTGTTGTCTGCTGCTTTTGTGTATGTCGGCAGCAGACTTATCATTACTATTAATACAGATAACAAAGAAAGTATTTTCTTCGATTTACCACACTTCTTGTTCATCAATATCACCCTCTAATACGTAAATTTTCACAAAAAAAAAGAGAATCCGAGTTACAGCGCAGTGCTTAATACAGTCATTTTTTAAAATGATGCATGATACTCCTTGCTGTTCTCGCATTCTCTTGCTAATCATTAGCCTATTGCTTTCTCTACTATTCTCACTTCATACTTATCTAGCTTTATGCTGCCATGAAGCTGCTCGCCAGTTATAACATCCGTTACTTCACTGCCAAGGACAAGTGGCTGCGTTTCTTCTGTAAAGTTCATAATAAAGAGATATTCTTTGCCTTCCTCTTGTCTTGCTTGAACAGATACTCCGAGCCCATGTGTTATAGCATAATCTGGCTTTAATGACAGCTCTTCGATAAGCTTGCCGTAAAAAGCACGATGGAACTCTTCATCTAATCGGCCGCCAATATAATATGCTTTTCCACCCTCATAAGCATTGCTTGTTACCGCTGCTGTGTCTGCATAAAAATCTTCTTTGTAAACACCCTTCACATTAGCTGAGGCAATATTCAATACTGTCGCATAATCCTTCAGTACATAATCCTTACCATCGTAATGGACAATATTAGCATCATTCGGATAAAGCGTATCTGTCTCAACTGGATTTATGCCGAAAACGTCTTGCAGATCCTTGTGCCAGCCTCCCATATAAGTTAAATCATGCTCATTCACAATTCCGCTTATATAAGTCATGATTAATGTACCGCCATTTGCCACATATTCCTTTAAGCGGGCAATTGTCTCTTCACTTGCTAAATAGAGCATCGGCACAATCAGCAGACGATATTTAGAGAAATCATTTTCCTTTGTAATCACATCAACTGGAACATCCTGCTCCCAGAATGTGCGATAATGCTGCTGCAATGTTTGCGGATATTGCTTTGAGTCTAATCCGTAGCCTTGCGCATCATTCAGCGCCCAGTTATTTTCCCAATCATACAGGATGGCTGTATCAGCCGCACGGTTCGTACCGACAATATCAGTCAGCTTCTCCAGTGTTGTACCGACTTTGGCAACTTCCTGGAACACCCGATTATCCGGACTGTTGTCATGATCCACAACAGCGCCGTGGAATTTCTCTGACGACCCGCGCGATTTCCGCCACTGGAAGTATAAAACGCTGTCAGAACCATGTGCAACCATCTGCATGGAAGAAAGCAAATGCATGCCTGGACGTTTCGCTTTATTGACTTTATGCCAGTTAACAGCACTTGGAGTCGACTCCATCAGCAAAAACGGCTGCTCCTTCAAGCTGCGGAATAAATCATTGATGAAGCCTACCTTCACCGCTAAATCTGCAGTCGATTCCCAGTCATTATGCCACGCAGGATAGGCATCCCAGCTGATTACATCAACGTGACGTGCAAACTTGCTGTAATCAAGGCTTTGGAATGGAATTAAATCAAACGTATCTGCCATCAGGTTTGTCGTAATCGGAATGTCTGGTGAAATCTCTTTAATTGGGACAATTTCATTCTCAAAAAAGTCAATCGTCTGGTCTGTCACAAACCTGCGCCAATCCAAGTTTAAGCCGTGGACTGCATTCTCCCCAATCGGAGAAGGAGATTCAATTTGGGACCAGTCTGTGTAAGTGTGGCTCCAAAACGGTCCCCACCAAGCATCATTGACAGCCTTTAAGCTATTGTCATACTTCTTCTTCAGCCAGTTGCGAAAAGCTTCCTGACATGTATCACAGTGACATTCTCCGCCATATTCATTGGAAATATGCCACATAAGCAGCGCAGGATGACTGCTATATCTTTCAGCAAGCAATCTGTTAATCTGCTGTGTTTTTTCTCTATACACACTTGATGAGAAGCAATGATTATGGCGTCCGCCATGCAGCTGCTTCCTTCTTTTTCCATCAACACGCAGCACCTCAGGGTATTTCTGTGACAGCCATGCAGGTCTTGCACCACTTGGAGTTGCCAAAATTACTTTGCCGCCAATGCTATGAATTCTTTCAATCACGTCATCAAGCCATTCAAAATGGTAGACACCTTCCTCTGGTTCAAGGGCGCTCCATGCAAATATCCCAAGTGAGAAAGTATTTGTATGGGATAGCTGCATCAGCTTAATGTCATCTGCTAAAATGTCTGGACGGTCCAGCCACTGATCTGGGTTATAATCGCCGCCATGCAGCATAAATTTAGCATCTGTAACAAATGTCTTCTCTTTGTTTGCCATAAAAGTCTCCTTTTTGTTTCCTTATTTTTAGTTAACCTTTCGTTCCACCTGCAGTCAGACCTGATACAAAGTTCTTTTGCAGCAGAATGAAGATAATCGCAATCGGGATACTTATCAGAATCGCTCCAGCAGCAAATGTAGTATAGCTTGCACCCATTACTTCATTAACAAGATTGTATAACCCAATTGGCAATGTGTAGGATTCAGGTGTACGCAGGATTGTTGATGATAACACGAAATCCCCTAACGGTCCGGTGAATCCATTCATAGCTACAACAGCAATCATCGGTCTTGATAGTGGCATGAGAATCTGCCAAAAAATCCTTGTATTGCTTGCACCATCAATTTTGGCACTTTCATCAAGATCCATCGGTATGGAATCCATATACCCCTTCATTAAATACGTATTCATTGGGATTTGTCCGCCAATGTATAACAAAATCAAGAGCCAATGGCTGTTCATAAGTCCAAGCAGCTGTGCCAAAACAAACAGGGCAATCAGTGCAGAGAACTGTGGAATCATTTGCAGCAGCAAAAATACAGTTAGTGCATTTTTTCTGCCTTTAAAACGGAAACGGGAAAACGCATATGCTGTGAATGACACGCTAATGACCGTTCCAATCATCGTAAATATGCTGATTTTCAGTGAGTTCATGTACCAATTAGCATATTGTAAACTCTCTTTGCCTGCGAACAGCTCTTTATAATGATCCAACGTCGGATTGCTCGGAATAATGGACGTACTGATCAGGCTGTTGCCTGGATTAAAGCTTGCTCCGACTGTCCAAAGCAATGGATATATGATAATAACTGTCATAAAAGCCAAGATGCAATAGGAGACAAGGAGCCGTAGGAATTTTTTTTGCTTCATATTTGTCTTCATCTCTTATGCTCCTTCTTTAAACGAATTTGTGCGTCTAAACTGCCATAGTGCGATCGCAATAACAAATACAGACAGCAGTATGGTCAATGCCGCAGCCAAGGAATATTGACTTGATTGCATTGTCAGCTTATAAATCCATGACACTAGAATATCCGTTCCTCCTGCTGTGGAACCTGGCACCGCAGGACCTCCACCATTAAATAGATAGATAATGTTGAAGTTATTAAAGTTGAACGTAAACTGTGTAATGATAATTGGAGCCATCGCAATCAATATCATCGGCATGGTAATATGCTTAAATTTAGCGAAAATACTTGCACCATCAATGGTAGCTGCTTCATATAAATCGTCAGGAATAGACTGCAGCACTCCTGTTGTTACAAGGAATATATAAGGAAAACCAAGCCAGCCTTGCATCAGAATCAATGCGAGCTTTGACCAGCCAGCATCTGTCATCCATGGAACAGGTCCGATTCCTAATGCTGCTAATATATCGTTGTTGATTGCCCCAAAGCTGTCATTAAAAAGCCCGGCAAAAATAAGAATCGTTACAAACCCAGGCACTGCCCAAGGCAATACAAGGATTGTACGGAAAAACTTCTTAAAGCGAATTTCCTTTTGGTTAACAAGAACCGCCAGCCCAATACCAACACTGACCTGCACAGAAGATGCCACAAGTGTCCATACGACTGTCCATGCAAGTACATCAAAAAATGTAGAACGCCAAATGTCGACTGTGAAAATTTCAGCAAATGTTTTTAAACCAACCCAATCGGTTAAATGTGCTGGTGGGGAGTGGTATAGATCATAGTTCGTAAATGCTAAGGCAAAACTGAATAAAATGGGGAAAATGACAGCGAAAATTAAAATGAACAAGGAAGGACCACTCACAAGATATGGATAGCCTTGTGCAATCAAATTATGATACTGGTCTTTTAAGGAGCTTAAGTCCATGTTTTCATCACGTAATTTTCCATTTTTGTAGGCATCCTTCAGGTTGAAGTAATAAATTGCCAATCCAAAACTTGTTACGATGATGGCAATGATGCCTTCTGCTAAAAGGAAAATGGAGTTATCACGCGGCACCTCTGTTCCTAATGTGAATATGCCCCAAAAACCCATATTGAGCAAATCTCCAAATACTAAAAAGAACATAATGCCTATTAAAAGTAACAATAATCCTTTAACCCATTGTTTGTTATAAAACTGTCCCACTCCGGGAATAATTGATAGAATAAGAGCTTTATTGCGATGTTGCACCTTTTTTCACCCCTTGAGTATTCGACTTTATGTAGTGAGCCGGAATTATGCAGTGCCAAACATTTCATGTTTGGCACTAGCCTTTTGTTTAGTTGCCGCTATGCTTCGCTTCAATCTGTCCTTTAACTGTCTCAACTGCCTGTTTTAGTGCATCTTTAGGCTCTGCTTTGCCTGTTGCAATTGTTTGCAGCGCAGCATCAACTGGTGTCCAAACTTCATTCATTTCTGGGATATTCGGTGTAAGCTCAGAGAATTGTGATTGTTCTGCAACTGCTTTAGCTACTTCACTTTCTTTCACAGCTGGATCATCTGCCAATGCCTGAACAGCTGGCACTTCTTGTGTCAGTTCAAATCTTGTTTTGGAATTTTCTTCATTCGTCAAATATACGGCAAGCTTTTCAGCAAGTTCTGCATTTTGTGAGTATGAGCTGACGTTATAGCTTTTCACTCCAATAAATGCACTCATGTTTTTACCGTTTGCAAGCTCAGGCAATTTTACAACACCATAGTTAATTCCTGCTTTTTTAAATGGCTCAACATTCCAAGGCCCGGAAATAATTGCTGCTGCCTTCCCTTCTGTAAACAAGGATTCTAGCACGTTGATTCCTTGTTCACCGATAATTCCTGCTGGGAATAATCCTTCTTTATAAAACTTTTGGATGGATTCTGCACCTTCCAATGCACCTGCACTGTTCAAACCAATGTCCTCTGGATTATAGGCACCGCTTTCATCTTTACCGAAAATATAACCGCCATAGCCGCTCATCACACTTTGCGCGTAATAAATTTGGTCAAATAAAGCAAGGAAGCCGTATTTGTCGCCAGATGTATTTTGCTTCGAATATTCATACCATTCATCTAAAGTTTTTGGCAGCTTATCCTCAGAAATCAGGTCTTTATTATAGTACAGAACTGTTGTTTCAACTGCTTTTGGCAAGCCGTATACCTTTCCATCAACCAGCTGTGACTGAAGCGCTGCTTCTGTATAAATAGATTGAGTGCTGTCATCAACAGCAAGCTCTTTAATCAATCCCTCTGTTACTGCTGTTCCAATTTGGTCACCTGCCATTGTTAAAACATCTGGTCCAGTTCCTGCTGGACCATCTAACCGCAAGTCCTCAATTTGCTTTGCATATGGTTTTTCGACTATTTTAACTGTGACATCATTTTCTTCCTCAAACTTTGCTACAATGTCTTTAATGCCTGCTGATTTTTCAATATCTTCCCAGACTAATAGATCATAGTCTTTATTAGAGGAAGCCTTCTGGCCGCTTGAGCCTCCGCTTTCGTCAGGTCCGCAGGCCGCTAGTGATAAAGTTAAGGCAAGGCCGCCTATTAGGCTGAAATACTTTTGGAACTTTTTCATATATGGGACATCCTTTCCAATAGTTATCCTATTTGTAAGTTTATTGGTGAAAGCGTTTCACTAAAATTAATATAGCACCAGCAACAAAATATGTAAACAACTAATTTACTTTATTAAGTAAATAATTTTACGAAACTATTTTTCTACACAAAAAACGACACTCTTTTCAAGTGTCGTTTCCTGTTAATTTGTACTTCTCCTAACAATAAGCTCTGAGCCAAGATATAATGTTTTCACAATTTTTCTTTTTTCAAGAACTCTTTCAAGCAATAAGGCGATGGCGTTTTTGCATATCTCCTTCATATCAATATGAAAGGTTGTTAATGGAGGCGATATGTATTTTGCAATACTTATATTATTTATACTGACAACACTCACCCTGCTTGGTATCGATATCCCATGCTCATTTAGTGCCTGCAGACTCCCAACAGCAATTGGATCAGCTGCTGTAAAGAAGGCTGTCGGCATGTCATCTCCTAGCTTTTGAATTGCTCTTGACATTAGTGTATAACCATTTTCCACCGAAAATCCTCTGCGGCAAAAAATGTACTTTTCATTAAGCAATCCTCTTTCCTGCATGATTTCACGGAACATTTTTTCTCTTATGTCCATTTCGTCTTCATCAGTATTGGGATTATGATAAGTCCCGCTTATTAAACCAATTTCTTTATGGCCTTTTTCCATCAGAAAATCGATTGTTTTTTTGGTGATTTGCGCCAAATCAGGACGAACGGAGTCATAGTGATCAGAATCAGGTGTAGTGTCAATAAACACTCCATTCGGTGTTATCCCTCTTAAATATGCTAATTCGGAATCAGAGAAAGAGCCGACTGCAATAAATCCTTCTATTGTATCTGGAATACTGTCGATTCCTTCTGATATTTTATATGTAGACATTTCCACATTTGCTTTTTTTGCTGACTTTTCAATTTCAAGCCTCATATCCTTGAAATAAATATCTTCTAGCTCCTCTGTATCAGTTAACCAATATAAGAAAGCAATATTTTTCACAAGTGGCCTAACAGTCTTTTTGCGGTAATTAAGCTTTTCTGCCACTTCGTAAATTTTCTCTCTCGTTTCATCCGGTACAGATAAGTTTTTATCATTATTTAAAACGCGCGAAACGGTTGAAACGGAAAATCCCGATTCTTCTGCAATATCTTTAATGGTAGCCATCATTTACCTCCATGCTATTATCATTGACCATTTTTCTGTTATGTAATGAAATAAATATTATCGTATTAAAACAAGTAAATTTTTTTACTTATTATTTACTAAATTATATTAAATATTGATTGTGATGTAAACTCTTTTTTAAAAACACACGAATTATTAAATTTAAGATGATTTTTATTGCGTCCCTTGAAAATTAGTAGTAATCTGAACATAGACTTAATTAAATTAATTAACAAAGTGAAAATACAGTCTAAAACAGGAGGCTATTATGAATACAAATTTTCCTTTACTCGAAACATTTCAGTCGATTTTTCATACAGATGTGAAGCCACGGACGTTTTTTGCACCAGGCAGAATTAACCTGATTGGTGAACATACCGATTATAACGGCGGTCACGTCTTCCCTGCTTCTATTTCTTATGGAACATATGCCTTGGCAACAAAACGCAATGATTCTAAGTTTCGTTTTTATTCTGCGAACTTTTCTGAGAGCGGTATCATTGAAGTTGATTCAGCCTCATTAGAATACAAAAGGTCCGATGATTGGGCGAATTATCCGAAAGGAATGATTCTTCATTTACAAAAGGCTGGCTATACAATCGATTCAGGTGCAGATATCTTATTCTATGGAAATATTCCTAATGGTGCCGGACTATCCTCCTCTGCTTCTATCGAGCTGGTAACAGGCGTCCTTCTTCAAGGGCTTTTTGACCTCTCTATTGAAAGGATACCAATGATTCAGCTTGGTCAAAAGGTTGAAAATGAATACATTGGTGTTAACAGCGGAATCATGGACCAGTTTGCAATCGGAATGGGCAAAAAGGATGCTGCTATTCTGCTAAACTGCCAAACATTAGAATATAAATACGCACCAATTCAGTTAGCAAACCATGTTATTATGATTATCAATACAAATAAGCAGCGCACCCTTGCCGGTTCGAAATATAATGAACGCCGTTCGCAATGTGAAGCCGCATTGAGTGATTTGCAGTCAGAGCTTAAGATTGAAAGTTTAGGTGAATTAACACCAGAGGATTTCGAGAAGGCGCAGCATCTTATTAAAGATCCTATTAATCAAAAACGCGCTAAACACGCTGTCTATGAAAATGCGCGAACATTGGAAGCGCTCTCCGAACTAAATAACGGTAATTTAACTAGATTCGGTGAGCTCATGAACCAATCACACACAAGCCTTAAAGACGATTACGAAGTAACTGGTATAGAGCTGGATACAATTGTCGAAGCTGCCTGGGCGCAACCTGGAGTAATCGGTGCCCGTATGACTGGTGCTGGGTTTGGCGGTTGTGCGATTGCCATTGTGGAAAAGGATAAACACGAGGACTTCAAAAAGAATATTAATGACATCTATAAGGAAAAGATTGGCTATGAGGCTTCCTTTTACACAGCAGCTATTGGTGATGGAGCAAAAGAACTTTAAAAAGGTGGGTTAAATTATGAGCATTTTAGTTGTTGGCGGGGCAGGATATGTCGGTTCACATGCTGTCCATCAGCTCCATGACAGTGGAGAAAAAGTAGTTGTCATTGATAATTTGGAGACTGGCAACAAGCAGGCATTACATCCTGATGTAAGCTTTTATGAAGGAGATATACGCGATATTGATTTTCTTCGCACAGTGTTTACAAAGGAAGAAATTGATGCCGTTATTCACTTTGCCGCAAACTCACTTGTTGGAGAATCAATGGAGAATCCCCTTAAATATTATGATAATAATGTGCACGGAACGCAATTGCTTCTGCAGACTATGGTTGAATTTAATGTAAAAAACATTGTCTTTTCCTCAACAGCAGCAACCTATGGAGAACCAAAAACTGTGCCGATTACGGAGGATATGCCGACTAATCCCGCTAATCCATACGGAGAAACAAAGCGGGCGATGGAAAAAATGATGGAATGGGCCGATAAAGCGTATGACATAAAGTACATTTCTCTTCGTTATTTCAATGTGGCGGGCGCAAGAAGTACTGGTGAAATCGGTGAAGACCATGATCCTGAGACACATCTTATCCCAATTATCCTTCAGGCTGCATTAAACAAACGCCCTTCTGTCATGATATATGGTGATGACTATAATACGCCAGACGGCACATGCATTAGAGATTATATTCATGTGGAAGATCTTATCGATGCCCATTTATTAGCCTTAAAATATTTAAAAACGGGTGGAAGCAGTGATATTTTCAATCTCGGCAGCAGCCAAGGCTTTTCTGTTAAAGAGCTCATTGCTGCAGCACAGAAAATAACTGGGCGAGAAATCCCTACTGTGATTGGTCCGCGCCGGGCTGGTGATCCAAGCACCTTGATTGCAAGCTCCACTAAAGCAAGACTTGTGTTAGGCTGGAACCCAACACGCACTTCCATTGAGCAAATTGTGAGTGATGCCTGGAGCTGGCATTTGTCCCATCCGGACGGGTATTTAAAGGAAGTGAACATATGATATTCGCCTATATCGACACACTAGTTCTTAAAGCACAAGAGGCAAAGCTTATGGAGTCCGCAGATGCCATATATGCTAGAAACCAAGTGCTGCAGCTTTTAAAGCTTGATGATTACGAGGAAACAGCTTGTGAGGATTTATCTATGCTCACGATTGCTGACCTAATTGACCTTATCGTCTCCTATGCGACAGCTCAAGGTGTCATTGAAAATCTTGTAGATATAAAAGAAATTTTGGCTGCCAATATCATGAACTGTTTTTTGGCACGTCCCTCTGATATTAGACAAACCTTTTATAAGAAATATAAAGAATCTCCTGTTGCTGCAACGGAATATTTTTACGAACTGAGCAAGAACAGCAATTATATTCAATTGAATAGAATCAAAAACAATATTTCTTATAAAATGGATACAGACTATGGGGTTATGGACATTACGATTAATTTATCAAAGCCTGAAAAGGACCCGGAGGAAATTAAGCGGGAACGTGCGATGAAACAAGATGTCAAATACCCAAAGTGTCTGCTTTGTAAGGAAAACGAAGGATATGCAGGTCGAATCGGCCATCCTGCCAGATCGAACCACCGTATTATTCCATTAGAGCTTGCTGGTGAGACATGGAATTTACAATACTCACCATACGTTTATTATAATGAGCATAGCATCGTGTTCTCAGATGAACATAGGGATATGAAAATTGACCGCCATGCCTTTGAAAGGCTGCTGCTTTTTACAAAGCAGTATCCCCATTATTTCATAGGCTCTAACGCAGATTTGCCAATTGTCGGCGGTTCAATCCTCAGCCATGACCATTATCAAGGCGGTTCTTATGAGTTTGCGATGACAAGAGCAGCAGAAAGCTTTGCATTTACCTTGACAGGCTTTCCGCTGATTGCTGCATCTGTTCTGAAATGGCCAATGTCTGTCATCAGGCTAAAAGGAAAAAACATCGCAGACCTAGTCGATGCAGGAGACTTTATTCTCAAAACGTGGCGTGGATACACAGACAAACAAGCAAATATTCATGCATATACAGATGGCGTTCCGCATAACACAATTACGCCAATCGCGAGGAATCGGGATGGTTATTTTGAGCTAGACCTTGTTTTGCGAAATAATCGGACGACAGAGGAACATCCTCTTGGTATCTTCCATCCACATGCAGATGTTCATCACATCAAAAAGGAGAATATCGGTTTGATTGAGGTAATGGGTCTTGCTGTGCTTCCACCACGACTTAAGGAAGAGCTTCATGAAATCACATTGCTTTTACATGGCAAAGAAAATACCGTCCATGAATATCATCAAGACTGGGCAAATAACATGGTAAAAGAATATGGTACAATTTCGTCCTTAGAGGAAGCAGAACAAATTGTTCGTAAAGAGCTAAGTAAAAAGTTCGTTAGAGTACTTGAGGATGCAGGTGTCTTTAAAGAAAGAAAATCCTTTCAAGCCTTCCTCGACACATTGAACTAGCAAAATAAGCTGAACCCATTCGGTTCAGCTTTTTAGCTTTGGTCAAACAATTCAACAAGTAATAAGGAAACTGCTCCTAGCACGGTTGCGTCATCCCCTAATGTAGTAGCTAGCACTTCTGTTTTTGCTGCTGTCTTCGTTAAGGCTGTCTTTTCGATTTTGCGTTTAATGGCAGGCAGCAAATATTGTTTGCTCTTTATGACACCGCCGCCCAGCACAATTCTATCTGGGTTCAATAAATGAATTAAGTTCGTTAAACCAATCCCAATTGTTTCACCAATTTGGTTAAGAAAATCTGCATGTGTCTTGCTTCCCGTTTGCGCTAAAGCGTAAACTTCCTCTCCAGTAATTCGCTCACCGCAAAACTCCATCGACCGTTCGGCAATCGCGATACCACTTACTAATGTTTGCAGGCAGCCTCGATTACCACATTCACACACAGCACCGTGCAAATCGATGGTCATATGACCGAACTCGCCAGCAATTCCTTGTGCGCCATGATGCAGATGACCATTTAATACGATTCCTGCACCAACACCTCTGCCAATGTTAATTGCCACCATGCTGTCGACACTGCCATGTCCGCCAAACCATGACTCTCCTAATGCCATTGCTCTTGCATCATTTTCAATCTTAATAGCTAACCCGAATTCCTTCTCAAGCTCCTCTTTCACACGAATATTCCTTAAGTTGATATTGGGAGCAACAAGCACCTCTCCTGCCTCTACATCCACAACACCATGCATAGCCATGCCAATCCCGATTACCTTCTCTCTTTCCATGTTAGAACAAGCTAACAGGCCGAATACAGCTTGCTTTAATGTTTCAACAAACTCTTCATTCGTAATAGGCATTTGCAGTGCTGCTGTATTACGGTAATAGATTTCGCCCGTTAAATCCGTAATCACACAATCGACTGTTTCAGGACCTGCATCAACCCCAATCGCAAAAAAAGCCTTGCTGTTAATATGCAGCATTGTTGGTTTACGGCCGCCGCTCGATTCTCCAAGCACCGTTTCTATCACAAGGCCTTCTGCCATCAATTCCCTGACTATGCTGCTGACAGTTGGCGGAGTCAGCCTTGTTTCCTTAGCAATTTGCGCCCTTGAGATTGGCTCTGACACCCTGATTTTGTTTAAAATGATCGTCTTATTAACAGACTTCATCCATTGAAAACTGCCACGTTCCACTAATAAATCCTCCATCTAAAAATTCCTTATATATCCCTTATTATAGCATAATAGCCTGAGGCCTCCTTTTCCAAAAGGTCAGCCTCAGGCTATTTAATTTTAATAGTATGGATTCAAATGGATGAGCACTTCTTCAATATTGTCATGTTTTTTCATCAGCTTTTTCTTTATTTCTCGCGACAGATCATGACCTTCCTTGATTGTTTTGTCATGGTCAATGGAAATTCGTAAATCAACAAGAACATAATGGCCGTGTTCCCTTGCTCTTAGCCTATCTATTCTTTTCACTTCAGAGAAAGATGCGATGATACTTTCATAGTCCTGCAAAATAGCTGAGTCAATATTCCGTTCAAGCAAGATATCAAAAGCCTCTTTCAGCATTTCCTTGGAAATTTTGAAAATTAAGTATGCCACAATGATACTCGCAACTTTATCACCAAACAGTAAAAGCTTTATGTCAAACTTATCCCCTATAATAGAAAGAATAACCCCAACTGCTGCGGCAATACTTGCAACAATATCAGCCTTGTGGTCAAAGGCAATTGCTTCGATTGCCTTGCTCTTTTGTTCTTTAGCAATCTTCATGCTGTACCTGTATAAGTATTCTTTAGCCCCATATGAAATAATCGCAATCCACATTGCAAGTATATTTGGTGCCGTAATCGGATGAAACAGGCCGATAATCGCTTCGTAAACAACATATAGTGATACGGCAAACAAAACAATACCGACAATACCTGATACAATAACCTCCGCTTTTCCATGCCCATATGGATGTTCAAGGTCAGCAGGCTTGTTGGCAATTTTAATCACAAACAAAACTATGACAGAGGCAAATACATCTGCAGCAGAGTGAATTCCATCTGCAAACACGGCATCACTGTTTGCTGCCATGCCTATTACCAGTTTTCCTATTGTTAATAAAATGTTACTTATAACACTAATCCAAGCTACTTTTTTCGCTAACTGTTCTCTTGTTGACAAAGCTATACTTCCCCTCTAAAAAAATCACCATTGTATCTTAACAAAAGCAGACCTTATGGGTCTAGAGAAAAATTGTTGGTACAAGCCACAACTATTTATCTTGCCAAAACTTCGTTGACATAATTTATCTTCCATCTATTGTACGTTCTTCACCAAAAATGACTTATTTCTTTCACCCTGATTACTGTTAGACTAATAAATCATTTTTCTTGATATTAAAGCAAGGAGAATAAAATTGAATGAGGAGATTATTGCCGCTTAATAAGACTTGCGGCAATAATCAAAGACTTATTTGGAAATAAACATTTGCGTCCAATAATGCCCTGACGCATAATAGCCGACACCAATCTGAGTGAAGGAGCTGCTCAAAATATTTGCTCTGTGACCGCTTGAATTCATCCAGGAAGTAACAACCTGCTGTGCGGTTGTTTGACCTTTTGCAATATTTTCACCAGCAGATTTATAGCTGATTCCATATGCTTTCATCATATCGAAAGGCGATCCATATGTTGGGCTAGTATGGCTGAAATAATTCTTTTGTGCCATATCCATTGATTTATCTCGCGCAACCCTTGATAACTCCCAATTCTCTGTTAAAGGTTTAAGGCCTGCTTTTTGTCTTTCTACATTACAAAGACGAATTACTTCACGCTCCACCGTTTTAACGGAATCGATATTCGGAATGTTCAAAGTTTGGCCAGGATAAATTAGGCTTGGCGTTTTAATTTGGGGGTTTGCTCCAATGATTTCGCGCAATCCGATTTGATATTTAACAGCTATTTTCCACATAGAATCCCCGCTTTTCACTGTATATGTATCAGCAAAAGCCATTGTAGGAATTGCAATTAAACATAGTATTGCCATTAATATCTTTTTCATCTTATCACCTCCTTATCGGTGATAAGATGCGTCTTTTTCGGTAAAAATATACAAAAAGATTCGGACACGCATAAGATGAAATATCTACATTAAAAAGATGATATTATGGTGACATTTTGGTTAATTAATGATAATATGTTGGTATATAAAATCAACAGAAATAGGAGAGGATAATATGCCGTTAATACGCTTTGATATGCTTGAAGGAAGATCAGAAACAGAAATCACAAAAATCTTGGATGTAACTCATCGTGTTATGGTAGAGGCATTTCAAGTACCAGAAAGAGATAGATACCAAATTGTTTCCCAGCACAAACCGTATGAAATGATTGTCCAAGACACTGGACTCGGCTTTTCAAGAAGTGAAAATGTTCTGCTTATCAGCATTACCAGCAGACGCCGGACCGCTGACCAAAAGCAAAGATTCTACCAAAACCTAACAAACGAGCTTGAACAACATTGTGGTATTACTCCTAATGATGTTATGGTTTCCTTTACGATCAACGGTGATGAAGACTGGAGTTTCGGTTACGGAGAAGCGCAATTTTTGACTGGTAAACTGACATAATAAAAGGGCAGAGATGACTTCTCTGCCCTTTTACCTATATTATAGTGCTAATTTCTCTGCTTGGAATACTTCTGCCTCAAGCGGTGCTGCCAAAAATTCTCCAGCTTTAGAAACGAATCCTTGGAAATGACTGCTTGCATTGTGTTGTTCGATTGCTGCTTGATCTTTCCAGCCTTCAATCATGATAAAAGTGTTTTCTTCTTCTACGCTTTTTACTAGCTGATAAGAAATATTGCCTTCTTCTTCTTGAGACGCTTTAACAAGTGTACTCATTTCTTCTAAAAACGCTGCTTCTTTACCTTCTTGTAATTTCATTTTTGCATGAATAACAAACATTGTTATTTCCTCCTCATAATCTTCTTTATTATTTAATGGTTACTACAGTATGAAGAAACTCATATAAGACAGACTTAATTGAATGAGCACCACTAAAATGATACGCAACTCTCGAGAGACTTATCCTTTTACATTTCTACTGTAGATACATTTTTACTAAGGCGTGAAAGCATGTCCAGCAGTGTTTCCTGCTCACCGGCACTAAAGCCGCTTAACGTTTGATCAATAAAGCGTTTTTTCGCTTGTAATGATGCAGTAATCTCTTCCCTGCCACTGCTTGTTAAGCTTACCAATGTAACGCGGTTGTCCTCTGCTTTTTTCCTTCGTGCAACAAGTCCTGCTGTTTCCAGCTGCTTCAAATGCCGCGTAACCGCAGCATTATCAATGTTGATTTCCTTCTGAAGGGCACTTTGACTGATTTCATCTGCATTATAAAGCTGATGCAGAATTTCAACTCTAGTGGGGCTTGAGCCAAGACATGATTCAAATTTTGAATTAACATTATTATTCAGCTTTTGGAGCTGATAAAAAATCTGGAGCTGGATAACGCAATTATCACGCATAGAACTCTCCTTCCAAACAATTAGTTGACATGTCAATAATTGATATATCAAATATAAACCTATTCTTCCCGATTGTCAAAGAATAAATACGCAATTAAAAACCGCTCCCGTTTTTTCGGCAGCGGTTAGGTATTTATTGTGTTGAACCAATAACGCGGCGTCCTCTTCTGACTAACCCGTAATAAGATAGCAAGGCTAAAAAGCTTGCGAGGAACATTATTGCTCCCATCGGAATAGCTGTTTGTTCTCCGGCAATTCCTACAAGCGGAGCTGAAATGGATCCTAGAATAAACGGCAGTAAGCCAAGTAAAGCAGACGCACTTCCAGCAATATGCCCTTGAGTATCCATTGCCAATGAAAACGAAGTCGTCGAAATAATACCGATGGATGATACAAAAAAGAAAATTGGGATAACAATTGCCAGTAATGGTGCTTGAAGCAAAATGGCAATCAACAAAACTATTCCAGATATATTTGCGATGTATAAGCCTATCTGTAGAAACGTTTTTTCAGATAAAACATCCGCATATCTGCCAACTAACTGGGAGCCAATCATCAAAGCAATCCCATTCATTCCAAACAGGAGGCTGAATGTTGTTGGTGATACACCATAAATATTTTGATAGACAAATGGAGTACCAGAAACATAGGCAAAGATACCTGCAACAATAAAGCCCTGTGTGAGTGCATATCCTCTGAACTGGCGATCTTTCAAAAGCGAGCCAAAGTTTTTCAGGATTTGCCCAATATTGCTTGGCACCCGCTTTTCAGGAGGAAGTGTTTCTGTAAGCCTTAAAGACACGATTAAGGACAGAACAACCCCAACACATGCAAGGACAAGAAATACGACATTCCAATTGCCAAAGCGAAGAATGGTGCTTCCGGCAACAGGTGCCAATATCGGGCCAAGGTTATTAACAAGCATTAACAACGCAAAGAATTTTGTCAGTTCCTTGCCGCTGTAAACATCACGGACAATCGCTCTTGAAATAACAATACCGCCAGCTGCTGAAAAGCCTTGGATAAAGCGGGCAGCAATAAAGAAATAAATGTTTGGGGCAAAGGAACAAATAACAGAGGCGATTAAGTAGACAATCAAAAATATAACTAAAGGTCTTCTCCTTCCAATCACGTCGCTCATCGGACCAATTACAAGCTGACCTGCTCCTAATCCCAACAGGCAGGTTGTCAACGAAATTTGGACGAGTGACGCCGTTGTTCCATAATCCTCTACAATTGTCGGAAAGGATGGCAGATACATATCGATTGTAAGCGGGCCCAAAATGGCAAGTGAACCTAGCAAAAATGCTAAACGAAGCCTATTATTCTTTTCAAGTAAATCGGGCAAAATCTTTCCACCTTCCTAGTCGTTTAAATTATTTATAGTCAACTAGGTACTATCATAACTTGATATCCTCCCTTTGAATAGATAAATAAGATATTTTTATATAAAATATTTCCATAAGCTAAGCATTTGGCATATTTCCCGTTAATTCTATTGCAGAAATATTTTCTCCTTCCACCCATTTTTTAAAATCTACAACAAGCGGCTCATTACCTCCGGCAAGACATGTCATAATCGTATGATCTTTAAAAGAATAAGAAAAGGTATGAAGCGTACCAAAAAAGTGTTCATAATCAGTAAAAAACAGCGGAGAGCTGTCTGCACGGAAATAATCAAATATCTCCTGCTGCTGCCAACTAGGATGATTCCTTTGCTCCAAATGCCGTTGCCTTTTAAGCGAGCCCTCTATATTGGCACGGTTTTTGCCAGACATTGCTTCCGTTATAAAATGATTGGCACAAGCAAGCGATTCTTGCCCCCATCTGACCTTGACATTATCAGGACTCGTTTCCACAGCAGCCTTATTTCCTAATTTATCTCCAATTGAAAAGTTATAGCAATTAGCATGAGGAATCGTTCCCAATAACTTAACAGCATCCTCAACAGTCGCACATTGATCGAGCACCATTCTGCAGGTTATCCATGGGGATACCCCTTTTGTGTATCCGTCATTGTTGACAAAGTGAAAACCGATTGCAAGACCTTTTTCATTTATGCCGTCATGTCTGCCAATTAGCTGTAAGTTATAGCCTGCTGACGCATAATGGTTTTTTGATTGAACCAATGAAAATATTCCATCATATAAAAGTGGAGAAAAATCGTAGTTTCTTGTATAAACACCATTATTAATCCATGTTGTACAGCCCATTGCCTTTGTTTTCGGAACATCGTATCCACTGAACAGTGCAGAAGCTTCAGCAAAGCTGACTTCGAGCGTATCTGCTAGCCCCTGCAGCTCCTCCAAAATGTTTGGGGCAAGCTCCAAATAGATTGCTTCCATGTTTCGCATATCAATCTCAGGCTTCGTTACCTGTTTATAAATTTCCAAAGCTTTAGGATTCTTTTTTAAAAAAAGGCCATATTTCTGCCCAATTTCAAAGGAGTTCTTTCTTAACTGCCAAATTTGAGCCTGTAATTTAGTCATTTGTAAATCCCCCTGCATTTAATTATTTAATATAATTAAATTTATAACAAAGAGCTTTATTAGACCTGTCAATTATTGCTGTATTTAAACAGATACATATTGAGATTTTGTTTATTATGTAGACATAAAAAAAGACAAAGAGGTATCTCTCTTTGCCTTTTTTAGGAAGTCTATATTACACTCTAAATTTACGAATAAGTTCTTGCAGACTTTCGGCAAGATTCGCAAGAGAGGAGGACGACGCTGCTATCTCTTCCATTGATGCCACTTGCTCTTCTGTTGCAGCTGACACATTTTCTGTATTTGCCGCTGCTTCTCCTGCCATGCTATTAACTTCCATAACAGATACATTAATCACATCTGTGTTATCCTTCAATTCCTTCAGTGAAACAAACACTTCTTCAAATAAGCTTACTAGGTCATTTACGGACACTTCAATTTCCCCAAAGGAATTTCCAGCGTTTTGCACGATATTCAAACCTAAGTCTACTTCATTTTTCGCAGTGGACATTGATTGAATAGTGGTTTTCGTATCGACTTGAATTTGCCCAATAAGGCTTGTTATTTGTTCTGCAGATTGGGACGATTGCTCTGCAAGCTTTCTTACTTCATCAGCAACCACCGCAAATCCTTTTCCTTGTTCTCCTGCTCTTGCTGCCTCAATTGCTGCATTAAGTGCCAATAGATTGGTTTGTGATGATATATCTGTTATTGCCTTAGTGATATCACCGATTTCCTTAATACGGCCTTCTAATGTATTGATCGACATGGAAAGATTACCAACATTTGTATTAATGGAATTCATCTGTGTGGTAACTTCCTCAATATTTCGCAAGCCTTTTTTGGATGCTTCTGCTGTATTTTCAGCTGTTGCTGCGACTTTTTCTGCGTTGGCTGAAATTCTTTCTGTGCTTCCAGTTACATTATTAATTCCTTCAGAGCTTGATGCCATTAACGTCATTTGATTTTCTGAGCTTGCTGCAAGCTCCTGGATTGTTTCAGAAATATGCTCACTTGCTTTGCTGCTTTCCTCAGAGCTTGCACTTAACTGCTCTGACGAGGACGCAAGTGCTTGAGATGTTTCACCGATTGTTTCGACGAGCTCTTTAATTCCATCAGCCATACTATTAAAGCTGACCGAAAGGGAGCCTATTTCATCTTTAGATTGGTAATCAGCTCTTTCAGAGAAATCGCCATTTTCGCCTTTTTCCATAAGTGTTTTTAGCTTCTTAATTGGATTTGCAATCGTTTTAGATATATAAAAACCGAATAATACTGACAACACTAAGAACACTGCAATAATGCTTAATGAAATCACTAAGGTTGTCTTGTAATTATCTTTGTTTTCCTGAGCGATTTTACTTGCCTGTTTTTCATTTGCTTGCTGTAATGAGACAAGCAGGTCTGTCATTTCTTCCCGTTTTGTGATAACTTGTTGGGAATATAGACGATAAGCTTCCGCATTTTTGTTTTCCAATGCTAAGTCAAGGGCCTCACCTGTCGTATCGCTAATATCAGTCAGTGATTGTTTATACTTTTCAAGCGCTGATTTTTCATCTGCTGACAAATCAAGCTGTTCTAATTTGCTGACATATTGATTTATTTCCTCTGCTTCTTTATTATACATCTCAATAAGCTGTTCGTTTCTTGAATCATCCTCATTTAACATCAGCTCCAGAACAAAACGGTCTGTCGCTTGATCATCGCTTACTATTTTAGATACCCAAGTATTAGGAATCAAACGATCATTATACATCGCATCTGATCCTTCAGCCATTTTTTTCATGCCATTAATAGCATAGAACCCGACTGTTATTAATGAAATGGCACTGAATATAATAATCATTAATATTTTTATAGATATCTTACTGTTTTTTACTAATTTCATGCCTTCTCTCCTCATTTTATAATTATTTCCCCTACTGGTTTTATCGTCCACCTCACAATGATTGATTAGCCTTTTTCACAAATTAAAATTCTTGCATTTTTTTAAAAAAGTAGATATAATATCATATTAATTTTCGAGTTTTATCGTTGAAAATAACATGTAAAATGGTTTAGAATGGTTAATATAGGGAATTATTCATTGATGTGGAATAATCGTCTACTAGACTGTTTAAAGGGGTGAGCATATGAAACAATTAAATTGGGCTATTCTTGGACCTGGGTCCATTGCCGCTGATTTTGCTGGGGCGTTAAATGACATTCATGGAAGCATTTATGCAGTTGGGTCACGCACATTAGAAAAAGCGGAACAATTTGCAGAGCAATTTAATATTCAAAAAGCTTATGGCAATTATGAGGACATGCTCCAAGATGACAGCATCGACGTTGTCTATATTGCAACACCACACTCTAACCACTATGAATACATCATGAAAAGCCTGGAAAATAATAAACATGTTTTTTGCGAGAAAGCAATTACTGTCAGTTCTGAACAGCTTCTTGACGCTGTTAAGCTGGCTGAAGAAAAACAGCTTGTATTAGCTGAAGCAATGACTATTTACCATATGCCTTTGTATAAAAAGCTGCGTGAAATAGTATCCTCTGGGAAAATCGGCAAATTAAAAATGGTCAATGTCTTGTTTGGCAGTTCCAAAGAGGATGATCCAACAAATCGCTATTTCAATATGGATCTCGCAGGTGGAGCATTGTTGGATATTGGTACATATGCTCTTTCTTTCGCCAGATCCTTCCTTTCCTCACAGCCTGATGAGATTTTGACAACGGTCAAAAAATATACAACTGGTGTTGATGAGCAATCAGGAATCATATTGAAAAACAAGGATGACGAAATGGCTGTTATAACACTCGCAATGAGAGCAAGAACACAAAAGCTTGGCATTATTGCTGGAGATAATGGTCATATTATCGTTCCCGATTTTCCAAGAGCAAATGTTGCCACAATCCATTACTTAGATGGCACACTAGAGACGGTTGAAGCAGGCGAAACCGCTAAAGCCCTTCATTATGAAATTGAAGATATGGAGAGAGTTATCGCAGACAAAGACCAGAAAACCACACTGCCATTAAGTATTGACGTGATGGAAATCATGACAGATGTTCGGAAACAATGGGGTATAAGCTATCCGTTTGAATAAAAAAAAGGCATGCAGGCTAAATTAACCTGCATGCCTTTTTTTATAGCGGTGCTGTCTGACGTTTTTGACCAACATAATAGACCATTTCCTTATAGCCAATTTGCTTAAGTTTTTTTTGCACATCAAACAAATCATCCCCTATCCGCTCTGGGGTGTGGGAATCTGAGCCGAATGTTATGTCGACATTATAATAAAAAGCCCGTTCAAGCATATCGTCAGATGGATACCAGCCGCCAACTGCTTTCATTTTTCCAGATGTGTTAACTTCAATAGAGACACCTGACTCACCGATTATTTTAAGGGTTTCATTAATAATTGGTGTTTGGATTTCAGAAAAGGCCGGATAATACCCTTTCATTGCATCAATATGTCCTAGTATTTGAAAGACGCCGCTTTTGGCAGAAGCCTGAATTAATCGATAGTAATCCTCTTTTTCTTTAATACGCTGTGCATCTGTCAGCGCCCCCCATCTGCTCTTATCAAAAATGCTTTTTCCATTCACATAGTGGACAGACCCAATGATATAGTCAAAAGGATATTTCTCGTACTCTCTTGTATATAAATGAAGAAGATGTGGGTAGAAATCACTTTCAACTCCTAACAAGACTTCAATCTTCCCTTTATAAGCTTCCTTTAGCTTTAACACTTCCTCCACATAATGTACAAACTCGCTCTTTGCCATAGAATAGCGGGGAAATGGCCTGTCATCCTCATGGAAAAACAATGGTGAATGATCAGAGATACCAATATAATGAAGCCCTTTGTCGATGCCTGACTTAATGTATTCTTCCATTTTTCCGATTGCATGACCACATCTGTCATGATGTGTATGCAAATCAAACAAGATGCTTTTCATACGCCACTCCTCTTTGTTAACTGATTTAAAATAAGTATATACGAACATGTTTCAAACTGTCATGCAAGGCGGATTGGAATATAAAAAAGACATGGAGTAAATACCCCATGTCCTCATATTCAAACAATTTTTATTTCGTTGTTTTCAATAACTACTTTTTCGTTTTCTTTCAAGTTTGTGAAGATGATTGGTGTAATAATGGAAGGCACTTTGCTTTTAATTGCGTCAAAGTCAATATCCATCAGCTTTTGGCCTTGTTTCACTTTCTGTCCATCTTCTACATGCGATATAAAGCCTTCTCCCTTTAACGTAACAGTATCTAAACCAACATGAATCAGAATTTCTCTTCCGTTATTGTCCATTAAGCTGATTGCATGTTTAGTTGGGAATATATTGACAACCTGTCCATCAACTGGTGATACAAGCGTACCATTTGTTGGATCTATCGCTGCACCGTCGCCCATCATTTTTTGTGAGAAGACTGGATCTGGCACTTCCTCGATAGGAAGGAGTCTCCCTTCTAATGGCAAGATAAACTTACTTTCCTCCGCATTTGATTGATTCTTTTTGAACAAGTTTTTAAACATCGTGGCACCTCCATGATTTTACGTAGCTTATTTTTGCAAGTGAATTACAATTGATTCATATGGACGCAATTCTATTTTCTGCAAATCCGCACTTGAGTCAGAGTAGTTTGACAGCAATATGTTTGTGGAATAACCATCAACATCTACATGTGCCGGCAGCTCAAATCTACATGGTGTTTCGTAAAAGTTGTTGATTACAATCAGCTTTTCTGCACCATTTGCACGTACATACGCAAAGATTTGCGAATCGTTTGGAAGCAGTAGCTCATAATTACCGTTTGTGACAATATCATACTCTTTTCTCAAGGATATTAACTTTTGATAATGATAGAAAATCGAATCTGAATCCTTTAAGGCAGCTTCTGCATTAATTTCTTGATAGTTTCTCGCTGTATTAATCCATGGTGTGCCTGATGTGAAGCCTGCATTTGCCTCTTTGTTCCATTGTACAGGAGTTCTAGAGTTATCACGAGATTTTCGCCTTAAGATTTCTAATATTTCCGCTTCTGTTTTTCCCGATTGTTTTAAAATGTGAAACATATTAATTGATTCAACATCACGGTATTCTTCAATAGAATCAAATTTAGGATCTGTCATGCCAAATTCTTCACCCTGATAAATATATGGAGTACCTTGCATCATATGAATAACGGTTGCTAGCATTTTTGCTGATTCCTTATGGTATTCCTTATCATTTCCATACCTTGAAACAACCCGCGGCTGGTCATGGTTACACCAAAACAGAGCGTTCCAGCCTCCGCCAGTATTCATGCCAGTCTGCCAATTCGATAATATTTCCTTTAAGGAAAAGAAATCCATCTCCCCTAATGCCCACTTTTCACCGTTTGGGTAGTCCACCTTTAAATGGTGAAAGTTAAAGGTCATGCTTAGCTCTTCTCTTTCTGGGTTTGTATATTGAATGCAATGCTCCAGTGTTGTTGACGACATTTCTCCAACTGTCAGGGAATCGTATTTGGAGAATACTTCCTTGTTCATCTCATGAATATAGTCATGAACCTTTGGTCCGTCTGTATAATATTTTCTTCCATCACCAACAATGTCATCAGGGAACTGTTGATTTTTTGAAATTAAGTTAATGACATCTAGTCTGAAGCCATCAATGCCTTTTTCGAACCAAAAATTCATCATATCGTAAACCTTTTGGCGCAGCTCTTCATTCTCCCAGTTTAAATCAGCCTGTGTGACATCAAATAAATGAAGATAGTATTGGCCTGTTTTATCATCGTATTGCCATGCATTGCCGCCAAACTTTGACTGCCAATTAGTCGGTTCGCTTCCATCGCCCTTGCCATCTTTCCAAATATAATAGTTTCGAAACGGATTATCCTTGGATGATGCTGCTTGTTTAAACCATTCATGCTCTGTAGATGTATGGTTAACAACAATATCCATAATGACTTTAATCCCTTTTTCATGTGCCTGACTTAGCAGGTAATCAAAGTCTTCCATTGTCCCGTATTCAGGATGGATGGAGAAGTAATCACTAATATCATAGCCATTGTCCTTTTGAGGAGAAGCATAAATTGGTGTAAGCCAAATAACATCAACACCAAGCTCATTTAAATAGTCCAGTTTTTCGACAATCCCTTGAATATCACCAACACCGCTACCGGTAGTATCATTAAAGCTTTTCGGATAAATTTGATATACAACTGCCTTTTCCCACCATGTTTTATTCATCTATAAACACCGCCATTATTTACGTTGTGAATCCTGTATATACAGGTTATACTTTAATGATAACATGTATATACATGTTGTCAATTAAAAAATAATGCGTTTTCATTTTCCGTTTCCACTGACAAAGCAAAAAAGCTTATTGTGATTAGGTTTCACAATAAGCTTTTCTTTCATCCAATATTTACATGTAGTTATACTTTAAGCTTAACAGCTTTTCGGCTTGTTCCGAAGTCTTGGATTTTGCTTTTCACTGTTGCTATAATCGCTGCTTGACCTGGTGCAAGAATTGTTCTGGCATCATATACCTTTTCATCCTGTACAATACTTTGACGCACGGCATTAGCCCAAGCTTGCAGACATTCTGTGTTAACGTTGATTTTAGCATGACCTAATTCAATTGATTTTTGGATTTGGTGCAGTGGAATACCGGAACCCCCATGCAGTACTAATGGAACATTTGTAATTTTAGAAATATGCTCCATTTCCTTAAAACCAAGGACTGGCTCGCCTTTATACGGTCCATGCACAGATCCTAATGCTGCTGCGAGCGCGTCAATCCCTGTTTCATTGACTAACTGTAAGCACTCATCTGGATCTGCATAGGATATCCCTCCGATTAATCCATCCTCATTGCCGCCGACAGTTCCTACTTCTGCTTCAACGGAAACACCGAAGTTTCTTGCATATTCGACAACTTCTTTTGTCATTCTAATATTTTCTGTTATAGGTGAATGGGAGCCGTCAATCATAACAGAGCTAAAGCCCGCATCTATCGCCTGCTTACATCTTGCCACACTTTTGCCGTGATCTAAATGAAGGGCTACAGGTACTGTAATTTCCAGTTCTTCCACTAATGCAGACACACCTGCAGCGATTATTTTGAAGCCTCCTAAATAATCAACTAATCTATCGGAAGCGGCAACAATGACAGGTGCTTGCTCATCTTCGGCTGCCTGTAATATTGCTTGAACCCACTGAAAGCTGTTCATATTATATTGACCGACAGCATACTTTTCTTCCTTTGCTTTTCTCAACATATCATGCATGGAAACAATCGCCATTGCTACACCTCCATTCTCTTTTTTACAAATAATTTTTACAGAGCCTTCTCTACTTCAAAATGCTTTGAAATCACTTGCATTGTTGTTTCCTTCGCCGTTTTGATTACTTCTTCTGCATCAAGCTGATAGTATTCTGGTCGGAATAATTCCACAGATACATGGTCTACACCCTTGTCTTTTAAAATGGCAAGAATGCTATCCAAGTCAATTGCACCGTGTCCAGGATACACCCGATCAACATCCATTAAAATACCCGGCTGATAATCTTCCACATCATTAATATGGAAAATAAATATTTTGGCAGGATCTGTGTTTTCCAGACTTTCTAGCGTTGAATTCATTGCATAATATTGGAATGTGTCAAATACGATACCAACATTATGTCTGTCTACTTCGTTTACCACGTGATTAGCAAATTCCAATGTATTTATAGTCGCATGTGGATGACCGATAAATTCAATGGCAAGCTTCACTCCATAAGGATCTGCCAAGTCAGACAAATCTCTTAACGTCTCGACACTGCTTTTGATAATGTCTTTTCGCAGTATCTTTTGCTCTGAAACAAGCGGCACTACAACAATATTCTTACAGTCAATTACTTTAGCAATTTCAAGCATTTCCTGAAACTCTTCACGCAATGCTGCATATTCTTCTTCTGTACGATTATTGAAGAATACTAGCGCATTTAGTGACAGCGGCTTGATATGATGTGTTTGGAAGTACGCAGCTAAATCCTCCAATGAATGTGTTTTTAAGTAGTCTTTTAACTGATCGATTGATCTAATTTCAATATAGTCATAGCCGTATTTCTCACAAAGCTCTAAGTCCTTTTCTAAACTGGAGTTCTCTAATGTTGTTCCTTGATTTAACCCTATTTTCATAATGAAAATCCTCCTTATTTAACTGCTGACAAACCTAAGCCTTGTTTAATTGAATTTAATGTGACTTCATTGGACCAGTCTGGTTTATCCGGATAAGCAAAAACAGAGTTTGTAACAATGCCGTTGAAGTTGAATTCTCTTAGCTTACGGTATAATGTATCAAAGTCAATTTCCCCTTCACCTGGATTCAAATGCTGGTGAACTGTTACATTGGCATTCGGCGGATTCACAATATAACGTAAGCCAAAGGCTGCTTTATGATTAAGTGTGTCAGCAATTAAGACATGTGCCAGCAAGTCCTTTGCTTCATCCAGTTGTTTACCGATATCGCCGATGCCATCATCATAGAAGAAGGCATGTGCCACAGAATAAACTAATTTAATCCAATCTTTATCCAATGCACGAATCATGCGAACTGCCTCAATATTCAGTTCAATAAAGTCATGTGGATGTGATTGCAGATTAAGGGCAATTCCTTCCTTTTCAAAAATAGGCATAAGCTCATCCATGGAACGGATAAAGGATGCTTCACTTTCTGATGGGCGCGTTTTATCGCCGGCAAATTCACTATTCATTAAGTCAACGCCTAAATCTGACGTAATTTCAATGCATCGCTTCCAGTTTCTCACTGCAGCCTGCCGTTCTAATTCATTCGGGGAAGACCATTGCTGGACAGGCAGAACAGAGGAAATTTTCACGCCTGCATCTGAGCAATATCTCTTTAAATCCTTAATCAGCTGCTTATCAACTTTTGGATACTCGTAAAACCAGATGAAATCCTTGCGCGGGGAAAACTCCACATATTCGTATCCAAGTCTTGCTACGTTGTCGATTGTTTCCTTTAACCCTGTGTTATCGCGAAAGTGTGATGGATCATATGCTAATCTCATGTATTTAACCTCTTCCCTTAGTAATTTAAAATTATGCCACCATAAGGGGGAAATACCCCCCTTATATACATTATAGACTCGCAGTCTCTAACCCTTTTTTATAAAAATCAGGTTTATCAGCTAAAACAACTTCTTCCTTGCCGCCGGATTGCTGGGACTTCACGCATGCATCTGCTGTTACTTGTGCAATATAGCCATCCCATGCTGTCGGACCATTCGGCTCGCCAGTTGTTTTAATAGAATCCATAAAGTCTTGTAGCTCTGCATCATATGCATCAAGAAAACGCTGCTTCCAATCTACTAATATATTGGAACCTAATGTAGCATTTTTGCGGTATGTGATGCTTTGGAATTCAGGCAGCTTCACAATTCCGTCTTCTCCAACAACCTCACATTGAATATCGTATCCATACTGGCAATTAACAGAGATTTCTACATTGATAATAATGCCGGATTGTGTTTCCAATATGACGATTTGCGGGTCTCTTAAGTTTTCATGTGCATATTTTGATTTTCTTGGGAATAGTACTTGAACAGATTTATAGTCATCATCTACCAACCAATGAAGGACATCAATCTCATGTACTAACGTGTCTGAGATCGCCATGTCTGTCGTATACATTTCATTAACCTCGGGATTACGGTGAGCGCAATGGATTAATAGTGGTTCGCCAATAAACTTATTGTCAATTGCTTCTTTCAACTGTACATACCCACTGTCATAGCGGCGCATAAAGCCAACCTGAACTAGGCGTTTACCATGCTTCATCTCTGCTTCAACGATTCGCATGCAGCCTTCTGCCGTTGTTGCCAACGGCTTTTCACAGAATACATACTTACCAGCAGCAATCGCCGCAAGCACACTTGCTTCATGTGCAGGACCCCAGCTTGTTACAAATACAGCATCCACATCATTTGCTGCAACTAAAGACACATCATCAGGATAAACTGCAGCATCCAATCCATATTGTTCAACTGCTTGTTTTGCCGACTCTTGATTTACATCCGTAACAGCGACTATTTTCCCGCCTGACAGTGTGTTTGTGATTCTTTTAATATGTTCGCGTCCAATCGCACCTGTTCCGATTACTCCAATATTTAATGTCATAGCTCTCATCCTCTTTCTGTTTATTTAGTTATATTTAAATTAGAATCCGCTTACAATTATCCCTCATACACCTTACTTTGCTTCTGGAATTGCATCATCTGCGTTGTTCTTCCCATAATTGCGGAAGTCTTCTTCTAATTGCTCTAATGTGCGGCCCTTCGTTTCTGGCAAATACTTTTTAACAAATAAAATCGCAAGAATTCCAAGACCGACAAAAACAAAGAATGTCGTTGATAAGCCAATACCTGCCATCAATACTGGGAACAGCAAGCCGACAAGGAAGTTCGTAATCCAAAGGCAGAACACTGTTACACCCATACCCAGCCCTCTAAGTCTTTGCGGGAATATCTCTGACAGCATTAACCATGTCACTGGTGAGATAGCACCTTGCTGGAAGGCTAAAAATGTTACAGTTAAGGATAAGACGATATATGGAAGTGCTGGTGATCCTTCCATAGTAAGAGAAAAGATTCCGATTAACAGCAAAGCAATAGTTGTGCCGATTTGGCCTGTAATCAACATTGGACGGCGTCCGACCCGACCTAAGAGCCAAATTCCAACAAAGGTAGCAACAACAGATATGATACCGTTTGCAATATTACCTATTAAAGCTGCTCTTGTCTCAAAACCGGCATCCTTTAATATTTCTGTTCCATAATACATAATGGAGTTAACACCTGTTATTTGCTGTACAACAGCAATTCCTAAACCGATAAACACGATTCTTCGTACCCAAGGAACATTCAGGTCTTTAAAAGTGGCTTTTTTCATTTGCGACTGATCTGAAAGTGATTTCTCAATTTCCTTCAACTCTGCCTGTGCTCTTGCTTCTGCCCTTACCTTTTGCAGCACACGGAGTGCATCACCAAGGCGGCCTTTAGAGGCAAGCCAGCGTGGACTTTCCGGAACAATAAGCATTCCAAACCATAAAAATACTGCAGGAAGTGATGCGATTACAAGCATGTATCTCCAAACATGAGCCGTATCGCCGAGTGTGTTTCCTAAGATGGCATTAAAAGTGAACGCGAGCAGCTGTCCTGATACAATCATCAATTCATTCTGCGTTACCATTCTGCCTCTGTTTTCAGCTGGCGACATTTCTGCCAGGAAAGCAGGAACGGTAACGGATGCACCGCCGACAGCAAGACCTAAAATGAAGCGGAAGGTAACCATAAGTTCAACGCTTGGCGCAAAGGTACAGCCTAATGTCGCAATGATAAACAAGATAGCGAGATAAAGAATATTTTTTCTTCGGCCATGATGGTCAGACAATCTGCCCCCAAACATCGCCCCAAAAGCAGCACCAAACAAAAGTGAACTTGTGACAAGCCCTTCTGTAAATGGAGTTAAGTTCAGCTGATCTTCTTCTGACATAAAGGGGAGGGCCCCATTTATAACGCCTGTGTCATAACCGAACAGCAGCCCTCCGAATGTAGAGATTAAAGTAATTTTCTTCAAATGTTTTTTATGTGGCTCACCGCTTGTAGTCATACAACATTCCCCTTTTCCTTGTATGTTTGGACAAGCAAGTTCTGGTCAATATACTTTCTGGCAATAAGTGCATATTCCAAAGGATTAGCGATAGCTGGATCTTGCTCTGCTTCGATGACAATCCAGCCGCTGTATGCGGTTTTAAGCAAATAAGCATATACTTCTGTGAAATCAATACAGCCGTCCCCAGGTACTGTAAACATGCCACGCAGGAAAGATTGCAGAAAAGATAAGCCTTCATTGCTGCAGGCAGTACGCTCACTTTCTCTGACATCTTTAAAATGGACATGCTTGATACGGTTTCTGTGCTTGACGAGTAATGTCATATAATCTCCGTCAGAAACATAAATGTGGCCAGTATCATACAGAAGGTGAACACGATTTGCATCAGTATTATCCATTAAACGGTCTATTTCTGCCAATGTCTGGACACCTGTTCCCATATGATGATGATAGACGAGCTTCAATTGGTATGCTTCGGCAATTTTTCCAAGTTCATTTAAGCCCGCACATAACAGACTCCATTCTTGCTCTGTAAAGTGAGGCTTTGTTGTAAATACGTTCTCCGAGGTTCCTTGCACACTGTGCGTCTGCTCCGAAACAACTGCAACAGCTGCATGGACCTCCTGCAAGTATTTACAATGCTCATGAAAAGCTGCTTTTGCCGATTCAATACCATCTCTGATGATGAAGCTTGAGAACCATTTTCCTGCTATCTTCAAGTTGCGCAAGCTAAGCTCTTTGTTCAAAATGGTTGGTTCTGGAAAAAATCCACCTACTTCTGTTCCTTGAAAACCTGCAACTACAATATCACTTAACAAGTGCTGCAATGTATTACCGGCACCAATTTCGGGAATATCATCATTGCGCCAGCCTATCGGTGCAATACCCCATAATATTTGATTCCCCATCCCCATTCTCCCCTTTTAATATTGTTTTGCTTCTTGAAGTTTCGCTTTCCTTGAGTCGTTAGCTTTTTGAACACTTTCGCTAGTTGAGGCTTCCGCTACACCAACATTCCACCAGCTGTCATAGCCATCTGTCATTGTCTTTGGCAGCACTTTCATTTCAATCAATGTAGAAATATCTTGTTTCTTTGCATCTTCTAATGCTGCTTTCAAATCCTCAACCGTGTTTGCTCGATAAACCTTTGCTCCATAGCCCTCGGCAACTTTAGCATAGTCGATATTCATAATCTGGTTATCTGCAGTTCGGAACTCACAATCGAAGCTGCCGCTGCCATGATCCATTTGCAGGTTGTTTATACAGCCCCAGCCTGAATTGTCAAACAAAAGCACATTGATTTTCTGCTTATATTGCAAGGAGGTAATAAGCTCAGAATGCAGCATAAGGAAGCTGCCATCTCCGACAAAGGAATAAACCTCTTTTGAAGGATCTGCTAATTTAACACCAAGTGCTCCAGAAATTTCATAGCCCATGCACGAATATCCGTATTCAAGATGATACGTATTCGGTGTACTTGAGTGCCATAAGCGCTGCAAGTCGCCTGGGAGCGAACCTGCTGAACAAATAACCGTGCTGTCTTTTTCCACCGTGTCATTAATTGTAAGCAATGCCGTCGTTTGTGCTAACTCAGTGTTTAAGGCATCAGCATATTCATTGAGTATTTCTTGTGTAAAGTGATTTTTGATTTCCGGATCGAAGCCTTCGCGGCTGAATTCAACACGTCCTAAGCGTTCTCTTTCTGTCAGCCACTCTTCTTTTAACTCGCCGATTCTGCTTCCAAAGTCACTTTCATAACCGTCAAGCAACGGGATTAAGCGGTCAAGCGTTGTTTTCGCGTCAGCTACAACCTGAAATGCATCGAACTTGTATGTTTGCATTCTGCTGACATTAATATTTAAAAATTTAGCTGTAGCAAAATCAAAAGCAGTTTTTGAGGATGTCGCAAAATCTGTATATCTTGTACCAATCCCGATAATTAAATCTGCTTCTTTTGCTGCTTTATTCGCTGCAAGTGTCCCAGTAATCCCCATTCCGCCGAGATTATTTTTGAAATCACTTTCCACAGTTGACTTACCTGCCTGTGTTTCAACAAGGGGAACATTGAATTTTTCCGAAAATGCGATCAAGCTTTCCCTTGCCTCTGAATATTTAGCGCCTCCGCCAACTAAAATAAGCGGCTTTTTGGCGGATTTTATCGCCTTAACTGCACCTTCGAGCTCACGCTCATGCGGAGCCTTCCGATCCACATAATGAACCCTTTTCTCAAAAAATTTAACATCGTAATCAAATGCTTCTCCTTCTACGTCTTGAGCAATACAAATCGTTGCAGGCCCAGCCTTCCCAGGATCTGTCATCACTTCAAATGCACGAAGCAAACTCGACATAAGCTGTTCTGGACGAGTGATACGATCCCAATAGCGGGAAACAGGCAAAAAGGCATCATTTGTTGTGACAGCAATGCTGTATTCTTGCTCCATTTGCTGCAAAACAGGGTCCGGCTGTCTTGATGCAAAAGTGTCTGCAGGAATAAACAATACAGGAATGTTATTTGCGTGTGCTGTCGCTGCTGCTGTAATAACATTGGCGGATCCTGGTCCAGAAGATGTGGAAACAGCAAATATTTTTTGTCTTAGCATTTGTTTGCTGTAGGCAATCGCTGCATGTGCCATGCCTTGTTCGTTCTTCCCTTGGATCACTTTTAAATGTCCTGGGTCTTGTTCGAGCGCTTGGCCAATTCCTAATACATTTCCGTGCCCAAATACATTAAAGATACCCTCTACGAAAGGAAATTCCTTTCCATCAACATGGATATACTGCTGATTCAAAAATTTGACGAGCGCTTGTGCTGTAGTCAAAGTAATCGTTTCCATTCTTTAGCCTCCTATCTTGGTGCTTCTATCTTTTCGTTCTTAGCAATTAATTCCTCAATTTCATCCACTTGCGGCATTGCTTCAGAGGAGCTGTGCTTGCTGACAACAATGGAAGCAGACGCACTGCCGTATTTTAATGCTTCCCCAATCTCCTTGCCCGAAATTAATGCATATAAGAAAGCTGATGCATAGGAATCTCCTGCTCCAAAGGTTTTTAATACATTTGTTTTATAAGCTTGTGCTCTGAATACATCTCCTGATTTCACATAGGCATATGAACCGTCAACACCATGCTTAATGACGACAATTTCAGCACTTTGATTAAAAAGGTTCTGCACTGTTTCTTGGTTGCGCCCACCTCTGCTATTTTCCATTGCATCATATTCGTCGCGTGTACCAATAACAATCTCTGCCTGTGCTGCGATAAGCGCATAATAAACAGCAGTCTCTTCTGGAGATTTCCACGTATATGGACGGTAATCAAGTTCAAATGCCACCTTAATGCCATTTTTCTTTGCAAGCTGAACCGCTTTGATTACTGCTTCCCTTGATGGACTTGCAGCAAGAGCTGTTCCTGATACAAGCAGCAGCTTTGCTCTTTTAATATACTCTTCGTTAACTTCAGAAGGCTCAAGATATAAATCCGCTACATCATCTCTGTACATTAGAATACTGCATTCATCAGGGCTTTTTATTTCTGTAAAAGCAAGGCCTGTCTTATGACCATCTTGGTCTGTCGCAATATTAGAAACATCAATGCCGACACCTTGCATATAGCTCTTGATGAAGCGGCCATGCTGATCATCAGCAATTTTACCGATGAAACCGGCCTTTAATCCTAACTTACTGCTGCCAATTGCTATATTAGCTGGTGATCCGCCGACATACTTGGAAAATGTCATCGTCTCTTCCATTGGACGGTTATATTCAACTGCATTTAAATCGATGCAGGCTCTGCCAATTGCAATTAAATCAAACTCTTTATTTGAATTGAATTCATATTTCATGGGAAGAATCCTCCTTATTTATCAGCGGTTTAAAATCCATTCATGATCTTTATCATTATGGAATTTCCATATTCTTGTCGGTCCAGCCATGACATTTAAATAGTAGGATGTGTAGCCGTCAGGCACTCCAACGGGGTGATATCCTTTTGGAACAATCACTACATCCCCATTTTCTACTGCCATTGTTTCATCTAATGAGCGATCATCTGTATATACACGTTGAAACAAGAAGCCTTGTTTTGGATTGATTTCATGATAATACGTTTCCTCCAAAAAGGATTCCTCAGGCAAATTGTCCTGGTCATGTTTATGGGGCGGGTAGCTTGACCAATTCGCAGTTTCTGTAATGACTTCAACAACGAGCAGGCTGTTGGCAGCAGGATGCGAATCCGGAAGGATATTATGGACAAGGCGTTGGTTATTGAATTTCCCTCTTTGCTCTACACCATTTTCTTCTGCTTTAATTAATTTTGTTGGCTTTGCTTCTTCTGATGGCGAATAGCAAAGGGCCACTTTAGCATTTGTACTGGTTGCTGAGATGGTGAACTCAGCGCCATTGGAAACATATACACTGTCTGTTGGAATTCGTTCAAACACACTGTCTCGTGTGCCGATATTTTCAAATACAGCGGTGCCGTCGCTGACAGTGATTTTTCCTGTCACAGCAACAATGCAGCATTCTTCATTACCAAGCACCTCTTTGTATTGAGCTTTTTGGGATAATTCAATTAATTTAAAACCAACATAGTTTAACGGGGAGTTTTCTTTCGTAACATCATGGATAACTTTCACACCATCTATTGCTTCTGTATGCTGAAATTTGCGCAGCAGTTCACTCATGTAGTTTCCTCCTTAAGCCTTGCGACCAGAGATGTAACTCTGATCGCGGCAAATTCTCGAAAAACAATTAATCTAGTTATCAATCAAAAGATGGTGATATATAACGAGCTGTGACCACTTTTTTACGAGTATAGAAGTCAACGCTGTCCTTGCCGTTAGCATGAAGTGTTCCATAGAAGGAAGACTTCCAGCCAGAGAATGGGAAGAATGCCATCGGTGCTGGTACTCCAAGGTTAATTCCCAGCATACCTGCATCGATGTTTTCTCTGAAATAGCGGATAGAGGATGCATTTGATGTGAATAGACACGCACCATTTGCAAACTCAGACTGGTTCGCAATTTCAACTGCTTCTTTTAAATTTTTCACACGCATGATCGACAATACAGGAGCAAATATTTCCTCTTTCCAGATTGTCATGTCTGTTGTGACATTATCAAAGATTGTCGGACCAACGAAATATCCTTCTTCAGGAGCGTTTTTACGACCGTCTGCAATAAGGTTCGCTCCTTCGTCAATGCCTTTTTCAATATATCCTAGTGTTTTTTGTCTATTTTCCTCTCTGATGACAGGTCCTAAAAACACTCCATCCTCAAGGCCATTCCCTATTTTTATGCTGCTAGTTTTCGCATCTAATGCAGCCATGAACTCATCTGCTATGCCCTCTTCAACTGTAACAACCGCACATGCCATACAGCGTTCACCAGCTGAACCGAATGCAGCTGACACGACATTTGTGATCGTTTCTTCCAAGTTAGCATCATTTAAAACGATTGTATGGTTTTTCGCACCTGTCAGAGCTTGAACACGCTTTAAATTTTCCGAACCTTTTTTATATACATATTCACCGACAGGCTTTGAGCCAACAAAGGAGATTGCTTTGATTTCCGGATGCTCCAAGATGCCGTTAACAACATCATGTGCTCCATAAACTACATTGAATACCCCTTTTGGAAGACCGGCTTCTGTGAATAACTCTACTAATCTTCTAGTTAATAACGGTGTTCTTTCAGATGGCTTAAGAATGAAAGTGTTACCTAAAGCAATTGCCATTGGGAACATCCAGCATGGTACCATCATCGGGAAATTGAAAGGTGCAATTCCGCCGACTACACCGATTGGGTAACGGTAGTTTGTTGCTTCAACGTCTGTTGCGATCGAAGCAAGAGAATCACCCATCATTAATGTTGGTGCACCTGCAGCAAACTCAACATTTTCAATGCCTCTCTGTACTTCTCCAAGCGCTTCGGTTAGGTTTTTTCCGTTTTCGATTGTAATCAGTCTTGCTAGCTCTTCTTTATTTTTGGTGAGTAATTGCTGATAGTTGAATAAGATTCTCGCTCTTCTTGGCACAGCGACATTCTTCCATTTTTCAAACGCGGCTTTGGCTGCGTTTGTTGCTTGCTCAATATCTTCCTTTGTGGAAATAGGAACACGACCGATGACTTCTTTTGTAGCAGGATTGTATACCTCTTCGTATACAGTCGTATTGCTTTCAACCCACTCACCATTAATATAGTTTTTCAGTTTTTCTGCTGTAACTGTAGACATCTTCATTTCCTCCTCCAGATATTATTTCGGCTGTTTAACAGCTAATAAGTTGATTATATCGCTTCCCTTTTACTTAAGAACGACTGCAAATGCAGTTCATTCATCATTATTTCGGGAAAACTTATTCATACTATCATCATTCTTGTTGTTATGTTTTGGTTATGTTTTGATAATTTATGATTACATCATAATACGGATAACGCTTTCAGTCAACCGTTTTCCACGTTATTTTTTCATATTTTTGGAGATAAAGAGATAAAAAGGATGGACTTCCTGCTTTTTATCGAGTAATTTCGAGTTTAGTCCGCGTTTAAACAGCTTTATATGCGGAGATAATTGTCTAATAATCTAAATATTTTACAAATAAAGGGGATTTCCTCTATTTTTTTATTTTTATTGAAAATGATTCTTGATACTTATCTCTGGAGTTTTTTTGAGGATGTGTTCAAAAGTTAACCATTCATTTATTATGAATAGAAAAAACCTGCTGTTTTAAGCAGCAGGTTTGAACATGTTGACCAGCTCGTTAAGTTGGAGAGTTTGTTTCCGTCTCGATATTTTGATATCTTGGGGAACCAAGCGAGATAATTCTATAACTAGCACTCTTTTTATTTCTAACAAAAAACCAACCTACTGTTCTTAGCAGCAGGTTGGTTTTTTCTATGCTTTTGCGGCATAGTCATACTCTGTTTGCAACACTTCGTTCAAGAACTTTAAGACTGTGTAACGGTCGCGCAGGTTGTGGGCATGCTTAAGGCTTTCCTGTACTAATGCGTCTGTAATGCCCAGCTCTTCTGGTGTTACTGGTCCTCCTAAGCTTTCCATTAGTTTTCTTGTGTCTGCGGGATCAGGTATCTCCTGAATGATTTGTTTTATTTTCTCTTTATTTTCTCTTATATTTACCAAGAGTTGCTCATGATTTTCTTGAATGGCTGGATTGTTCAGGATATTTTCCAGATCGGCAAGGAACTTAGTCTTATATATAGAACTTAATAATATAGTAGTTACCCCGACTTTAGCTCCGTGAAGGACTTGGGGACGATTGTTTTTCAAAAGGTCCATTTCCCAGTAATGGGAGAGGTGATGCTCTCCTCCTGAAGCAGGATGTGATTGTCCGAACACGAGCATGGCAATTCCTGACTTAATCAGGCTTTCAATTAATATTATAATGCCTTCCTCGTCTGCTGCTGCAATTTTTTCTATATTATTTACACATTCATCCAATGTCAGCTGTGTTATTTCTGCAGATAGCTCACAATATGGTGCGTTTGCAGCATAGCGCTCAAATTTCCAGTCAGCAAGTGACGTGTACTTTGCAATGACATCACCGACACCTGCTGCAATCATTTCTTTCGGTGCGTTTTTCAACACATCAATATCAGCAAAAACAGCGATTGGAGACGTCATTTGAAAGGTTTTCTTTTCCCCTCTGACAATAAGCGGTGCTCCTAATGATGTAAAGCCATCAACAGAAGGTGCAGTTGGAACAGAAATGAATGGGATATTTAAGGTAGCGCTGCAAAAGCGCGTGATATCATGAATCGTGCCAGATCCGACTGCAATCATTACATCACTTGTTTTCCCCGTCTCAAGCAGTACTTGGACAAGGGCTTTTTCATCTGCTACAACATCGCCATTTTCATCTGGAGTAATGTGGCAGGACGTCACCTTTATACCATCTGCTTTCAGCAATTCTGCTAATTTGTCTCCAGCTGCTTTCATTGTATTAGCATCAGCTACGATTTTAGGATATTTAAATGACTTCTTGGTAAGGAAGGGAGCTACCTTGTTCAGTGCTCCACTCTCAGCCACAATACTTTCAATCGGTATTTCATTATGCTCATTTTGGCAGCTGCATGTTTTACTTAGATCATGAATTTCAGCAATAAACGTATCCATTGTCAGCTCCTCCTTTTATTTCACCATGTCTGTTACTGCTACTGTAATAATGTTCCGAAACGATAGGTGGTGGTTGTTTTATATTCCTTATTAGCATCTATTATCCAGCTTGGAAAATCAGGCTGGTTAATGGCGTCTGGAAGTCCTTGTGTTTCAAGACACAGTCCATGGTAGCGTTTTGCTGGCACATCGATAAATCTGTCGGACTCATCAATTTGGTTGCCTGTATATAGAACTACTCCTGCTTCATCGGTATTAATCGTAAGTGTTCTGCCAGACTCTTCGTCTACCAATAAAATTTCGTCACTTTTTTCTTTATTTAATAGAAACGGATGATCATAGCCTTCACCAGCAAGTGAAATTTGTGCTTCTCTCGATTCAGGTCCTGTTTTAATTAGTCTTCCTTCCCTAAAGTCGAAGGCTGTATGAACGACATCTGCCACAACACCTGTCGGAATTAACTCATCATCTAATTCCAACACACGATCAGCGTCTATTGTCAGCTTATGGTTGAGAATATCGCTTTTATAATTTCCGCTTAAGTTAAAATACGAATGATTTGTCATATTGATAATGGTCTTTTTATCAGAAATGCCGGAATAGCGGATAACCAGTTCATTATTATTAGTCAGTAAATAAGTAACGGTAAGCTTTAGCTCTCCAGGATATCCTTCATCGCCATCAGGACTTGTATGTGTAAACTGCACGCCAATTGCGCCAGCTTCCTCAACAGGCTCCGCCTCCCAAACAACCGTGTTATAGCCTTTTATTCCGCCATGCAGGTGGTTCGGACCATCATTTTTAGCCAGTGTATAGCTCTGTCCGTCTAATTCAAAGGATGCTCCCTTAATTCTGCCTGCAATCCTACCAACAACCGCACCTAAAAAGTATGAATCCTTCTCGTATCCTGAAAGTGAATCATATCCAAGGACAACATTCTCAATGTTCCCCTCTTTATTTGGTGTCAAAATGCTTGTGATAATACACCCGTAATTGATGAATGAAACCTCCATGCCATTATCATTTGTGAGTTTATATTGATTTACGTCCTTGCTGTCGATTTTTCCATAAAGCTCTATTGTTGATTTCATCAAATTCATCCTTCCGTTTCATCTATCTTTTTTCTAAGCGGATTACATTCCAAGAAAGCTTTGGCAGGACAGCTGTTATAATCCCGTCCTTCCATTCGGCATTTCCGTTTGTATGCGGTTCCACTTTCTGATTTGCAGCACTGTTTTCTGCCTTAATATCATCATTTTCTAAAACAATGTGCTCGACAACGTGATAGTCTTCAAAATTACGTATATCACATTCAAGCAGCAGCCCTTCTTCCAAGTGACGATTAACAGCAAATATGGTCAACTGTTCTTTTTCCTCGTTATAAACTGCTGTTGATTCTAAATAAGGAACATCTGTAAAGTCCTTGCTGTCATACTTTGGACTTGAAACGATTGGATTTAGTGAAACTCCTCTTCCGTAAACAGACGTATGCATGTATGGATAGAATATGGTCTGCTTCCAAGCTGGCCCATTATCCTCTGTCATTATTGGAGCAATAACATTGACAAGCTGTGCCAAACAAGCAATTTTCAGTCTGTCAGCATGCTTTAGCATCGTTATTAGCATGCAGCCAACAAGGAGTGCATCCTCAAAATTATAAACATCTTCAAGCTGATGCGGAGCAATACTCCAAGGCTCGATTAACTTGTCATTTTCATTGCTGTGATACCAGACATTCCACTCATCAAAGGATAAATTTATTTTCTTTTTGCTACGTTTTTTCGCTTTAACATAATCAGCAATCGAAATGACAGAGGAGATGAAGTCATCCATTTCAAGTGATAAAGCCAAATAATTGGCTACATCATTAGACTGATTTCCGTAATATTGGTGTAAGGAAATATAATCAACATGGTCATATGTATGGTCAAGCACTGTTGCTTCCCAATCTGCAAATGTCGGCATATTGCGATGCGAGCTTCCACACGCTACCAGCTCAATCGATGGATCAACCCACTTCATCACTTTGGCAGCTTCTTGGGCAATGCGTCCATACTCTGCTGCAGTCTTATGGCCGATTTGCCAAGGTCCATCCATTTCATTTCCTAAGCACCACGTTTTAATATTGTAAGGTTCCTTTACCCCGTGCGCAGCTCGAAGATCACTGTAATAGGAGCCACCTGGATGATTGCAGTACTCAACGAGATTTCTCGCTGCATCAATTCCCCTTGTGCCAAGGTTAACTGCCATGTTTACATCTGCTCCTACCAGCTTTGCCCACTTCATGAATTCATTCGTACCTACTTCATTTGTCTCTGTCGTTCTCCAAGCCAGATCCAATCTGCGCGGGCGGCTTTCAACAGGACCGACACCATCCTCCCAGTTATAGCCGGACACAAAGTTTCCGCCTGGATAGCGGACAAGAGGTACTTGCAGTTCTCTCACTAGATTGATAACGTCCTTCCTGAAACCGTTCTCATCTGCATCCGGATGATTCGGTTCAAAAACACCTCCATATACGGCCCTTCCGAGATGCTCAATAAATGAGCCATAAATTCGATTATCGATTTCTCCTACTTTGAAGTCCTTTTCCAGAATCATCTTTGCTTTATTCGCTGTCATATGCTCTACTTCCTTTCGTCTAGAAAGATTTTATTAAGAAGTTTATACAACTTTATTCCATTTTCGATTTCCGATGTTTGGACAAGCTTTCCCTTTAAACTTGGCTCTATAGCGGATAATACAACCGCTATAGGCACATGTTGTTCCATATTGCAAGGAATCACAAGAGGAGCAAATACCAAGCCTCTCCTGATAGATGGAGTCACACACTAGCTTTTCAGGCGTTTCTGCTGCTTCTTCAAGCAGTTCCTCAATGACTTCCTCTGAAACTATCACACTTTCAACGCAGCCCTTGCATATATTTTTACCCATAGTCTCACCTTAATCTTCTGTAATTGCCAATGTGACAACAGACATTGGCGGAATGCTGACAGACAGCACACTTCCGTTAACTTCTACATCTTCAAACGCAACAGGCTTCACTGTTTCTGGTGCTTCAAAGCTGTTGTGGGCATTCATCACATCTGCTTTTATAATTGTGCCAGACACTTTAGCAGCATTGCTTAATCCACGTAAATCGAGCTCAAAAGTGTTTCCGTTAACATGGTCAATATTACAAAAACTCACATGGATGTTGCCATTTCCATCCTTCGATGCTGTTACACTAACTTGCGGAAGAGTTTCTCCATTATATTCATACGTCCCGATTTGCGTATCCACACTCAACAGCTCTGCATCCTGATGGACTTTGTACATATCAAAAACATGATATGTCGGTGTTAGAATCATGTCTTCTCCTTCCGTTAAAATCATTGCCTGCAGAACATTCACCGTTTGAGCGATATTTGTCATTTGGACACGATCACAGTGCTGATGGAAAATATTAAAATGCAATGCTGCAACAATTGCATCGCGAATTGTATTTTGCTGATACAGGAAGCCCGGATTAGTACCTGGTTCAACATCAAACCATGTGCCCCACTCATCAATGATCATGCCGACTCGTTTATCCGGATCATATCTATCCATGATGTTGCCATGCTTTGAAATCAATTCATCCATGTGAATCGCTTTCTTCATTGTGATGAACCATTCATCCTCAGGGAAGTTCAGTGCAGAACCTTTGCCAGTCCAGAAATCGCCTGGGATCGTGTAATAATGAAGGCTTAGTCCATCCATAAGATGGCCTGCATTTTCCATTAATACTTCCGTCCAATTATAATCATCAACATTAGCACCGCCAGCAATCTTGTAAATCTTGTTATCCCCATAATTTCTTACGTATGTTTGATAACGGCGATAAAGGTCTGCATAATATTCTGGTCGCATATTGCCGCCGCAGCCCCAGTTTTCATTGCCAACACCAAAATAAGTAAGCTTCCATGGTTCATCTTTGCCATTTTCACGACGCCAATTAGCCATTGGTGACTCTCCTTCAAACGTCATGTATTCTACCCATTCTGACATTTCTTGGACAGTGCCGCTCCCCACATTTCCGCAAATATACGGTTCCGTGCCTAACAGCTCACATAGCAGCATAAACTCATGTGTACCGAAATGATTATTTTCGACAACGCCGCCCCAATGTGTATTTACCATCCTTTTTCTGTCTTCTCTTGGGCCAATCCCATCCTTCCAATGATATTCGTCAGCAAAGCAGCCACCTGGCCATCTCAAGACAGGGATATTTATTTTTTTCAGTGCCGCTAATACGTCATTTCTGATTCCTTTTGTATTTGGAATTGGCGACTCCTCCCCAACCCATATTCCTTCATATATACATCTGCCTAAATGCTCAGCAAAATGTCCATATATATTTTTATTAATTTTGCCCTTTTTTACGTCAGTGTTGATGATTACCTTATTTGCCATCTACTTTTTCCTCCTTTTATTCAAAAGCTATGTATGGAATAATCGTATGCGATAAAACGGCTGAAGTCAGAGCCTCCATTGTTCTAAAAATCTAGAATTGTAATGGAAGTTCTGACTTATCATGCTGTTTAACTGATTCCAAAAAGAATCTACTAACTTTTTTATTGCTTGTTATTTCAAGCGGTAGAACATATCGTTCCATTTCAACTCATTTTGGAATGCAATAGAGTTTGTGTCATTGTTTATGACAACAAGCTCGATGTCCACCAATTCTGCAAAGTCGCGCAGCTGCTCTGTTGAAACAACATAAGAGAAGCATGTATGATGGGCTCCGCCTGCTTGAATCCAATTTTCAACCGCTTGGCTTAAGGAAGGCTGTGTTTTCCACAACACTCTTGCAACTGGCAGATTTGGCATTTCTTCTTCTGGCTGTAGTGCATCCACTTCATTAACGAGAAGACGGAAACGGTGGCCAAGGTCAATAATAGAAGCATTTAACGCCAAACCGCCTCTTCCATCAAATACGATACGTGCAGGATCCTCCTTGCCGCCAATACCAAGCGGATGAACCTCAATTTTCGGTTTTGTTGCCGAAATTGTTGGGCACACTTCAAGCATATGTGAGCCAAGAACCATTTCATTTTCCGGATCAAAATGGTACGTGTAATCCTCCATAAAGGAAGTTCCTTCATTACCAGCAACAATTTTCATTAGACGAACGAGCGCAGCTGTTTTCCAGTCTCCTTCACCTGCAAAGCCATAGCCTTGCTCCATCAGTCTTTGCACAGCTAACCCTGGAAGCTGTTTTATACCATGAAGGTCTTCAAATGTTGTTGTAAATGCAGTATAATTGCCTTCTTCAAGGAATGCCTTCATTCCTAATTCGATTTTTGCTTGTTCACGGATAGACTCTCTGATTGGCCCTTCCTCTAAACCTGCTGGGACAATATCGTACTTCTCTTCATACTCAGTCAACAACGCAGAAAGGTCCTCATCACTTACTTCATTTATCTTAGCTACAAGATCTCCGACTCCATACCCGTTCACTGTCCAGCCTAATTTAATTTGGGCTTCAATCTTGTCGCCCTCTGTAACAGCTACTTGGCGCATATTATCTCCAAATCTAGCAACCTTTAATACTTTACTTTCTGAGAATGCCGCTGCTGTTCTCATCCAGCTTCCAATCCGTCCGCGAATTTCGTCATTCTCCCAATGGCCAACGATGACCTTTCTGTTCAATTTCAATCTGCTTCCAATGAAGCCATGCTCTCTGTCACCATGTGCAGATTGGTTAAGGTTCATGAAGTCCATGTCAATTGACTCCCAAGGAATATCTCGATTGTATTGAGTCGCGAAATGCAATAAAGGTTTTTGTAATGCTGATAAGCCTGCAATCCACATTTTTGATGGAGAGAATGTGTGCATCCACGTTATAATACCTGCACATGACTCATTTGCATTTGCCTCTAACGCAAGTCTTCTTATAGAATCTGCATCCTTAACAACTGCTTTAAACCTTAGTTTATAGCTTAAAGAAGAAGATGCGTCCAACGCGTTGACCATTGTTTTTGAATGCTCCTCCACCTGCTTCAATACATCTTCTCCGTATAAAAGCTGGCTTCCAGTAACAAACCAAAATTCGTACTCTCTTGTCTTTAACATATTAATTCCTCCTGGCAATAATTAGTTTGAAGTTTCTTGTTTTGTTTCAGCTTTGTTTTGTCCGTAATATGCATTTGCACCATGTTTTCTTAAGTAATGCTTATCAAGCAAATATTGGTCGATCCACTCAACACTTGGATTTAACTGCAGCGTGTGGAGCGCCATTTTAGCAACCTCCTCAAGCACAACAGCATTATGAACGGCATTGTCCGCATCTTTTCCCCAGCAAAACGGCGCATGGCCTGTCACTAAAATTCCCGGCAGCGCTTTTGGATCAATCCCCTCGTTACGAACTGTTTCGATGATGACATTGCCAGTTTCCAGCTCATACGCTCTGTTTACTTCATCCTCTGTCAGCTTTCGCGTACATGGAACCTCACCGTAAAAATAATCTGCATGTGTTGTTCCTAATGCTGGTATTCTTCTTCCAGCCTGCGCCCAGCTTGTTGCCCACGGAGAATGCGTATGTACAATTCCTCCAATTTCGGGAAACGCCCGGTATAAGGCAAGATGTGTTGCTGTATCTGAGGAAGGATTCAAATCACCTTCTACTATATTTCCATCAAGGTCTGTCACGACAAGGTCCTCAACCTTCAACTTGTCATAAGGAACGCCGCTTGGCTTAATGACAACAAGCCTGCTTTCTCTGTCAATTCCGCTTACATTCCCCCAAGTAAAAGTGACTAGATTATGCTGTGGCAGCATCAGGTTTGCCTCTAGCACTTCCTGCTTAAGCTTCTCTAGCATAGTTATCCTCCTTACTTGATAAAACAGATTCTTTTTTAATTTGCTTAATTGTTTTCATGACATTATTTTCGCCACGTCCGAAGTAATCATAAAGACGAGCATACTCATCAAAGAGCTTTCCATAAACGCTTACATTAGTTTCGATTGGCTGATAAATATGATCTTTAATTCTGCCCATATCTTTAGCAGCTTCATTAATATGATCATATCCGCCTCTACTCTTACCTGCTGCTACAGCACCAAACATGGCACTTCCAAGTGCTGGCGTTTGTGAGGAAGCAGAAATCTTAATATCCATGTTCAGCACATCGGAATAAATTTGCATCATCAGTGCATTCTTTTCAGCAATGCCTCCTGCTGCATACACTTCATTAACAGGCACACCGCTCGCTCGGAATGTTTCAACAATCATTTTTGTGCCATAGGCAGTTGCTTCAATAAGTGCACGATAAATTTCCTCTGGTTTTGTTAAAAGGGTTGCGCCAAGCAGAACACCAGTCAAGTCAACATCAACAAGTGTTGATCTGTTTCCGTTCCACCAATCAAGTGCAAGCAGTCCGCTTTCGCCAACATTCAGCTTACTTGCTTTTTCTGTCAGCAGCTGATGAATATTTACCCCTTTATCTTTCGCTTCCTGCTGGTAGCCTTCTGGAACACAATTCTCTGTAAACCACTCAAAATGATCTCCAACACAAGACTGACCTGCTTCATATCCTAGGTATCCTGGTATTACACCATCTTCAACGACACCGCACATACCTGGCACAATTTCTTCAGTTTCACCAAGCAGGATGTGACATGTAGAAGTTCCCATAATCATAAGCAGCTTGCCTGCTTCTGTTATCCCAACTGCTGGTACGGCAACATGTGCATCGACATTAGCGACAGCAACTGCTGTGCCAGCCTTTAAGCCTGTTAGTTTTGCGGCTTTTTCCGTAATTTCTCCTGCCTTTGATCCGATTGAATAGATATCTGTGGACAGCTTTTCTTCTACTACATTTTCAAGCCTCGGATCGAGCGCTTTAAAGAATTCCTTGCTTGGATAGCCATCCTGCTTATGCCAAATTGCCTTATAGCCTGCTGTACAGCTGTTTCGAGTGATTGTTCCCGTCAATTCGGAAATAACCCAGTCTGTTGCTTCAAGCACTTGATCTGCTGCCTCGTAAATATCTGGTGCTTCATTTAAGATTTGCCATATTTTCGGTATTGCCCATTCAGAAGATATTTTGCCGCCATAACGCTGCAAAAATGCCTCTCCGCGCTGTGCAGCAATTTCATTCAAGCGGTTTGCTTCATCCTGTGCCGCATGATGCTTCCATAATTTCACGTAGCTATGCGGATTTTGCTTAAACTCTGGCAGGAAACAAAGCGGAATGCCGTTTTTGTCTATTGGCAGGACCGTACAAGCAGTAAAATCTATGCCAACTCCAATAACATCTTCGTTAGAAACATTTGCTTTCTGCAAAACTTCCGGAATCGTAAGCTGCAAAACTTCTAAATAATCTGCTGGATGCTGAAGCGCCCAGTCATGCTCCAGTTTTGTTGTCCCATCAGGCAGAAATTCGTCCATCACACCATGTGTGTATTCTTTAACAGCAGTTGCCACCTCTCTGCCTGTACCTACCTCAACAAGAACTGCTCTTCCTGATTGCGTTCCATAATCTACACCTATTGAATACTTTGCCATGTAATATACTCCCCTCTGATAAAGTATGCGTTTTCAAAAATAATAATCGGAATGTTGATTACTCTACTTCTTCATTCACATCACTTATTAGTATTTTTATACGTACAAGCATCAGCTTATTCTGTCATATACCGATTCCGAATTCATCCTTACAACCAAAATAACTTCATCAACTTGTACGTATAACCTTAATGCCATTCTAACATCTCTGGAGATTATTTCAATCTCTTTTTTTCATTTTTTTAAAATTTTATACTTGTATGTTTTTTAACCCATTACTGTCCGCAGCTCAAACACTTTAGGAACCCTTTTCTCTGCATGCGCACGGAAGGTAATACGTGTGTTACCTTCTGTTACAGCACTTTCAGGAAGCGTATATTTAATATAAACAAACTGATTCATTTCTTCCCATTCCTGTTTACCCTCCCGAAGTACCGTATCATTTGCAAGTACATCAAAGCCTTGCATACTTTCCCATTCCTTTTTCGTATAAGCTACTATTAAACTATTTTGTTGGTCTTGCAACACCTTAAGAGCAAAGCTGAAGTGTCCGTTTGGCCATGTGTCTCGATACTTTCGATTCGACACTGTCCCAATCCCGACATGTTCTCCTGTAAATTGATGATCTCTTTCCGGCTGCATTTCTCCCGGCTGAACGAAGTCAATGCTTCTTGCTTCAAGCTCCTGCTCCTTTTGAATGGCTTCCTTATAAGATTTCTCTGCTTCAGCCCACTCAGCTTTCGTAAAAACATCCCAATATACTGTCGCACTTCTATCATGAAGTAAGTAAAACGGTTTTAATTCCACATCTCTTGGATTTCCGATTCCTTCGAGCGTAAAAGCCTCTTCACTTATCTTGCTGATATGCTGCAACGGACTATTATCTGCTACTAGCACTGGTGTAAACAACAGGTCCTTCGTCTTTTGGGCATCGCTTATCTCTCCCAAATCACCAGCTAGAACAATTGGTCCGTACAAAAACGCAACCCTATTTGGATTATCAAGGATTGCTTCCTTACGAAGTGTCATCGGGATATCAATCTCCAGCACATCTCCATCTTTCCAAACCCTAGCTATTTCTATCAAACTAGCTGGTTTGGTTTCATGCTGATAATCCTCACCGTTTACCGAAATGGACATTCCTTTTTCTGCCCAGTACGGGTGCCTTAACGTCAAAGTAAAAGCCTTGTCTGCAGAGGATGATATTTCTATCCTGATACTGCCATTTTTCGGGTATGCTGTCTTTTGCTCAACAACAACTCCCATCTCCTTCCACTCAAGTCGTGAAGGAATGTATTGATTGATATAAAGCTTGCTGTCATCATGAAAATAAATGGCATTTCCATGGCTGGCATGGTTTTCCATGCCTGAGCCTACACAGCATGTAAAGCTGTCAAACTTTGAGTTGTACTTTTTATGGCCACCCATGTCGAGGGAAACGAAATAACAAACACTGCCATCACCTGGATGCTGGGATGCGAGTATGTGGTTATAAAGCGCCCTTTCATAGTAATCTCCCTCCTCAGCAGTCGGTTTCCATCTGAAAAGATGCTTTGTCAGTTTCAACATATTATACGAATTACATGTTTCACATGTATTTTCACCTAATCTTTCATTCTGCTTGCCAGCCTCACCAAAATGCTCATTAAGAGAATTTCCGCCTATCACATAGGAATGCTCATGAACAACCGTATTCCAAAAGTACTCGGATATCTCCTTATATGTTTCTTTGCCGGAAATCTCATACTGCCTTGCCGCAGCAACAACTTTCGGTATTTGTGTGTTGGCATGCTTACCTGCCAGTGCATCCTTTTTGGCTGCTAATGGATCAAGAACCTCTTTATGATAAAACCTTTCTGAAAGCGCAAAAAAGTGCCTATCACCTGTATGTACAGCTAAATCTGCAAGCACCTCAGCCATTCCCCCGAACTCACACTTCAGCAACTCATCCATTTGTTCCTCAGAAAGGTCCTTTACCATATCCTCAAGCCACAGCCCAAGCTTTGTTTCAACCGCAAGAGCCTGCTCATTACCTGTGTACAAATAAGCATCCCTTAAGCCTGCAAACACTTTATGCATTGTATATAAAGGCACCCAGCCTCCATTCAAATCGAAGCCTTGGGAATAAATTTCGCCTTCCTTTACTTCCTGAAAAATCGCCTTACCTCTTGGAATTCCTGAGATTAATCCCGTTCCGTCTGCTTCTTGACATTGCGCCAGCTCCGCGACAATATAAGCCGTCCTGTCTATGAATCTGCTGTCACCAGTTGCTGCAGCCATTTGTGAACATGCAGATAAATAGTGACCTAAAGTATGTCCGGAAATACCTTGCTCCTCCCAGCCATTATAGTTGCTCGCTTTTGGTTCTAACCCGGCATATTCTCTATATCTCGCCAATAGCTTATTTGGTTCGAGCTGAAGAAGATACTCCATGTTCAGTTCCATTGCATGCTTAAAGGGACCATCTGTGATTCTTACTTGCTTTAAATCAAAAGCTTTAACTGCCATCAGATTCACTTTCCTCTCTATACTAGTAATAAAATGAAAGTACTTATTTTGAAATTGTATGGTTGTATTTATGTAAGCGTATTCTATATTAAAAAGTCTATGATAGTTGTTCGTACATGTCAATAAATATCCTTATACAAATCTAGACATCTTTTAAGTTTCTCATAAAAGTTTTGTCAAATTTCTTATGTTTTTCAACAAGAAAACTGACTCTATTCCCTTTACAGCAACTCTTTTGTACGAACTGCTAATTCAAAAAAAATTTTATGATAGTCTTTTCCTGCTTTTTTTGGTACGATAGCTTTATATCTATTTTTGTACGTATAAGTTAAGGATATGGAAACACAAGAAAGTGGTGATAGTGTGGCACAAAAAACAAAATACAACATGGTTAAGGAACAAATTACTGAATGGATTACAACTGGCCAAGTAAAACCCGGGGAGAAAATTCATTCTGAAAATGAGCTTGTCAAAATGTTTGGAGTAAGCCGCCATACCATTCGCCAGGCAATAGGAGATTTGGTTCACGAAGGCTGGCTTTACAGGGAGCAAGGTGCCGGCACATTCTGCTCAGACAGAAAAGCGGAAACTGGGTTGGGCTCTGCTGGTCAAGCAGGCAAGCGCACAAAAAATATTGGTGTTATTACCACTTATATATCTGATTACATCTTTCCTTCCATCATTAAAGGCATAGAATCCTATTTATCAACAAAAGGCTATTCATTGACCTTCGCTTGTACAGACAATGACATTGCCAAAGAGAAACAGTGCTTACAGACAATGCTCGCTAGCAATATTGACGGGCTTATCGTCGAGCCGACAAAAAGCAGTAACTTTAATCCTAATATCAATTACTATTTAGAATTAGAGCAAAATAAAATTCCATACTTAATGATCAACCAATACTACTCACAGCTCGCTCCTCCATACATTATGGTTAATGATGAAAAGGGCGGTTATATTGCTACAGAGCATTTAATTAAGCTTGGCCATAAGCGGATTATTGGCCTTTTCAAAACAGATGATTTACAAGGTGTTAACCGCATGAAGGGCTTTATACAAGCATTCAAGGATCATGCTGTTCCCTTCTTTCAGGATATGATTATTAACTTCACAACAGAAGATCAAGACAAATCGCTAGAAGCATTGCAGGAAATTCTTCACAAAGAAGACAGACCGACTGCAATCGTCTGCTATAATGATCAGCTCGCCATAAAAGCAATAAGCATTCTACGGACGATGGGATTATCTATACCAAATGATATTTCGATCTTAGGCTTTGATGATTCCTTTTTAACAGAGGCTTCAGAAGTCAAGCTGACCTCCATCACTCATCCTAAAATGAAAATGGGTGAGGAAGCGGCGAAATGGATTGTTGCCGCAGTCGAAAAGAAAAGCAAGCCAGCTCCCTCAATTGTCTATGAACCAGAAATTGTAGTTAGAGAGTCCACTGCTTCTGTGGCTGTCACGAAGCAGTAACTAATAAAGAAAAGGCTGAACCAATGAGTGGTTCAGCTTTTTTTTATGTTATTTTATAAAGCTTGCTGCTGTGTGGAGCAAGCTTTGCTTTAACAGTATCCTTTATATGGACGGATTCCTTTTCCCATACATCGTTAGCTGTCATTATTTTTGTCAGTCCGATGTCTTGCAACTGCACTTCTACATCGCATTCAGCTTCTCCTATATTAAATAATGCTACATAGACAGCTTTATTAGGTCCTTTGGCTGTCCAAGCCACTTTATCGCCATCTCTAAATATTAGTCTGCTATCTGTGCCAGTTTGGTTTAATTCAAGGATATCTTCGTTTGTTAGTAATGATAGTGTCCAGCTGTCATTGTCCCGCAGCTCTCCGCCAAACATAAGGGGCGAGCGAAACACGGACCATAATGTCATCATTGTCACCTGTTCTTCCTTTGTGAACCTTGTCCACCGATCTGCACCGCCTCCATCAACAGAGCGAATGCCAATATGTCCTAATGGCAGCATATCACAATCAGGCCAATATCCTGGACCCGAAAGCCCACTCCATTTCTCACATCTCTCAAACATATCGTATAAAAGCTGCCACTGATCCCAATAATCGTCTGTCATTCGCCACATATTTGCATTATCCTGCAAAACATCAGCAAACTCAAGCGGTGCAGGACCTGGAGACAGACTTAACACCATGTCTCTTCCACACTTATCGATTGCCTTTCTTATCAGCTTAATTTCGTCAACATGTGTAGTATAAAGCTTTGATGCTGCAATATCATCAACCTTTATGTAGTCAACACCCCATTCGGCATACAGCTTAAATAAAGAATCATAATACGCCTCAGCACCAGATACACTTGCATCTACCCCATACATATCTGTATTCCATGGACAGATTGAATTTGCATGAGCAATGTCGCGGGCAGTATGGTCAGAGTCTAAGATGCCTGTATTTTGATGGACTGCTTGCCTCGGAATTCCCCTCATAATATGGATACCGAACTTCAATCCAAGGCTATGGACATAATCAGAAAGCGGTTTAAAACCTTTTCCTTCCGCTGAAGAAGGAAATCTGTTTACTGCAGGAATAAGCCGCGAATACTCATCCATCTCCAGTTCTACAAAAGGTCGATACTGAGAGGAATTGGCGCCAGGCTCATACCATTGGATATCCACAACAATATATTGCCATCCAAAATCCTTTAAATGCTTTGCCATATATTCAGCGTTCCCTTTGACTTCCTCTTCTGTTACTGATGCGCCATAACAATCCCAGCTATTCCATCCTAATGGAGGAGTCTGGGCAAACCGATGATGATTCATTTAACTTCACACCTTTCACGACAGATAGTCATTCTATAGGCTAATCTTAAATGAAACAAAGCATTGGCATCTACGATAACTTTTTGCTCATTTATGTAATATATTGCTGTTTTAATCCAATTTCAATTGATGTAAATAGGCATGCTCTGTCGCTAAGCGGAATTCACCAGGTGAAATTCCAATCCATTGATGGAAAACCTTGATAAAGTAACTTCCTGTCGAGTAGCCCAGTTCTTGCGCAATTGCCTCCATTGTCATATCAGAATCTCGCAACAGCCTTATTGCCTCCTCCATCCTTACCTTTGTTAAATACTCAATCGGAGTGTACCCGGTTGTTTTTTTGTATAATCTTGTAAAGTAATATTTTGAGAGATTAACTTTAGCTGCTATCTCTTCAAGACTTTGCAGTGATTGATATGTTGCCTCGATGTACGAAGCTGCTTCGGCAATGGAATCAGGCCATGAGAGTTTTTCTTTTTTTGCTGAAACATGATGCCTGAACAATTCCATAACAAACTCATAAACAATGGCAGAAGCTCTAAACCCGTCAGTTATATGATTTTTCGCTGCACTAGCAAAAACACTTTTTAATAATCGGATTGGCGAACTGTCTTCTGGCATCGCAAAGACCTGACCAAGACTAGTTACTGCATGGCGCCATTCCGCTTCAATATTTGTCGGCCGAAACATGATAAATAGAACCTCCCAATCAGTATTGCCTTCTAAAAAGTAATAACGGTGGTTGCTTGGTATCTCCACCATAAAGCCTGTTCCTTTCTCTAATTTATGAAGTGTTCCATCCACTTCTATATAACCGCAGCCTGAGAGCGTATATTGAAATAAATATAGTGGTCCATCCTTGCGAGTTAAGCCGTTCCAATGGTACGACTCCTTTGAAATGACTTGGTTCCCTACTGCAAAAAGCTGGTAGAACGATTGATTCAATGTATCTAGAAATCGAAAACCATAGACTTCTTGTTTGTTATTTGTCATATGTGCTCCTTCACAAGTTATGTAAGCGCTTAAATATTTTAGCAGCGCCGTTTCCTTTGTTAGGCTTTTTTTCTATAATCATACAACATTACCACCTCTTCGGCTACACTTTTTAAAGCGTTTACAAAAGTGATAGCAGATGAGGAACTTCGACACTTACTGCCTCTATTCTAGAGGAGTATAATAAAGAAATACTATGACGAAGAAAAAATTAAAAATTGGAGTTGATACTTTTGAAAGACGAATTAATGTATATTGGCAATAAAGTTATAAAAAGCCAGCAAATTTTGGCTGTTAATATGAATGATCTACTACAGCAATTTTTTCAAGGAGAAAATATGGAAGGCTTTGAAAGAATTGGTGAAGAAAAATTTACTCACTGGAGTGCCAAACTGTTTACTATCATGGGTGAAGCATTAAAGAATAATGAAAAGAAACAAACGAATGAGCTGGACAACTGGGCAAGAGAAGCTGGAGGCAGCTTCGTAAAAAACTATGTACCACTTTCAGCAGCATTACGGTCGCTTACTATTTATCGAAATATTATCTGGAATGTGTTCACTGTTGAGTTGGAGGAAAAATCCTTTGCAGCCATAACAATGCTTGATGTTGGAAAAATAATCGATCCTTTGCTTGATGAAATCAGTGTTATTATTGGTAAAGTTTACGAGGAAAACAGCAGCCGATTAATGAAAATTGCCTATTCTGCTTTAGAGGAATTATCTGTTCCTGTTGTACCCGTCGCAAAAGAAACGGCGATTATTCCGCTTATCGGTCAAATTGATACAGATCGCTCCCAGCTTATATTGGAAGTGGCGTTAGAGGAATCTGCCCGATTAAAGGTCGAATATTTAATATTGGATATCTCTGGTGTCCCTATCGTCGATACTATGGTAGCCGATAATTTATTCAAGGTCGTTCAAGCTCTTGACCTGATTGGTGTCAAATCGATTATATCCGGAATTCGGCCGGAAATTGCCCAAACTATTATTACGTTAGGAATCGATTTCAGCAAGGTAACAACATGTGCCAACTTACATACAGCGCTTGCCAGCATTGGATTGAGAAGAGTGTCAGAGCCCTCTTAATCAATAGAAAAGGCATCCTGAATGGATGCCTTTTCTATTACTTTCACTCTAAGATTAGCTGCCGGCAACCTCTTTAATAATCGGTTTTCTTTGCACCTTCACTTCATATTTTGTTGTTTTGTTTTCGATAATGAATTCTGGAACGCCGCCTCTGTGTGCGTGTGATTCTTTAAACTCCTCACTTCCTACCCATCCTAGAAAGCCTTCTTTATTTTCCCATCTTGTGACAATAGTTATTTCCTCATAATCTGTTGTTCCAGCAGTCAGCAATACTTCTAATCCAATAAAACCTGCTTTTTCTTCGATTTTTCCAATTCTATTAAATCTCTCAATGAATCCTTCCGCAAATCCTTCTTTAACTTTAACAGTGTTAGTTACAATATACATTTTGTTTCCTCCTCTAATTTTCATATTTTGGGATAATGATTGGATAATTGTTCTCAAACTTAATCAATGCATCAATTTCATATACTTCTTTCAGTAACTGCGCAGTCAAAATTGCTTGAGGCTTTCCTGTTTGATATATTTCGCCACGCTTCATTACAATAAGATTGTCACTGTATGCGCCTGCATATTGAAGCTCATGAAGCACCATAATGACGGTAATCTGATAGGTTTTATTGATTCTAGAAAGAATTTTCATTAGTTCTAGCTGATGTGTAATGTCTAAGAAAGTAGTTGGTTCATCAAGCAATAAAACAGTCGTTTTTTGGGCTAATGCCATAGCAATTCTTGCTCTTTGCAATTCGCCGCCTGACAAATGGCCCACCATTCGATCTGCCATATGCTCTAACCCAGTTTCTGTTATTGCCCACGCAATAATCTCTTTATCTTCTTCAGATGCAGCACCTGTAAGCCGTTGAAAAGGCACCCTTCCATAGCCGACGAGTTCCTTCACTGTAATGCTTGGCAGCACCTCTTTTGCTTGCGGAAGCATCGCTATTTTTTGGGAATACTCTTTTCTTTTATATTTATGAATAGGCTGATTGTCTAATGTCACCAAGCCATTATCAGCTTTTAACAGACGTGCAAACAATTTCAAGAGGGTAGATTTCCCCGATCCATTTGGTCCAACAATTGCGGTCATTTTCCCCTCTGGAAATTCAATGTTAATATCATCAAGCTGGAATCTTCCTTGACTGAATCGCAATTCCTCTGATTTTAACACTGCCATTACACCATCCTCCTTCTACGCAGCAGAATGATAAAGAAAGGACCACCAAGGGCTGCCAGCAAAATACCGACAGGCAATTCAATTGGATCGAATAGACTGCGTGCTGCCGTATCTGCAATGACAACGAGTGCAGCACCGCCAATAATCGAAAAAGGCAGCAAAAATCGATAATCCTCTCCGATCAGAAGACGGATGATATGCGGGACAACGAGTCCGACAAATCCAATTAAACCTGCAACACTGACTGCTATACCTGCTAAAAAAGAGGCTAGCAGTATAATCAGCATGCGAATCAGTTCAACATTTTGTCCAAGTAGCTTAGCAGAGTCATCTCCTAGTATCAGAATATTGACAGGTTTAATCGCAAGTAAGCTTAACAGCAGCATAATAATGGTATATGGCAAAATAATTTCGACATGATACCAGCTTCTTCCATTAAGTCCGCCTGACAACCAGCCAATTACGGATTGTACTCTGTCGCTGTACAGCACCATTACTCCATTCATAATGGCACCTAGCACAGCATTCATCGCAACACCTGCCAGGATGATTTTCACTGGTGATGCCCCTTTATCCCATGCGAACAAATAAATCAATACTGTTGTTAGAAATGCACCGATAAAAGCAATAAATGGCAATAAATAGCTGTATTGAGGGAAAATAACCATTGTAACGATAGCGAATAATCCTCCGCCAGAGGAGACACCGATAATACCTGGATCCGCCAAAGGATTTCTCATCACTCCCTGCAGCAAGGCTCCTGATGCAGCAAGGCATGCACCAACACAAAGTCCCACAATAACTCTTGGCAGACGAAGGTTATAGACGATTTTTTCATACGTACCCTCACCGCTAGATACAAGAGTAGCCCATATTTCTTTAAAGGAGACAGAAACAGCTCCAAATGAAATGCCTGCATATATCGCAAGAAGCAGCAATAGCAGGAGACTAACAAGGACTGTTATCCGTTTTTTCTTTCTTTCTACATATTCCAACATGCTCACTCCAAATGATTTAACAATTCAACCAAGTATTGAACAGCATCTACTGCTCTTGTACCTGGATTTGTGCCAAACAAATCGCTTGGCAAAACTTCAACTCTGTCATTTTTTACAGCATCCAATGAAGTCCAAGCTGCATTTTGCTTCATTTCTTTTAAAAAGCCTTGCTTAATTTCTTCTGCATCACCATGCGTAATTAAGAGAACGGCATCAGGATTCGCCTCTACAACTCTCTCTGTATTTATTTGCGCATATTGTGGAAATTTTTCTAATGCAGGATAATCACTTGCTACATTAACCCCTCCTGCTGCTGCTAAAAAATCACCGCTTAATGAATTGGGCAATGCTGCCATATACGTTCCAGGAGCTCCGTAAACAAGCAGAACACGTTTACCCTTATCCTCAAGCTCGGAAGCAGCAGCCTTTAACTCAGCATCCAGTTCCTCCATTAATTGGGCAGCTTTGTCTGTCTCTTGCAGCATTTCTCCGTAAAGATTAATTTGCTTTTTAATATCACTGATAGAATTTGCTTCTGTCAGAATTACCTTTGTTCCGAGTCCTTCTATTGTCGGAACATCCTCCTGATTAAAGCCAACATTTGCTATCACAACATCTGGCTGCAGCAAAGCGATTTTTTCATAATTCACTTCATGTGTTGTGCCAATTTCCTCCGCATCCTTTGCCATTTCAGCAAGCTGACCATCATCGGAAAGTGTCGGTTTTCCAACTACCTCTTTACCGAACGCATGCATTAAATCAACATCGCCGCTTCCTAATGCAGCAATGTTCTCCGGTGCTTTAGAAAATGTCACCGTACGTTCGGCAAAGTCCGTTATAGCAATAGACCCAGCAGTTGATTCTGCTGCTTCTCCTGTAGGCTTGCTGCAAGCAGCAAGCAGCAGCGCCATACTCATCAATATCATTGTTTTTCCTAAGCCTTTGTTAAACAAGATGTGCCTCAACTCCCTCTTTTTACTAGCTTCGCATGGACAACCAGCCTTCCTTCAAGTGAATCAATGGCATAATCACAGGTTGATAATGTAACAATGGAATCCTCTGGCTTAATATCCATATCTGCATCATATAAGGATTTCTCCTCTAGCAAATCAACAAAATCGAGATATTCATTATCTGAAGAAAATTCCGTTTCAATATAATAAAAATCGGTTGTTGTTTGATAAACAGAAAAAACTTCTAGCTCATAGCCTTCATATAAAGAATCTAAGTGAATTGTTTTGTGCTTTTCAAAAAATGCTTTATCTAAATATTTTTTTAAACCGCTGAACATACTACCATCCTTCATTCTATGTCCATAGATAATGGTATTTTTATTGTTTTCGAGTTTCTTATCATTTCGATAATCCAGAAAAATACTGCCGGCTCGCGTTTCTTCTTTTTTATAATTTCGGGTCAAGTAAAACTCATTATCAGAGGATTGTAGGATAGGATAATTTATTTTTGTGTCATCAACTGTTATCCAGCCGACCATATCTTGATTGATTTTCAGCAATGGATCAAAAGAGGATCGGATAGTTGTTTCCTTATTGCCGTTGTCCACGTTTTGAGTTGGCTTATAGATTTCCTGCACCGTTTCCAACACTTTTCTGTTTGTATAATAATCATACAAAGGAGGAACAAGTTTATAGGCTGAGTAAACAAAGACTATTATTGCCGTGATGGTTATTATTCTTTGAATCATTAGCTTTGCTCTCATTACTTATCTCCTTTCTTAAATGCTCAATGGAACGATGTATAAGCCTGTTTTGTCATCCTCATTAACGGCAATATGGACATCATATATTTCCTTAATTTTTTCCTGTGTAATAACTTGCTCCGGCGGTCCATAAGCCTTTATTGCTCCAGCCTTCATCACAATGACCATGTCTGAATAGCGCAGAGCCTGATTCATGTCATGGAGAACCATAACAATGGTAATGCCATGTACTTGATTTAACTCTTTAATTAAGGAAAGCAGCTCTAGTTGATGATAAATATCCAAGTACGTTGTTGGTTCATCTAAAAACAAGATTTCTGTTTTTTGGGCAAGTGCTAAAGCAATCCAGACTCGCTGTCTTTGCCCCCCTGATAATGCACTTACAGGAGTATCCTTGTAGTTTTGCAGTTTCGTACATTCTAATGCCCACTCAATGGCATCTTTATCATCATCATTTTCCTGTTTCCAGATTTTTTTGTAAGGTATTCTCCCAAATTGGATTAGCTCCACAACAGTCATATCCTCTGAGATATGGTTTGTCTGGTTTACCATGGCAATTTTTCTGGCAAAGTCCTTCTGTTTATAGGAATAAATATCCTTCCCATCAAGTGTAATCGAACCAGCGGAGTGTTTTTGACCTCTTGCCAGAAGAGATAATAATGTTGATTTGCCGCAGCCATTTGGTCCAATTATAGTTGTTATTTTATTGTGTTCTATCTTTCCTTCCAAACTTTCCATAAAAGCTTTGTCATCATAAGAGAAGGAGAGCTCTTTAAACTCCATTTAATTTATCCCCCTTTCTCAACAAAAAGATCAAAAATGGTCCGCCGATTACTGCCATTATCGTTGAAGCTGGTATTTCCAATGGTGCAATCAACAGCCTTCCGAAAGTATCGGCAGTCAAAATTAAAAAGGCGCCTGCTAATGCGGAAAAGGGTATTAAAATATGGTGATTTGTTCCGACTAGCTGTCTTGAAATATGAGGGATTATTAACCCGGCAAAGACTATAATTCCGGCAATAGATGTTGCAACAGCTGCGAGAAAAACAGCAATAACAGAAATAAGAATTCGGACTAGCTGGATATTCACTCCTAGCTGGACAACCTTCTTATCTTGTAATTTCAGCATGTTACACCATGGGCTTACTAAAAATGCCAAGATTATTCCAAGCAATCCTAATGGCACAATCAACTCAACATCCTCCCATGTTTTCATGGTTAAATTTGAGGCATTGGATGCGCCCACTGTTACATTGAAATAAGCACAAATATTAACTAAGGCTTCTCTTAATCCTGTAAACATAGCGCTCACTGCTATCCCTGTCAGGATAACTCGTAAAGGCTTCAAGCCGGATTTCCACGAAAGCATGTAAATAATACAGCAAGATACCGCTCCTCCTAAGAAGGCAAACAGCGTACTGCTGATAAACAACGAAGGTAAAAACAACAGTCCAAATAAGGTAAAAAAGCTTGCGCCAGCTGAAATACCCATGATCCCGGCATCTGCTAACGGATTTCTCATAACTGACTGAAACAGCACACCTGACACAGCCAAAATTGCACCTGTGAGGATGGAAACGATAATCCTCGGGAATCTGAGGTCGATAATGACATTTACTTCTTCACTATTACGGTGAAGTACTCCATCCACCAATGTCATCATGCTTACAGAAATACTGCCCTTTGCAGCCGAATAAACGGTCACGCCAACAAGTGCTACAATTACAACAATAAAACTAATGATTTTCTTATTCATGCATCTCTTCCTTTACGCTACTCATACATCATTTCCATAAGCTGATCTAATGCTTGGGTGATGTTTAAATTAGCAGTTGTAGCGAAAATCGGCTCTTCCAAGTCGTACACTTTTCCGTTTTTCACTGCGTTAAAATGCTTCCAAATATCATTTTCTGCAAATTCCTTATCAAATTCTTTGGCGACTTGGTCTGGCACACCATGTGATAAACGTAAAATAATATCTGGATTGGTTTGCTGCAGAAACTCTGTATTTGCTGATATGTATTCTGCCGCCTGACCCTCCACAGCATTTTTCCCACCCATTACTTCCACTAAATTGCCGACATACGAATTTTCAGTCGCAACAAGATAGCTTGCACCAGGGACACCGAGCAATATTAGAACAACTGGCTGCTCCTTGTCCTTTGTTTCATCCTTGATTTCATTAACCTTTGATTCAATGGAGTCAACCAGCGTCTTGGCATTATCAGCTCGATCATATTTTGCTCCAAGCTCATTTATAGACTGAATCATATTATCGACGCTTTCCAAATTCACAAAGGATGCTGGAATTTTCATGCTCTCAAACTTTTCGCTTAAGTCATATTCCAATGTCGTGACAGATAGTACCTCTGTCGGCTTAAGAGATTTGATGATTTCCATATCAGGGCTCATCGGATTTCCTACTTCTACCACATCTTTATATCTTTCTGGAAGTGTATACTGTGTTGTTGGCACACCTGCTAAATCCACTTCAAGCTTATCCATGATTTCAGCAACAGCTAATGTTGTTGCCACAACGGTCTGTTCTGTATCAGTTTCTGCAGGCTTACTGCTTTTCACTTCACTCTTTTGTGCAGAGCAGCTAACAAGCAAAAGACATATACTTAAAAATAACCATGCTTTTACATATTTCATTTTTCCCCTCCTGTTTTCCAGCAGGAATTTTTTTACTATATTCTCCATATACACAAAGACAGTTCTACGAGATAGAATTTCTTCCATCTCGCAGAACAGTTTTTTTATAGTGTTCGAGTCCGGTATTTTCTGATAAGAACAGCAATGGATGACAGCAATAATAGAAGATATAATCCTATTTGCGCTGTGTCTGCAGTTTTAGCATTTACTACTTTTCCGCTTGCTTCTGCAGACGAGTTTGTCTGTTCACTGTTTGTATCTCCATCCCGGTTATACTCAAGATTGTCTTCACTGTTATTGTTTGTTGTTTCATCTGGTGTAGTTGTATTCGTATCTTCAGGATTGATTTGATCAAAGTCATTTTCAATTCCTGCTACTGGAAGATCTGAAACATCAAATAAGAAACGAATTTCGTACCAGTGATCATAATTCAACTCTGGAATAACAACATGAATATTGCCAACAGTTGGACTAGCTAAATCAGCAACAGGGAATTCTACTACTTTAGAATCTCCAGATTCGCTTATTACCTTCACAGCTTTAGATCCAACAAGGAATTCAGTGATAAAGTCTGTTTTAATTGTCAGGCGGGCAACTACTTTGCCATCCTTCACGATTAATTTACCAGGCTTAACGAAATAAGAATCTGCCATTGACTTTTCATTTTTACTTGCATGTAATACAGAATAGTCAACTGTGTATTCTCCATTTTTTAAGACTGCATTTTCACCTTTATCATCTTGGTCATTTGTATCTTCATCTACATTTCCTGGAGTTTCTTCAGCTGGTTTTTCTTCCTCTTCATTTTCAGAGCCATTTTCTTCTTCGTTACCGCCGCCAGTGTTGTCATTACCTCCGGATTTTGTTGGTAGATTGCTAGTATCATAGTCAAAACGAACCGTATACCAATGATCATAGCCAATTGCCGGTACTTCAACATGAATTTCAGCAGTAGTTAAACCACTCAAATCAGCAACAGCAAATTCTACAATTGTTTTTCCAGCACTTTGGCTGACAATTTTAGCGTCTTTACCGTTAAGCTTAAATTCTGTAATATAGTCGCTAAATTCAACTTGAACAGTGGCATTGCCATTTTTCAATGTTACTTTACCAGGCTTAGTAAAGTATTGATCTGCCATAGATTTTTCGTTTTGCAATGCATGCAGAATGCTGTATTGCAGGTCATACTTACCATCCACAAATTCAGAATTTGCACCCTGTTCTTCATCTGGTGTTGTGCCTGGATTTTCTCCTTCGCCTTCACCTGGTGTTGTGCCTGGATTTTCTCCTTCGCCTTCACCTGGTGTTGTACCTGGATTTTCTCCTTCGCCTTCACCTGGTGTCGTGCCTGGATTTTCTCCTTCGCCTTCACCTGGTGTTGTACCTGGATTTTCTTCTGGTACATCAACAGCAATAGAACCTTCATCAAATACCATTCTGACGATATGGTTCATTCCATATGACATTGCTAACTGGATATTCTTTACATCATTTACGTTTTCTACTTCAAAGCGAAGCACTTTTGTATTGGCTGCAGCATCTTGTGAGATAACGTCAGCATCTACATACTGCCCATTTACCTCTGTTTTAAAGCCTGTCACAAAATTGCTGGAAGACAGGTTAAGCTGGATATAGCTTTTGCCGTTTTCAACAATAAGCTTAGCTGGCTTTGATAGGTAATTGCCCATGCTGGAAGCTTCATCTGCGTTTTCTTTCCAAACCAGATAGTCGATTGTGTATAGACCATCTGCTAGCGGCTCTTCTTCTCCTTCACCTGGAGTCGGTTCTGGAGTTTCTTCTGGCTCACTTACAGTTATAGTACTTTCATCAAAAACCATTCTGACAACATGGTTCATTCCATACGACATCGCTAACTGGATATTTGTTGTATCGTTTAAGTTTTCTACTTCAAAACGGAGCACTTTTGTTTTTGCTTCATCGTCTTGTGAAATGACTTCTGCATCCACGTATTGCCCGTTCACTTCTGTTTTAAAGCCTGTTACAAAGTTGCTGGAAGATAGGTTAAGCTGGATATAGCTTTTACCGTTTTCAACAATAAGCTTAGCTGGCTTTGATAAGTAATTGCCCATGCTGGAAGCTTCATCTGCGTTTTCTTTCCATACCTTATAGTCGATTGTGTAATGGCCATCTGCTAATGGCTCTTCTTCTCCTTCACCTGGTGTTGGCTCTGGAGTCTCTTCCTGCTCTTTAACAGCGACTGAAGCTTCATCAAATACCATTCTGACAACATGGTTCATTCCATATGACATCGCTAACTGGATATTTGTGTTATCGCTTAAGTTTTCTACTTCAAAACGGAGCACTTTTGTTTTTGCTTCATCGTCTTGTGAAATGACTTCTGCATCTACATATTGTCCGTTAATCTCTGTTTTAAAGCCTGTTACAAAGTTGCTGGAGGACAGGTTAAGCTGGATATAGCTTTTGCCGTTTTCAACAATAAGTTCAGCTGGCTTTGATAAATAATTGCCCATGCTGGAGGCTTCATCTGTTTTTTCTTTCCAAACCTGATAGTCGATTGTGTAATGGCCATCTGCTAAAGGCTCTTTTTCTTCGACAACAGGCAAGTTATCTGTGTTGAAATCAAATCTTACTGTGTACCAATGATCATAATTGATTGCTGGTATCTCAACATGTATTTGTGCTTCTGTGATGCCATTTAATGATGCTACTGAAAACTCTGCAACTGTTTTTGTACCATCATTGCTGATAATTTCTGGAGCTTTACCTTCTACAGTAAATTCCGTAATTAAGCTGCTATATTCTGTTTGAACAGTAGCAATTCCATCTTTAACTATTACTTTACTTGGTTTTGTAAAGTAGTTATCTGCTATCGATTTTTCTTCAGCAGTTCCATGCAAAACCGTATAGTCGACGTCATATTCACCGTCTTCATAAACGATTTCGTCTTGTGGTTGAGCAGGCGTTTCCTCTCCTGCTTCTTCACTTGGTGTTTCCGGTGTTGTTACAGGCTCTTCTGCCTCTTCACTTGGTGTTTCCGGTGTTGTTACAGGCTCTTCTGCCTCTTCACTTGGTGTTTCTGGTGTTGTTGCAGGTTCTTCTGCTTCTTCACCTGGTGTTTCTGGTGTTGTTGCAGGTTCTTCTGCTTCTTCACCTGGTGTTTCCGGAGTTGTTGCAGGTTCTTCTGCTTCTTCACCTGATGTTTCTGGTGTCGTTGTTGGCTCTTCTGCTTCTTCACTTGGTGTTTGAACCGGCAATGAATCAGTATCAAAGTCAAATCTTACTGTATACCAGTGATCATAACTTATAGCAGGTACTTCAACATGAATTTCAGCTTCAGTTAATCCGTCCAAATCAGCAACAGGAAATTCTGCTGTGATTTTGCCGCCAGCTTCACTTAATTTTGTTGTGGGAGTACCGTTTACCTTAAACTCAGTAATATAATTACTGTATTCAACCTGAACTTTAGCCTGCCCATCCTTAATGATTAGTTTTCCAGGCTTTGTATAGTACTGGTCTGCCATTGAGGCTTCATTATTTGTTGCATGCAAAATTGTATAGCCTACACTATATTCCCCATCTGCTACTACTGAACTGCTGTTCAACTCAGCAGCATAAGCACTGTTATTCGAAGGAATCACTGTACTTACGACGGAAAAGAGTATTACTAGAAACGCAAGAGCAATCTTTGCAGCCTTCATTCTTGTCTTTTTCTCCTTTTAAGTAGAATATATTCAAGTCCTGAGAAACCTTGTGATGATACAGATTCACATATTAATCTCTATTTACTATTTCTTAACCAATGTAGCTGTATCAAAGTCAAATCTCACTGTATACCAATGATCATAATTAATTACTGGCACTTGGACATGAATTTGAGCACCTGTCAACGCCTCAAGATTAGCAACAGAAAACTCAGCAGTAGTTTTGCCGCCACTTTCACTTATCTTTGTTGCAGTAATGCCATTTACTTTAAACTCTGTAATTAAATTGCTGTATTCAACCTGAACTTTAGCCTGTCCGTTCTGTACGATTAGTTTTGCAGGCTTTGTATAATATTGGTCTGCCATGGAAGCTTCATTATTTGTTGCATGCAAGATAGTATAGCCAATGCTATATTCACCATCTGCAATAACCGAACTGCTGCTAGACTCTGCAGCATAAGCTTTGTTATCCAAAGGAATTACTGTACTACCAACGGAAAAGATTGTTACAAGAAACGCAAGAGCAATGTTTGCTGTCTTCATAATTTATTTCTCCTTTTTTAGTAGAATATGTAGCTATTTCACTTCCATAACAGAAACTATTTAGCTAGTTTTTTTCTGTTTACAATAGAGATTACAATGATACCGACGGAAACTATCATTAAAACTGTATAGATAGTGATATCTGACATGTCAGAAGTTCTCGGATTTTCAACTTTTTCTGTTGTTGTTTCCTTTGCTGTTGAGCTTGCAGCTGTTTCTGTATCTGAGGTTGTATTCGTTGCATCTGAAGCTGTTGAGGTTGTTTGTGAAGAAAGAGCATTTGCCGTGCTTTCATCAAAGTCAAACCTAATAGTATACCAATGGTCATAATTCTGGTCTTCGACAATAACATGAATTTCTCCAGCCGTTGGACTATTTAGTGAGCTCACATTAAATTGAACCACACTAGATTCACCACTTTTACTAATTTCAGTGACATTTGCGCCACCTACTTTAAATTCTGTGATAGCAGATGTGGAAATTCCTACTTGTACTTTATGAACACCATTTTCGACAATTAATTTTGCCGGCTTTTTAAAGTATCCATCCGCCATGGAGGCTGAATCACTATCTGCACGCAAAACAGAATAGTTGATGGAATACTCGCCATCTGCAAGTGATGCAGCCAATGTTTTGTTACTGGCACCAACAGACAAAAGCGTAAAAATTGCTAATATTGCAACTATTTTTATTGCAACGTTCTGTTTAAGCAAGTATATACATCCCCTCTATATAGTTATATGGATAAAGCGTAAGTTAGCGTTTACCATTCACCTCTTCCTGTATTTGTGTTAGGCACAACCTGCCTAGGTTCATATTAAATGATAGTGATTCTCATTGTCAATGAGTTTTTTCTCAATTAGATAATATTATTCTCATTTAGTTGATAATTGGACTCATAAAAAAAAGCAATTGCCTTTATCGCAACTGCTTTTTTCACAAGAAAACTGTCATTTTCCCAGCAATTTTGCAGACTCCTGTACGCCCATACTATAGCTGGAGAGTCTTCCATTCTCGATCTTAATCATCGTTGGCGTCCCCGTTATTTCAAGTTCAGCAGCTGATTGGGGAGATTTGTTTTCAAACGGAGTCTGATGGACTGCAATCAGCTTATTATCATCTCCTGTTTGAATAGACCAAGAAACCGTCTTATCATTTATCAATTCAGTCATATCAATTTCGTCATTGATAATTTCTTGTCCGTTCTCCATTCTTCCAATCACCTTGTCCCATTTTTTGTGGTGATTTTCCCAATCATACCAGCTAGCCGCATTTTCCTTATCACTCATGTCAACAATATACAAAGGAACCTCGCCTGCCTTGTTGTATTCCAAAACCGATTTTTCTAATTGCTGACAGTAGGAGCAGCCAGCTTGCCAAAAATATACGATATATCCATTGTCCTTTTGTGAGAAGGTTTCCGTTGCTTTTATTTGTTTAATGTTATGTATCGTCTCTTCACTGGATTTGCTTAATACTGGAATAATAATTCCGCCAGCAACAATAAGGAAAACTACAGTGAAAAGCACCCATTTTACCTTGTTATTCATCTTTGTTTCTCCTTTCGTTTATTCTTATTTTAGCGGATATACAAGCCTTTCAAACAGCAGGAAGGCAAGAAAATCTGACATTATTGTGACAATTCGTTACTTCTGTTTTGCAAAATTCAGACGGGCGAAATATTATATGGTAAAATCATATTAGATTTCTAAGAAGGAGATGGCAAAATGAAAAGCGCTATTATTGATCGATTTATTTCTTATGCTGTTATTGATACACAATCGAACGAGGAAAATACCGCATGCCCTTCCACACCAGGACAGCTGACACTAGCAAACCAGCTTGTGGAGGAATTAAAGGAAATTGGCATGGAAGAAGTAACAATAGACGAAAATGGCTATGTTATGGCAACACTTCCGGCTAATACGGACAAGAAAGTGCCAACAATCGGCTTTTTAGCTCATTTGGACACTGCTACTGATTTCACAGGAAAAAATGTCCATCCTCAAGTTGTGGACCATTATGATGGCGGAGACATTGTCCTTAATCAAGACTTACATATCGTATTATCACCGGCAGATTTTCCAGAGCTGACAAAATACAACAGTCATACGTTAATAACTACAGATGGAACGACTCTACTAGGTGCTGACAATAAAGCAGGGATTACAGAAATTATGACTGCCCTTATTGCCTTAAAAAAATCAGACATAAAGCATGGCAAAATCAGAGTCGCATTTACACCAGATGAAGAAATTGGAAGAGGGCCCCATAAGTTTGATGTAAAGGCATTCCAAGCTGACTTTGCTTATACAGTCGATGGCGGTCCTCTTGGTGAGCTGCAATACGAAAGCTTTCATGCTGCAGGAGCGAAAATTACAGTTAATGGTACAAATGTCCATCCTGGTACCGCAAAAGGAAAAATGGTTAATTCCATGAAAATAGCAATGGAGCTGCAAAACAAGCTGCCATCTGAAGAGGCGCCTGAAAAAACTTCAGGCTATGAAGGCTTTTATCACCTGCTTTCATTTGAAGGCGATGTGGAGCAAACAAAACTAGCCTATATCATTCGCGATTTTGACAGAGAGTTATTTGAACAGAAAAAAGCAAACTTGACTGCCATTGTTGCTGATTTGAACGAAAAATACGGAGAAAACACAGTCGTTCTTCATTTAAGCGATCAATACTACAATATGCGTGAGAAAATAGAACCTGTTAAGGAAATTGTTGATATTGCCTATCAAGCAATGGAAAACCTTGGAATTAAGCCGATTGTTGAGCCTATCCGAGGTGGAACAGACGGCTCCCAATTATCTTATATGGGACTACCAACACCGAATATATTCACTGGCGGAGAAAACTTCCACGGTAAATTTGAATATATCTCGGTTGACAACATGATAAAAGCGACTGATACTATCGTCGAGATTGTCAGATTGTTCGAGGAAAAAGCATAAGCTAAAAGGAGGCGCTATTTAACGGTAGCGCCTCTTTTTTTCACTTTGTCACCTGCTTTTTATTTCGTTACCCTAAACATATTTTGTACTTTTCTTAGATTAGTATATAATAGTACAAGTGCTCAAATTATTGTTCGTATATGATAGACAAATAGATAGAAGCGAAAAAAAGGAGTTAAGCAATGAATTCGATTTACAAAACACATGAAGATTTAGCTGAAAATACTGAACTGCAGCAACATATTTTGCAGACTTTTGGATTGCAGTCCAAAAAGAAGCGCGTTAAGAAAAAACTTTTAAAGCAGCTTGTGTCCCAAGAGAGCTTGATTAATAAAGTTGTTCAAGAATTCCAATTTGATGGACAAACACCAGCGGCTGCTGAAAAAGTTCAGGTAGCGGAGAAAAAAGTTCAACCAACTACGGAAGAAAAAGTAGTTGCAGACACAAGCACTCCATCCTTTACAACTCTACCAGTCACTGCTTTACTAAAAATCGGCAAAGCGTTCTTTAAAGAAGAGGAAGCTGTCCGTTATTATTATAATAAAAACAAGCCTGAACAATACAAAAACAAAGAGCTTCTTGTTCAATGTATTTCAGATGGCTACTTGAATTCAACAGAGGAAATTCAAAAATCAATCGAACAATCAATCTAATTAATTAAAAAGACCCAATCTTTGTGCTGCAGTTAAAAGATTGGGTCTTTTCTCATATCTTTAACTCGGCACCGCATTCGGTATACTTCAATTTTCTTGGATGCTCTGTTATAATTTTTTTAGGAAAAGATTTGAAGCTTTTATTGCCATTTTCTTTATGGATGTGACATAACTGGAAAGCTTGCTGTATTACACTACATATGTTGGAGGCAATTATTTATGGTTAAAATAGCACCATCCATTCTTTCAGCTGATTTTGCAAAACTGGGAGAAGAAATAAAAGATGTAGAGCGAGGCGGAGCCGATTATATCCATGTGGATGTGATGGACGGCCATTTTGTTCCAAATATCACTATTGGACCATTAATTGTGAGTGCAATTAGACCGATTACAACACTTCCTTTGGATGTCCATCTCATGATTGAAAACCCTGACCAATACATTCCAGCATTTGCTAAAGCTGGTGCAGATATTATTACCGTTCATGCAGAGGCATGTCCGCATCTTCACCGTACACTTCAGCTTATAAAAGAGCATGGTGTTAAGCCAGGTGTTGTCCTTAATCCAAGCACACCTGTGGAAATGATTAAGCATGTAATTGAAGATGTCGAAATGGTCCTGCTTATGACTGTTAACCCTGGCTTTGGCGGACAAGCATTCATTCCAAGTGTATTGCCAAAAATTACAGAGGTACGCAAACTGGCTGATCAGTTCAATCCAGGCTTGGAAATTGAAGTCGATGGTGGCGTTAATGAGCAAACTGCCATGCTTTGCAAAGAGGCTGGAGCTAATGTTCTTGTTGCCGGTTCCTTTATTTATGACAGTGAAGATAGAGCGAAGGCAATCAAGGCTGTTCGTGGAGAATAAGCAAAAAAAGCGAATCAATTATGATTCGCTTTTTACTCTTTTATGCTGTCATTTTTACTTTTGCCGTTAATTTTGTTAAGACGGTTGCTAGCAGCAATGTTCGTTCAACAAATGTATTTAGTTCTAAATATTCTTCTTCACTATGGGCATTTCCACCTACAGGTCCCATTCCATCTATCGTCGGAATTCCCATTGAGCTTGTAAATGCGCCGTCAGATCCTCCGCCTGTAAATGTATCCTTCACTTCAATGCCAAGCTCTTTCCCAGCTTCCTTGATAATCTTTAATAGTTGAATAGATTGACTGTTTTTTTCCATTGGCGGTCTGCTGATGCTTCCTTTCACTTCGATTTCTGTTCCTTCCACATCAGAGACAGCACATATTTCTCTAATTTGCTTATCAATTATTGGTGCTTGATCCATTTTTACGAGACGAACATCAACACCAGCTACGGCAGAGGATGCAACTGTATTAATAGAGGTTCCACCCTCTATCATTCCAACGTTTACTGTTATGCCTTCTTGATATTTTGTTAATTTTTGAAGTTTAATTGTTTTGTATGCAAGCTCTTCAATTGCACTTCGGCCTTTTTCATGCTCCACTCCTGCATGGGCAGAGGTCCCCTTCACCTTAATCGTGTAACGTCCGCCGCCTTTTCTGGCAGACACAATCGACCCATCCTTTCTTCCTGGTTCTACAATTAAAGCATAATCCTTGTTTCGTGCTGTTTGTTCAATAAGCTTCCTTGAGTTAGATGACCCAATTTCTTCATCACTATTTAGGACAATTTCCACATTTCTGATTGCGGAAGCATTAACCAGTGCTAAGGCTTTTATCGCATACAGGACAGACACAAGACTGCCCTTCATGTCTACAACACCAGGTCCATATGCTCTGTTTCCTTCTATGCGGAAGGGGCGTTTTTCTACCGTTCCTTCTGGAAAAACAGTATCCATATGCGCAACAATAATAATCTTAGGATCTTTTGCATCCTGATGGCGCAGCACAACATTATTCCCCGTTTTCTTTTCCTTTTTTATTGTCGACACAAATCCAGCCTCTGTAAACTTACCCTCGAGGATTGCTGCTATTTGGTCTACCCCTTTTTTTACATAGCTGCCACTGTCAATATTAACTAGTTCCTCGAGCAGCTCAATCATTTCCTTTTCCCTTTCTCTTAAATAGTCCTCCATTTCGGTGTTCCCCCCTGAATTATCTAACAGCTTATTCTATAAAGTCCCTTGCAGATGATACAAAGAATTTAACTGTGTTTTTATGCAATAATATTGGTTGTTCTACTTTTAGGTTGTTTTTATTACGATACTCAACAGCTTGTTTCCTGTTTTTTATAGCGCAGACAGCAGTTAACAATTACCTTGATCAAGATTTTGTAACAACAGGTAATCGTTGATTCTTCTGTTTGTATGATGAAGTATGCATTGAAACTCCTTGTCATTAATAGTATATGCAAGCTTGATTCCGTTTGGAGACAGGGCTATTTCCTCTATATGCCATTTTATTGTTCATTATTATCTTTACATTAGAAGGGTTTATAAGGAATAGGATTGAAGCAAAATTATGGGGATGACAATCTCCATCAAGTAAGAATACCTCGCTTGTTTCCCTGCATTTAATATGAAAGTATCCTGCTGACGGTGAGTGCAAAACATAGTTTTAATAGCATCCATCTGGAGAAAATATGTTTGGCTCTGACTCCTAGTTATTTTCCTTTGCAAAAAACTTTTGATTCCCATCTTCATTGCAGTTTATACCAACAACTGTGCTACTCCCATCTGGTGATTGTATACACTTTGATACCTGTTATCGCTATGTATAAAAAGCATTTATTTATTCCATTATGTGTTCAAACTTCTGCCGTACATTGATCAGCATAAATTAACAGTTAAATTGCAATATCCTTAACTTGATGCTGCCACATAACCCACTGCAAATTTACAGATTATTTAGAAAAATTAACACTAATAACATTTAGTATAGGGACCCGAAATATTCTTGTCAATAACAGGCACCGCATTAAAATAAAATTCCTAATAAAAAAGACCGCATAATAAAGCAGTCTAGAAGGTCAGTGCCAGCAATTTTGCTGACGAATAATTATACTTCTCTAATGATACATTAAAAACAACGCCTGTGTTTAAAAATACCGTATTTTCAATAATTAACGCAGGGTCACCTTCTGCCAATTTCAAATGATCTCCATCTTCTTTTGAGAGTTTGTCACAGTAAATAAGCTTATCAGCAAACCCCACCTTTAGCTTTAAATCGTCTGTTATATAACGATAGATCGACGTTTCGGCTATTTCTGCATTTAGGTAGGGCACTACCGTTTTATTATAGTAAGCTTCTTCCAGAACAAGGGGCTCACCATTAACGAAGCGAAGTCTTTTTATGAAGTAGAGGGAATCACCTGGTGCACATTTCATCTTTTTAGCCAAATCTTCATCCGCCTTTATTAAAGACATGTCAATAATTTGGCTGTTCATTTCATGTCCTGCCAATTCTTTTGTAAGTCCCTGCATTTTGCGGATCGTTATACAGCCAGGCCGGGAAAATTCCCTCAGGAAAAGTCCGCTCCCTTGAACTTGATAGACATAGCCTTGATCTGCCAATATATTTAACGCTCGTCTTATCGTGTTCCTGCTCACCTGAAATGTCCGCATTAATTCCTCCTCAGTCGGAAGCTTCTCATTTGCTTGGAATCTCCCTTGGAGAATATCATGCTCCAAAACACTTGCGACCATCTGATATTTAACTGTCACTCAAATTCCCTCCCTTTCAAATAAAGAGGGGTATACCTCTAACATTCTTGAAGTATACCCGCTTTTCCTTATACTCTTAAAGCTCTTCTCCTCTTGTTTCAATAATTTGCTTGTACCAGTGGAAGGACAGCTTTTTCTTTCTTGCCAGATTATTATGATGATCAACATAAATAAAGCCATATTGCTTTTTATAACCATTCAACCAGCTTAGTAAATCGATAACAGACCAGGCATAATAGCCTTTTAGGTTAATGCCTTCGCCGATTGCTGTTTTTACGGCTTTTAAATGCTCCTCAATATATTTTATCCTTGGAACATCCATTATTTCATCCTCAATGACAGGATCCTCGTCACCAAGTCCATTCTCCGTGATGTACAGCTTTACATCACCATATCTTTCCTTGATCATGCGCAGTCCTTCAAGGAATCCTTCTGCAGAGATTTCCCAGCCCCATTTTGTATATACTTTATCCTCCATCATCACCGTCCGGTATACACCGTCAAAGGATGGGTTCCCCGGTCTGCCTGTTGAGTTATCACGACTGATCTCAATGGCTTCTGTGCCTCCTTGAATCCTTTCAACACGAGCCGGTTGATAATAGTTAAGCCCAATGAAATCATTCATCCCAGCAGTTTCCTGTAAAAGCTGAAGCTCCTCATCAGTCCAATCTGGTGTTAAGCCTTTTTCATTTAATGCTGCTAATACGTATTTCGGATATTCCCCTTTAAGGATAGGATCGTAATACCAATATGTTTGGTAGTAGTTGGCATGCTTGGCAGCAAACAGGTTGTCCTCGTTTCCGTCGACACTGAATGCAGGATTAAAAACATGCGTAATCCCGATTTCTCCGTATTGTTTGAGCTCTTTATACTTCTTCACAGCCATGGCATGTGCAAGGAACACATTGTGTGTTGCTTGGAAATATTCTTTATGTGCGTTTATTAAACCTGGCGGATGAGCGCCATTTAAATACCCTAATGTACAAAAGACAATGGTTTCATTAAATGTAATCCAATGTTTGACTCTGTCCCCAAATGCTTTATAGCAAACTTCAGCATACTTAGCAAACGCTTTTGACGTGCGTTTGTTTGTCCAGCTGCCATCCTCCTCTAACGGCAATGGCAGATCCCAATGGTAGAGTGTCACAAATGGAACAATGCCGTACTTTAAGCATTCATCTATTAAATTATTATAAAATTGAATTCCTTTTTCATTGATTTCGCCATCTCCATCTGGAATGATGCGAGCCCAAGATATAGAAAAGCGATAAGATTCTAAGCCCATCTCAGCCATTAATCGTACATCCTCTTTATAGCGATGGTAATGATCTACAGCAACATCGCCATTTGTTCCTTCAAATGTTTTTCCCGGCATCTTCGAGAAAACATCCCAGTTAGTCACACCTTTGCCATCTTCATTCCATGCACCTTCCACTTGGTAAGATGCAGATGCTGCGCCGAATAAAAAATCTTTAGGGAATTTCATATATGGAACCTCCATTATCAATGTTAGCAAGTATCACTTATTTGTTAGAACTTCTTTGATTTATTGGTACAACTATATAGTAAACGCTTTCTATTGTTTTGTAAACGCTTTATTTTTCTGCGAAAACTGTCATTAAAAATATTATCACTGCAAGGCAGTTGTAAAAACTATTCTTAAAGTGAACAAAAGCTTTTATCGTTTAGGCAATAAAAAAAGCGAGCCCTGAAATTAATTAGGGTCGCTCTTCCTTTTAACTGCTTCTTACTCCGTACAGAATAAAGCCAACTCCTGTCAGCACAAATAGCATTTTTCCAAAGGATATTTTATCGGCGATGCTAAACAGACCGATCGTTGTTGTTGCAATAAGTATCAGCGGTCCCACGATTGCAAGGGAACTGTTGATAATAAGGGCTTTTTCTATTTGATTGGCTTTCAGCATTAACATTGCTGCCGTTATTTCTATACAGCCTGACAGCAGTCTAAGCGAAGCCATCCCTAACACTGCCTTTTCAAATAAAGAAAACATACTCTCCTCCTGTAAGTCTAGCAAATTTACTATAAGTATATGCACTTTCAAGATTTATAGGACATGTTTTCTTCTATTGGCAGATAAGGATATCAATTAACGGAGTGAAAACCTTGCTCTTTTATTTTCTCCAAAACAGATTCCTTCGTAATCTGTTCCTCATGGTACATAATTTTCACTTCACCGTCTGACACATCAACAAGCGCTCTCTCTATTCCATTCGTATTTAACAATGCTGATTCCAATGTTTCAATTGGTTGCGCATTTGTCGTCTCCTGTAAATAAACAGTCATTTCCTTCATTTTGTAGTACTCCCTTCCATATATTCTTTGTATAGTAAGTAGAGTACCCGTTATGACTTACAAACATGCCTTCTTTTTTGTTGAAGATATACGGCTTTTGCCATGTTGAATAACCTTGATGCAATTCGCACAACAGCCTAATTCCTCAGAAAATACATACCACTTTTGACAGTTCAGACATTTTTTATGTAGCTCCTCGTTTATGAGCAAATCATATCCATAATATGTTACTACTCGCTCAATCTTCATCTAATTCCTCCCTTAACAACCCTCATTACATTATGCAAATAGGGTTAGGTGGTGCTTATCCGAAAATAATCGAATAAAAAAAGGTGCCCATTTGAATAAAATGGACACCCTTTAATTAATGCTGTTTGTTAGGAAGGCTGCTCTCTGGATGGCCTTTTCCTTTATGTTTGTTTTTCTCTTGCTTTTTGGTGTTTTCCTTTAAATTTGCTACAAATTCACTTGTATCCTTCATGCTTTACACCTCCTCTAGAATATAAACATTTGTTAATTTTTCCGAATGTGATAAATTAAATTCTATTTCTTCACATTTCCGTTTATACCAATTTATCCCTAAAAAACTTATATAGGTATAACAAAATAACAAATTACTACGATAAACTACAGAAAACTATCACGAAATAAAAATTGGTAAAACATGTTTAATCCTTTATCGCACAATATTGTTCGATATATTAAAAATCTTTTTGACAAAACATCTGTTTTTTCAGTATTATATTAGAATACTAGAGGAGGTTCATAATAATGCTAGACTTAAATAAACAGAAAATTGTGGACAGTGTTCCACAAAAGGGTTTTTTTGGTCATCCAAAGGGACTTTTCACTCTGTTTTTCACAGAGTTCTGGGAGAGATTCTCCTATTACGGGATGAAGGCTATCCTTGTTTACTACATGTACTATGAAGTAACAAAGGGCGGACTTGGCATTCCGGAAACTACTGCATTTGCCATTACTTCCATTTACGGATCGCTTGTATATATGTCAGGGATCATCGGTGGTTGGTTGGCTGACAGAATTTTTGGTACTTCTAAAGCAGTATTTTATGGCGGAATTTTCATCATGCTTGGTCATATTGTTTTAGCAGTACCAGGAAGCATCAGCATGTTCTTTGTATCAATGGTGCTTATCGTAATTGGTACAGGCTTACTTAAGCCAAACGTATCAAGTATTGTCGGAGATATTTATTCACAGCAGGACAATCGTCGCGATGCTGGCTTCAGTATTTTCTACATGGGTATTAACCTTGGCGGATTCCTTTCACCTCTAATTGTCGGTGAAATCGGCATGAACACAAGCTTCCATTTAGGCTTTGGTCTTGCTGCAATCGGGATGTTTATCGGACTATTAGTATTCATGTTCACAAAGAAAAAAAATCTTGGTTTAGCAGGGACAATTGTTGCCAATCCGTTATCTGCTACTGAAAAGAAAAAGGTTTATACAATCATAGGGATTGGCATTGTTATTATTGCCATCATTTTAGCAATTACTATTCCTGCTGGCATTCTTACATTTGACACATTCGCTATTGTGGTAGGAATTCTTGGCTTCTTGATTCCAGCTATCTACATTACGGTAATGTATCGCAGTCCGAAAACGACATCTGACGAACGCTCCCGTTTGATTGCATATATTCCGTTATTCTTAGCATCTGTTATGTTCTGGGCAATTCAGGAGCAAGGTTCAACAATTCTTGCAGGATATGCGGACAAGCGGACACAGCTTGATTTTGCTGGCATGCACTTGTCACCAACATTATTCCAATCACTGAACCCATTATTTATCATCGTGTTTGCACCAATTATCGGATGGCTATGGGTTAAGCTTGGCAATCGTCAACCGTCCATACCTAAGAAGTTCTCAATCGGATTGCTGTTTGCAGGTCTTTCCTTCCTAGTAATCCTGCTTCCTGCTTATTTCGGCGGAGCTGGCTCACTAGTTAATCCTTTATGGCTTGTACTAAGCTATTTCATCGTTGTTATCGGGGAGCTTTGTTTATCTCCTGTAGGTTTATCTGCAACGACTAAATTAGCACCGGCTGCATTCTCTGCACAAACAATGAGCCTATGGTTCTTGTCAAATGCTGCAGCTCAAGGGTTAAATGCACAGATTGTTAAATTCTACTCTGAAAAAACAGAAATGATGTACTTCGGTATTATTGGTGGCTGTTCGATCGTATTAGCCATTGTATTGTTCCTTCTAGCACCAGCGATTCAAAACAAGATGAAGGGCATTAAATAATAGCCGTAAAAAAAGAACTAGATCAATGATCTAGTTCTTTTTTTTGCTACTTAACCACCAAAGGAACAACCATTCCTTTATTCACATCAATCAATCCGTGATCAGTAATTTTTAATGCTGGGCTGACTGGTAGTGATAATGTGCTTAATGACATAATCGCATTATAATGTTCATAGCCAAGCGTGTGCATTGTTGCTGTTAAATGTTCTACTTGTTTGGAAATAATCGCTAATGGTTCTTCTGAAAGAATACCGCCAACAGGCAGTGGTACATTTGCAAGGATTTCGCCATCAAGGACACAGCAAATACCGCCTTGCTGCTGGATTACTGCATTTGCAGCTATCACCATATCCTCCTTATTTTGACCGAGCACAAGGAGATTATGATTATCATGGGAATAGGTTGTTGCTACAGCACCTTTTTTGAGAATATCGCCGCCGATTAAGCCTCTTGCACTGTTGCCGTTTTTTCCATATCGTTCAAATGTTGCAAGAAGTCCGTATGCACTTGTTTCCCATTGCAGCTTTCCTGCTACAACAAGTAAGCTGTCATGCTTTTCTTCTGTAAAGGTAGAGCCGTTTTTCACGTTCATCGTGCGGCAAGTTACATTGCCGTCTTGTTGCGGAAGATTAACATCAAAATCTGCCTCTTCCAGTTTGCCCATACTAACACTCTCATAGAAGTTATCAGGGAATTGGCGGCTGCTTGCTTCCTGTACATAGGAAATTGTCTCATCGTATACTTTTTTACCTTTTTTATACACCTTTTGAATGTGGAAGCTGTCTAGCTCTGAAACTAACAGAAAATCTGCGAGCTTACCTGGTGCAATTGCTCCTCTGTCATACATTCTCATTCTAGCAGCTGGTGTATAGGTACAAGCATAAATCGCTTTTTCTGGGGACATTCCCATTGCGATGGCTTTTTTGAGGAGAACATTTAAATGACCTCTGTTTTGCAAGGAATCTGCCATCACATCATCAGTCACAAAACAAAAATGCTCATCCACTTGATGCTCCAGCAAGTAATTCATCACTTCATTTGTCATAGATTTTTCCTGAATTTCAAGGAACATGCCAATAGCAATACGCTCCTTCATTCCTTCAACAGTCTGATGCGTATGATCTGAAGTTACGCCTGCAAAGGAAAGCATCTGCAACTCAAGATCAAGCAGCTTCGGAACATGGCCTTCAATTATCAGCTCTGGATAGTTCTTTGTTATATATGCTAATATTTGATTTGTTTTTCCGCCTGGCTTGGAAATAACATCATAATAATTCATGATTTCTCCAAGACATTTTATATCCTCTGTTTGCAGCAGTTCCTCAATATCTTCTATTTCTATCGCACCACCAGTTGTTTCCATGCTAGTTGCAGGAACCGAGCTTGGAATAGCATAGAACATGTCCAAAGGATAGTTCTTGCTTGCTTTAATCATCTCTTTCACACCTGCTATTCCAAACACGTTTGCCATTTCATGAGGCTCTGGTACAATCGTTGTTACACCATTCTTCAGCAATCCATAAGAAAAGGTTGCTGGTGTTACCATTGTGCTTTCTATATGAAGATGGATATCAATCAAGCCTGGTACTAAATACATGCCATTTGCATCTATTGTTTCTTCTGCCTCAAAGGTTTCATTACCTTTTAATCCAATATAAAAGAACTTGCCATCCTTAACAGCTGCATTTCCCTTTGTGAATTGCTTGAAATAGCTGTTGTAAACCATTGCCTCTCTTATTAGCAAATCGACTTTCATCATTGATCCCTCCTATTCTACAAGCACCATTTGATCCTTTGGAATAATTAAGACCACATCTTGTCCAGCCTGATACGGTGCTATCATTTCCTTATTGACAGTGAAATCACCGATTGGTGTGCTGACAACATATTGGTAGCTTCTGCCGAGGAATGTTGTTATTTTTATTTTGCCTGGTATTCCGTTCGATGGAAGAACTTGTGTTTCATTCCATTCCGCAAGAATGAAGTCATCTGGACGGATAGCTCCTACCTTTTTATTCGGACTCATATGTTCATGCAGATCAAGTGTAAATACACGGCCATTTTTTTGAAGCTCGACTAGCTCCCCTTTATCTTCTCTGCTCTCAAACTCGATGAAGTTTTTGAAGCCAATGAAATCTGCCACAAATTTTGTTGCAGGATATTTATAGATTGTCGCGGGATTACTTAATTGTTCAATGACACCTTTATTCATAATCGCAACTTGATCAGAAATAGAGAAGCATTCTTCTTGGTCATGTGAAACATACACTGTTGTTATGCCAAGCTCTTGTTGAATTCTTCTTATTTCCACACGCATATTGACACGTAAATTAGCATCCAAATTACTCAGTGGTTCATCGAACAACAGAATATCTGGCTCAATTACTAGTGCTCTTGCGATTGCTACCCGCTGTCTTTGCCCACCTGAAAGCTCTCCAGGAAATCTTTTTCCAAATCCTTCTAGATTAACGATTTCTAACATTCGTGCGACGCGCTTTTCTATCTCTGCCTTTGAAACTTTACGCAAACGAAGACCGAACGCAATATTATCAGCAACAGTTAAATGTGGAAACAAAGCATAATTCTGAAACACAAATCCGAAGTTCCGCTTATTGACCGGAACCTTTGTATAATCCTTATCTCTAAACAAAAACTTGCCATTTGTTGATTGCAGGAAGCCGGCAATCAAACGAAGTGTTGTTGTTTTACCGCAACCACTTGGACCAAGCAAGGATACAAGCTGCCCCTTTTCTATCTCAAGATTAAAATCCTTAAGGATTTCTTTTTTGTTATATGCTACAGATATGTCTTGTAATGTAAACAAAGCCATCCTTATTCATTCCCTTCTATCTTTTTGTAAAGTAGGATAATCCCATCAATCGCTCTACGATAAACATAAACAATGCGGTGATAATCATAAGCAATACAGATATTGCCGCGACTGTTGGATCAAAGTAATTCTCAACATACAACAGCATCTGAATTGGGAATGTGCTCACACCCGGTCCTGTCATGTACACAGAGATATCAACGTTATTGAATGATTCCAAAAAGGCAATCATAACTGCCGCAATGATACCTGACTTAATATTCGGGATAACAATTGAAAAAAATGTACCGATTCTGCTTGCTCCCAAACTAAGTGCTGCTTCCTCAATAGAGAAGTCAAAATTAGTTAAGCTGGACGAAATGACGCGAATGATAAATGGGAGCATAATGACCGTATGGCCGATAAAAAGGGATGTATAAATCGGCAATTCATATGCTACAACAATGTATCTTAAAAACGAAAAACCAAGCACAATTCCTGGGATAAGAATTGGTGAAACAAAGATTCCATTAATAATTCCCTTACCTGCAAAATCAAATCTGCTTAATGCATATGCCGCCGGAACACCAAGCAACAATGCAAGAATATTCCCTGCGATTGAAACGATGATAGATGTCTTGAAAGTACTCAAGAACATTTCTACTTTAAAAATATTTTCATACCATTTAAATGAATACTCTTCTGGAGGGAACTTTAAAATGCTTCCGCCCTCAAAAGAAGTTATTGAAATTATTAGCAATGGCCCAAGTAAAAAAACAAAAACAAGGAATGTAAACAGGGCCAATCCTCTATTCTTTTCCTGCATACACCTCTACCCCTTCGGATTAAGTTTTTTTGCTGCTCCATTCATAATGGAAATGATTATAAAGGTCACAACTATCATGATTGTTGCCACAATAGATGCAAGCTTCCAATCATTTAATGTAATCGCATTTTGATATAAGAACGTGGAAATAACTCTCTGCTTCCCGCCTAATAATGCTGGTGTCGTGTAGGCTGTAAAGCTGCCGACAAACACTAGAATGCTGCCAATTACAAGCCCAGGTACACATAATGGTACGACAATCTTTAAAAAGACACCGAGCTTGGATGCACCAAGACTCTCTGCAGCCTGCAGCAAATCCATTTCGATATTCTCCATTACTCCAACAAGCGTGACGATAACTAAAGGAAGAAACAAATGCACCAGACCGATAATGATAGCAGTTGGTGTATAAAGAATCTCAAGCGGCTCGTTGATAAGCCCTGCTCCTAAAAGCAGCTTATTGAGAACCCCGTTTTTCCCGATAATGATCATCCAGCTAAAAGAGCGCACAACAGGGCTTGTTAACAGCGGAAAAATCGTTAACAGCAGGAATACTGCTTTTTTTCGGGCTTGAAGCTTAGAAATGTAATAAGAAACCGGAAATCCGATCAGTATACAAATGATCGTCGTCAACAGACTGACACGCAATGTCGTTAATAAAATTTTGATGAAATAATCATCTTTAAAGAAATCAACATACCCTTTTATACTAAGTGTTCCATTATCATGAAAGGTTGTCCCAATCATGGATAAGATTGGAATAACCATAAACACAGTCAAAAACAGCAATCCTGGCAGAAGCAACAGGTATAGATATCTTTTCTTCATCTCATCACTCCCTGTTTTTTAATTTAAGAATTTAAGATTTTAATAAACATTGCAAAAAAAGCTTCTGCATCGACTTCAAGACATACTTCCAAATTAGGCTGCTTGTTTAAACGATTTTGAAAATCACAAACGAGCTGGCCATCACATAACTCACTTTTCGTTTCTACATCAACATAATGCTTTTCTGTCACAGCAATTGTATTGTTTAAAGCAATCCCAACCGCTAACGGGTCGTGCATGGCACATGCATGCACGCCGTAGCGAGAATAATATTTCTCTTGATAGTCTTTTGTGCTTTCTTCTATATAACTTGCAAGCTTTTTATTTGTCAGCTTGCTGATATGCTCCTTAGTCAGTAACGCCTTTCTTGTGACATCTAATCCAACCTGGACAATGGCCGGAAAACCAGCTTGAAGGACAATTTTTGCCGCTTCCGGGTCCACATATGCATTAAATTCAGCTGTAGGTGTTATATTGCCGACGCCCTTAACTACACCGCCCATGAAAATTACTTTCTTGACATGCTTCGTTATTTGAGGACATTTCTTAACCGCTAAAGCTAAATTTGTAAGAGGTCCAGTACAAACAAGTGTGACCTCTCCGGAAAAACTTAAGATAGAGTTAATGATGAAGTCTGGCGCAAAGCCATCACTAACCCTATTGCTTGCAGGAATATCTCTTAACGCGCCTCCAAGCCCATCCTCTCCATGAATGCGGTGTTCGAAAAACGGTTCTCGGAAAAGTGGCGTTTCCGCCCCCTTAATAACGGGTATTTCTGTTTCTTCAAGCAAATCAAGAATTTTACATGTATTAACGGTCGCTGCATCTAAAGAAACATTTCCGTTTACTGTCGTTATTCCTAACAGGTCGAATTTTCTGCTTTTAACGGCAAGAAGGATGCCGATTGCGTCATCTATTCCTGTATCCACATCAAGTATTAGCTTTTCAGGCATGCTAGATTCCTCCTACTCTTATTGGATTAGCTCTCTGTTCCAGCGATCTATCCAACCTTTAAGATTATCGTTAACAAATTTCATATCCATCGTATGAAGGCTGTTGATTAAGTCTTCTCCGTATGTTAGTCCTTCTGCTTCTTCATCTGACAATTGAACTTCAACATTAACTGGGGAATCAACTTTATTTTTTGCTGATTTCTCTTGAGCCTCTTTACCAAGAATATAGTTTATGAATTTTTCAGACAGTTCCTTTTGATCAGTACCTTTTACAACGTTCATTGTGTTCATAACTGCATAACCGCCTTCATCAGGTGTGACAAATTCTGCATTTGGAACAGCTTCTTTCAAGTCAGCAAAATACATTTCCATAATCGGACCAGCTGCTATTTCACCTTGCGCGAACATGTTAACATATTCTGAAGTTTGTCCATATTCCTTCACAACACTTGGCATAATTTCCTTCAAGGAAGTGAATGCTGCATTCTCATTAAATGTTTCTTCACCTTTTACCATCGACGCTATATCTACCATCATTGGTCCTGTTGTTGAAGTGATGCTTGGGATTGTGATTTTGCCTTTCAAATCAGCGCTCCATAAATCCTTCCAAGAAGTGATTTCTATAGGAGACTCATCTGGATTATAGGCAATTCCGAACTGGGCAATAGTATAAGCAGGTCCATATTCTTCTCCTAGTGGAGCTTTAGCGACATCATAGATTTTATCTACGTTAGGAATATTTTCACGATCAATCGTATCGAATAGGCCATCTTGAATGCCTTGCTGTGCATAATAGTCTGAAAGGAAAATAACATCTACATCTGAGTTGCCTTGTTTAATTTTGTTAAGGCGGTCTGCATTATTACCTGTGTCTAACACGATTTCTACGTTGTTTTCCTCTTCAAATGGCTTATATATTTCTTTACGGAAGAAGTCCTCATTGAATCCCCATGTGGAAACAACCAGTTTTTCCTTTCCTTCACTTTCAGAACCTTCGTTTGAACCACATGCTGCTAATAATAGTAAAGATGATGCTGCAACTGCTTGAATAATTTTCTTCATTACGAGCCCCTCCAATTTTTTATTGTTTATTTTTTTATATAATTGCGGCTTATATTCCCCTTTTTATCCTGCTGGTAAAAGCAGAACAAAAAAAGACAATCTTAAATAGAATCATTCTTCTACTTAAGATTGTCTTTTCTTTGATAAACAAAGGGAAAACTATCTTTAGTCTTTATATTTCGGCGTTTCACTCAGATAAATCCAAGCAAAAATCCAATATTTTATTTCAAGACAATATTTGTAAAGGCAAATTGAGTGAATGAATCGTAATCTCTTAATATAGCTTCTATATTCCAACCGGTTTGTTCCTCGACCTGAGTTCTAAACTTTTTCTTGAACAACAGAGACAGATGAAAGTCCACTTCAAGCTTTAAGCTTGGTACTTCACCTTCTAATGCAGCAGATCTTGAAGCTCTCGGATGCTTAGCTTGCAAGGTTATTATGTTTTGGTCGATTGTTACCTTCAGCAAAGTGGTGCCAGCACCAAATAAATCTTTTGATACTTTATTATAGATTTGAGAAAGCAATCTCTTCATTTCATTCGAATCTATGATAATCACCTGCCAACCAATTTATATCTGTATTATACATACCTTTTTATCTACTTACAATAGAATGTGCGTTTTTTAATTAAAAAAATATAAAAAAACAGATTCAAACATTGTTTTTTAAGTCAAAATACGAACTATACAAACTAAAACTTCATTATTATACACATAGAAATTAAAGAAAAAAGCACTCTTAGTCGTATATTTTATCCTGTATCATGCAAAAATTCGAGGTACTTGTCAGAATATCTGACCTTGATTTCCTTCACCTAGTCCATTTTAATATTGTTACATCATATCATTATTAAATTATTTAGAAAATTACTTTTTTCAAAAAAAAGCAGGATTCTTGGGAATCCTGCTCATTCGACAGTATGAACTACTTAAAGGAGCTTCACCTAACTGCATCAATCGAGACATTTATAACAATATATCTCCAATCTTTTAATGCAACTAAGGCTTATTTTTCTTCCTGTCTAATCTTCTCAATTTCGTCTGCTACGAATTGCACTTGTGTACCGACGATTACTTGAATGCTTGTCGGCCCGACAATATTGATTCCCGGCACGCCTGTAGCTTTAATTTTGTTTTGATTAACTGTATTCATATCCTTCACTTCTATTCTTAATCTTGTTACACAGTTATCAACAGATGCGACATTTGCATCGCCGCCCAAGCCGTCGTAAATTTCTGTCGCCATAACAGCAAACTTATTGTCGTTATTTATTGGTGCTGTAACAAGCGCTTCTTCTGCTGTTTCTTCTTCTTCACGTCCTGGTGTGGTCAAATTAAACTTCGTGATAAGAAAACGGAACAGTGTGTAATAGATACAAGCGAATATTAAGCCTTGAACAATCAGCATGTACGGTTTGTTCGCAAGTGGCAGTCTTGAGCTTAAGATAAAGTCAATTAAACCTCCACTGAAGGAAAAACCTGCTGTCCAATGGAAGGCAGCCGCAATTGCCAAGGAGAAGCCAGTAAGCACTGCATGAACTAAATAAAGTCCTGGTGCTGCGAACATAAAGGCAAACTCAATTGGTTCTGTCACACCTGTTACGAATGCCGCAATACCTGCTGCTAGCATAAGGGATGCAACTTGCTTCTTTCGTTTCGTTTTTGCTGTATGGTACATTGCTAAAGCTGCTGCTGGCAAACCGAACATCATCACAGGGAAGAAGCCTGCTTGATACATGCCAGTCACACCTTTTTCTCCCTTGCTATTCCAGAAGTTCCCTATATCATTAATTCCAGCTAAATCAAACCAAAATACAGCATTTAAGGCATGATGGAGACCTGTCGGAATAAGCAGCCTGTTGAAGAAGCCATACAAGCCAGCTCCAATTGCTCCCAGTTTACTGATTTGTGTTCCAAATGTTACTAAGCCACTGTAAATTGCCGGCCATAAGAACAATAGAATAACTGCAACTACTAGCATGCTAACAGCACTTAAAATCGGCACAAGTCTTTTTCCACTGAAAAACGCAAATGCAGCGGGAAGCTGTGTTTTACTGAACTTATTATACATAACGGATGCAACAATACCGGAAAGCATCCCAATAAAGGCATTTTCAATTTTGGTAAAAGCAACATTCACATCTTCCGGATTAATGCCTTGAAGCATTGCGACGGAATCTGTGGATAATAATGTTTTAATAACGAGAAAAGCAACTAAACCACTTAATGCAGCAGAACCGTCCTTGTCCTTCGATAGCCCTAACGCTACTCCTACTGCAAACAAATATGGAATATTATCAAGAATGGAAGAACCAGCCTTAACTAGAAAAGCGGCTGTTGGACTGTCTGCTCCCCATCCAGAAGGGTCGATTGCATAACCTATCCCCATAAGTATCGCTGCCGCTGGCAATACAGCTACAGGCAGCATTAAAGCTCGACCAAGTTTTTGCAAATAAGCTTTCATGATTTTTTTCCCCTTTAGTTTCTTAAATAAAAATACTCTCTCTAAATACTGTCAGTATGAAACCTTTACTTTATATTTAAGGTTTTTTGTCCTTCACATCATGAAAGTACTGTTGAATTGCTTTTTTTAAATGACCACCTGTGGCTTCTAAAAAAGTCTTTGCCTCCGTTGATGTGCCGCCTGTCAATAGAATAAAAGCAGCTGATTTTAGATCATGGTTTGTGTCCTCAAGAGCTGCTCGCGCCGCTTCCTCTGTTGCAGCTGTCATGTTGATTAGCATCTGCACAGCTCTGTTTACAAGCTTCCTGTTAATCAGCTTCATATCTATCATTTCATTTTGATACGTTTTGCCAAGCTTTGTCATCGTTGCAGTTGACAGCATATTTAAAATCATCTTTTGGGCAGTTCCCGCCTTAAGCCTTGTTGAACCCCGTATAGCCTCTGGTCCTGTCGGCGCCTCAATCCCAATATCACAGGTTGCTGTTAATGCAGTACGCTCGTTATTGCTTATCCCCACTGTAAGTGCGCCAAGGTCAGCTGCGTATTCAGCCGCAGCAAGGACGAAAGGCGTTGAGCCACTCGCAGTTACTCCGATAACAACATCTGCCTGCGTTAAGGAATGGTTTTTCAGGGCAGTAATAATCCAGCTATCATCATCTTCTGTTTCCTCAAGAGAATTCCACATCGCCTCATATCCGCCTGCAAGGAGGGGAATCCACCTATTTTGCGCAATGGAAAACGTCGGGACTAGTTCGACTGCATCAACCACAGCTAATCTCCCGCTCGTTCCTGCGCCGATAACAAAGCATCTACCTCCGAGCTGCCATCTTTCAACAATTGCATCAACAGCATGACTTATATGGGTAAGGGCCCCGCGGACTGCCTTTGCAACTCCTTTATCCTCATTGTTCATGAATTGCACAATCTCAAACGAAGACCATTCATCCAACCCAATACTGTGAGGGTTTTGTTGCTCGGTTCCTGTTAATTTGTTCATAGTTTCACCTCTTCATATCGATGACAAATTTATAACGATCTCCTCTGTAAATCGATTTAACATATTCAAATGCTTCACCGTTTTGCAAATAGCTGAACCTCTCGATAAGTAAAACAGGGTCGCCTTCTTCAATTTGCAGAATAGAGCATTCGCTTTTTTGAGCAAGTGATGACTCCAGTGTTTGTGTTGCATGACTGATGTTTAGCCCCAGCTCATTTTCAATATATTCGTAAAGAGATGCATGAACAGTTTCTTCTGTTAAATCAGTGATGATATTTGCCGGTAAATAAGATATTTCAAGTGCCATTGGACTTTCGTCTGCAAGCCTCAGCCGGCTCACTTCATATACCGGCACACCTTCTGTTATCTTCAGCTTTGCGGCAATATTCTTGTCCGAACTTATTTGCTGGAAGGAAAGAATTTTCGTTAACGGCTTTAATCCTCTTGATCGCATATCCTCTGAAAAGCTCGTCAATCCGGAAAGGGGCTGCTCAACCTTTTGTTCTGCGACAAATGTTCCCTTGCCCCGCTTTCTAACTAAAATGCCTTCATTAACAAGATTATTGATTGCTTGGCGGACAGTCATTCTGCTTATATCATATTTCTCTGAGAATTCTCGTTCAGAGCTGATTGGATCACCTGGATTAAGTCCTTTCACAAGCTCCTTGATTTCCATCTCCAGCTGAAAATAGATTGGAATATGGGAATCCTTAATAATCAACGGTTAACACTTCCTTCTTTTTCCTTCAATAATGCCAATGCTTCACTGTCTGCAATTATAGTTACATCAGGATGCTCCTTCAAAATAGAGGCAGGAATATCCTCTGTCACCTCTGTTTTAAAGAGGTTGTACAATATTGGTGCTTTCTTTGCCCCTGATGCCAGTAAAATAATTTTTCTGCTTTTCATAATGGTCGATATCCCCATTGAAATAGCATGTGTCGGCACATCATCCTTATTCTCAAAATACCTTGCATTGGCATCTCTTGTCGATGGATCCAATTCAACTACACCAGTCTTTGAGGAGAAGGGCGTTCCAGGTTCATTAAACCCTATATGGCCATTCTCGCCAATCCCAAGGACTTGAAGATCCACTCCGCCTAAATCTTTAATCAGTTGCTCATAATCCTTTGCATCTTGCTCATATGGCGGTGTTTCTGCCTTTGGAAGATGAATATTTTTTCGTTTCAGGTTGATATGATCGAACAGATGCTTATCCATATAATAGGTGTAGCTTTGATCACTGTTCTTTTCTAACCCGACATATTCATCTAGGTTCACTGTTTTAATGTTTTCATAAGATGTTGTATTTTGCTTATAATCCTCTACAAGACGTTTATAGGTTCCTGCAGGTGTTCCTCCAGTTGCCAATCCAATTACAGCTTCTGGCTTTTCCTTCACCAGATTAATAACAACCTCTGCTGCTTGCTCACTCATTTGTTCATAGTTATCTACTTCAATCCATCTCATTACAATGCACCTCCAGATTTTGTTGCGATTATTCCTTTACATATAGTCAAGACAACTTCATTGTTTGCATTTAATACAACCAAGTCCGCGTCCTTCCCTGCTTTTATACTTCCTTTTTTATCCAAAACACCAATCTGTCTTGCAGGATTATAGGATCCCATTACGATGACATCCTCTAAGGAACAGCCTGTAAATGCCATCATATTAGTAAGAGCATCGTTCATTTTTAACGTGCTTCCAGCAAGGGCTCCACTTTCTAACAGAGCTTTACCATCTTTAACAATCACCTTTTGGCCGCCGAGTGAGGAAATTCCATCTTCAAGCCATTTTGCTCTCATGCTGTCAGTGATTAAGATAATATTATCCTTGCCTTTTTGCTTAAACGTCAGTTTGACTATTTCCGGATGAATATGAACTCCATCGACAATCATCTCTGCTGTCAGCTCATCATGAAGGAGTGCACCACCTGCCGTTCCAGGATCTCTGTGATGGAAGCCTCTCATCCCATTATATAAATGGGTAACATGATTCACTCCCGCTTTAATCGCATCGACGACCTCTTCATATACAGCATCAGTATGCCCCATTGAAGCAACAATGCCATTTTCTTTTAAATAAGCTGCCAACTCTAGCCCATTTTCTTTTTCAGGCGCTAATGTTACAAGGCGGATATGGTCACAAGCCAGTGCATTCCATTTCTTAAAAAGCTCAATATCTGCCAGCTTAATAGCATTTAGCGGCTGTGCACCTGCTCTCTTTTCATTAATAAAGGGGCCTTCGAGATGAACTCCAAGCATTTCTGCTTTACCTGAACCATTGGCCGTTTTCATATAGGCAGCAATGCTTTCTAAAGCAGCTTCAATCTCTTCTTGCCCTTGTGTCATAGTTGTTGCCAAGAAGCTAGTTGTTCCTTCATATGGCAAAATACTTGCGATTGTCGCAAGACCATCCTTTGTCCCATCCATCGCATCAGCATCGTTTGCTCCGTGAATATGAATATCAATCATCCCGGGAATTAGTTTGCTCCCCTTTGGAAAAGATATTGTCTGTACATCCGCTTTCTCGTCTTTCCAATCAGCAGTTTTCCCATAAGACTGGATGCTTCCTTGTTCGATAAGCAAGAAGCCATCGGAAATAACTTCATCTTCTGTATAAATGATTAAGTCCTTAAGAAGTAAAGACTCGCCAGTACTCTTGATTGACATAACAAAATCCCTTCTTACTTTAATTTATTTAAAAACTATATAACTAGATGTCTATACCAGTTATCTTAACATGTATTAATTCTAGCAAATATCTGCAATATTGCTAGAATTTTCTTAGATTATCTTTCAAAACAGCCACTTTATCAGAAACCGCTTACAGACAAATTATAAATGAAGGCTATTTACTTTGTCAATACAACTTATAGTCTTTACCACCTTTTGGATTTTATTACTAAAACAAGCATAATTTTTCGTGAAATGTATAGTTTTATAGTAAATATTTAATAATGATACTACCCATTTTAAACTTTTAGAAACATCAATTAACTATACAGAAAGGCTTGAATGATAGATGAACCTTCTCTCTTTTGCATTGAAAAACAAAAATGTAAGTGACTACGACATTATTCAGCACCAAAGTAAAACAATGGATCCGGTTATAACAGTAGTCACCCCTGTTTTCAATAATGCTGCTACCATTAAGAAAACAATCGATTCTGTTTTAAATCAAACATTAAGCGATCAAATTGAATATATTCTGGTAGACGATGGTTCAACAGACAAGACACGGTCCATTCTTCGTGATTACAGCAGTAACCATCCAAATATAAAGCTTGCACTGCTAAAAAGGAATACTGGCACACCTGCTTTTCCAAGAAATTTAGGAATCGAACTTGCTAGTGCGCCGTATATTTCTTTCCTTGATGCCGATGATTGGTTCGAATTATCTGGATTAGAGAAGCTTTATCGCGTGCTTAAGGAGACAGGCGATGATTATGTAGTCGGAAAAACGGTCAAAATACGGACGGATGGAGCCTCTATCGTTGGCGAACACGAATCCAGCACAGAGCGGAGAAATGTTCCCCCAGCTTCTATCCCTCATATTTTCCATCACTTAGGGCCAAGGGCAAGAATGATGAAAACAAGGATAATTAAAGAGAATAATATCCAATTCCCTGCAATGAAGTTTGCAGAGGACAAGCAGTTCTTTATGGATGTATTGGCCTGCTGCAAAACCATCTCAACAACGAAAGATGTCATCTACTATTTGAACAGACAAAATGAAAATAAAGGCTCGTTAACTTCACGGACAAATGTGCTTGAAAAGATGAAATGCAATCAAAAGGTGATACGTTATTTTAAAGAAAAAGAGCTTGATTCTGACATAAAAAAAATGATATTAAACAGATTATTCGAATTTGACTGCTTTACAGGCTTCATCAATCGCTATCATACGCTTAGAACTAATAGTCCGTCATACAAACAAAAAGCCAATGACTATATGAAAAGAAAAGCCTATGCTTGGACAATGAAAAAAACATTAAAAGCAGCAAATGATTTGGATTATGACATTAGTGACCATTTCTTTAAACCAATTAACAAGGTATGCTATGAGCTTTTCAGGAACGGAAAATATAGCGAGATTGAAGAGCTGTTTCGCTGGAATGCAAATGAAAAAATCAAGAACTATCATTTTGTTGAAAATAAAGCCTTCTATATAACACCATTGCAGGAACCGTATAAATATATCACTGTTCCAATATATGCAGAGCTCACTGACTGCATTGTCGTTAATGATCATATCCAACTTCATATTAAAGCAGTTGGTGACAATTCTGCTTCCATAAATGAGCTTTTGCTTCGCGACAGACAATCGCAAGCATCTGAATTTAGCATACAAGCCACTGTTCAAAATAATGGTGAAGGTATCTTATCCCTACCAATAGATTGGATAAATTCTCTGCCGAAAGCTGTTTATAATATTTACTTGCGCTACAATGACTATCAAAAGGTCCAATTGCATATTCCAAGCCTAATGGACGGCTTAAAAAGTTCGCAGCACAAAAACTGCCACTTTTATTCGACCATTAATCAGAATTTAGCATTGAAAGTTAAATAATTGTTTCAAGAAAATGAGGAAGAGTCAATACAACCTTTACCATCTCTAATTACGAATATTAAATAATTTATTCTAGCTGTGAACTTGATTGGAGCTTATGATGTCTGACTTTAAAATTAGTTCTTTTCTGCGCTACACACACTCGCTTTCTGCGGGGAAAGCTTCAGCCTCCTCAGCTTCGTCTGTGGGGTCTAAGCCTTTCCTCTATTTTCCCTTAGTAGTCGATTGTCTTCTGCTACATTCCAATAAGATTTTTAATCTTGTAATTATGCAGTAAACAATGTAAAAACCGAACAATTCTATTAATATAATGCTTCAATAGAATAGTTCGGTTTATGATTAGACTTAAATACTTATGTCCAAGCCTATCAGGTTATCATTCAAATTTCGGCAGCCAATGTCCGTGTGCTTCTATTAAATCGTCACACATAGCGACAATATCATCCATTGACAGTTCTGCAGCTGTATGTGGATCAAGTAAGGCTGCTTGGTATATATGTTCCTTTTTTCTTGTGACAGCAGCTTCAATAGTTAGAAGTTGTGTGTTTATATTCGTTCTGTTTAATGCGGCCAGCTGTTCTGGCAGCTCCCCAATATAGCAAGGCAATATTCCGTTTCTATCGACAAGACATGGTACCTCAACACATGCTTTTTCAGGGAGATTGCTGATAAGCCCGCCCGTATTCAGTACGTTTCCGCCAAATTTAAAAGGGATATTTGTTTCAATTGCTTCAATGATTCGTGACCCATATTCATGTGAGCGCACATGTGTTAGATTGCTGTTATGTACAAGCTCCTCCCGCATTTTTTTCCAGTTTTCGATTTGCTGGACACAGCGACGCGGATATTCATCTAACGGAATCTGAAATCGGTCGATCAGTTCAGGATAACGACCCTTTATAAAGTATGGATGGTATTCGGCATTATGCTCAGATGATTCTGTTACATAGTATCCGAATTTATCCATTAATTCGAATCGCACCATGTCTGTGTGCTTTTCGAGCTGCTTTTCCTTCGCACGTCGCTTTATTTCCGGATAAAGGTCTTTTCCATCTGCCTTTACCTCCAATAGCCAAGCCATATGGTTAATACCGGCAATTTTCTCCTCCACGTTTTTTGCTTTTATCCCGAGTGACTTTAAGAGATGTGATGTACAAACCTGTACACTGTGACAAAGCCCGACTGTTTTAACATTTGTGTAGCGCAGCATCGCTCCAGTAAGCGCTGCCATCGGATTCGTATAATTGAGAAACAATGCATCTGGACAAACCTCTTCCATGTCCGCTGCAAACTCAAGCATAACAGGAATTGTTCGTAAGCTCCGAAAAATACCACCTATTCCAACAGTATCTGCGATTGTCTGGCGTAGTCCGTATTTCTTTGGAATCTCAAAGTCTATGACCGTACTTGGCTTATAGCCGCCAACTTGAATAGCATTGATGACATACTTTGCTCCTCTTAACGCTTCCTTTCGATCTGTGTACGCCTTAACAGTAACATGGCAATTATAATTATTCTTTAGATTGTTGAGCATATTTTCCGAATCCGTAAGCCGCACCTCATCAATATCAAACAGAGCGAATTCAAATCCCTCAAGGGCAGGGACCATCATACAATCTCCCAGAACATTTTTTGCAAACACAGTGCTTCCTGCACCAATAAATGTGATTCTCGCCATACATCTTCTCCCCTTTAATCGTTTATCATTCTGTTATTTTTTTGTTTACTCATTATGTTTCGATGTGCATGTTTGACATTCCAAGTCAGCCACAATGCTACTGTGCTTCCGAAGAAACATATGAAGAATCCGGCAAGCTGGCTGTATGCAGCAAAAATCGTGATGCAGCCAATCGCCATAACGGCGCTCTGTACAATCCGAGTGATGCTCATAAACAGCATATCTCTTAACACTTCTTTTATTGTCCGTTTTTTTTCTACTAATAAAGGAAATAAATACGGAAGCATGATGAGATATACAAAGGTAATAGTCAGTAGAGTATATCTGAAAATAGCAAAAATAGTACTCTCAGCTTGGAAAAAAAACTGTAAATCGACGTACAGCAAAATTCCTGCAAATAGAATAATTGCTCCAAGCAAGTTCGCCTGTTTGAAATACGCTTTAAACCTAGCTGCAAACATCGGAAATATTGGACCGTCGTCTGCCCCATCCATCCATTGTCTAATTAAATAAAACATTGCTGCAGCAGCTGGAAAGAAGCCAAACAGAATAAGTCCGCCAAGCGTGAAGAGCATCCATAGTGCATTAACATAAAGCAAACGGTACACCCATGTGCAAGCTTTCATCAGTTTGTTGTTAATAAGATCACCCCATTAATGAATCAACCTTTTGAGCCAGTTAAAGCGATGCCTTCAATAATTTGTTTTTGCGCGAAAATGTACACAATGATAACTGGAATAATGGAGATTGTTGTACCAGCCATCATCAATGACCAATCAGTAAAATACAAGCCTTTAAACGTATTAAGGAGCAGTGGCACAGTGAATTTTTCAGGTGTCGTCAAATATATCAACGGCTCTAAAAAGCTGTTCCAAATTCCCATAAAAGCAAAAATTCCAAACGCAGCAAGCGCTGGCTTTATCAATGGCAGAATGATGCTGCGGTATATCCTTGCAGGGTTTGCTCCATCAAGAACCGCCGCTTCAATCTGTTCATTCGGTATGCCTCTAATAAACTGGCGCAGTAAAAATACACCAAAGGCATTGAATAATCCAGCCGGAATGATTAAGGATAAATGCGTATCAATCCACCCAAATGCATCCATAATCAGGTAAAGCGGAACCATCGTCACTTGCTTTGGAATCATCATTGTCGCCAAAAACAGGATGAACAGCAGATTAGAGCCGCGAAATCGCATTTTCGCAAATGCAAAGGCAGCCATCGAACAGGTCAGCAAGTTTAATAGGACAACGATTGCCGTTATATAGAAGCTATTAAAATATGCTTTTGCAAATGGCATTGCTGTTAAGGAATTCGGGTAGTTTTGGAAATTAACAGGATTCGGGAACCATTTTGGCGGCACAAGGAAAATTTGAGACATATCTTTCAGAGAACTGCTTATTGTCCAAAGGAAGGGAGCCACCATTAAAAATGCCCCAGCAATCAACACAAGATGGAGCAGGATGCGCAGTAATGAAATCTTTTTCTTTTTACGCAATGGAACAGCTGCCTGAGGGACTGGATTCACTGATACGTCATTGATCTTCATAATGCACCCACCTTTTCGACATTTTAAATTGAATGAGCGTAAATACTAGAATAATGACAAACAACACCATTGCCGCTGCAGAGCTTATACCCATTTTGAAATCGACAAAGGCTGCTTCGTATATATGGTAAACAAAGGTGTAGCTCGATTTAGCAGGTCCGCCGCTTGTCATGACATAAGCCTGATCGAAAACCTGGAAGGAGGAAATAACAGCCATAATGGCAATAAAGAAAGTCGTCGGTGATAATAGCGGCAATGTAATATGGCGAAGCTTCTGCCATTTTGTCGCCCCGTCTATCTCTGCTGCCTCATAGTAGGATTTAGAAATCCCTTGAAGTCCTGCTAGGAAAATAACCATATTATGCCCTAAGCCCCACCATATGCTCAATATCGCAATGGATGGCATTACCCAATTTGTATCAGTCAGCCACATTGGCCCATTTATCCCAAAGTTAGCGAGAATTTGATTTAATATGCCGAAATCTCCATTTAAAATCCACATCCAGATAACTCCGATAGAAACAGAGCTTGTCACAACTGGCATAAAATAAAAAAGCCGGTAGAAATTTTTGCCCTTGATTTTGTTAAGGGCAACCGCAACTGATAAGGACAAAGCGATGCTGGCGGGAATTACTAAGATTGTATAATAGACCGTATTTCCTAAGGCTTTCCAAAAATCCGGATCTTGAAATTGATCGATATAATTGGCTAAACCTATAAATTCCTTTGCCCCAAATCCGTCCCATTTCATAAAGCTTAATGTCAATGTGAAGATAACTGGTATTAATGAAAATAAAATTAACCCTATTAATTGTGGAGCTAAAAACGCATAGCCCCAAAGGTTTTGTCGGCCTTTCATCGCGTTCACCCACCTTTTTTAAGATAGAAGGTGAAGAATAAACTCCTTCACCTTCGTTTTATGTCATTCAGATTTATGCTCTGCTATCATCTCTTTTGCTTTTTTCGTTATTTTTTCTACTGTAGTCTGGGCATCATCCTTACCAAGATACATAAGATCCATGATGTCATTGACTTCTTTATCCAAGCCTGGGATAGTGGATTGGATTGCATTTGCAAAGCCTTTTTCCCTTGCTTCAATAATGTAGTTTACATGCTCTGGAACATTGGAGCTAGTTATGGCTTCATCAATTCCGTTAATAGATGGAATCGCATTTCCAATACCGTTTAAGCGCTGCTCTTGCCCTACTTTAGATGTATAATAAGAAACAAATTTCATCGCTGCTTCTTTATTTTTAGAATCTTTGTTTGCTGCTAGGTAAGCTGTCGGAATTGCCACTGGCTCTTGTTTGTTTTCTGTGTTGGATGGCCATGAAATATAATCCCATTCTAATGATTTGTTTTCATGGAATAGTGGTGTGAACCATCTGCCTGCAGTAACCATGCCAACTTGACCAGACATAAACATCGCTTCAGAACCTTGCCCTTTAGGAAGAGATCCGGAATAAGTAAAGTTCTTACCTTTAACCATTTGCTCTAAGAAAGACATTGCGCCAATGCCCTTTTCATTTTGATCTAAAATAAATTCGCCAGTTTCTTTATTGTAAATTTCTCCGCCGTTTGCCCAAATCCAGCTGAAAAGTGTGTTCCAGGAATTATCTACAATCAAACCGTATTTGCCGCCGTCCCGCAGCTTATCTGTCACTTCCTTCATAGCATCAAAGTTCCAGTTTCCTTCATCATAAAATTCTTGTGGAGACTTAATACCTAAATCTGAAAACAGCTTTTTATTGTAATAAATAAGCATCGGATTACAATCTACTGTGATGCCATATATTTCATTATCTTTTTTAGCAGCTCCCCATAACCCTTCTGCGAATTCTTCCGGCTTAGCATAGCTTTCTGAGCCGTTCATGAATTCACCTAATGGTGCGAGTTTGCCAGTTTCAATGATTTTTGAAATGTCACCATCTCCAACATAAAACACATCTGGTGCCTGGCTGCCCTGCAGCTGTGTTTGCAGCTTTTGGATATAGCCGTCACTTGGAATTGGCACAAGCTTCACTTTAATGTCCGGGTTCTCCTTCATGAATCCATCCACTGCTTTTTGGTAAACCTTAATTTCTGCAGGATTTCCCCATGCTGAAAAGGTCAGTTGAATTGTTTCATCGGAGCCGGAGGTGCCTGAATTAGAACTGCACCCTTGAAGTATTGGCACCAGCAGCAAAATAAGAACGATAAACAAGGCAATAATTTTACTCTTTTTCATTGTTCTTCCCCTCACTCTCTGTGTCTTGTTCGCTAAATTATACAGGGACAACTCCCTATGTAACTCAGCAGGTGTTACAGTTACGAGACAAACTTGCAACCGCTTTCAAATTACTGTAAAAATTTTTGTATAACTATGATGTCAATAAGGTAAATTGTATTAGCGTTTAATGAAAACGCTACCAATCACAAGTATTAGTCTACTTGCCCACATTTGCTTATTCAAGAATTTCCCATCCAAAAATTCCGCTATAATTCGAGTTACGAAGTGCTTTTTTGTCGTCGTTAAGTTTGATTTCTCGAGCTGTTTCTTTTATTCTTTTAATGAAAACAGTTCCAAAAATAAATAATTTGCTTTAAAATAAAAGGAGAAGAAAAAATTTTTCTAAATATTTTCCTGTTTCAAGAAATTTTTTTTGTTACCTTTTACCCTTATTTAATACAGGATTTTATTATAAAGGAGATTTAGTAATGTTTAAGGATTCCTTCTATTTAGGCGTTGATATTGGAACAACTAGCACAAAAGCTGTTTTGTTTGGAGAAGCAGGCAAAGTAATCAGCATGCATCATGTTGAGTACCCTTTATACAGCCCAGCTCCTGCCATTGCCGAACAAGACCCTGATGAAATACTTTCTGCTGCGAAAGAAGCAATTAAAACAGCACTGTCAAAAGGCAAGGTAGAGCTAAAGAAATTAAAGCTTGTTTCCTTTAGTGCAGCAATGCATAGCCTTATTGCTATTGATGACAAAAACAAACCACTGACAAAATGTATCACTTGGGCTGACAGCCGTTCAGCAGCATGGGCTGACAAAATTAAAAACGAGTTGAATGGACTGGAAATATACAAGCGTACAGGCACACCAATTCATCCAATGTCTCCCCTTGCGAAAATTGCTTGGCTCCGGACTGATCACCCAGAAATATTTGCTAAAACAGCCAAATTCATTGGGATTAAGGAATATATCTTCCATCATTTCTTTGGTGAATACATTGTCGATTATTCCATTGCCTCTGCTACAGGTCTATTTAATCTTGAACAGCTTGATTGGGACAAGGAAGCGCTTGAAATAGCTGGAATAACGCCAGAACAGCTGCCTGAGCCTGTACCGACAACTCATTCCATCACTGGTTTAAAGGAAGAGCTTTGTGCGGAGCTTGGCCTTGCTGCAGATATACCGTTCATCGTTGGCGCAAATGATGGTGTTCTTTCCAATCTTGGTGTTAATGCGATTGATCCCGGTGTTGTAGCTGTTACAATCGGTACAAGCGGCGCAATCCGCACCGTTACAGATAAGCCTGTAACAGATCCTAAAGGGCGGACTTTCTGCTACTGCCTCACAGAAAATCATTGGGTAGTCGGCGGTCCTGTCAACAATGGTGGAATGACGTTCAGATGGGTGCGGGATGAGCTTGCTTCCTCAGAAGTGGAAACAGCTAAGCGGTTAGGAATTGACCCTTATGAGGTGTTGACGAAGATTGCTTCACGGGTTCTTCCAGGAGCTGACGGACTTCTGTTTCACCCATATTTAGCTGGTGAAAGAGCACCACTTTGGAATTCAAATGCTCGTGGCTCCTTCTTCGGGCTTGGACTGCACCATAAGAAAGAGCATATGGTCAGAGCCGTGCTAGAAGGCGTTATCTTGAATCTATATACGGTAATGCTTGCATTGCAGGAAGTAATTGGCGAACCGAAGCAAATCCAAGCTACTGGCGGTTTTGCCCGCTCAGAGCTTTGGAGACAAATGATGGCTGACATTTTCAACCAAGAGGTGACAGTTCCAGAAAGCTTTGAAAGCTCCTGCCTTGGCGCTGTTGTCCTCGGTATGTATGGACTAGGAGAAATAAACGATTTCAGCATTATGAAGGAGCTTGTTGGCAGCACACATGCTCATAAACCAATTCAAGAAAATGTGGAAATTTATGAGGATTTAACACCAATCTTCATTCGCATCTCCAGATTGCTTGATAATGAGTACGAATACATCGCTGATTTCCAGCGCAAATGGGTTAAATAATAAGCGAGGCTGCAGTCCATATGCTGCAGCCTTGTTTGTTATTTCTTCTCAACACCATGGCCACCAAATTCATTGCGCAGTGAGGCAACTACTTTACCTGTGAAGGTATCCTCCTCCAATGAACGATAACGCATCATAAGTGACAAGGCAGTAACAGGCATTGCTACTTGAAGATCCAAGGCTGTCTCAAGCGTCCACTTACCCTCACCAGATGAATGCATTACTCCTTTTATACCCTCTAATTTCGGGTCTTTTGCAAAGGCATTTTGTGTTAGCTCCATCAGCCAAGAACGAATAACAGAGCCATTATTCCAAACCTTCGCAACATGCTCATGGTCATAATCGAATTCACTCTTCTCCAGCAATTCAAACCCTTCTGCTATAGACTGCATCATGCCATATTCAATGCCATTATGGACCATCTTCAAAAAATGTCCGCTGCCTGCTTCCCCTGTATACAAGTAGCCATTCTCCACACATAAATCCTTGAAAAGGCTCTCGACTTGCAAGAAGATGTCCTTATCTCCACCAATCATCATACAAGCTCCATTTCTAGCACCGCTTGTACCTCCGCTCGTTCCTACATCAAGATAATGGACGCCTTGCTTCTTAAGCTGTGCTGCTCTGCGCACGGTGTCTTGATAGTGTGAATTTCCGCCTTCGATAATCGTATCACCCTCACCTAATGTACCACTTAGCTCTGCTATTACATCCTCTGTTATTTTCCCTGATGGAACCATTACCCACACAATTTTAGGACTACTTAAACTAGCTGTTAACTCAGTTATAGTTTTGACTCCGTCAGCACCTGCATTCGAAATTTTTGTAACAGCGCTTTCATTTACATCAAAAGCTGTTACACTATAATTATGATCCAATAGATTCTCTGCTAAGTTAAAGCCCATTTTTCCAAGACCAATTATTCCAATGTTCATTTCTAAAACGCTCCTCTTATGAAAAAAAATTTCTTCCTACTTATTATTATACGAAATTTTTTTCATTAATGAAAGCGTATTAAAAAATATTTTTTCTTATGTTGATTATGCTATACTATACATAAATTATGTCGAAAGGAATCAGACGATATGGCACAAAATTGCTTAGGTAAAATCCGCTCCTATTATGCTAGACTTAGTGAAAAAGAAAAAAAGATTGCCGATTATATATTAGAAAACCCTGAAAAAATAATTCATAGTACTATTAATGAGCTAGCAGAGGATTTAAATGTGGCAGATGCAACCGTTTTTCGTTTTTGCAAACGTATTGGATTTAAAGGCTATCAAGCAATGAAAATTGCCCTCGCCTCCGAAATAATTGAACCTATACAGCACATTCATGAAGAAATTAATGAACAGGATAATGTGGCAACCGTGACAGAAAAGGTTTTTATGTCGAATATCCGCACACTAGAAAATACTTTACAGTTAGTCAATGGAACGTCCATCCAAAAAGCCGCAGATTTTTTGCTTGCAGCACAACGGGTAGAATTTTATGGAACTGGTGGATCGGCAGTCATCGCAATGGACGCTTTTCATAAATTCGTGCGAACAGGAATAAAAGCGTTTACATTCATTGACTCCCATTTTCAGCTTATGTCCGCATCTCAGCTGTCCGATCGCGATGTTGCCGTCATAATTTCCCACTCTGGGACGAATAAAGATACTATCAATATATTGAAAACCGCAAGAACAAATGGTGCTAAAACTATAAGCATTACTGGCTATCCTAAATCACCGATAGCTCAGCACGCAGATGTTGCACTGTTCACAAGCTCAGAAGAAACGGAATTTCGGTCTGAGGCACTTTCCTCCCGTATTGCGCAGTTAAGCTTAATTGACGCCCTTTATGTGAATATGATGATATTAAATAAAGACACTGCCAATAAGTCGCTTAAAAAAATCAGAAATGCTATTTCAGACACAAGAATGTAATAAAAAAAGATGCCCGCCAAGACTTAAGTCTTGGCGGGCACCTTTTTTGTTTTCTTATACAAACAAGTCTAAAATCAATACTCCTGCAAATGCAACGAATGATAATACTGTCTCAAGGACTGTCCAGGTTTTAAATGTTTCCTCTACTGACAAACCTAAGTATTCTTTTACCATCCAGAAGCCTGCATCATTAACATGAGAAAACATTAAGGAACCAGCACCTGTTGCTAATACAAGCAGCTCCACGTTCACTCCAGACATTCCAGCAATAATTGGGGAAACAATTCCTGCTGCTGTCGTTAAAGCGACTGTTGCAGATCCTGTTGCAATCCGGATAAGTCCAGCAATCATAAATGCTAAAACTAATGGTGATAGAGATAAGCTTTCAGACATATTTCCGATTGTTGTTCCAACACCACTGTCAATCAATACTTGTTTAAAGGCACCACCAGCACCGATAATCAACACAATCGAACCAACTGGCAGAATACAATCTTCTGTGAATTTTTTCAGTTTTTCCTTGCCGATACCTTGTTTGAATCCAAGGAAATAAAATGCAAAGAATACAGCTAGCAGCAATGATACTAATGGACTACCAATGAATGCCAATGCCTTCATAACCTCAGCAGGTAAAAACTTCATATATGGCGCAGCAGTTCCGATAATCATCAGCAGGACAGGCAGCAAAATCGCGAAGAAAGAAATACCAACACTTGGCAGTGACTTTTCGTCCTTTTCCTCCACTTTAACTAATTCTGGTTCGCCTTTCGGAAGAACACGTTTATGAATATATTTTGCAAACAGCGGTCCACCGACAATACCGGCAGGCAGAGCAATAATTAATGAATACAGTAATACTTTTCCTAAATTTGCATCAAAGATTCCTATTGCGGCAATCGCACCTGGATGTGGAGGTACTAATCCATGCACAATGGATAAGCCTGCAATCCCTGGTAAGGCAATTAACAATATATTTTTCTTTGTCGCTTGTTGGATGGAAATAACAAGTGGCAGCAGTATTAATATACCGACTTCAAAGAAAACTGGTATTCCGATGATAAATCCTGAAAGGAACATTGCCCATGGCAGTTTCTTTTCTCCAAAAATCCTTACAAAGAAGTTAGCAATTTGTAATCCTGCCCCAGATTCAGACAGCATTTTTCCTAGTATTGTACCAAGCGCTAAAATTCCGACTAAGTGACCTAATACGCCACCAACCCCTGTCTCATAAGCGCTTACAATTTTATCCCACGATAAACCTGAAAAAATGGCTAAAAATAAACTTGCTACTGTCAAGCTAATAAAAGCATGCCATTTAAACAAGGAAACTCCTAATATAACAAGGACGATTGAAACTAGAGTAATTATTAATAAGTATGCATCCATTTGATGTACCCCCTAATAAGAGTTTTTTTGTAAGTGTTTTCATTTCTATGTTCTTATTATACGAAAAAAAATTTCTTTCATCAACTATTATTTATGAAAAAAATATTTTAACAATTTGCATTCTTTCATCTTTTTTAATATATCCCTTTATTCCCTTTTAAATAATGGGATAAAAAAAGAAAAATTAATAAACAATAACCTAAGAAATCAACAAAAATTAACCCATTGGAGGTATCATCTTGTATTTCTATAAAGAAGATCTAATTAACGTAATCGTTCCTGATAAGCCAGATCCAGCTGCCGCTAAAGTGCTTCAAGAAGCATTAGGAGGCCGATTTGGGGAAATGAGAACGATGATGCAGTTCTCCTTCCAAAGCGCTAACTTCCGTGGAAAAGCAAAGCAATACCGTGACTTAATCCGCGGCGTTTTTCTTGAAGAGCTTAGCCATGTTGAACTTGTTCAAACAACCATTAATCAACTGCTAAATGGTTCTGGCGATATTGGTGTAGGCTCTGTCGGCGAAAGTGATGCACCACTTCATATCGCAACCGAAAATGTGAATCCCCATCATTATATTATGGGTGCACAAGCCTCACTTCCAGTTGACGCGGCTGGAAACCCTTGGACAGGTGCTTATGTATACAGCCATGGCAACTTAGTTGCAGATCTTCTTGATAACTTAGTTCTTGAATCAACAGGTGTTCTACAAAAATCACGCTTATATGAAATGAGTTCTAATAAAACATTCCGTGAAACGTTGGCTTTTTTAATTGTTCGTGACAATGCCCATCAAAATGCATTTGCAAAAGCACTCGAAACATTAGGTGTAAACTGGGCAAAGCTATTCCCTGTTCCAAACTATGATATTAATAAATATCCAGAATGCCGTAAATATGTCGATTTAGGCTTCCATAATGCCCAATTCAACTTCCGTCTTGATCCAACAAGAATTGGTGAAATATACCAAGGTGAATCTCCAAGCAGAAATAAAGGCGAGCTTAAAGTAATTGACCCGCCGCAAGGCTATCCAGTACCTGAGCTTCCTGACATGCCGAATGAGCACAGCCCTGGTTTGTATGATCTAAATAACTGATTTATTAAGAGACTGGGACATAAGTATATGAATCAACATAAAAACCGAACTATCTATTCAAACGTCGATTAGATAGTTCGGTTTTTTATTTTTCGTTTCAATACAATAATTAGAAATCTTAGTGGAATGGAGAGAAGGCTCATCTTCCTCCCCGCGGAAAGCGAGTAGACGAGAGCGCAATGAAACGAACTAATTTTAACTCCAGATTCTATTTAGTCACAAGCTTCATTTTTCAAAAATTGATGTAATTTATTATTCTTGTTTAGAAAGGTTGTCTTTTGTTTTGTCTGTCTTTTGGTAAAATAATCCGTTTTCCTTCTATATTAAATAGGTCTTTGTATCGTTTATTATTTTCTCATCATTTTTTTAACTTCTTTTAATGTTAATCCCTATAAATTATGCGAAGATAGCTCATGCGATATAGTTCGCATACGAACTATTTTTGACAAGCTATTAATTCCAGCATTTTTTATGTCTGAATGGGTATTTTATTTCATATGGGAACAGGGGGCATAATGTGAAAGACGCTTTAAATAATGAGCTGATTCGATCCTACGCAAAAATAAATAAGGCTTACTATCAGCTTCTCAAAGAAGATGCAGATCAAATGGGTTTGACTGCCGTTCAACTTAAAGCATTATATCGGGTTTCTTTTCAACCGAACATAAGCTTAGGAGAGCTTGCTGAAAAATTGCGTTTGACGAAAAGCACAGTCAGCGGTGTTATCGACCGCCTTGTCAAGCAAGATATGATCGAACGGACAACTCAAGCTAATGATCGAAGAGCGGTTAATTTACATCTTACAAAGCTTGGGAAGATCAAATTAGAAGCACTGATGCAAACGGACTCTGTTGTTGCCCAGAAAATTAAAGAAATAATGCAATTCCCTGAAGAGGACATTCAAAAACTGCTAGAATTAAACAACAAAATTTTAACGATACTCAATTCTAAGGAGGACTTACAAGAATGAACGCAAGACGCATGATACTTATTAACATCATCCTACTTATTGTTTTAGTAGGCGGCGGTTTCACAGGTTATTATTTCTATGATAAATCTGTTTCTTACATCTCAACAGATAATGCCCAAATTACGGGTCAACAAGTGAGCATTGCTTCACCTGCAACAGGTAAATTAACAGCATGGAGCGGTGATGTCGGCGAGAAATTTGGCAAAAATGAAAAAATCGGTACAGTGGAAGTAACAACTGAAACTGGAACATCAAAAATTAATGTTAATGTTCCTGCCAACAGCACTGTTGTTCAATCATCAGCAGTAGAAAATTCTTTTGTTGCAGCAGGTACTTCTTTAGCTAAAGCATATGACATGAATAATCTATGGGTTACAGCAAACGTTGATGAAACAGACTTAAATGACGTAAAGGTTGGCCAAGATGTTGATCTTTATGTAGATGCATACCCAGATACAACTTTAACTGGTAAAGTAGAATCTTTAGGTTTAGCAACATCAAGCACATTCTCATTGCTTCCTAGCAGCAATTCATCAGGCGACTACACTAAAGAAACGCAAGTCATTCCTGTTAAAGTCTCAATTGATAACTATGGTGGTTTAGATTTAGTTCCTGGTATGAACGTAACTGTGCGAATCCATAAGTAGGTGATGACGATGACGATATATATCGCAAGCTATGCAGTTATCAGCATTATATTGCTCCTCACCATAAACTACCTGATTAGGAAACAAAGTAGAAAACCAAAACAGGAAAAAGCAAGCAATATAAATAAGGATGAACCTATCCAAGAAAATGAAATTTCCCGTAGCTCCATCATGCAAGAAGAAAGTCCGATGGAGGAAGCAATAAATGAAACATTAAGCAAGTCTGCAATTACAGAACCTGCGTTAGAGTATGTCAGTGATCCAGATAATGCTGAAAAACATAACGAAGAAGAAATACCTGTAAAAGAAAAAGACATTAAACAACAAGCAAGAGTTGATTTTGAAGGCAGTAAAGGAAAAATTATCGCTGCCGTTATGCTAGGTGCATTCGTAGCAATTCTTAACCAAACATTATTGAATGTGGCTATCCCGCATATTATGAACGATTTGAATGTTTCAACAAGTACCGTTCAGTGGTTAACAACTGGCTATATGCTGACAAATGGTGTGTTTATTCCGATCACTCCGTTCTTAATCAGCAAGCTTGGAACGAGAAAGCTACTCATACTCGCTATGACTGCTTTCACCATAGGCTCATTAGTATGTTCTGTCTCAACAGGCTTCAGCATGCTTATGATTGGACGTGTCATCCAGGCAGCTGGTGCTGGTGTTATTATGCCCCTGCTTATGACAACATTCTTGACTATCTTCCCACCTGAAAAACGCGGTACAGCAATGGGGATTATGGGGGTTGCGATGATTTTTGCTCCTGCTATCGGTCCTACACTTTCAGGATGGCTTATTGGTCATTATTCATGGAGAGTACTATTTGATCTTGTTATTCCTTTTGGAATCATTGATTTAATCATTGCTACTATCTGGATGAAGGATGTTACACCACGTACAAATCCAAAATTCGATTTATGGGGCTTTGTCACTTCTACTATCGGATTAGGCTTCTTGCTTTATGGCTTCAGTGAAGCTGGTAATGATGGCTGGGACAGTGGTGTAGTTATTGGTTCTCTTACAACAGGTGTTGTATTCTTAGCTCTGTTCGTTTGGCGTGAATTTACTACCGAAACTCCTATGCTTGATCTAAGGGTTTTCAAGTACGATATTTATGCATTAACTACAGTAGTAAGCATGGTTGTTAACATGGCAATGTTTGCTGGTATGATTCTACTTCCAGTTTACCTGCAAAATATTCGCGGCTTTACTGCCTTGGATTCTGGTTTATTGATGCTTCCAGGAGCTATCGTAATGGGGATTATGTCTCCGATTGCCGGTAAGCTGTTCGACAGGTTCGGTGCAAGACCACTTGCAATCATTGGGTTGGTTATAACTGTATTGACAACATGGGGCTTTACACAATTGACAATGCAAACAACCTACGGACATATCATGATGCTGTATATCTTCCGTATGTTCGGAATGTCCTTCATTATGATGACCGTTATGACAGAGGGTATGAATCAGCTGCCAATGCATTTAACAAGCCATGGTACAGCAGCCTCTAATACGGCTAGAACCGTTGCCGGAAGTATCGGAACAGCATTCCTTGTTACTGTTATGACAAACAGGTCTACATTCCACACTGCTAATTACAGCAATATTATTACTAGCGACAATCCGTTTATTACTGAAAAACTAGGTCAGCTTGGGCAAGGATTCGCAGCATTAGCTGGTATCCCTTCAAGCTCTGGGCAAGCACTCGCTGTTTCCACTATTTATGGAAAAGCAGTTGTGCAGGCAACAATTGACGGAATAAATGATGCCTTTATCGTCGCAACAGGCATCTCAGCACTTGCACTTCTCTTGGCATTCTTCATAAGAAGATCAACACCAAGAAAAGTTAAGTAATACAAAAGAGGCTATGAATTTTCATAGCCTCTTTACTTATTCATTATTAGCCAAGAATGTTATAGCCTGAATCTACATAAATGATTTCGCCTGTAACTCCTCTTGATAGTTCACTGATCATCGCCAATGTCATATCGCCGACCTCATCCTGAGTTACGTTTCGTTTTAATGGAGATGTTTCTTCTATTTTATGAAGAATTGCATTAAACGAACCGACACCCTTTGCAGCAAGCGTGCGAATTGCACCAGCAGAAATAGCATTAACACGGATATTATCTTTACCCATTTCTAATGCCAAATACTTCACAGATGATTCAAGTGCAGCTTTAGCAACACCCATTACGTTATATCCGCTCACAGCACGTTCAGCGCCAAGATAGCTCATTGTTGTAACAGTTCCACCTTCTGTCATGTAAGGCTTCGCTTCTCTTGCTACAGCAATTAAAGAATACGCACTCGTATCCTGTGCAAATGCATAACCTTCTCTTGAAGTATTAATAAAATCTCCTTTTAAGTCCTCCGCATGAGCAAATGCCACAGAATGAACCACCCCATGAATCACGCCTACTTTTGCACCAATTTCTTGGAATGCATCTTTAATGCTGTCATCGCTGTTTACATCACATTGAACAATTAACTTCGCATCATAACTATTATCTGACAATAATTTAGTTAATTTACTAAGTGAGCGATCAAGTCGGTATGTAAATATTAAATTTGCACCAGCCTTAAACAAGGATTTAGCAACACCCCAAGCAAGACTTCGCTCATTTGCAACACCCATGATGACGATGTTTTTGCCTTTTATCTTTAATAAATCTTCCATATTGTCCTCCTAATTTGACAAGTCACTTTCACAATCTTACACCTAGTTTTAGTACTTGGTTCTAATACTATTATATCATAAACTCACATTAAATAAGCCACTCGTCTTGTTAAATTGCCATTTCACTTTTCCTCCCTCCTTATTATGGCTAAGTAGATGTTATAAAAACTAACTGTCTTTCATTATGTGTTGCTCAGTTCTCTCTTTAGTATTCCATAAAGGATAAAACAGCAGCACCGAAAGAATACTAAGCATATGAAAGTTTTGGGAGGTGAACAGCTTGACCGAACTTACAATAAAGGAACTGGCATTTATTGAGGATGAAATTCGCGCCGAGACAATTACTGCGAAAACATTGAACTGGTGTGCAGCACAATGTCATGATGAAACACTAAAAAGCACACTCGAAGCTATGGCAGAAAAACATCAGCTAAAAATTGCTGATCTGTCTAAATATTTTAACAGAACGTCAAATATTCAATAAACTGCGTAAAGGATGGGTGTAATGCCAAACAATATCGAAGGACGTGGCCTGACAGACAGGGAAATGCTCCAGCTTTGTTTAGAGCTTGAGAAAGGACGCTGTCACAGTATTAGCACTGTCATGCTAGAAACAGCACACGAGGGGCTCCGTGACATTTATGAGCAGGCCTTTGCAAATGCAAGCTCAAATCAGTACGAGCTTTTTACTATTATGCATGAAAAAGGCTGGTACAAAACAGAAAAAGCTTCTATAGAACAAATCAGTAACGTGCAGGAGCTGATGCAAAATAATTTGCATCCTGATGATACATTTAAATAAATCTTATGGGATGGAATAATTCATTATTTACCATCCCTAAGACAAAATAATAAAAATCCACTTTAATCCATTGCCCTTATGTTCATACATAATGTCAAATTATAAAACTAGTCCGTTCCATTGTGCATGTGCCCCCCGCTCCATACCACTAAGGAGTATAAAGGGCATAATTACTTATATCTCAGTCCTATTTTATGGTTTTTCTACAAGCTTCAAAAACCTCTTAAAGCGTTTTATTCATATGCTCATGTAATCTCTTCATCCCAAATTATTAGAAATATGACGAATTTAAGCATTAGAAAGGGCATTATAAGAAAAAATAAGATGATTAAAAAAAATCATTTCTTTCCATTGTTAGTTCATTGCAAACTCTTTCATTTTTGAGAAATCAAAGTTTGTCTGAACTTACTCCCACTTCGAGTTGAAGGTAAAAATATTTAATCTTAAAATCATATCTGTACAATTTTACATTTATTTAGTATGATTTTAATTATGTTTTATGTCAGATAATCTTACATACAAACAAATGTTTATCAAAAAGGATTTATTTATCCTAGTTTTCCAACATAGAAAAAGTACAAAAGGAGCTATATGAATGAAGATAATAACAAGATTTCCAAAGTTAATTTTGTTCTTTGTAGTTTTACTGACTACGTTAAGTATGCTTTCTCCACTAACAAATGTGAAGGCTGCAGAGAAAACATATCAGATTGCTACAGATATTACTTTTGCTCCATTTGAATTCCAAGATACGAGTGGTGAGTTCGTTGGAATTGATATGGACCTTGTTGCAGCAATTGCTAAAGATCAAGGATTTAAATATGAAATTAAACCACTTGGCTTTAATGCTGCAGTTCAAGCACTTGAATCAAAACAAGTAGATGCAGTTATTGCGGGAATGAGCATAACTGCTGAAAGAAAAATAAAATTTAACTTCTCTGACCCATATTTCGACTCAGGAATAATTATGGCTGTTAGTGAGAGTAATGATGATGTTTCATCTTACAATGATTTAAAAGGCAAAAAAGTTGCGGTAAAAACTGGAACAGAAGGTGCCAGCTTCGCAGAAAGTATTAAAGATAAATATGGTTTTTCTATTGTTACATTTGATGACTCTGCAAACATGTACGAAGATGTAAAAACAGGAAACTCTGTTGCCGTTTTTGACGATTATCCTGTATTGGCATACGGAATTAAGCAAGGAAATGGTTTAAAAAGCGTTACAGATAAAGAAGCTGGTGCTTCTTATGGCTTCGCCGTTTCAAAAGGTGAAAACTCGGAGCTTCTAGAAATGTTCAACACAGGGCTTGCTAACTTAAAAGCAAGTGGAGAATACCAGAAGATAATGGACAAATATTTAGAAACTGGCTCTAACACTGCTGCTACAAAAGACACTGGCTTTTTCGGTCTATTGAAAGAAAGCATGCCTAGCTTGATGACAGGTTTAAAAATGACATTAATCCTAACTGTTGTTTCCTTAATTATTGCTACAATAGTTGGTATTGTTTTCGGATTAATGCGTATTGCAAAAAGTAAATTATTACGCACTATTGCTATGATTTATATTGATATATTCCGCGGTACACCATTGATTGTCCAAGCATTCTTTATTTACTTTGGTATTCCAGCAGCATTTGATTTCCGCATTACTGCATTTGCCGCTGGTCTAATCACATTAAGCTTAAATGCTGGTGCTTATATGGCAGAAATCGTCCGCGGGGGTATTCAATCCGTTGATAAGGGGCAAATGGAGGCTGCACGAAGCTTAGGTCTTCCTTACGGTAAGGCGATGTTGAAGGTAGTACTGCCACAAGCTATTCAATTAATGATCCCGGCATTTATTAACCAGTTCGTCATCACATTAAAGGACACGTCTATCCTGTCCATTATTGGCATAAACGAGTTGACGCAAAGCGGTAAGATTATTATTGCAAGAAATCTAGAATCATTCCAAATGTGGATTATCGTCGGCATTATGTACTTTATTGTTATCATGATTCTAACGAAAGTATCGAATGTTCTTGAGAGGAGGATAAAAAATGGCAAAGCTTAATGTCACTAATTTGAAAAAATCATATGGCAGCCTTGAAGTGTTAAAATCAATTGATTTGCAGGTCCAAGAAGGAGAAGTTGTTTGTTTGATCGGCCCTTCTGGTTCTGGAAAAAGTACATTGCTGCGCTGCTTGAATATGCTTGAGGAAGTAACAAGCGGAGAAGTTGTTGTTAATGCTCAAAAACTGACAGATAAAAGCACTGATATCAACAAAGTCAGAGAAGATATCGGCATGGTATTTCAGCATTTTAACCTCTTCCCAAACTTGAATGTCTTAGGGAATATTACACTTGCTCCTGTTGAATTGAAAAAGGCATCGAAGGAACAAGCTAAAGAAAAAGCACTTCAGCTTTTAGAGCGTGTTGGATTAAAGGATAAAGCTTTAGAAAACCCAGCTAGATTATCTGGTGGACAAAAGCAACGTGTCGCTATTGCACGCGCGCTTGCAATGAATCCTGATATTATGCTGTTTGATGAACCGACAAGTGCGCTTGACCCTGAAATGGTCGGAGAAGTGCTAAACGTTATTAAACAATTGGCACAAGAAGGCATGACAATGGTTATTGTTACACATGAAATGGGCTTTGCACGCGAAGTGGCAGACAGAGTCATTTTTATGGATGGTGGTTATATTGTCGAAGAAGGCACTCCACAAGAGATTTTCGGCAATCCGCAAAACGAACGTACACAAGACTTTTTAAACAAAGTACTTTAAAAAAAAAGAGGCGTACCTTTAAAAAGGTACGCCTCCTTCTTTTAAAACGCCGTCCAGCCTGCATCTGCAGTTATCACTGTACCATTAACGAAGCTTGACTCATCAGATGCAAGGAATAGCGCAACATTCGCCACTTCCTCTGGCTTGCCGATGCGTGGGTTTACCCCAAGCCCTGGCTGCACTCTTCCCATTCCAAATGGATTAACATTTGTCATCGAGGCACCGATGTTTGTTTCGACTCCTCCTGGTGCAATCGCATTACAGCGAATCCCTTTTTGTGCATACATGTATCCAGTGTTTTTAGTGAATCCAACAACTGCATGCTTAGAAGCAGTATAAGCAGCACCTGCCCTTGCACCTTGTATTCCGCCTGCAGATGCTACATTAATGATAACTCCCCTCTCCTTTTCCAAGAAAATCGGAAGAGCCTTTCTTGTTGCACGCATCACACTTGTTGTATTAATAGCAAATATTCTGTCCCAATTATCATCTTGAATATCACCTGCAGGTTCAAAATTATCCATAATTCCTGCGTTATTAACTAAAATATCAAGTGTGCCATATGTTTGGATTGTCACATCAATTAAATTTTGGATATCCTCTTCCTTAGCAACATTTGCCAAAACTGCAATTGCATTGCCGCCACTAGACTTAATTTCTTCTACAGTTGCATTTGCTGCATCCACGTTAATATCTGAAACAGTAACCTTTGCCCCTTCTTTCGCATAAAGAAGGGCAATTTGTTTTCCCATCCCTGATCCTGCTCCTGTTATAACTGCAACTTTGTCTTGAAGTCTCATATTTATACCTCCATATAGTGGCGAATAAATAGTATCCGCTTTCATTATTTGTAGTTTCCCCTGCTAGTTATAGTATAATGACAGTAAGAATCAAGGACAATCAGCAAACAAGACGGCTTTTGTCTATTATCCAACAGACCATCCGCAAAAGCTGTACAAGTCCTTTTTAATGAACATTTGAGGTGACATATGTCTAGTAAAAATGATTATCTTGATAAAAGAATACTCAAATCGAAAAAGGCATTAAAAGCAGCGTCCCTTTTACTGATGCAGGAAAAGAACTTTAAGGATATAACAATCACAGATATTGTCCAAACAGCTGATTTAAATCGAGGCACCTTTTATAAGCATTATTCTTATAAAGAAGATCTATTGAATGAAATTATGGACGATGTAATGACAGACTTTATTGCTTCATACCGCGAGCCTTATAAAAATTCTGAAACCTTTGAAGTGAGTAAATTAACTTCTAACGCAATAAAAGTGTTCGATCATGTTCTAAAGCATGCGAGCTTTTATAAGCTGATCATACACGCTGAAATATTTTCTAGGTTTCCATATAAGCTTTGTAATGTACTTAAAGAATTATCGATTCAAGATTTACATGTACATGAAAATGACGCTCATATTGACAGAGAATTAGCTGCAAGTTATTCTGCCTATGCCATCTATGGCATGATTATTGAATGGATCGAAGCTGGTTTTAAATACAGCTCGAGCTATATGGCCGAACAATTACTGCTCATCATCAACAGAAATACAACAGGTGGTGTATTTAAACCGAGCATTGAAAATACTTAAGTGAAGCTCCCTCCTTTATAAAATAAGGAGAAGCTTCTATTTTCATAAAAATCATATTTTGGTGATTTTCGACACACCTTTTAGGAAAAATTCATTTTTCAGACACAATCTCTTGGCTTATTTGTGAACTAATTCACAAATTATATTTTTCCTTCCTTCTATTTGCTATATTTAACTTGTAAGAAATAATAAAATTAAGGAAGGATGAACACTATGTTTAATGCTTTTTTAAGAGAAAATAAAGTTGCTTCCGTCATTTTAACTGTTATTCGTTTATTTCTTGGTTATTCTTGGTTTAAATCTGGTTTTGGAAAATTGACAGGTGATGGATTCGATGCAAGCGGATTTTTGACAAATGCCATTGAAAACCCTGTTACAGGTCCTGATGGTGCCGTTTACGGCTGGTATACAAGTTTCATAGAAGGATTTGCGATGCCGAATGTTGGATTATTTAACGTATTAATACCAATAGGAGAATTGCTTGTCGGACTTGGGCTGATTCTCGGTTGCTTAACAACTGCAGCTGCCCTCTTTGGAGTAGTAATGAACTTCTCTTTCCTCCTTGCAGGAACAATTTCTCATAACCCTACAGATATACTAATGGGCTTAATCATTATGTTTGCCGGTGTAAATGCAGGATACTATGGACTGGACAGATGGGTGCTGCCATTTTTACGAAAAACTATTCTTAAAGACAATAAGGAAAAACCGTTATCACCTAATTTAAGAACATAATTTATAAATATCCAAAAGGCATGTGCTGCTGCACATGCTTTTTTTTTTCGCTATATAACATAAAGCACAGTTTTAGCCTCTGATAAACTGCGTGAGCAGTCTATCAGTCTTTGATTTCTACTACCCATAAATGTAAGGGTCAAGTCGCGTTTCTCAACAACAAAGGGACCGTCTACGATGACATCAATCAGCTTACATATCGCTTTACTGCTTTGGCGACTGATAAGCTCGTCCCAGGTGTATCCTGTATAACACCAAATATTTTTCCCTTTTTCCTTCAGTGCTGAGGCAAGTGTTAGTAATTCATCATGACATTGGTAAAAAGGCTCTCCTCCGCTAAACGTAATATCATTGAGCGTATTTTTCATCAGAAGTTCAAATATTTCCATAGTCTTCATCTCCGTGCCACCACCCACATTCCAGCTTTGCGGGTTGTGACAGCCTTTGCATCTATGAGGACAGCCAGCAAAGAAAATAGTGCTTCTTAACCCTGGACCATCGACAATACTGTCTTGAATGATATTTAAAACCCTCATAAATGCTTCACACGATCCTGCTCTTCCGACCGTTTTGCTGTATTCCACTTATCCAGTGAGCCAACAAGATATCCAGTTATTCTGCGGATCCGTTCAAAGTTTTTCTCACCGACAGCACTGCAGCTTGGACAGGTGTTATCAATAATTCCTTTATAACCGCAAGAAAGACAGCGATCAACAGGATGATTGATACTTCCATACCCGATGCCAGCTTCCTTCATCGCCCGCACAATTTGTTCCATCGCCGTATGATTTTTGCTTGCATCTCCATTCAGTTCTAAATAAGTTATATGTCCTCCATTTGTCAGCCGGTGAAAGGGAGCTTCTTTATTGATTTTATCAAAGGCGCTGATTTTGTAATAAACTGGTATATGAAAGCTGTTTGTAAAGTAAGGACGATCTGTCACTCCCTTTATAACACCGAATTTCCTTCTTGCTTCCCTTTGTGCCTTGCCAGCAAGAGATTCTGCTGGTGTTGCTAAAAGCGAGTAGTTTAACTTCCTGTCTATTGTCGCTTCATCTGTCCTTTTTCGCATATGATTGACGATTTGTAATCCGAGCTTATAGGCATCCTCCTGTTCACCATGATGAAAACCTGTTAAAGCTACAAGCGCTTCAGCAAGACCAACAAAGCCAAGCGACAATGTTCCCTGCTTCCAAACTTCCTCAAGTGTATCTTCAGGGCTAAGTGACTCACCATTTGTCCATACACCTTGTGTAAACAGAAATTTAAAGCTTGCCGCCCTTTTCATGCCTTGAAATTGAAACCGCTCATATAATTGCACAATAGCAATATGTATATACGTGTCTAAACGCTGAAAAAAATCCTCCGTTGAGTCAGATTCCAATGCAATAAGGGGAAGATTGAGGCTTGTGAAGGAAAGGTTTCCCCTGCCAATACAACTGGAATCTCCATGGATATTTCCCAGCACTCTTGTTCTGCAGCCCATCGTTGCTGCTTCTGACTCTTTAGTGCCATTATAATGCTCTTTGTTAAAAGGAGCATCGAGAAAGAGAAAGTTAGGAAACAGCCTAGTACTTGTCGTTTCAATAGCAAGCTGGAAAAGGTCATAGCTAACATCTTCCTTGTTGTAATTGATACCATCCTTCACTTTAAAAACAATAATCGGAAATATAGGCGTCTCCCCTTTCCCTAAACCCGCCTTAACAGCAAGCAGCAGGCTTTTGGTGAGGAGTCTGCCTTCAACAGTTATATCTGTGCCCAAATTTATTGATACAAAGGGTGTCTGTCCTCCGCCTCTTGAATGCATGCTGTTGCATTCATGAACAAATGCTTCACACGCTTGGTATGTTTCTTCCTCCGTCCATTGCCAAGCCAAGTCTTTAGCTTCTTCATCGCTTGCATGAAGTCCAGCTAATTTGCTTCTGTTACGAATAAACGACTTTTGAATATATGGTGCCAAATCATAGTCAAAAAGCGGGATTGCTTGTCCTCCATGCTGCTGGTTTTGATTTGCCTGCAGAATAATGGATGTGAGTGCTAAAGCACTCGTTATGCTCTTTGGTTCGCGCATATAACCATGTCCTGTATTAAAGCCCCCCTCTAATATCTTTCCTAATGGGATTTGACAACAGGTTGCAGTCCCAGACGAATAGAAATCAAGATCATGAATATGAATATGCCCGCTTAAGTACGCACTCTTTGCTTGTGCAGACAGCAGCCTTTCTATCGTAAAATGCTTTGTGGAGGCAGAAGCAAAATGCATCATATGACTCATTGGCGCCATTCCATCCATATTGGCATTCTCCTGAATCAGGTCAACACTATCTCCATTTGTTATAACAGCAAACTCCTTCATTAACTCTTCATATGTGCCCATTATTCCCTCTCCCTTTTAGTGAATTCTTTTCCCATTATAAATGAATTTTTCCGAAAAATATCAATATGTGGTATACATTTCACAAAACGTACACAATATCTAGTTATTAGGTTTATACAGAAAATCATCAGGTCTCCTCAAAAACCGCATGTTTATGCTAAACTAAACCAGAACGAATAAAATAATAAGGAGCATGCCTTTATGTCGAAAGGGACAATTAAAGAAATTTTATTCAACAGCAACGAATTACAAGAAGAGATAAAACTACTTGTTTATTTGCCTCCAGACTATTCTGCTTTATATAAGTATCATCTATTAATCGCTCAGGATGGAAAGGATTATTTTCAGCTGGGGCGGATTGGCAGGATTGCAGATGAACTGCATTCAAATCATCATATTCAAGGAACGATAATTGTCGGAATACCTTATAAAGACATCGCTGACAGAAGGGCTAAATACCATCCGGACGGAGAACAAACGCAAAGCTATATCCGTTTCCTTGCACATGAGCTTGTGCCATTTTTGGACAATGAATTTCCGACATATCAAATGGGGCTTGGACGTGGACTTATCGGTGATTCATTAGGAGCAACAGTATCCCTTATGACTGCATTAAAGTACCCGCATACATTCGGCAAGATAATGCTGCAGTCTCCATATGTAAATAAGGAAGTACTGACAGCTGTTGATGATTTTCAGTCCTTTCATCTGCTTGAAATATTTCATATAATCGGCAACCAAGAAACCGCTGTCAAAACTTCAAGCAATACAATTGAAGACTTCCTTGAACCTAATCGGAATTTGGCTAACCTGCTCCGTAAATCGAATGCTGATTACTATTACGAGGAATTCGATGGAAATCATACATGGAAATTCTGGCAGCCGTACTTAAAGAATATTTTAATGCAAATGTATCCAAGCTAAATTAACAACATTTTATATATGAAAATAATGAAAAAACAGATATTTTTGAACATCATTTTATAAATTTGTTATAATATCTTACAGATACTGCAAAAACTGCAAGTGGGGCTAAAAATGCCTGCCTTAAGAAGAACATTACTTGAAAAGATGAAATGGGGGTTTCAACCATGAAATATGGCATCGCTATTTTTCCAGGAAAAGAGCTGCAAGATTTAGCTAATTCTTACCGTAAGCGTTATGATCCCAAATACGCTCTAATACCGCCACATATAACATTAGTTGGCGAATTTAATGCAGATAATGATGAGATTAAAGCAATCAGCGACAAATTGCAGAAAGTGGCGAGCCATTACCATTCTATTGCCATTAAAGTTTTGAAAATCAGCACATTTCAGCCTGTCAATAATGTCATTTATCTTAAAATTGAACAAAACTCAAATTTAGAAGACCTACATACGGAAATTATTAATACAATTGGTGTTACACATGAGCATCCGTTTATTCCGCATGTCACACTTGGTCAGCAGCTTTCTAATGACGAACATTTAGATTTATACAGCAGCTTAAGAATGCGGACGTTCAGCCATGAAGAAACAGCTGATCGGTTTCATCTTTTGTATGAACTGGAAAATGGATCATGGACTGTATTTGAAACATTTCGTCTTGGTAAAGACGAATAAGTGGTTTAAGCAAGCACATACAGCTCGAAAAGGAGGATGTCCCTACGGACATCCTCCTTTGTTTATTTCCCTATTTTATTGTCTAGAATAACGAATGAGAAAGGATGATATTACATATGGATTTTTTCCACATCGGATCTGAGCTCGTTTTTGGATTTATCGCACTTCTTCTTTTCACTAAAATATTGGGAAAAACCGTTATCACCCAAGTAACAACCTTTGATTTTGTTTGTGTGCTCGTCATTGGAGAATTAGTAGGAAATGCGATGTATGATCAAGATACAGGTATTAAGGAAATATTATATGCAGTAATTATTTGGGGTACGCTGATTTTTCTGACAGAATTTTTAACACAGAAATTTCGCCGCTCTCGCAGTTTGCTTGAAGGAAAACCATCCATTATTATTCAAAAAGGGAAAATTGATTATGAACAGCTGAAGAAAAATCACCTTGATCTTAATCAGCTTCAGCATCTGCTGCGGACAAAAGACATCTTTTCCATAAAAGAGTGTCATTATGCGATATTGGAAACAGATGGGACAATCAATACGATAAAAAAACAGGCATATACAGCCCCTGCTCGCAACGAGCTTCAACTCCCAAGCGAAGACAGCACAATGCCTATCAGTCTTATATTAGATGGCGAAATTATTGATGAAAACTTGACTGCAGTCGGCTGGGATAAGAAAAAGCTCCTCTTAGAATTATCTGAATTAGGAATTCATTCTCACAAAACAGTTTTGTATGCAGAATGGCATGAAAATGACCCTTTATATGTACAAAACTTTTAAAATTAGACAAGCTCGTTGAAGTTCTGTCCCTTTCCTGTCAATGCGGCAAAGAGCTTGTCTGCCCCTTCCCTCTCTCGCTTAGAAAATTCCTGCTTGTTACTTGCGGCTAAAAACTGTCTTTCATTCTCATATGTAGTGGAAACAGCGGCAGGAGCATTTATTTTCTCACTTTTGAATGATTTTTCTTTTTGTGAGAGATCTTGTCTTACATACTGCTCATATTGGTAGTTTGTTAATGGAAGAATATAGCCCATATCGTTTGCCTCCTCAATGATTTTTATTAACCATACCCCTATTTCATTTATGGTAATCTTTTTTCTTCCCTTTAATATGGTCTTTTATTTTGCTATGATAATAAGTACGTTAAAAATTTATATACAAATGAAGTATTGTACGAAATTGAGGTTAACTATGGAAACAGCCTACTATTATGATAGATTAATACATTTATATACTGAGACCCGAAGCGACTGGCAAAAATGGCATGAAGCAGGAAAAAAAGGACTCCTTGCTTGCGCTGTTTGCGGTGAGGCCGTAAAGCTTTATTTAGGGATAAAAGCTAAGCCGCATTTTTACCATGCTTCTAATTTAGAGGCTTGTGTTATTAAAGCTACTCCTGCTGTCAAGGAGACTGCTGCTACTGCAGAGTCCGAAGAAACAAACGGCTTCCGATTGCCTAAGTCACGTTCCATTTCAACAACATCCTCTGTTCCCGAATTAAGCTTCAAAGAACCAAAAATAATTAAAACTACCTGTGACTCTGTGACTCTGCATCATACTGACTTACAAAGTACAGATTCTTATTTACATGCACTCTCACGTAGTGGTGTGCGGCTTGATGATTTCCAAAGCAAAGCAGTTACTACAAATGATAGGGCGGTTTTAGTCGTCGCCGGAGCAGGCAGTGGAAAAACACGTGTGTTAACTGCAAGGACTGCCTACCTTATTCATGAGAAAGAAGTAGATCCTGCTTCCATTATGCTTGTTACCTTTACAAGCAAAGCAGCACTGGAAATGAAGGAACGCCTTATGAAATATCCTGACATGTCAAAAGCCATCATCAGCCGGATTGTTTCTGGGACCTTTCACAGCATACTCTATCAAATCCTGCTTTTTCATGAGCCTGACAAATGGAAAAGGACGAATCTTTTGGCAAGCAACTGGCAAAAGGAACTGGTATTAAAAGAAATTGGCACAGAGCTTGGCATTGATATGAAGGATTTCCCAATTGATGCAGCCCTGCAATTAATAGGAGCATGGAAGAATTCCCTCCAGTTTCCGAATGAAATTAAGCCTGCTTCTGACTGGGAAGAAAAAGTCTTACCACTATACAAAAAGTATGAAGAAAGAAAACATATAAAAGGACTCTATGATTTTGACGACATGCTTGTTGGTGGGTATTACTTTTTCCTTGAAAATCCTACGATACTTGAAACATACCAGAACAGGTTCTCCCATTTTCTGCTGGACGAATTTCAGGATATAAATAAAGTTCAATATGAATGGATTAAATTGATGTCCCAAAAGGCTGAAAGTGTTTATGCTGTTGGTGATGATGATCAGGCTATTTATGCATTTCGAGGCAGTGACCCGAAATACCTGCTTGATTATGAAAAGGATTTTACAAATGCAAAGGTTATTTATTTGCAGAATAACTATCGTTCGACAAATGAAATTGTAGCTGCTGCAAATGAAGTTATAAAAATAAACAAAAATAGGCGTCCTAAAAAAATGGCAGCGACATATTCTGGAGGTAACCCTCTTCTTTTTTACCCTTATGATGAAGAAGAAGAAGCAACAATGATTGTGACAGATATAATCGAAAAAATCCAAGCTGGAGCAGAGCCAAAGGATTTTGCGATTTTATTTAGAACAAATACAAATAGCAGGGCAATGTTTGAACGACTTTCTTCCTCCAGTCTGCCATTTAGACTAGAGCAGGACTCTGGTTCCTTTTACAGCCGCTTTATCGTCAGGAGTATGCTCGCCTATTTAAAGCTTGCTGTCGATCCAGATGATCAGCATGCAGTCAGCAATTTATTGCCAACATTATTCCTGAAAAAAAGCGTGCTTCAGGATTTGAAGGCTTTAAGCATTTTAGAGGACTGCACGTTGGCTGATGGCTTTGCCAAAATTAAAACAGGCTTTGCCTTCCAGGAATCCAAATTAAAAAAGATGCCAGCTGCTTTCCAAAAATTAAAATCAGCTTCACCACTTGAGGCGATTGCCTATATTGAAAAAGAACTCGGCTTTAACGATTTCATAAAAAAACGGGGTAATGAAGGCAATCAATGGGATAAAGGCTCTGACGATCTCCGTGACTTGAAGGTTGTCGCAAAAAAATTCGGCACGATTGCTGAATTTGTTGCCTATACAGACCATATGATTGCCATGAATACAGAACTAAAAAAGCAATACCAAGATACAAAAAATGCGATTACCTTAACAACCATTCATCGTGCCAAAGGACTAGAATATAAAACTGTCTACATTTTGGGAACGGTCGACGGCTCTATCCCACATGAATACGCCTTGGAGGCATACCGCAACAGTGATACCCTGCCAATGGAAGAGGAAAGGCGTTTATTGTATGTTTCCATGACAAGATCAATGGAGAAGCTGTATGTATCTATTCCAATGCATTTGCGTGGGCGAAAAGCAAAAACCTCCCGTTTCTTAAATGCTGTAAAGCTTGCAGATTTGCCAAAAGGTGAAATATAAGGGTAACACTCAAGTTCAAGAGGTTACCCGCCAGCTTACTTTTTATTTATCATTTTAGACAGTGTGTTGAAATCAAGCTGCTTTCCATCCTTAACAATAGATTGAACAATTTTGTCTTCTGTTTCTTTGGGAACTGGTTTTCCAGCAATTTGCGATACTCGACGAATGACGCCTCTTACCGTCTGTTCATCTTTAAAGTTTGCATTTTGCAAAGAATTAGCCAAATCAAAAATGTCCTTCATGTTCACACCTGTTTTTGATTCTATATTCTTAAAGAAGTTATTATTCATACTCATATTTCCTCCCTCTTGAGCTATTTTACATATTATGTAGGTTCAATCAAAAGGTGAAAATATCGTGCGATTAAATAAAAAAAAATGAAAGGATAGGCTTTCCACTGGAAAACCTACCCTTTCGTTCATTTACTAATTATTAAGCATAGAAGCTAGCGCCAACAATAATCAATAGAATGAAAAGTACAACGATTAAAGCAAATGAAGAACCATAACCGCCGCCGCCGCTATAGCCGCCACCATATCCATATCCGCCGAAACACATACACCTTCACCTCACTTCTCCTTTATTCTTTAATAGCATATGGATTAAAGGATAATGTGTATAGGCAAGCTCCCAGCGTTTGGCGAATTGTACGATTGACTAACTAAGTGTTAAAAAAAATCGTCTTTTAACCCTTTGGTTTAAATATTAGTGCCCCAATGAAGCCAAAAACGATGGCTGCAGAAATACCTGAGCTTGTCACCTCAAACATACCTGTTAATACACCAATTAACCCATGAGTCTCTGCCTCCTGCATAGCACCATGCACTAAGGCATTTCCGAAGCTTGTTATTGGAATCGTTGCACCAGCTCCAGCAAAATCTGCAAACGGTTCATATAAGCCTAAACCATCTAATATGGCTCCTGCTACTACTAAAGAAGTCAATGTATGAGCTGGTGTCAGCCTGGCCACATCAAACATCAGCTGACCAATTACACAAATTAAACCTCCAATTACAAATGCCCAAAAAAACATTGGTAACATTATTCCGCCTCCTTCCTCTATATCTCAATTGATACGGCATGCGCAATACATGGGATTGATTCGCCTTGCTGAACCGTCAGTGGAGACAATAACGCTCCTGTTGCGACAACTAATATTCTTTTATAAGTTCCTTTTTTCATCTCATTCAGCAAATGCCCATATAAAACTGTTGCAGAGCAACCAGCCCCACTTCCTCCTGATTGCACTGGCTGATCACTTTTATATACAAGCAATCCGCAGTCCTTAAATTTATTTTCATCCGTATAAATTCCCTTTTCCTTCAGCAGAGCCATCACTGAGTCTCTGCCGATTTTGCCTAAATCACCTGTAACGATTAAATCATAATGAGTTGCATCAACACCTAAATCATTAAAATGAGCTTGGATTGTATCAGCTGCTGCTGGCGCCATTGCACCGCCCATATTAAATGGATCGATCAAGCCCATATCCATTACCTTGCCTATTGTTGCCGCAGTTGTATATGGTGTGTTTTGATAAGATCCGTCGTTTTGTGTCAATAATGCAACTCCAGCTCCCGTGACTGTCCATTGCGCTGTCGGCGGCTTTTGTCCGCCATACTCAGTTGGATAACGAAATTGCTTCTCCACTGCCGCGTTATGGCTGGATGCCCCTGTTAAAATATTTTTAGCTCCATTATAGTTAACGATAAAAGACGATAATGCCAAACCTTCCATTGAAGTGGAACAGGCCCCGAACAAACCAAAATATGGTATCTTCAAATCACGGGCAGCAAAGCTAGAAGGAGTTATTTGGTTAATAAGATCGCCTGCAAGCAGGAATTGAATATCTTCAGCTGCCCGTCCGCTTTTTTGAAGAGCAGTTTGTGCAGCCTCTTCCAAAAGAACTCTATGGGCCTGCTCATAAGATGTTTTGCCCATCCATAAGTCTTCATGTAGAACATCAAAGTCCTTCGCCAAATTCCCATTTCCTTCAAATGGTCCACCTGAAACACCTGTAGACTGGATAACAGGCTTGTTTTCAAAAATCCATGATTGCTTCCCTTTTAACAATTACATAACCCCCCTTGCCATTAAAACAATGGTTTTAATCAATGCAACAACAAAAGCAGCAAAAACACCAAATAGGATGACAGAACCTGCCAATTTAAAAATATTTCCACCAACCCCTAACACAAACCCCTCAGTACGATGCTCTATCGCCGCAGAAATAATGCTGTTTCCGAAGCCTGAGACTGGCACTGCACTCCCTGCTCCAGCAAATTGACCGAGGCGGTCATAAATACCAAAACCAGTCAGCAGCATGGACAGAAATATGATTGTCGCACTTGTCGGATTTCCCGATGTTTGCTCTGTGAAGTGGAAAAAATAAATATATAAAAAAGAAAACAGTTGTCCAAGGGCACAAATAATACCGCCAACAAAAAAAGCTTTTATGCAATTTTTTACTACTGGCCTTTTTGTTTCAAATTGCTTTTCTAGCTGCTCGTACTGTTTTTGCTGTGGTGTCTTTTTTTTCTTCGCCATTATTACCTTCTCCTTATGTTAATTCATTGGTGAGATTGATTATTTCCTCAAGTCGCTTGTCAGCCTGCTTTTCACTATAATCCTTATCCTTCATCTTATCTCCAAGCCTGATGGATTCTAAAAATATCTTATAATCGCTCGATACAGTGAATGTATGGTCAGGAAACTTATCACTTAATATCTTGTTTAAATCGCTCTCAATGGCCTTCATCCTAAATCTGGACATGTGCTTGACCTTGTAAGCAACAAGAATATCCTTCGAGCCTTTAATAACTGCCACATCATAAATTGACTTTATGGAGCTCGCTTCATCTTTTACTTGCTCTACTAATATTTGCTCAAGCTGATCTGGATTTTTTGTAATCGTTAATGGAGCAGGATTCACCTTTGTGAATAGAGCTTTCCCGCTTGACGGAGATGACTCCTCACACCCAGTCAACATTAAGAGCATGATAATAAATAAACCAAAAAACCGTTTTTTATATGTCATATTCGTCCCTTCCTATGTAAAAGATGTATGGTTTCGCTTTGTTTTATTTTCTTCGTTTCTTTTGTTTTTTATGAAAAAAAATTTAGAAATGTAAGTACCCAACTTTTGTAAATAAAAAAGAACGGCTTCGTCCGTTCTTTTCTAGAATATTATTATCCTTTTGATGTAAATACTTTTTTCCCACAGCCACAGCCAGATTTTTTCACCTTTTTTTTACGGGGTGTAGCAGTTGCGGCTTCTTCTTTTTTTGTCGTTTTTTTCATCATTCCAAGACCTCCCGTTTGAATGTAGACATCAGAATATGTCTACCACATTGTATGTCAAGGAAATTTGTGTGTGTAAACAACTAGCCTAACAAATCAATCACTGTAAATTAATGGTTATAGGCAACTTTTTGTACAGCTGCTTCTATAAGAGATGCAGCACCAGCAATCGCCAATATAAGTACAAGCGGTGAACAAATAGCCGGTAGAAAATAATATAAAAGGACAAGAAAGGCTGCACACCATATTCCTGTACACCAGTAACAGCTGATTAATTCTCCAAAAAATCCTCTAACCTTCCCCGACTTCGGAACATAATATATCTCATCAGTTCCCGCTTCACTTTCTTCAATTATTTCATCTAGTACAATCCGCCGAAGGAATTCTGTTATGCGGTCAAACACTAATAATCTTGTCAGGCGAAATGTGGCTAAAACAAGCAGCAGCAGCTCCATCCATTCAATATTCAATTTAAGTCCTCCTTAAATTTAATTCTTCTTATACCTTAATATGAAGAAATGGATCTTTAAGTGCCTATTAGCTGCAGCAGACAGTTTCATTTCTTAGGCATATGCCTAAATTTCAAGAAAAAAGGCGTTTGTCCGTAACCCATAAGGGCCTTCGGCAATATGTTAGTAGTGTAGTATCACAAAGAAAGAAACAAACAAGGAGGAAATCAATTATGGGTTGTGGAAAAAAAGATGATGTTTTAGGTACTTCTAGCTGTGTTTGCGAAGTGGTTCGTGCCATTAAAGATATTCAAGATAGTGCAGAAGATAACTGCGAATGTGAAACAAATTGCTTTTCTGAGCCACTAGGTTCACTTGTTTCGCCAACAAAACGCAGTAAAGCAGATACGCGCGTATTTGTATTAAAAACAGCTGACGGCTCGCCTTTCCATGCTTTCTTTAGAGGAGATGACTGTGCATGTGTGTCTATCTTCTTCCGCGTAGAAGAAGTTTTTGACAACTGCTGTGCAGTATTGAGAGTGCTTGCACCAGTTACTAACACTCACTCTGGCAGAGAAACACTTGATATCACAGGACCAAAAGGTGTTGACCTTGGCAAGATCTGTGAAGTGGATGGATTCCGTCGCACAAGCGATTGCATCACAGTCGACTTGAAATGCTTCTGTGCAGTACAATGTATTGCTGATGTTGATTTAGACATCTGTGAATAATATAGGTGAAATCTTTACCTTCAACCAGTCATTTTATATGGCTGGTTGTTTATTTTTATTAAGAACCTAGCTTTGTCAGCTGAAAGGTTATTTAACATTTTCCACAAAACATCCCGCACCATCCTTGTTGCACTTTTAGCATGTTCGTTTTTTATTGGTGATAAGAGCTCATATAATTTCTGTTACACCTAACCAACAAACTTCCTAACACGAAATATACATAAAAAAAAACGCACTTTTTACAGTGCGTTTTTACTTGAGCCGATGTTTACATACCGACCATCTTAACCTCAATAATTTTCTTTGTGAAAAGGGAGATTTCCTCGCCATCCATTAACTTCACTGTGACTGTCTTGTCAGCTTTTCCTATAATAAATCCTCTGAATTGCTGACCATCTGCTACCGTCACAATACACGCAACTGGAGGCAGCTGTTTCGGAAAGTTAAAAAGATAATTCAGCTTCTCTTCTACATCCATATCCCTGAAGCTTTTAAGCTTGCGGAATGCTGGTTGTCGTACCGGCATTTCTTGTTGTTCTGCCTGTTCGACATGATACTCATGTATTTGATCTCGAACAGCTGCTGGAGTTTCAATCATACCGATTGCACGATCATTTTCGGATATCTTTTCTTTATTACTTTCAAGCATTGCTGTTCTTTCCATTTCCTCTCGTTGCTTTTGCTTTACTCTTTGTGCTTTTTTAGCTGAGAATGTAGTTTGCATATTTTCTTTAACGACAGGTGTGTGCTGAAACAAGAGAGGTGATTCTTTTCTTGCTGTTTTCTTCCTCATACTGTCACCTCCTACTACATATAGGAATGCAAGAGTCATAAAGATACCACTTGCCTACTTCACCCTAATGTATGCTGGGGCATGCTTTAATGTTAATCACATTGCTTTTGTTTATCGTCACTCCTTTAAAGATATTCTAATAGCTGGTATAGTATTCAAACAGAAATAAAGCACTGACCTGTGCGGCCAGTGCTTTTGGGTTATTATGAAATAATATGGAATCCAGAATCAACGTGGATGTTTTCGCCTGTTATTCCTCTTGCCATATCGCTGAATAAGAATACCGCAGTATCTCCGACTTCTTCAGGAGTTGTCGTTCTTCTTAGCGGTGAACGGTCTTCAATCTCCTTCAGGATGGAGTTAAAGTCACTGATTCCTTTTGCAGACAGGGTACGAATCGGTCCTGCTGAAATGGAATTGACACGAATTCCGTCTTTTCCTAAATCAGATGCTAAGTAACGAACACTTGCATCAAGAGAAGCCTTTGCCACACCCATTACATTGTAATTTCTGATAGCACGTTCGCCGCCCAAATACGTTAGAGTTACAATGCTTCCGCCTTCTGTCATTAACCCTTTCGCTTCTTTAGCAACAGCAGTCAATGAATATGAGCTGATGTTATGGGCAAGCAAGAATCCTTCTCTTGTCGTATTCATGTAGTCCCCTTGAAGCTCTTCCTTGTTGGCAAAAGCAATGCAGTGAGCAATTCCATGAATTGTACCAACATCGTTCTTAATTGTTTGAAAGCATTTTGCAATGTCTTCGTCATTTGTTACATCACATGGCAAAACGATGCTATCCGATGTATCAAGTGTAGCCACAAGGTCACGTACACTTTTCTCCAATCTTTCCCCTGCATATGTGAACACTAAACGTGCACCTGCTTTATGAAGGGATGTCGCAATGCCCCATGCAATGCTTCGTTTGTTCGCTACACCCATAACGACATAGGTTTTTCCTGTTAATGAAAAGCTCATATTTTATCCTCCTAATATATATTACAAGTTATTAGTACCTAGTACTAATTTTACTATACTATCACCAAAAAGAAAAGTACTGTACAGTAGTCATTTGGTTTATTTTCCAATGAAGTATTATTATATTCGTTCTAAATTCCTCTTCAGTTCCCTTACATATTCTTCTGATCCCGTTACAATTAAGTGGTCATGTAGCTGAAGCTCCGTATCTCCATGCGGTATAACTGAATCTGCTCCCCTGAAAATACGTACAAAAATAACGTCTCCTGTAAAAGGGAATTTTCTCAATGTCATTCCTTCAAATCCTTTATTTTTAATCGTAATTTCATGTAAGGAAGTCTCGTTATTCCCTAACAAAGCAAGAATACTTGGTGATTGTATCATTGCCTTAAGCAGAGCCTTTGTTGATGTAAATGATGAAAATACTTCAATCCCTTCACTTTGCAGATAGGCTTCCCTTTCAATGTCTTCCATTCTGCATATAACCCTATCAATCCCAGCCTGCTTTAATAGAAGGCTCATTCTTTCATTTTCACTGCTGTCTCCAGTAGAAACAACTACAATATCTGATGCCACTATATTCGTATTCATGATTACTTCTTCGGTATAATTATCCAGCTCTGTTATTTCAAATAATGAATCAGCAATTTGTAAATTAAGCTTTTCTTGTTTTTTATGATAAAATTTCACCTTGTAATAAGGTGCCTTTAATTCTTGATATAGCTGCATTGTTATCTGATTTACACCAATGATTGAAATATTTACTGCCTTTTCCCCTGCTGTTTCCTTTGGGAAAAGCTTTTTGAAAACGATTGGTGTAATAATACATGAGATTATTGCAACAAGAATAAATATCCCGCTCATTTGGGAGGTAATAATATTCATTCTTTCTCCTATTGTTGCTGCTGCAATTACTAAAGACAATGTCGAAGTCAATAAAAATCCTGATGACACTACAGTGCTGTTGTCATACCACTTCCTTAAATACAAGGAAGGCACCATCTTGCTTGCTAATAATGCCAGCAATAAGAGCGGTATAAATAAAAGCAGCATTGGATCCGTAAAAAGTGACCACAAATCCATCTTTACACCGATCATAACGAAAAATATGGGGATTAAAAATCCATAGCCAAACGAATCAAGTTGATGCACAAGCTCTTCATTCGGTGATAACAGCGATACAAGCACTCCTGCCAAAAATGCCCCAAGAATATTTTCTGCACCGACTGTTTCAGACAATGCTACTAAGAAAATAATTAATGCAAATACAGCCCTTGTGCCGATCTGAACTGTTCCTTTTGACATAGAATCTGCCGTATTTTTGTTTTTAAAGCGTCTGCCTGCAAAGTATAAAAGCACTCCTGCTGCAAAGAGAATTAGTAACAGCCACGTGTTACCGCCGCTTTCATGAATGGAGGCAAATACTGCGAGCAGAATCATTGTTGCAAGATCTGCGATAACCGCAACAAGCAGGATTATTTGCCCTATTGCCGTTTTCATGATATTTGCTTCTTTTAAAGTTGGTACGACCACCCCAAGAGAAATAGTAGAGATGATAATAGTCATTAAGAAAATACTATCCACAAAGCCTGCGAGCACAAATAAATAGCTCAGAATAAGGGATAAAACAAAGATAGCGACAAAGATGATCATAGACGTTGAAAATGGCTTTGGCTCAAGCTTGCCATTCGACAACGTCTCTCTTTTTTTCTTGCTTGAAAAAGATTTAAAGTCTATCTCCAGTCCACTTAAAAACATGAGAAAAATAAATCCTAAAGTAGATAATGTCTCGAGCCAAGTATCCTGCTCTACAAGATTAAACCCGCTCTTTCCAATAATTAATCCCATTATTATTTCTGCAACCACGACAGGAATAACATTTAACTTAAGGCGGTGCAAAATAATCGGTGTCAGCAATGCCACAATAATGACAATCATTAAGGACATTACGGATGCGCCGTGTTCCATTCCTTTTCCTCCCCTGAAAATAATGTTCATTATCATGTAAAACTTAACTAGTCAAAAAACCCATAAACATTGTTGCCATTCCAAAATAAATCAAAATACTAATAATATCATTTAATGTTGTAATAAACGGACCTGAGGCAACAGCAGGATCAATTTTTAGTTTATTCATTACGATCGGGATTATAGAACCAGCAATCGTAGCAACGATGAGTGTCCCTAAAATTGATGCCCCTACTAATAATCCTAAGTAAATATTGCCTTTCCAAAAATAAATGACAAAGGTTACGAGAATCCCGCAGACTCCCCCTGTAATCAACCCTGTACCGGCTTCACGAATTATCAGCTTGAGCTTGCTCTCCTTCTCCAAGTCACCCGTCGCAATACCTCGTACAGCAACGGCTAAAGCCTGTGTCCCTGTGTTACCGGCCATTCCTGCAATAAGCGGGATGAAAACTGCGAGGATCGAAACATTACTCAATATTTCCTCAAATCTGCCAATCAAGCTTGCTGTGAACATTCCTAAGAATAATAAAATAATCAGCCACGGCAATCTTTTTTTGGCAGCAGAAATAGGATGCTGGTCGACATAGTCCATATTAGATACTGCTGCAAGCTTAGAATAATCATCTGAAGCCTCTTCCTCGAGTACATCCACAATATCATCTATCGTAATGATACCAAGCAGTCTCCTTTGAAAGTCCACTACTGGCAATGCGAGAAAATCATAGTCCCGCATTTTCCTTGCAGCTTCCTCCCTTGTTTGACTAACAGAAACAGAATAGACACTGTCATTCATGATGTCAGCAATAAGTGTATTATCGTCACTGATAATAAGATTCCTTAATGAAACGACCCCAACAAGAGCTTTCAGCTCATCAACCACATAAATATAATAAATCGTTTCGGCATTAGGAGCTTCCATCTTCAGCAAACTCATTGCTGCTGATACCGTCATATGGGAATACAAGCTAACATACTCTAATGTCATAATACTCCCAGCAGTGTCTTCCTCATAATCCATCAATGCCTTCACATTGCTTGCCGCTTCAACCGACATAAGTGCAATATAGCTGATTGCCTGTTCTTTTTGAAGAGCATTTAAGATATCAGCTGCATCATCTGCCGACATGTTTGTAAAAATGTCGGCCACATAGGAAGGCAAAAGTCTGGCAAACAGCTCCTGATAATCACGATCCTCCATTTCTAAATGCTCAAACAGCTCCGCAATTTCTTCCGGTGCCAAAAAATGAAAGACAAGCTCCTGTTCTTCCTTCTCCAATTCCTTAAAAAATGAAGCTTGATCATACGGATGCAGATCTATAAACGCTTCTCTGAACTTCGTTAAGTTTGCATTTTGTAAAGAATGGAGCAATACTTTTTGTTTTTCTTCATAGATGCTCATAATCTCTTTCAATCATATCCTCCTTTCAAAAGATTCCTTTATACTAACAAACCAAGTAAGATTTGTCGTCCATCTCACTAATTTCACACAGAAATTTATTATTTGTTTACAAAATAATGACTGTAAATAAGAGAGGCTATTATATATTCCCCTTTTTTCAGTAAGTAAAACTTTCATGTTACCTCATAATATTCTGTTTCCTACAAAAGCTAATGGATACGACAAGTAGGACTTAATAGTTGGAGGAAAGATATGAAACTGGATATTATTGGAGACGTTCATGGTTGCTTTGAAGAACTTCAAGCTTTAACAACAAAGCTTGGATATAGTTGGGATTCAGGTTATCCCGTTCATCCAGAGGAAAGGAAGCTTGCTTTTGTCGGTGATCTAACAGACCGCGGCCCTTTTTCCCTTCGTGTTATCGAGGTTGTTTGCACACTGATTGAAAAAAAATTAGGTTATTATGTGCCTGGAAATCACTGCAACAAATTATATCGCTATTTTTTAGGAAGGAAGGTCCAAATTAAGCATGGCTTGGAAACAACAGTAGAAGAGCTAACACAATTGAAGCACAAGGATAGAGAGCTTATTAAAACTAGATTTATGAAGCTATATGATAATTCCCCTTTATACCAAGTCCTTGATAACGGGAAGCTTATCATTGCCCATGCAGGGATTAAAGAAGAGTTTATCGGCAAGCATTCAGACAAGGTGAAAACATTTGTCCTATATGGAGATATAACAGGCGAAACACATCCTGACGGTTCACCTGTCCGCATGGATTGGGCAAAGTCTTATTCAGGAAATGCAGTGATTGTGTATGGGCATACACCTGTAAAAGAGGTTCGTAAAGTTAATAATACCTTTAATATTGATACAGGGGCAGTATTCGGAGGACAGCTTTCTGCGTTAAGCTATCCAGAATGGACAATACAATCTGTGCCTTCTTCCATGCCTTTTGTTGCAGAGAAATTTCGTTCGTTTGAATAATAAAAAAAGAGTCCAAGGCCTAAAACCTTGGTCTCCTTTTTCACTCAATAAGCTTTTTCATATCTTCAGGAAGGTCAATGGAAAACTCGATATCACGGCCAGAGATCGGATGGATAAATGCTAGTTTCGAACAATGGAGTGCTTGCCTCCCCATTGTGTTTCGTGCCCCGCCATATAAATCATCGCCGACAAGCGGATGTCCGATATATGAAAGATGAACACGGATTTGATGTGTTCTGCCCGTTTCCAAGGAGAGCCCGACAGCAGCAAATGCCTTATGTTGACTTAAAACATGATAGTGCGTTATTGCCGTCTGTTCGCCCTCTCTCACTTCCCTTTTAATGATACTGTCTCCACATCTGCCTATTGGAGCATTGATTGTACCGTGCATTTCAGTAAAAACACCTTCAGCAAAGGCTGTATAATTTCGTTGGACTAAACCGCCCTTTTGCTGTTCACTTAAAAGGTGGTGGATATGACGATGCTTTGCAATAAGGACAACGCCTGATGTATCTCTGTCCAGCCTTGTCACAATATGTGTCGTTGCAGCTATTTTTCGTTTCGTATAATAACCGAAAATTGCATTTGCAAGGCTGCCTGAAGGATGCTCTCTTGAAGGAATTGTGTTCATGCCGCTCGGCTTAACCACAATTAGCAGAAAATCATCCTCATAGATAATTTCAAGCGGTATTTCTTCTGGAACCAAGCCGGCACTTGGCTTTTCGACAGGGAAAGCTACGGAAATTTGATCGCCCTTTTTTACTCTATAGCGGACATTCTGCTCTAAATTATTGACGGTTATCTTACCGCCTTTGAATTTAATATCGGTGAGCGCTGATTTTGAAATTGATTTCTCTTTTAGAAAATCCTTCAGCAGCACTTCCCTGTCCTCTTCCATGATCCAGTCTAACTTAAATGTCACACACCTTGCACTCCTATTTCCTTTTTATCATTCCGAAATGAAAGAATCATGAACCCTTTTCCAAAATGGAAATGATCTGTATCTTGCAAATCGTATTTTCTCTTCGGCAACCCGATAATGAATTGATTTTACTTTCTTATGAAGCAGTGTCAAATGATCGATGGAAATACGGAAATCAGGCTCATTAACAGGACGCAGCACGCATGTATGATGCTCAGGGATTATAAGCGGAGAGCCTACTGTTCGAAAGACACGATTATTTATTGAGGCCATTTCTGCCAATTGTATCGCTCTAATAGATGGATGAAGCAGTGCTCCTCCTAAGGCTTTATTATAAGCTGTGCTTCCTGACGGTGTTGAAACACATAATCCGTCTCCTCTAAAGCGCTCAAAATGTTCACCTCTTATTTCTACATCCATCACAAACGTGCCGTCAATACTTTTAACAGTTGATTCATTGAGAGCAAGATATCTCGTTTCCTTTTCCTCATCCTGATATTGAACTGTCACTTCAAGCAGCGGATATTCGACAACACTGTAAGGCGTCTTTGCTATTGCTATAACTAGCTTTTCAATTTCATCTGGCGTCCAGTCGGCATAAAAGCCAAGATGACCTGTGTGAACTCCAACAAAAGCAGTTTTGTCTAAGCGGCTGCTGTAACGGTGAAACGCATATAATAAAGTTCCATCCCCACCGACTGAAATGACGATATCCGGCTCTTCTTCCTCATACTCCATCTCAAAATCAAGCAAGTATTGCTTTAATAGCTGTACCAAGTTATCCGATTTTGAATCACCTTTTGAGGTTACGGCAAATTTCATTTTTTATAGCTCCTCTTTGAAATGATGAAAAATCATTTTTTCCTGTCCTTCTTCTCTTTTTTTCGATTGAAAAAAGCTTGTGCTTCCTGGATTTCTCCGCGAATAAGTGACATTTCCTTATCGAGGCGGAAGGCAGCTTCAGCTGCTCCCTGCAATCTCATTTGGATATCCTTTGGAAATTGCCCTTTATATTTATAGTTAAGTGAATGTTCAATCGTTGCCCAGAAGTTCATAGCTAGCGTACGAATCTGTATTTCCATTAACAGCTTCTTCTCACCGTTGATCGTTTGAACGGGATAACTAATTACAACATGATAAGAGCGATAGCCGCTCTCTTTTCTGTGAAGGATATAGTCTCTTTCCTCGACAATTTCAAAATCATTACGCTGTCTTAGTAATTCTACTACTCTTATAATATCGTCAACAAACGGACACATCATACGCAGACCAGCTATATCCTGCATCTCTGTTCCTAACTTGTCTAAAGGTATCCCCTTTTCATTTGCCTTATCAAGAATGCTTGCTATCGGCTTCACTCTTCCTGTGACAAATTCAATCGGTGAATGCTCATCCTCGTGCTCAAACTGGCGTCTCATGCCCTTTAGCTTCACTTTTAATTCATCTACCGCTTGTTTATAAGGGGCTAAAAATTGATCCCACTGCATGTATAACACCCCATTTTCATAGGTTTCCTTCTTTGTATGTAAGTATATTTCTACTATTAAGAAAATACGGACGTAACAGCCTGCTCCATTTCTTCCCCGTAATTGCCGTTACCCTCAATATTATCAATTAAGTATTCCATTTCTTCTTTCCAATCAATCAACTCAAGGTTGTCTTGGCCATTTGACAAATATAGTTTAAGATTTGCTGCTAAGCCTTCCTTAATGCTCGGCCAAATATCCTTATGAAGGACAATATAAACATACTCGTCTTCTTTTTCTGCTATATATATAAATGCGAAAGAATCAGAATCAACCAGAATTTGTCCCTTAGGTGTCAGCTGGCTAACTGGGTAACTTTCGTCTACTTTCAAGCTGATCTTTGTATCTGCTATTTCTGCCTTTAGTACTTGTAGTTTTTCTGTCATTTCTCCACCCTCCAACTATGCACTATTTTACCACATTGCTTAAATTTATCCTAAACATTGCGGTTAGAAACAAACAAAGAGATAATAAATACAAGAAGATAATTAATTAAGTACGGGAAAAATGCCGTGAAAGGATATTAGATAATGGAGAAAAACATCGAAATTGAATTTAAAAACATGCTTACAAAAACGGAATACAATAAGTTACTTAACCATTTCCAAGTGAAGGAAACTGAATTGTTCAAGCAGGAGAACCATTATTTTGATACAAAGAACTTTGAACTTAAAGAGCGCAGTTCTGCTCTTCGCATCCGTAAAAAGCAATCAGGCTATGAACTGACATTAAAGCAGCCTTGTGATGATGGCTTGCTCGAAACAAATAAGCAGCTCACTGTCGAAGCTGGTGAGGAAATGATTCAAACTGGTAAAATAAATGACGAACAGTTTGCATCCATTTTAGAAGAAATGGGAATTTCTCCTGAGAGTATTGTCTATTTCGGTTCACTAAGCACAATACGCGCAGAAAAGGAAACTGGAAATGGTTTACTAGTTTTTGACCACAGTTTTTATTTAAATATCGAAGATTATGAGTTAGAATATGAAGTAAGCGACAGAAAAGAAGGACAAGCCCATTTCCAAGAGCTTCTCGATTCTTTTCAGATTCCAATAAGAGAGACGAAAAATAAAGTAAGAAGATTTTATGAACAAAAATATACGAACGATATAAATTCATAACAAAGTTTACCAGTATATGGAGGAACTACATGAAAATAGATCAATTAAAAGCTTTGTTTGAGCTTCAGGCAATGCAAAGTATGACAACTGGAACATCTAACAGTTCCTCTTCTTCAACAAATCTATTTCAAGAGCTTCTCGGCAGTTTCACATCAAGCGGGACAGGAATTGCAGACAGTATCATTCAAAATACGCTCGGAAGCAATTCTGGAGTTAGTACAATTAATAGTGCAAACTTTTTGCAATCAAGTACAAACAGCTCCTTGCTGCCAATTAGTTTGACTAAATTGGCGAAAACTGACTCGAGCTCCACAAGTGACTTCGATGATATTATTAAACAAGCTGCTGCTAAATACGGAGTCCCGGAAAAGCTGATTAGCTCTGTCATCAAGGTAGAATCGAATTTCAATCCAAACGCAACAAGCTATGTTGGTGCATCAGGTCTTATGCAATTGATGCCTTCTACCGCAAGAGGCTTAGGAGTAGATAATGTTTTTGACCCAGAACAAAATATTATGGGCGGTACGAAATATTTAAAGCAAATGCTCACGAAGTATGACGGTAACGTTAGCCTCGCACTGGCTGCCTATAATGCAGGTCCTGGCAATGTTAACAAATACGGAGGAATACCTCCTTTTAAAGAAACACAAAACTATGTTGCGAAAGTAACACAGCACTATACGGCATAATATTACTCGGCAGGTCCTGCAATACAGGCCTGCTTTCCTTGGCTCTATATCCGGTGTTTTTAACAGTGGGTATTTTTTATTGAAAAAATTCACACAAAATAAATTAAGGCATAAACAATGACAGATGATAATAAAGTTTTACAAGCTATTTATTTGTACAATGAAAAAACCATTGGTAAAATAGCAATAGAATGATTTTTATATTAAATTTTTTTATCATCCAAAAAAGGAGTTTTAATTATGGTCAATAAAATGCCTACTCCATATGATGTTATTGGGGAAAAAACGCTTAGCCATCTTGTTGATGCTTTTTATGAGCGTGTTGGCAATCACCCCGAATTAGCTCCTATATTTCCAGATGACTTAACTGAAACTGCAAGAAAGCAAAAACAGTTTCTTACACAATATTTAGGAGGGCCATCTATATATACAGAGGAGCATGGCCATCCAATGCTTAGGGCAAGGCATCTGCCTTTTCCTATTACAGAAAAGCGTGCAAAAGCATGGCTTTCCTGCATGAGTGAAGCCATGGATGAAGTTGAGCTAGATGACTCCATTCGTGAAGGACTTTTTTCAAGACTTGCTTTGACCGCAAAACACATGATCAATTCGGAGGAAAACTGAGAATAAAAGGTGATTAAACATGACTGAAAAAGATTTGTCTACATCCAACCCGAAAACAGCCGAAGACAATTGCCCTGATAGCAAACCCCTTGAAATATACATGTTTGTCGATCCCTTATGTCCTGAGTGTTGGGCTTTAGAACCAATCATTAAAAAGCTCCAGATCGAATATGGCCAGTATTTTTCCTTAAAGCATGTTTTAAGCGGCAGATTAGCAACATTAAATATGAATAAAAAAACGAAATACGAAAATATTGCCGAGCTTTGGGAAAAAACGGCATGCAGAACTGGCATGTCATGTGATGGATCTCTTTGGTATGAAAACCCAATTGTTTCACCGTATCTAGCTTCCATTGCTTTAAAGGCAGCAGAATTACAGGGACGTAAATGCGGCATACGTTTTTTAAGAAAACTGCAAGAAATGCTTTTTCTCGAGAAACAGAATATTGCTACATTTGATGTGTTAAAAGCCTGTGCTGCAAGTGTCGGTCTTGATGTTGTCGAGTTCGTCGCCGATATTCATTCAGCAAGTGCAGCTAAAGCCTTTCAATGTGATATGAAGATTACTTCCGAAATGGAAGTTTCAGAAATTCCTACATTGGTTTTCTTTAATGAAAATATAGAAGAAGAAGGAATTAAAGTTACCGGCTACTATCCTTATGAGGTATACGTTCAAATTATTGAAGAAATGCTGCAAATTGTTCCAGAAAAGGCAGATCCACCTCCATTGGAGTCTTTCTTAAAGTGCTTTAACCTTGTGGCATCAAAAGAACTTTCCGTCGTTTATAATAAGTCCATTCAAGAGATGGAAAGGGAAATGAAGAAGCTGCAGCTTAAACAGCTGGTTGAACAAATTCCTGCAAAGTACGGTATGTTTTGGAAGTATATTGGCTAAGCTTCGAAGTATAAAAAAATGACATAAAAAAAGGGCTTGCTGTCTCAAGGCAAGGCCTTTTTTTATAAACAAAGGGGATGGGAGAAATTTTTCACGGTCAAACAAAGGGGTATAAGTTTGTTTGTGATTAATTTCACAACACAATAATAACATATAATTAATATCACTATCAAGAAGTTTGTACATAAGTTCACAAAATAGACAAACTTTCATAACTTACTGTTCGCGCACATACATTATGGACAGGAACTCTTTTACAGAAAGGAGATAAATAACATGAAGGCAATTATCCCTATCTCACTGCTTCTTTGTATTCTGTTTGCTTTCTTTTTGAATATTCTTGGGCTTATGCGGATTTTCCCTATATATATAAGCTCTCCACTTCTTTTCCTTGCCCTATTTTTCTTTTTATCTTTTTTGAACAACCGAAAGAAGTTCAAAGGCTTCCATTAATAAAATCACAAATAAAAAACCCGTAAATGTTAGAATGGTGTCTAACATTTACGGGGCAGCTCATATTTCCATTAGGAAAGCAAGCTTTCCATTTCATTCAGCTTTTCTTCAAATACTTTGCAGGCTTCTCTAATTGGATCCTTGCTTGTCATGTCTACTCCAGCTTTTTTCAATACTTCTATTGGATAGTCAGAGCTTCCTGCTTTCAGGAAGTCCAAATAGCGGTCAACAGCAGGCTTTCCTTCTTCAAGAATCTGGCTGCTTAAAGCTGTCGCTGCACTAAAGCCTGTTGCGTATTGATACACATAATAATCATAATAAAAATGAGGGATTCTCGACCACTCTAACCCTATTTCTTCATCAATAATGATGTCTTCCTCTCCGAAATACTTTTGGTTTAGCTTATAGTATTCAGATGTAAATAGATCAGCAGTCAGCGCTTCATTATTTTGTGCCTTTTTATGAATAAGATGTTCGAATTCCGCGAACATTGTTTGGCGGAAAACAGTGCCTCTGAACCCCTCTAAGTAATGGTTCAGTAAATATAGACGCTTCTGTTCATCTGTAATGCTTTTTAACATATAGTCATTCAGCAATGCCTCATTACATGTTGAGGCTACCTCTGCAACAAATATTGAATAATCCCCATAAGCGTATGGCTGAGATTTTCGTGTGTAATAACTGTGTACAGAATGCCCAAACTCATGTGCTAACGTAAACAAATTATTAACATTATCCTGCCAGTTCATTAAGATATATGGATTTGTTCCATATGCTCCAGATGAATATGCACCGCTTCGTTTTCCTTTATTCTCGTGAACATCCACCCAGCGGTTTTCAAAGCCTTCCTTCAAAATGGACGAATACTCTTCTCCTAATGGAGCAAGCCCTTTAAGAATTAAGTCCTTCGCCTCTTCATAACTGATTTCCATCTTAACATCCTTAACAAGAGGAGTATATAAATCGTACATATGAAGCTTTTCAAGGCCAAGCACTTTTTTACGCAGCTTTACATAGCGATGCAGCAATGGTAAATACTCGTTGACTGTTTCCACGAGGTTTTCATAGACCTGCTCTGGAATATTATTTGCTGCAAGGGCAGCATGGCGTGCTGATTTATAGTTACGCACATTTGCATTAAAAGTATGGTTCTTAACTGTACCAGATAATGTAGAAGAGAACGTGTTCTTAAATTTCCCATAGGTATCATACACTGCTTTAAACGCATCATGACGTACTCGTTGGTCAGCACTTTCTAAAAAGCGGGTATAGCGACCATGCGTTACCTCCACTTCCTCCCCATTTTCATCTTTAATGCTTGGGAATTCAATATCTGCATTATTAAGCATGCCAAATGTATTGCTTGAAGCATTTAATACTTCTGAAGCCTGCGCAAGAAGCGCTTCTTGATCTGCAGTAAGTACATGCGGACGTTGCAGGTTAATTTCTTCTAATGTTTGCTCATATAATTTCAGCTCTTCCTTCTCATTAAGAAAGCCTTGAATTATTGCTTCATCAATGGAAAGAAGCTCTGGAACGATATATGCCAGCGCACTTCCAGCTTGTGCATATAGATTTTTAATGCGACCATCAAGCCCTTGATAAAAGCCATTTGTCGTATCTTGATCATAGCGCATATGTGCATATGTATATAATTTCCCTAGACGGCTTAAAAGGCTATCCTGGTACTGAAGTGCTTCGTATAAAACATCTGCACTTTCAGATAGCTTTCCTTGATAGTCAGCAGCCTTCTCTGACAGTGTCTTAACCTCTTCATACTCTTTATTCCAATCATCATCTGACGGGAAGATGTCTTCAAGCCTCCATGTGTCTTCCACTTGAACCTCATTACGCAAAGGCAGTTTTTTTACAGCTGATTCATTTGACATATAAATCCTCCAATCTTTCATTCGGATTTCGAAAATAATTCCTATCCGATATTTTCTATCTATTATAACTAAATTCCTGCTCTTAATTAAACTTTTGTGCTTTGCTAAGCTTAGCATATGTATCTTTTACCGATTTCATTATTGTATTTTTCCTTCCTAACATGAAAGCCAACCGCCTTTTTGCATCCTTTTATAAAACATATCCTCCTCTGTCACAATATTGTTATTGGATATGCAAGTATCCTCAGCCTTTTTATAAAAATGCGGGCGAACTTCTTCAATTTCCTTACATTTTAGAAGTACATTTATATAGTTGTTAACCGCAGCCCGATAATCGCCTTTAAGGCTTGGAAGGCTTCTAACTTGAACTTCCCCCCTTTGTATTCTAGCAAGGAAGGCTCTGTGAATTTTGTGCAAGGAAATAATCTTCCCTTGCAATAAAAAGCTGTCCATGTACAAATAAGACTGCCAAATTAACGGGGATGTTATTAATCGTATTCCTTCAGTTAGAGGGATTCCGATGGTCGGTGGAAGAAAATGTGGATGCAAACCATGTTGATACAGTTCTCGTAAAAAGCGATCATTCTCCTTTGTAGGGTAATGAAGCTGGTGGTTCTTTTGATTGCGGATGAAGTTTTTCCAAATATTGCAAGAGAAATCATTGAAATAGCTATACCTGTTTCCTTCGAGTGTTAACGTATCCAATGGAAGTTTTAAACTTGAGGAGAAGGCTTTTACTTTTGATATGGGGAAAAGGGTATGAAGAAGGTGGAAGGCTTGTTGCTTTGGGCAATAGGTTGGCAACATATAAATATCTTGATATTTAGTTAGAAAGGATGCTTGAAAATCAGATAGACGGCATAATCCATTCTCCATCTTTATATGTTTATGACCGAGGATCCATATTGGCTGGTAGTTAGCTTTTTTATATTGCTGTGTGCGTTTGATTATCGAGGAAATTGGAATGGAGGAGCATTGAAATTCAAGGACAATATATGTGTTTTTCCATATGAAGCCTATGTCGCCTCTTTGCTTAATAGCAGGAAAGTACGGCTCCAGCTCTGGATTCATTCCTAGTTCCTTAAGTCGCTCAAAAAGCTGCAGCTTGCCTTGTAAATGATAGCTAGATTCTGATTCACTGCTGCTTTCACAAGTATTGTCCTTTTGGTGAGCGAAATGGGGCAGTCGCTTTTCACCTCGTTTTAATATCACGCTATTGCCACACGCTGGACAATAGCATTTGGATTGCCTTTCAGCCAGCACAAGACTCATGTTAAAGTCTGCTGCATACACCATTATTCCTTTTTCATTTAGTGCTGTAAACAATGTTAAATCACTCCTCTTTGAAATACTTCTCAAGGCTTCCTTCCTTATAAAAGCGGAGAAAGCAGCCTTGAGGTAGATTCTAAAATTCGGTAACCAACATGCCTTTTATTAAAAGTTTCTATATCAAGCTCTACAGCATCTTTCAAGTCCTTTAAAAAAATTCTTGACAGCTTTTTCGTGCTTTTTGTTTTGTATAAAAAGGCACTTACTTCAAAGTTTAAATGGAAGCTGCGCATATCCATGTTGCATGTCCCTATTGAAGCAATTTCGCTGTCCACAATTAATAGCTTGCTGTGCATAAAGCCTTTTTCATATTCATATATACGAACTCCTGCATCCATTAATTCTGGAAAATACGATCTGGACGCATGAAACACAATTCTTTTATCTGGTTTATTTGGGACGAGAATCCGAACATCTATGCCGCTTAAGGACGCAATTCTGATTGCTGACAAAATATCCTCATCGGGAATGAAATAAGGGCTGGCAATCCAGATGGATTTAGTAGCAGATGTCATCATCGAGAAGAAAATGCTTTTTATTACACTCCATTCATTATCAGGACCACCTGCAATTAACTGCACCCCACCATGACTGTTATCCTCTGCAATAGGAGTAAGATAATCTGCCGTTAAAAAACTGCTGTTTGTCATATAGTACCAGTCCTGTAAAAATATCAACTGCAGTGAGCGAACAGCTTCACCCTTTACCATAAGATGAGTATCCCGCCAAAAGCCAATCGACGGATTTTTCCCCAAATATTCATCTCCGATATTAAGTCCCCCAACAAACCCAATATTTCCATCAATCACAATAATCTTCCGATGATTCCGGAAATTAAATTTGCTGTTTAAAACAGGGACTCTCACTGGTCCAAATGCGACAATTTCAATGCCTGCCTGCCTCATTTCATGAATGTATCGCTTGGAAAGCTGCCATGATCCAACAGCATCATATAAAAACCTTATTTTCACACCTTGTTGAGCCTTTTCAATCAGCACATCCTTTATTTGCTGGCCAATATCATCATGTCTGACTATGTAATATTCAAAATGGATATGATGCTTTGCTTTTTTTAGCTCTGTTAAAATACAAGAAAATGTCTCATTTCCATTTGTCAGAATTGTGGAGGATGTACCAAATGAAATCGGGCTGTTCCCAATTTTTTCTGCCAAGCGGAATAAATTCTGCTGATGTACGTCCATTTCCTGTAATCGTTCTTCTGTTCCCACACCGATTTCTCTTTCAATCCGCAAGAATGCCTGTTTATCAAGAAAGTACTTCTTTCGGTATATTCTTTCTTTTCGATAGTTGCGTCCAAATAATAAATAAAAGATAAAACCAACCACGGGAAAGCTTCCAAGAACAACTAACCATGTCAATGTTTGCGTAGGATGTCTGTTTTCGAAAAAAATGACAAATCCTATAAAAATGACACAGAGACTGATAATTAAACTAAGCTGTCCAAAGATTCCGCCTTTTATCGTGATGAAAAAATTAAAAACATACACAAATAGTCCTGCTGCTCCTAAAAAAACACCAAGTCTTGCTGTATGGTTCATGGTAACACCTGCCATCATTGCAAAAGTAGTCTCATCATATGCTTAAACTAAAAAAATAAAGAGCCTGTTCCCTGTAAGGTGAAATCCACCATTACAACTTCTACTATATAGATGCTATCCATGAACTATATATAGACTTTATAATGTAAATTTCTTGCCCTACATTTGAACAAGCTCTTATTTTATTTAAAGTATTTTCGTAACTCCATAAATACTTCATCTTCTATAATTACTTTACCGTATTCTTCAATAACGTGTATCGTTGTTTGAGTTTCTTGTCCATACTCAAGGAGAATACTTAACGCGTTGTCGATTTCATCTTCATCTATCTCTTCATCAAGGAACTGTACATACAAGAAGTATTGATTTTTGTAATTGTAAAGCTTCGTATCAATTCCTTCCAGTCCATGAAGTTTGCTTAATGATATTAAGTCTTCAAAGTCTTTAAATCCAATTAGAAACTCAAGATTTTCTCCGAAATCATCTTCTCCATCTTTCACTGTAAAGTGCTGATCCATTAAATCCTCGAATCTTTCATCTAAAGGCAAATCCTTCAGCTTGTCTTCCGGAATAGATATTTCGAATTTCTGGCCATCCTTTGAAAGCTGGGCTCTTGTAACAAGAATTTCAAGACCTTTATCCAATGCTTGAACTTGAATCCATAATGGACCATCTAGGATAAAATCTTCTTCTTGATGAACTTCATCCATCATTTCCCAAAAAAGCTCTTCGCTTCTTTCTCGGTTATACCAGATTTCCTCTCGCTTAAAGCCGCGTTCCTCTATATCAATATACGAAATATAAAACTTAACTGTATGATCATTAATACGTTCAATTTCCATTCTGCAACACTCCCTTCAAGCTATAATGGAAGGGACTAAACCCCCATACAGATATTCGTTTTATTCCAATTTTCATTTTAGAATAGAAGGCCAAATGCTATTGTACCTTGTACTTTATATTTTATGACAAAACCTCTTTAAATGGAATTAAAATATCCTGAAATCAGCAAAAACCAATATATGCCTAAGTTTTCGGTTTATTTGCTCGAAGATTATGGAGTTTCTTTTTATTAGCGTATTCACTTTAAGCTATATTTAGTAGTATTACCTCAGGAAATTATTTTCAAACCATTTTCCATCTGAAAGGCTTGTCTTTTAAACAAATCATTTGATCTTCACAATATAGGAAAAAAGGTCTGACTATACTGCCCAGCAGAATGCAGGGCAGCTCTTTAGCCAGACCTATATATTATTTATCATTTTCATTTAAAGTAAGTTAATTTACTAAACGCTGTGCTTCACGCAATTGGAATGTTCTAACTTTCCTTGGAAGGAAGCGGCGTATTTCATCTTCATTATAACCAACCTGAAGCCTTTTTTCGTCCAGTATAATCGGACGACGCAATAATCCAGGATTATCCTTAATTAACTCGAATAAGTTTTGTAAAGGCATTGTTTCAAGATTAACATTCAGCTTTTGGAATGTTTTGCTTCTTGTAGAAATAATCTCATCTGTACCGTCTTCTGTCATACGAAGAATTTCTTTGATTTCATCGATGGACAACGGTTCTGAGAATATATTTCTTTCTTTGTATGCAATTTCATGTTCCTCTAACCATGCTTTTGCTTTTCTGCAGGATGTACAACTTGGTGAAGTGTATAATGTTACCATTTTACAAATTCACACTCCCTTTATTTAGACATGTATTTAGACTACTAGTTAATTCAAAAATAAATACTTGAGTATGTTATATTCTTAAATTGTAATTAATTTAATCAAGTAATTTATATTAATTATTATACACCAATTACAAGTAATTTGGTATAGTTTTTTTTAATATGATTTGCTGAGCTTTTTTAAGAATTGCTTATATTTACTCGTACGCCGCCATAACGGTGTTTGCGCCTGTTAACCACCTGCCCTTTTCCTTTATTTCTTAGAAAACACTTAAGAAATTCAGGCTAATTAAATTGCTTACTATTATAGACGATTGAGATGCAAAAAGGTTTCATTTTTTTATGGCGCTTTTTGATTTCCTTGTTTAATCTTATTAGTATCACTTATACCCGTTTGTCCCACATTCTTAAACCTATTATCTATTCTCAATTAAGAATCATTTATTGAAAATAGGATAGAAACATACATACGGTTTCCATAAGTTTTCAAATATAGTCAAATTTCGTCAAATATATCTTTTCGGTTTTGCGCTTCATCAAATTGGACTGCCTGTTCAACTGGTTCATAGGACTTTCCATAAAAATGTTTGTCCTTATACGTATGAATTTTTTCATATGTCCGAACCAGTGCTTCATATACCAGCTCTTCCGAATCATTACTTGGAGACCAAAATAGTATTTCCATTACATTAACCTCATTTGTGGCTAATGATCTCCTTTTGTAGCCGATGGTTTTCGCGTGCTGAAAGCCCTCCCGCTGATAAAATTTCAAACGTTTTTTTGTATCTGTATCTGCATAATTGACCGGCTCGACTTCAAGTATAATCGGCTTCCCTTTTTGCTTAAGCTGTTCTAAAAGCTTATGTCCAAGTCCTTGCCCTCTTGATTCGCCTGAAACAAACAGATAATCAATAAAAATAAAATCGTCTGCTTCTGCATACATAAGAACATGATGCTTGCCTTCATTCTTATGGTATATCTCAGGGAAATCCTCTAATAATGCTTCCATATGCTCCTGAGATTTCATCTCTTCGATTGGAAAATACTCATTTAGCTTTTCATACCAATGCATATTGATCTCTCCTATCATCGTTGTTCATTACTTTATTTTGTAATTAACTTTGTCCGTGTAGTTACAGCCTGCATTCCAGAGCAAAAACTCTCTAACTCCATTTGCATATAAAGCTTTGATTTGTGCTTCAACCTGCATCTTTCCGTAGTGCTGATAGTTTCCTTTTCCTAAATAAGCTGCAGTAAAATCTTGAATCCACGGTCTTGATATTGGCGGATTTTCTAACGTTGCTAACTTCTGTTGCTCTAATCTCATATATGCATTCACAAGACGATATGGCTCTAAATCAGGCTTATTTATCCCAAAATAGCTGCCCCAGTGACTTGGATAAATCATGCTTGAGATTACATCAACATTTTTACTTATTTCGGTGAAATTCTGACCAATGCCAGGAGCTTCCTTAAGCGTAGCTGTATAGCCGAAAATATCAACAGATACCTTCACATCATATGGCTCCAGCTTATCCTTAGCATATTTTACAAAGTCAGATACTGCTTGCACTCTTTTTTGTCCTTCACTTATTTTTAGTTTCCCATAATCACCTTTAGAATAACTTAAATTAGCGCTCTTTTTTTCAAAGCCTTCGGGAAAACGAACATAATCAAATTGAATCTCTTGAAACCCAAGCTTCGCTGCCTCAATCGCTGCTGCTATATTATAGTCCCATACTTCTTTAACGAATGGATTAATAAAGGCTTCTTGCCTGTCATTCCTCCAAGCCTTTCCTTTATTTCTAAAGGTCCATTCTGGCCTTTTATAAGCCAAATGACTATCCTTAAAGACGACAATCCTTGCGATCGGATAAATCTGTTCCTTTTCAAGCTTTTTCAGCATTACCGGAATACTTTTTATTTTATCTGAACCTGCTGCTGCGAGTGGAGAGCCTTTTGCTGGCTTATAGACAAGCTTGCCGCTGTCTTCTTTAAAATCAATTACCATTGTATTTAAATCATTTTGTTTGAGGAATTTAATTAGGTCATAAAACCTATTGCTGCCTGCAGCACTGCCGCTGACATAAATGCCTCTGACTGCATCAGGATATGGAAAAGTCATTTGACTGGCTGTGTTCGTAACTGCTTCTGGAAAATCCTTTAGAAGCAACTCCGCTCTTCTTTTCGGCTGGTCATCTACTTTTTCAGCGCTTGCTGTTTCTGATATATTTAGTACTAACATAAAAGCACATAACATTATAAAAACGAATGAATTGACAAATTTCATCATTAATACCTCCACAAGGCTTTTTTTTATTATGTGCCTCATTGCGATGATTCATGGTTAGATGATATTGCCATTCTATACACAATTTTACGCAAAAAAAATAACGATCTCTTATCGAGAGATCGTTATGAGTTAACTTTTGTATTGCAGTTTATATTGATTATATTCTGCCTCCGAACAATACACAAAATGTCCTGGCTTAATCTCACGCATTTTAAGCTCTTCGCCCTCTTTATACTGATGAACCGCTGGATCATAACCTGTTCTTACGCGAGTTCGCTCTGTATCAGGATCTGGAAGTGGAATAGCAGACAGCAAGGATTGTGTATAAGGATGAATTGGTGAATTGTACAGCTCATCAGCTGGTGCTAATTCTACCAGTTTACCAAAATACATAACGCCAATACGGTCACTAATATATTTAACCATTGATAGGTCATGGGCAATAAACAAGTATGTTAAGCCTTTTTCTTTCTGCAGCTTTTTCATCAAGTTTACTACTTGTGCTTGAATAGACACATCCAACGCAGAAATCGGCTCATCGGCAATGATGAAATCAGGGTCTACTGCAAGTGCTCTTGCAATCCCGATACGCTGTCTTTGTCCACCGGAAAATTCATGCGGATAGCGGTTTGCGTGCTCTTTATTTAGACCAACTGTATTAAGAAGCTCGTATACTTTCTCCATACGCTCTTTTTTTGTTTTTGCCAATCCATGAATATCGATTCCCTCTGCAATGATATCAGCTACTGTCATACGCGGGTTTAATGATGCATATGGATCTTGGAAAATCATTTGCATTTTACGGTTGAATTTCTTCAAGTCTGCAGTTGATTTCTTACCATGCACATCTTCTCCATTAAATAGAACCTGTCCGTCTGTTGCTTCATAAAGACGAATAATCGATCTGCCTGTCGTACTCTTACCACAGCCAGATTCACCAACTAGACCTAATGTTTCTCCTTTGAAGATGTCAAAGGAAATACCATCTACAGCTTTTACTAAATTCGGTCTGCCGATATTGAAATGCTGCTTCAAGCCTTTTATTTCTAGTAATTTCTCAGCCATTTCATAAATCCCCCTTCACTAGTACTGGTTTATCAAAGTTAGTGGATAAAGGACGGATTTTCTCCTTCACAGATGCAGGTGGCTCAACAGCTGGAGCATCTGGATGAAGCAGCCAAGATTTCACGAAATGTGTTTCTGAAACCTGATATACAGGTGGTTCTTGCTCATAATCAATCGCAAGGGCATTCGGATTTCTCGGTGCAAACGCATCACCTACAGGAGGGTTTGTCAAATCAGGCGGTGTACCTGGAATGGCAGCCAATTCCGTTTCCCCATCATTATCCAAGCTTGGCATAGAAGCAAGTAAGCCCCAAGTATATGGGTGTCTTGGGTCATAGAAAATTTCATCAACCGTACCCATTTCTACTATTTCACCAGCATACATAACTGCAACACGGTCAGCAACATTTGCAACAACGCCGAGATCATGTGTGATAAAGATAATACTTGTATCCAATTTACTTTGTAATTCCTTCATCAAATCAAGGATTTGTGCTTGGATTGTTACGTCAAGTGCAGTTGTCGGCTCATCGGCAATCAGCAAGGAAGGCCTTGCAGCAAGTGCGATTGCGATCATTGCACGCTGTCTCATCCCACCAGAAAATTCATGAGGATATTGGTTAACTCTTTTTTCCGGCATTGGAATTCCAACTAGCTTCAATAGCTCGATTGCTCTTTCTTTTGCCTTTTCTTTCGTAATTTCTTGGTGCTTGATAATAACTTCCATGATTTGTGTTCCAATTCTCATTGTTGGATTCAACGATGTCATTGGATCTTGGAATATCATACTGATATCTTTACCACGGATAGCTTGCATTTCTTTTTCTGTTTTCGGAACAATATCTTGTCCCTTGAAAAGAATTTGTCCGCCTTTAATTTCACCAGGAGGCATTGGAATAAGCTTCATCAATGTTTGGGATGTTACGCTTTTTCCTGATCCTGATTCGCCGACGATTGCTAATGTTTCTCCTTTATATAAATCAAAAGAAACACCACGTACTGCTTGAACTTCTCCTCCATACGTATGGAATGAGACTTTTAAATCTTTTACTTCTAACAACTTTTCCATATTGCTCACTCCTTACTTACGTAGTCTTGGATCTAGTGCATCACGTATTCCGTCGCCGATTACATTAAATGCAAAGATTGTTAAACAGATAAACATTGCTGGGAAGAATACACGCCATGGATAATAGCTCATCGCTGCAATTCCGTCATTGGCCATTGTTCCCCAGCTTGCCAATGGAGGTGTTAAACCTAATCCTAAGTAGCTCAAGAATGCTTCTGTAAAGATAGCATTTGGAATAGTCAATGTTAATGTTACAAGAATAGGTCCCATAGCATTCGGAATTAAGTGTTTACCCATAATTCTTGATAGACCCGCACCTAATGTTCTTGAAGCTAAAATATACTCTTGATTTTTCAATGAAAGTACTTGTCCACGAGTGATACGAGCCATGTTAATCCAGCCTGTGATACTCATTGCAAGGATCATTGTTCCTAATCCTTGACCAAGTACAACCATCAGAAGGATAACTAGTAGCAAGTATGGAATTCCGTAAAGTACGTCCGCAATCCTCATCATTACTTCATCCACACGGCCGCCTTTATAACCTGAGATGCCTCCCCAGATTACACCGATTACCAAGTCAATGATAGCAGCTGCAATCCCGATGAATAGAGAGATTTTCGCCCCATACCAAATACGTGCGAACATATCACGACCAAGGTCATCTGTACCAAAGTAATGCTCAGCACTTGGAGGCTGATTAGCTTTCATTAAATCATTTTGACGATAGTCATACTGTGTTAGGAATGGACCAACAAAGGCCATAAAAATTAATATAATTAACAGTACAAGTCCGAACATAGCAAGCTTGTTCTTTTTGAAACGCATAAACACGTCCTTCCAGAATGACAGACTCGGTCTGGAAATTGTTTCTGCTTCAGCACTGCTGTTTCCGACAACTTTGAATTTATCTTTTGAGATTTGTTGCATGCTTATTCTCCTTTCTTCCCGCCGGTTAATTTAATGCGAGGATCGATTAGTCCATATAATATGTCGACAAGAAGAACAGATACTAATAGGATAATACTATAGAAAACTGTTACACCCATAATTACAGTGTAATCACGGTTACTGATACTCTTGACGAAATGGGAGCCAAGTCCTGGAATACCGAAAATTTTCTCGATAACAAAGCTTCCTGTTACAATCCCTGCAGAAAGTGGTCCCATGTAGGATACAACTGGAAGAATAGCATTGCGGATAGCATGTTTAACTGTAATCGTAAATTGGCTTAAGCCTTTCGCTTTTGCTGTCTTAATATAATCATTGCTCAACACTTCAAGCATGGATGATCTTGTAAGTCTGGCAATAAACGCTGTTGGACCTGCTGCCAATGCGATGGCAGGCAACACGCTTTGTGAGAATGTTCCCCATCTAGCAACTGGGAACCAGCCTAATTTCATCGCGAAAATGTATTGTAAAAATGCGGCCATAATAAAGGAAGGAACGGATATTCCGAAAACTGCCACAATCATTGCTGTATAGTCCTGCCATTTGTTATGCTTCAGTGCAGCAATTATACCCAGTAATACACCGACTGCCAATGCGATAAAGATTGCTTCCAAGCCCAAAACTAATGAAACGGGGAAACCTTCATTTATTAAGTCATTGACTGTTTGGCTCTTATATTTGAATGATGGGCCGAAATCCCATTGTACAATGCGTAGTAAATACTCCCCATATTGAGCATACCATGGGTCGTTTAATCCATAATGTTCATTTAAATTAGCTTCAATTGCTGGCGGCAGTTGTTTTTCTGATGTGAAAGGATTACCTGGTGCCAACCTCATGAAGAAAAACGTTGCTGTTACGATTAGCAGTAAAGAAAGTAACATAAACAGCAAACGTCTTGTCAAGTACTTTATCATGATTTAAACCTCCAATATTTTCTAATCACCTCTAATTAGAAAGGAAGGTATATGAAGCAAAAGCTTCATATACCTTTTTACTTACAGCTTATTGTATTATTCGAAATAAGCCCATTTCAATTGAGCATCTCCAAGACCAGAAACAACTACATCTTTCAGGTTGTCTTTTTGAACCCAAACGTTTGTATAGAAGTAAATCGGTGCGATTGGAAGCTCATCCATTAGAATTGCTTCAGCATCTTTAAGCATTTGTTGACGTTTAGCTGTATCAGTCTCTTTTTGAGAGTCATTCAACAATTGTTTAAATTCTGCATTTTCCCAATTTGTATCGTTGTTACCGCCATCTTTATCGCGGTAAAGCTCTAGGAAGTTGATCGCATCATTGAAGTCACCTAACCAGCCCATACGTCCGATTTGGTAATCGCCAGAATGAAGTTTATCAATGTAAACAGCCCACTCTTCGTTTCCTAATGTTACGTCAATTCCAAGGTTTTTCTTCCACATATCTTGAATTGCTTGTGCAATTTTAGCATGTGCTTCATCTGTGTTGTAAGATAAAGTGATTGTTGGAAGTTCAGATATATCTTTGTAGCCTAACTCTTCAAGACCTTTTTGTAGTTCTGCTTTTGCAGTTTCTACATCATTGTCTTTGAAGTAGCCTTTTTCATTTTCAGAGAACATTGTTGGAGGAACAGCTGCCATTGCTGGAATTTGTCCACCTTGTGTAATTTGGTCAACAATTGATTGACGATCAATTGCATATGTTAGAGCCTTACGGATATGCTCGTTGTTCAATGGTTTAACTTCTGTATTAAACTTGTACCAGTAAGTACCAGCAGTTGCTTGAGTTTTCAATTCGCCGCTGTCTTTAAGTGCTTTAATAGCATCTGTTGAAACTGTATCGAATGGAAGACCATTCCAGTCTAACTCGTCATTTTCGTACATGCTGCGAGCAGTTCCAGCATCATCGATCATAGAGTATTCAACTGTAGCAAGTTTAACAGAGTCAGCATCCCAATAAGTATCGTTTTTCTCTAATTTAATGGATTCGCTGTGGTTCCATTCAGTCATTTTGAATGGTCCGTTTGATACATAATCGTCACCAGAATCTTTATACCAATCTGGATTTTCTTGAGCAATTGTGCTGTTTACAGGGAAGTAAGTGTAAAAAGCAGTTAGTTGAGTGAAGTATGGAGTTGGGTTAACTAGAGTAACTTCAAGAGTTTTTTCATCAACAGCTTTAACTCCTACATCATCAAGCTTGCCTTCGCCAGTGTTAGCAGCTTCCGCACCTTTTACATAGTAAAGTTGGTACGCATATTGTGATTGGTTATTTGGGTCAAGAGCCCATTTCCAAGCATACACAAAATCTTCTGCAGTTACAGGGTCACCGTTTGACCAGTTAGCATCATCACGGATTTTAAAAGTGTAAGTCAATTGATCTTCAGAAACTTTAATGTCTTCAGCCATCGCGTTTTCAGGCTCACCGTCTTTATCAATACGAGTTAACCCTTCGAATGTTTGAAGCAATACGTTACTTGATGTAGAATCATTCGCCAAACCTGGGTTTAGGGAGAATGGTTCTGATCTGATGTTAAGACGTAAATCTTGTGAAACCTCATCTTTGCTGCCGCTGTCGCCGTTGCCACAAGCTGCAAGGAATGCACTAAGTGCAAGTACTAATGAAAGAAGTACAAGCATTCTCTTTTTCATTGTTTTACCCCCTTATATATTTTGTCCACAAGTGGAGTTTCCAAAAATTATCTTTCCCATAAAAAACGTATGAATACACAAACTCATATTTCCTAAATAGTCTGTCAATTCAAGTCTACTTATTCGCTATTTAGAAATAGTAAACCTTCCTTTATGTAAACTTCTTCATTATTAAACAATTAGACTAGTATAATAATGAATAGGACTTATGATTTAGTATATCCAATTGTTTCAAATAGTCTGAAATATCACTTTTAATTTCCACTCGTAAAATCAATTATATATATCGACCTATTAGAATGCAAGAATTTTGTAGAATTTTGTAGAATTAAGAATAATCTAAATAAATTAAATTTATAGATTTTTCTGTAAACCATATTCTAATATACTATATAACTAAAAAATAAAAAAACCTCGATATTTTCCTGAAAAAGTTATCCTATCCTTTTCCCCTCATCAACTGAATATTCTTTCAACTTTTATTTTCTCCCCTCCCTTCCCTTGCTTTTTCCCGTCACATAGTATAATTTATATGTATATAGTTAAATAAATGCTTTGATAAAGAGTAGTACTTATATGATGGTTTAAAAGAGAGTTTGTGTCTGGTGAAAACAAACAGCCGATTATAAGGAATGGACTTTTGAGCACTGAAATAGAACCGCAATTCGTTTTATGGCATATTACATTTCAGCGACTTCCTTTCGTTAACAAGGATAAAGTGGCTTTTTTAAGCAATTAGGGTGGCACCGCGGACCATTCGTCCCTATGTTTCATATAGGGACGTGTGGTCTTTTTGTCGTTCTTTTTTCTTTTTCGGTTTCTAAAAGACTTATCTATTCCTATTTCTTATATAGTACTAACTAAAAAATGGAGGAAAAACAAATGAAAACAATCTTTTCCGGCATTCAGCCGAGCGGAACAATCACTTTAGGAAATTATATTGGCGCACTGAACCAATTTGTAGAACTGCAGGATGATTATAACTGCTATTTCTGTATCGTTGATCAGCATGCTATTACAGTTCCGCAAGACCGTCTTGTTTTAAGAAACAACATCCGCAGCCTTGCAGCTTTATATATTGCAGTCGGCATCAATCCTGAGAAGGCTACATTATTTATTCAATCAGAGGTTCCCGCACATGCTCAAGGTGCTTGGATGATGCAATGTATTTCTTATATCGGCGAATTAGAGCGTATGACACAATTTAAAGATAAATCCGCTGGTAAAGACGGAGTATCTGCAGCACTTCTCACATACCCGCCATTAATGGCAACAGATATTTTACTGTATGGCACAGACCTAGTGCCAGTTGGTGAAGATCAAAAGCAGCACTTGGAGCTGACTCGAGATCTTGCAGAAAGATTTAATAAGAAGTATAACGACATTTTGACAATTCCAGAGGTGCGCATTCCAAAAGTTGGCGCAAGGATTATGTCCCTGCAAGAGCCAACAAAAAAAATGAGCAAATCTGATCCTAACAAAAAAGCAACAATCACCTTATTGGATGAACCAAATGTAATTATCAAAAAGATTAAGAGTGCTGTCACTGATTCAGAAGGTATCGTTAAATTCGATACAGAAAATAAACCAGGAGTATCCAACCTATTATCGATATACTCCATCCTATCCGGCAAATCAATTGCCACACTAGAAGAAATGTACGAAGGTAAAGGCTATGGCGACTTCAAGTCAGATCTTGCCGAAGTAGTTGTCGAAGCAATCCGACCAATTCAAGAAAAATACAACGAGCTGATGAACTCACCTGAGCTTGATGAAATATTAGACTTAGGAGCAGAAAAAGCAAATAAAGTAGCAAGCAAAATGCTTAAGAAAATGGAAAATGCAATGGGCTTAGGCCGTAAGCGCAGATAAATCGAAGAGGCTGATAGTGTTACTATCAGCCTCTTTGCTTTTTCTGCGCTTACTATGTTGATTTCCCTGCCAGTGGTCACCCAGTATTACTCAGCATCTTTTCTCTTGTAGACACTTTTATCACGCAGACAAACAGATGTTTATATTTTTGTCCAATCCTTTACCTAAAACAAAAGACTCTCGATTTCTCCTTAAGAAGCTCCTAATCTTAAGATACTACCATAGTACTTAAAGCTCCATAGTGTCTCGACTGGTCTCTTTACTGCTGTAGAAGTCTTACTCTCCATTATCATAATCCCCCAGATACGGTAAACCTTTGTTTGTTGGTAACTATATCTCAGGAAAACAACCTAAACTGCTGTATTTACATTCCCCATAGCAAAGGCAGAAGTTAGCATCCTTTACACAGAAAGAAGCAATAAAAAAGACTGTAGATACTCCTCATACGAGAGATTATCTACAGCCTGTCTGCTAATCAAGCGAATCAGCAGCCTGATTTTGCTTTATTAATAGAAGGAAGTTTTTAATTAACCTTCGGACCGTGTTCTAATTCCCACAGCTTTTCAAAAAAGGGCTGCCCTTTGATGATGTTCTCACAAAACGTCTCATGCTTTAGTGACCATCCAAACTTGGTGCAATCGAACAGCTCGCTCCAAGCATCCTCAAATTCTAGGTTTTGAATGTCAAAATACTTCTCAGGACTCCATTCTGTATACCAGTACCTTACCTCTGCGACATTCTCAGATGAATGCAGCTGATCAAGGGCCATGAACAGTAATTGCTTTAACTGACGCTCTTTTCTTGTCAGCCCATACATCATTTGCGGCTCTGGCGACAATATATGAAATTCTTTATTCTCTTCATTTTCACCTTGGAAGTTGTAGTTTATAATCTCTTGATTTTCAAGCAATTCATATGCAAGCTGTTCTTGCCTTGGTATCATTCTACTTTTTCTGATTGGAATAGAATACCCTAAAGTATCAACAACCAATATTCCTGTTCCGTCTGATACAACAAAGCAATAATCTAGTTGAATTCTTTCATGGTTTTTACGAAGATAAGCTTTTTGATAAATTTCTTCAAGCAGCTGTCTCGGAAGCTCTGCCAAATCGTTTTCCATGTAACTAAACAATACCGAATCAATCTTAATAAGCGGTACTTGATCAAGCAGCTCCACTCCATCTTCTTTTCTCCATTCATGGAAGTGGCAAACATTATAACCGTTTTCTTCTCCTTCAAACCAATTAACCCAAACATCATGAAGATATTGCATATTTTATCCCTCGCTTCAACAACTGTTTGTCAATCAGTATGGGCATCGTGCAGTAAATTTATTCCTGTTTTGTCATTGTTCTTTCAAGTTTCTTTTCTAGAAAGCATGTAATCTTTACATTCGCCCATTAATAGTATGTTTATTATTATGATGTTTTTGTCTGATATATGTACAAACTCTCTATAGATTTATCATGCAAAAAAGCCTTTCTATGTGAGAAAGACTTTTTGCTTCTTTTCTTATAGCCTTTTCTGATTGTACTGTAAACCTGTTAATCATCATCGTTTTGATTTTGGGTTGAAGGCGTCTTTTAAACCTTCTCCGATGAAGTTAATGGATAGTATTGTCAGTGTAATCATAATTGCTGGCGGTAACCATATCCACGGTTTATTCTGCAGCACATCCGGTTCGTTTGCAGATGACAGCATATTCCCCCAGCTTGGCACCTCTTGCGGTACACCAAATCCCAAATAACTTAATCCAGACTCAACAACAATCATACTCGCAAAGAGAATAGATGCTTGCACGATAATAGTAGACATAACATTTGGCAGTAAATGTTTAATAATAACTTTACTTGGTTTACCTCCGATGGAAATGGCCGCAAGAATATATTCGTTTTCCTTCTCCGAGAGGATTTTACTGCGCACAATTCTCGCTACCCCTCCCCAGCTCAGCAGACTTATTACGATGATTAAAACCGATAATCCTGAAACAATACCTTGAAGAATGGCATTAAGTACAATTACAAACACTAAAAACGGAAACACCATGATAAAGTCAGTGAATCTCATCAACATGCTATCAATCTTGCCACCATAATATCCTGCCATAGATCCAACTAATGTACCTAAAAAAACAACCGTAACAGTACAGGATATTCCTACAAGTAAAGAAATTCTGCCTCCATATAATAAGCGGGTAAACACATCTCTTCCACTTTTATCTGTACCAAGCCAATGGTCACCAGAAGGCTTTAAAGACATTTGACCTATATTCACCTTCGTTATATCTATTGTAGTGATATAAGGAGCTAAAAAGGAAAGAATGGTCACAAGTATAAGGAATAACAAGCTTACCATCGCAATCTTATTCTTGATGAATTTACTTCTAGCTTGTGCCCATGGAGAAAGGCTTTTTACTTTTATGTCTACATTTAAGTTATTGTTATTTTTCGGAGTAATTACTTCCATTTTCCTTTCCTCCTAACTTACCCTTATCCTTGGATCTACAATGCCGTATAAAATATCAGCTATGAGGTTGCCCAGCAATGTTAAAAACGAAAAGAGCATTAACAATGTTAACAGTACTGGATAGTCTCTCGTACCAACAGATTGAATCATTAGTTGACCAATCCCCGGGTAAGTGAAAATTGTTTCGGTAATAACTGCACCGCCTATTAATGCAGCGATATCAAATCCTAAAAACGTTACTAGCGGTATCATAGAATTTCGTAATATATGAACATTATAAATTTTACTTTCATGCGTCCCTTTTGCTCGTGCTGTTCTGACAAAATCCTTTCTGCTGTTTTCGATAATGTCATTTCTAAGAAATTGTGTGTAGCTAGCTGTTGCTAATGCACCAAGCACAATCGCTGGTAAAAAAACATGATGAAGCCTGCTCATGTAATATTCAAATGATCCTTTTATCAATCCTATTCCTACAGAACCATTTGAAGGAAACCAATTTAATTTAAAAGCAAAAAGGTATATAGTAATGACTCCAGCTACAAACGAAGGAATTGCCAGTCCAATATAGTTTATACCTGCAATCAGGTTGTCCCGAATTGTATAAGGTTTTCTTCCAGAAATCATCCCGAAAGTAAAGGCAAGAATATACGTAATAATTAGAGCGGTGATTCCAAGGAAGATTGTATTTGGCAGCCGTTCCGTAATGAGATCTGATACATCTATTTTATATCGGGTTGATGTACCAAAATCGCCTTTCATAAAATCTGTCACCCAGCGAAAATATTGCACATATTCAGGATCATTGTAGCCAAGCTTTTCTCTCATTTCAGCTATATATTGAGGATCTGTATTATTAGGATCAATCTCTCCACTGAGGGAATCCCCTGGCATTAATTTCGCCAGGGAGAATACCACAACAGAAGTAAGGAGCAACATTGGTATCATGCCTAATATTCTTCGCAATGTATATTTCAACATGTAACTCTCTTCTCCTTATTTTAAAATCTATTAGTCTGTTTTATTGCTGAATCCACCATTCGTTTGGTCTGTTTTTTCCTGAAACATCAAATGTCACACCTTGAACACGTTTATTAAGAGCCATCACTTCATCAAGTTCAGCTACAGGAAGTGCAGGCAATTCCTCCATAAATTGTTTCTGCCATTCTACATACAGCTCTTTACGTTTTTCTTGATCAGTACCGACAATGCTAACATCTAAAGCGTCATCCAATAATTTATCGCTCTTCTCACTTACCCATCTTGAGTAATTCCATAGAGCATCAGATCTCCACAAGCCAGATGGATCTGGATCTGTCCCAGTAGACCAGCCGCCAAAGAAGACTTCAATGGACTTATCAGCTTTTTCAATTTGATCATAATAAAGATTAACATCTGTCATGCTAAGTTCAGTTTTTAAACCGACCTCTTCCCAATATTGAACAATCGCTTGTGCACGAGTTTCGAATGTCGGGTTATTTGTTGCGTAATGCGAGAATTTAACTGTAAAAGGATCTCCATTTGGATCTTCTCTGAAACCATCGCCATCTATATCTTTATATCCAGCTTCATCAAGCAAGGACTTTGCCTTTTCTGGATCATACTTAAATTGTTCTAATTCACTGTTGTCAGCTGAAATCCAGTGATTAGATGGTACTGGTGTATTAACAGTCTTACCTACACCATAAAAGAAGGCTTCATTCCATTCATCTCTATTCATTGCATAATACATAGCTTGACGCAGTTTTAGATCCTGATATTTAGGTTCATTCATAACGTTTTTGCTTCCATCCCAAGTTCCTAATCTAAAGCCAATATAGTAATAAGACAAACCAGGATATTGTTCGATTTTCACGTTATCCAATGCCTCGATATCTGCCTTAATGCTAGGATGGAATGCAGTCATATCTAATGTATTATTTTGCAATTCACCAATTGTTAAAGAAGGATCGATTACTTTAAGAACCACTCCATCTAAGTGAGGCTTGCCATTGAAATAGTCATCAAATCTTTCAAATTCGACCGATTCGCCTGGAACAATATTTTTAACTTTGAATGGCCCTAATCCAACAGGTTTTGTTCTTACTTGCTCTGAACTCGCCATGTCTTTAACAGCAATTCCTTCAAATTCCTTTGCAGGCATTGCATATGTCCATACGTTTTCCAAGTTGTTAACTCTTGCTTTGTCAAATGTAATTTCAATGTTGTAATCATCAATTATTTTAATTCCTGAAATGCTGTCGGCAGAGCCGTCATGATATGCAGGAGCTCCCTCAATTGTTTGGACATTTGTGTATCGTGGTCCATCATAGTCTTTGTCTGCAAGTGTTTCTAACGCAAAAACCCAGTCATTAACAGTAAGCTCTTCCCCGTTATGCCATTTAACGCCTTCTTTAAAGGTAAATGTATACACCTTGTTATCCTCTGTTTTCCAAGATGCAATATTTGGCTGTGGCTTAAGGTTTTCATCATAATCTATTAAGCTTTCATCAAAAAACTCCATTACTTCAGCATCTGTTGCATTAGCGTAAAATGACCAGTTAAACAAACCCTCTGGAGCAGAATCAAGTGAATAAACAAGAGTTCCACCATCCTGTGGTTCGCCTGTTGCATTCCCTTCATTTGTAGAGGTCTTTTCTCCATCACCACTGCAAGCTGCCAGAAAAGCAGACAAAATTAACATGAAAGCAGTTAAGACAATCCAATTCTTTTTCATTTTTGTTCCTCCCCCTTAAAAACTCTTTTTTTAATATAGATGGCAAGCTACTTTATGTAATGGTTTCACCTCCTTTAAAACAGGCTTTATCTCTTTACATTCTGCCTTGGCAAAAGGACATCTTGGATGAAACGTGCAGCCTGATGGTGGGTTAATCGGACTTGGTACATCGCCTTCTAAAATAATTCGCCTTTTCTTTTTTCTAGGATCCGGTTCTGGTATTGCTGAAATTAAGGCTTGAGTATATGGATGCAGTGGCGCTTCGTACATCCCCTCTTTATTTGCTATTTCAACCAAATTCCCCAAGTACATAACGCCAATTTGGTCACTCATATGCTTAACGACACTTAAATCATGGGCGATGAATAAAAAGGTTAAATCAAACTCCGCCTGCAATTGTTTTAAGAGATTTAACACCTGTGACTGTACAGATACATCGAGGGCAGAAACCGGTTCATCTGCTATAATCAGCTTTGGCTTCAGCGCAAGTGCTCTCGCAATACCAATCCTTTGCCTTTGTCCTCCTGAAAATTCATGTGCATACTTATAATAAGCATCCGTTGGTAATCCTACCTTTGTTAGCAGGTCCATTACTTCTGTTTGTAATTCGGTCTTCGATTTATTTTTATAATAGTTTCTTAAAGGCTCGGCAATTATATCACCTACCATCTGCATAGGGTTAAGAGAAGCATATGGATCCTGAAAGACCATTTGCACATCCTTACGAATCTCTCGCAATGATTTTCCCTTTAATTCAGTTATATCCTTATTATCAAAAAGAATATTGCCCTCATAAGGGTTTAAGAAGCGTAATATCGTTCTCCCTGTCGTCGATTTACCGCAACCCGATTCACCAACTAACCCAAATGTTTCCCCTTTTTTGATTGCAAACGAGACTCCGTCAACTGCTTTAACATGTGCTACTGTTTTACCAAAGAAGCCTGCTTTAACAGGAAAGTAGGTTTTTAACCCGTTCACTTGCAAAATTGTTTCCTGATCTTGATCTCTTTTTACTTCGTTCGTAACTGCTGAATTTTTGGTCATCACACATCCACTCCTTCCCTCGGCTTGCCTTGGTCATAAAGCAGGCAGGATACTTCATGTCCATCTTTGAGGCTTGCCAGGATTGGTGTTATGTATTTGCATTCTGGCATTGCCATTGGGCAGCGCTCGGCAAATCGACAGCCAGCTTCTGGCATATTTTTCAGGGATGGGACGATGCCGCTGATAGAGCTAAGCAGCTCGACTTCCTCGTCCATTTTTGGAATAGCTTCCATTAGCAGCTTTGTATAGGGATGCTTTGGGTCATAAAACAATGTATCGACATCTGTCTTTTCGACGATTTTGCCCGCATACATAACAATGACTTCATCGCACATTTCAGCCACAACCCCTAAATCATGGGTAATAAGGATAACTGACATGTTGTTTTCTTCTTGGATTTCTTTCATAAGCTCAAGGATTTGGGCTTGGACTGTTACATCAAGTGCGGTTGTTGGTTCGTCAGCAATCAAGAGTTTGGGCTGGCAGGCGATTGCAATTGCTATCATTACCCTTTGACGCATACCGCCTGAAAGCTGATGTGGATATTCATCGACAAGTTTTTCTGGTCTTGATATCCCGACGCTTTTTAATAGTTCAATGCTTTTTTGTCTTGCCTGTTTTTTTGTTATTTTGTGGTGGTTCAGCAAAACCTCCATCAATTGAAAGCCAATGGTGAAAACAGGGTTTAACGAGGTCATTGGTTCTTGAAATATCATGGAGATGTCATTTCCTCTAATATTATTAATCTCTTTATCTTCCATTGTTTCCAGGTGAACTCCATCAAAGAGAATTTCGCCTGAGCGAATGTTCCCAGCACCTTTTGGGAGGAGCTTCATTATGGAAAGGCTAAGCACGGATTTCCCGCAGCCGGATTCTCCAACAATGCCAACAATTTGACGCGGCTTTACTTGGAAGGAAACATTATCGACTGCATTGTACAGTTTCCCATCAATAGAAAAGGAAGTTTCTAGGTTCTTTACCTCTAGCAAGTTGTTAATGCTTGTCGCAGAAGAAGTATTACCGTTCATTTTGCACCTCTTACATATTGAGACTTTTTTGACATTTTATTCGTTTTGTTAAAAAACTATTACAAATTTATTAGTTTTAATATTTTCTCTTGGAATTTTTTTCTGAACTTATTTACAAATAAAAAAAGAAACCCTTTACTGACAAGGTTTCTTCCATTTTTTTAATGTATTCACACTAAAAACTTTTCACTTTCCAAATTAAAATATGCTTTTTCAGAAAAGCTTTTTTGTTTTTTAAATTTTGTAATCAGGTAAAATCCATAACAATATCCTAGCATGTCTGGATATTTTCCCAAGCCAAATAACAAGGCATCGTGCACATAATTGCTTTTATTAACGTCGAGGTTATCTTTCAAATATTTGCTCCAGTACTCTTCCAGCTCTTCTTCTTTATATTTATGACACCAGTCAGCATTGTATTTCTCTCCACAGTGCATTTTTACGGAATGCTCTGCAAGCCCTTCGATAATAATGGAGTCTAACAGACTATAATCGTCAATAGCCTTCTTTTGATAATGTATTCGGCATACATGATGATATTCATGAATGAACAATGCTTCCAATTCTTTTTCGTCCTCGATATCTCCAATAAAAAGAAACAGCATATCAGTAAATGACAAGCCTGATTTGTTATCATTACCCCTGTTAGACTGATTAAAAGGAAAAATATAAATCGGGATATCAGGACCATTCCATAGCTTTTTGTATTTCTTAAAAAATTTATCACACTTTGCCCATACATCCTCTTTCACAAGAGAAGTATAAACTTCCTTCGTTTTCCGTGATGGCTTATACATACCAAAATTGGCTAAATGCTGATAAACCTTTCTTGGAGGCTCACCCTCAAAGGTTCCCTTCAGCTCTTCACAAATTGAGACTGGTTTATTAAATTTCTCATCTAGCCATTCCCTCGTGTTGACTATCCCAATTAAAATCCCCCTTTTCCCTTCACCAGAAACAGAATATATGGTTAGTTTATGTTATTCTAATTTTTTGTGTGTTAATACAAATGACTTGGAAATGTACTCAAAAAAAAACTCTGCACAGCTTATGCAGAGTTTTTTTGTTACATAATTTTCTTTCGTTTATCAACAATCATCTTAAAGCCGCAGCCGCAAATGATGGAATGCTTCAGCCTTTGCAGCGGCTGTTTACAGACAGGGCAATCCTGCTGCACTTTTTGTTTATTTTTGTTCACAATTGCTGCATGTTCCGTAGAACTGGAGGTTATGGGAACTAATGTTGAATTTTGAGATGGATTGGGCAAATACTTCAACCTCCTTTAGTGCTGGATACCAAACATCTACCATTTCACCGCATTCACTGCAGACGATATGATAGTGATCTTCCTTTTTCCATTCATACTTGCTTAAAGATTCACCAAACTGAATTTCTTTCACTAACCCTAATTCACAAAATAAATTGATATTATTATAAACTGTTGTGATACTTACAGATGGCATGGACTCATTCAGCAGTTGGTATAACTCCTCAACTGTCCAATGCTTGTTTCCTTTTGACAGAATATTTATTAGTTCGTGCCTTTGAGGTGTTAAGCGGATATTTTTCTCTTTTAATGACTGCACTGCATTTTCAATACTTAACATATAATCCTCCTTTGCTAAACGAAGCGATGGTAAAGTGAAAATCCGTCTAACCTAATGAGAAAAGACTGGATTTTTAAGGAAACGCTTTCTTTGTTTAAAAATGAAGCATTTCCTACTATTTATTTGCTCACAAAAACTTCAATACTCTATATTTAATTATATACATTTTTTAATTATAGTCAATTTTAATTTATAATAATTATCAATAAGAAAAAGACCAACCGGTTAAGTGGTTGGTCTTTTTTCATGTTCACTTTTTGCTTACTGGTATTTCTTGAAGATTATTGTTGCATTATGTCCACCGAAGCCTAATGAATTACTCATTGCTACGTTTACTTCTTGTTTTCTATGCTGATTAACCACATAGTCCAAATCACAATCTGGATCTGGTGTTTCGTAATTGATTGTTGGAGGAATGACACTGTCTTTAATTGACAGGACACTGAAAATCGCTTCTACTCCGCCTGCAGCTCCCAGTAGATGTCCTGTCATTGATTTTGTTGAGCTGACAGGTAATTTATATGCATGGTCACCGAAAACTTCTTTAATTGCCATTGTTTCGAATTTGTCATTATAAGCCGTGCTTGTTCCATGAGCATTAAGATAAGAAACATCCTCAGGATTTAAGCCTGCATCATTAATTGCCATTTTCATCGCACGTGCGCCGCCTTCTCCGCCTGGTGCTGGTGAAGTGATATGGTATGCGTCTCCTGTTGAGCCGTATCCGACGATTTCTGCGTAGATTTTTGCTCCTCTTGCAAGTGCATGCTCTAGTTCTTCCAATACGACAATACCTGCACCCTCACCAATAACAAAGCCGTCACGATTTGCATCAAACGGTCTGCTTGCTGTTTTTGGATCTGGATTTGTTGAAAGTGCTGTATTTGCACAGAACCCTGCAACAGACATTTTCGTTATTGGCGCTTCAGCACCTCCAGAAATCATCGCATCAGCATCACCGCGCTGAATAACTTTAAATGCATCTCCGATAGAGTTTGTACCAGTAGCACAAGCTGTTACCGTACAAGAGTTTACCCCTCTTGCACCAAGAGTGATGGAAACTTGTCCTGTTGCCATATCGGGAATAAGCATTGGCACGAAGAACGGACTCACGCGCTTATAGCCTCTCTTTTGAAAGATTTCATATTGGTTTTCGAATGTTTCCATTCCGCCGATTCCAGAACCAATCCAAACACCAATTCGTGCAGAGTTTTCATCCGTTATTTGCAGGTCTGCATCTTTAACAGCCATTAACGAAGCTGCCAGAGCATATTGCGTAAAGCGGTCCATCTTTCTTGCGTCTTTTTTATCCATGAATTCTTCTGGATTGAAATCAGTAATTTCAGCTGCTACTTTGGCAGGATATTCATCTGCATTAATTCTAGTAAGCGGCCCAACACCAGAAACTCCATTCACGATATTTTCCCATGTTTTTTCAGCATCATTACCAACCGGTGTTACTGCACCAATACCTGTAACGACTACTCTTCTATTACTCATGTTTACAATCTCCTTTGTTTGTACGTTCTTTTATAGGATGTAAATTATTCTTTTTAATGGATTATTTACCCCAGCGAAGTGCGATTGCGCCCCATGTCAAACCGCCGCCAAAGCCTACTAGTACGATAACATCATCATCTTTGATTTTACCTGCTTCATACTCTTCCACAAGTGAGATTGGAATGGACGCAGCACTTGTATTTCCGTATTTATGGACTGTTTTCGACATTTTTTCTTCTGGAAGATTCAAACGCTGTCTGGATGCCTCCATTATTCTAATATTCGCTTGATGCGGAATCAGGAAGTCAACATCCTCTTTTGATAGACCAGCTTTAACTAATACGTTCTCACTGCTTTCACCCATTTGACGAACAGCAAATTTGAAAACCTCTCTGCCATTCATTTGGATAAAGTCATCATTATCCTGGAAAAGATGCTTGCCGCCAGAACCATCAGCGCCTAGTTCAAATGAAAGGATACCTCGCCCTTCTGACACTTGTCCTAAAACGACAGCTCCTCCACCATCTCCAAAAAGCACTGCTGTATTGCGGTCTTCCCAGTTAGTTATCTTAGAAAGCTTTTCCACTCCAACAACAAGAGCATATTTATATGCACCATTGTCAATGAACTGTTTAGCTGTAACCATGCCGTACATAAATCCGGCACATGCAGCACTTAGATCCATTGCTGCAGCTTTCACGCAGCCAAGACGTTCTTGCAGCATACATGCTACTGTTGGAAACGGCTGATCTGGTGTTACTGTCGCCACCAAAATCAAGTCTATATCCTCTGGGCTGATGTTTGCATTCTCTATCGCCTTTTTTGCTGCTTCATATGCTATATCAGAAGTATTTGTATTATCATCTGCAATTCTTCTCTCTTCAATGCCTGTACGTGTACGAATCCATTCATCATTCGTATCAACCATTTTCTCTAAATCAAAATTTGTCAATATTTTTTCAGGCAGTGCACGACCAAGGCCAATAATTCCTGTACTCAAAGCTGTCAGCTCCTTTAATATGTTCCGATTATACTTTATTTGCTTGCCAAATGAAAAATGAAAGGCATTTTTATCTGCAATTACATCTTATATATTATTATCAATTATTATGACTTGGTACTAATTTTAACAAATTTCTCCTATAGTATGCAACTTTTTTTCACTTTATAAGCGCCTGTCTAAACAACTTTTCTTTATCAAACATAAGATAATTACAAAGCAGCTATAGATATGCATTAAAGGGGGGAGAACGGAAATGGAAGATGAATTCCAAAGTGAATTAGAAGAAAATGATGCAAATGAAAATACCGAGGAAGATTACTATTTTGATTTTATGCTCGGAAAAAAGGTATACAGGGAAAAACGGCCAGAGAGATTAGAGCAACGACAAGAAAGGAACAGAGGAGATTCCTGGATATTAGGAAACCGCAGCAGACATAATAACGAGGAAGCTCAGGACAAAAAAGAGACAAGTGATGGAGTAATGCAATATCTGGACCAAATAGATATGGACTTGGTTTTCAGCAATATTGATCTCTTTATGAGTTCCGCTAATGAATTGAAACCGCTAATAAATAAAGTAAAGCCCATGCTCAAGAAGTGGCTGGATTAATATTATTCAAAAAGCAAGCATCTGCTGAAAAAAGCTTGCATCTCCTTCAAGAAGATTATGTGCAAGCTTTTTGTCATTGCTTATTAGGGAGCTTTCCTGTCTGTTTATATTGCTCGATTTCTTGATTTATTTTCTCTACAAATGCCGTATCTATGCTAGGGCTGAATTTTCCTAATGTGATAACACTTTCCTTCATTCCGTAAGAGATATTGCCAGATTGCAGTTTCCCTTCAATGAACTCACCGGCAAGAATGTCAAACATTTCTGAAACATCCTGAACTGTGCTTGTCAAAACAGTCATTTTGCCAAGATCGGACTGATCTGAAACATATCCAATTGCATAGAGTCCTTTTGCCTTCACTTGCTCAATAATATCAACATTAAACTCATCGCCCGCAGGATAAATAATATCAGCTTTATTTGCTATTGCCGTATTTAGCAGCTTGAGTGCCTTCTCGCGATTATCCCACCCTTGGACAAAATCCGCAATAACCTTAACATTTTCGTTTTCATACATAGCGCCATCCTTGAATCCTTGTACTTCAGGCTGTGTATCAAAGGCCGCAATAACCGAAATTGTATTAGTCTTAGTCATATGGCCTGCAACCATTCCACCAAAAAAGCCCATTGTATAACCATCGAAGGAGGCACTTGTCGTGTTTTCATTGTTAGCACTGCTATTAAAACTGATGAAATGAATATCAGGATACTTTTTGGACAATGTATCAAAAAACGCCGCATACTCACTGCCATGTCCAAAAATTAGATTTACTCCCTTATGTTTAAATTCTTCAATCGCCCTTTCTGTTTGCGCGAGAGAGTCGACGTATTCTTTATAATATACATCAACATTATACTTGGATTGGATGTTTAATAGACCTTTATACCCTTTTGTGCCCCAAACTTGGTCGGTAACAGTACCACTCACAAGCAAACCGACACTTTTCAATTGCCCCTTTTTGTCTGCTTGTCCGCAGGAGGCAAGAATGCTCAGCACAATGAGAAAGGAGAGCATTAACTTCAATTTATTCATTTGAAAGCCTTTCTTCGTTCATTTTTATACGAAACTATCATACTACTACTTATACATCTTAATATGTCTTCTTTGCATTTCCAAGTTTTCTGCGTTACTGTTTGTACTGGCAACACTGTAAGTGTGTAGCTTTGGAGGAATCGTATAGCTCGGAATGTCGACTGTTAACTCCCTAATCTCTTTTTGGCACTGCTGCCATTGATTCTGTAAGCCGCTTCTTAAAAAAGTGTATTTTCCGCTTTTCTTTACCAGCAGCTCTTTTACAGAAAGTACAGCATCTGCTATAAAAATCGCATCTTCCCTATACTCCTGTTCGCTTATAATTATCTCTTCATTGCCTTCTAGGAGCTGAGCAAATAAAAATTCGTCTGGCTGCCATGGGCCAAATAAAGTCGGAAAGTAAATCGCTCTGTATGGCAAGCCTTGCTGTTCCAATAGCGAGTATAAGTTTTTTTCATGCTCTTCAAATTCTAAGATGTTCCCTAAAAAAATCAGTTCTTGGTTATGCCTTATTAGCTCCTGCACGTTATATTGCAATACATCACTTTTAATACGTTCCACGATTTGTTTGCTTTTTGATAAATCATAGCAATCGTAGATAATTTTCCCACTTTCAAATGCAGTTTTGTTTTCCCAGCTTATCTCTTGGTAATTTGCATTCCTTCCTATCTCCAGCCTTTTATCTTCTATATCCTTGATTTCCACGTTCGGATAAGATACTCCATAAACTGCTTCTCCTTCTTCTAATAGGGAATGGCAAAGATGAAACCCTATAAATTGGTATGTCCCGACAATTACTGCATTTTCCATTTAGAGGCCTCCTCGATGTTCAATATTGTATCTTATGCAGTTATGTACCTGTTCATGATAAACACCAAAGCTTCTGTAAATGGAAAAAGGAGGCTAAAGCATTATTTCGCTTTTAGCCTCCTCTAATGGAATAGCAAAACAATTTAGAGGTTTTTTTCGTATTGTTTGAAAAAGCGGTTGATTTGTCTTGGGATAGCGCTCCTTTTCTCTGGGAGAACATAAGATACGAAGATTGGCAGTTGTTCTTGATCCCATTTTCTAGTTCTTTCCTTTAAAAGCTGGGATTGATAATAAGACTTGCCATTATGGAGAATATGGATGATTTTGGATGGAGTTCCCGCTTCCTCGAGCTGATGCTCTTTCATTTCCTTTAAGAATTCCGGTATGAACTTAGCGTTTTTGTCGTAGGCGGATGCTATTTCATTGCAAAGCTTTTTAAAGAAAAATTTATGTTCCTTTTCTTCCTCAAGATGCTCGTTTAAGGATAGGATTGGATTAAATAACACAACAGAACGAATCTTCTCTTTCATTTCCATCATCAGTTTAATTGCAACCAATGCTCCCATTCCTTCTGCAATCAAGTGAATCTTCGGATTGAGTATTTCTGAGCGAATCATATGCTCATACAGGCGTTTTGCCAGCATAATAGATCTTTCACTTCCCCAGTTCTTGCCGTAAAGATTAGAGGAAAAAACCGTATATCCTTCATTTCGTAACGAGTCAATAATTGATTTTTTGCCTTCATTTTGAACCCAAAAACTATTATTAGCATCAACAAAATGTCTGTCATCACCAATGATTAAGATACCGAAACCGTTAGGCTGCTGTGTTGGATAATGTATCATATTCCATTCGGTATCCAGTTGGAAGTTCCGGTTCTCCATATCTAAAAAACTCCTTTTTAGTTATTTCTCTTACTAATGTATGACCAATCTGACAAAATGTAAGGGAGTTTGCCCAATTTTTAATGTTTTAACTGATGCAGTTATAAGAATTCGCTTTCTTTTTATCCTGGAAGTAAAAAAAGGAGTGGATATATGATTTATTATTTTGGTTCTGTATGATACTATAAGAACAGATTGAATTATTAGTGTGAGGTGATTGTATGCGGTATATTATTACAATTTTTTGGACATTCCTTTTAGCGCAAATGCTTACATACGTTATTAGTTCTATGAACGGAACAACTTACAGCTTCTCAACAGGAGTTGTGTTAGCAGCTGTATTTTCTATCGTTATTTTCCTTTTGGCAGCTGTATTGCCAAACGACGCGAGTCATGAGGAAGGCTCTCACTAATTGTCAGTGAGTATGATGGGGTGAAAGCTTTATGCTTTCACCCTTTTTATTTGCTTATTTCTTCGTGATGAAAATTCCATTTTCATCTGCATCTATCTCCACATGATCATTTGCTGTGATCTTTTCTGCAATAAGCTCTCTTGCCAGCACTGTTTCGACTGTCCTTTGCAGGAACCGTCTGAGCGGTCTTGCTCCAAATACAGGGTCGAAGCCGTTAACCGCAATATATTCTTTAGCACGGTCTGTCATGCTTATATCAATTTGCTGGTCAGAAAGTCTGCTTTGCAATTGGCTGATAAGCTTAAGAACAATTTCTTTTATTTCTGTTAACGAAAGTGGCTTAAACAAGATAATTTCATCAATTCGATTCAGGAACTCAGGACGAAAATGTCCTTTCAGCTGGTCCATAACACCAGCTTTTATTGCTTCTGGAATAGAGTCTGCTTCCTTGCTTTCAAGAAGCAGGTGTGAGCCGATATTAGACGTCATAATAATAACCGTATTTTTGAAGTCAACCATCCTGCCTTGTGAGTCTGTAATTCTCCCATCATCAAGCACTTGCAGAAGAATATTGAACACTTCCGGGTGGGCTTTCTCCACTTCATCCAGCAAGACAACACTGTATGGTTTTCTTCTGATCGCCTCTGTCAATTGTCCGCCTTCTTCGTAACCAACGTACCCTGGAGGCGCTCCAATTAAACGAGATACTGCATGTTTTTCCATATATTCGGACATGTCAATGCGAATAATTTGCTCCTCACTGTCAAATAAACTAGATGCTAATGCTTTTGCAAGCTCTGTTTTGCCGACACCTGTTGGCCCTAAAAATAAAAAGGAACCAATTGGCCTATTTGGGTCTTTTATTCCAGCTCTTGCTCTTAATACCGCATCACTGACAAGCTGAACAGCTTCTGTTTGACCAACTACTCGTTCGTGCAAAATACTTTCAAGACGAAGCAGCTTCTCTCTTTCCTTTTCTAAAAGCTTCGTAACTGGGATTCCTGTCCATCGTGCTACAATCGCAGAAATTTCCTCTTCTGTCACTTCTTCTCTCAGCAATCTTTCACTTTTCTTAGTAGCTGCTTGCTCTTCAAGCTGCAGCAATTCCTTTTCCAAGTGAGGAATACTGCCGTGTCTTAGTTCAGCAGCTTTATTCAAATCATAATTATTTTCAGCATCCTCGAGTTCCCTGCGTTTTCTTTCAAGCTCTTCTTTTTTAGCTTGAACCTTATTAAGTCCCTCTTTCTCTAGCTGCCATTTAGCATGGAGTGCATTTGCTTTTTCCCGTAAATCAGCGAGTTCCTTGCTTATTACAAGCAGTCTTTCTTTACTAAGCGGGTCCTCTTCCCCTTTTAATGCGGCTTCTTCAATCTCAAGCTGCATAATTCTACGGGTCAGTTCATCAATTTCTATTGGCATAGAGTCAATTTCAGTCCTTATCATTGCACAAGCCTCATCAATCAAATCAATAGCTTTGTCAGGCAAAAACCTGTCTGTAATATAGCGATCAGATAAAGTTGCAGCAGCAATGATTGCCCTGTCTTGTATAGAGACACCATGGTGGATTTCAAATCTTTCCTTAAGCCCTCTAATTATGGAAACAGTATCCTCAACAGTCGGCTCCGAAACTAAAACCTGCTGGAATCTTCGCTCTAATGCCGGGTCCTTTTCAATGTATTGTCTGTGCTCATCAAGAGTTGTCGCCCCAATACAATGAAGCTCTCCTCTTGCCAGCATCGGTTTCAGCATATTTCCTGCATCCATTGCACCATCTGTTTTCCCGGCACCGACAATCGTATGAAGCTCGTCAATAAACAGGATGATCCTGCCCTCGCTGTTTTTCACCTCTTGCAGTACTGCCTTAAGCCGTTCTTCAAACTCTCCTCTGAATTTAGCCCCTGCAATAAGGGCACCCATATCTAATGAGAAGATTATCTTATCCTTAAGGCCTTCTGGAACATCCTTCCTGACAATTCGCTGGGCAAGCCCTTCAACAATGGCTGTCTTCCCGACTCCCGGCTCTCCGATTAAAACAGGATTATTTTTTGTTTTCCTTGATAGGATTCTTATTACATGTCTTATTTCATTATCCCTGCCGATAACAGGGTCTAATTTTCCTTCCTTCACATCTGCTACAAGATCCCTGCCATATTTAGAAAGGACATCGTACGTTGCTTCTGGATTTTTGCTAGTCACTCTTTGGCTCCCCCTTATATCTTTTATTGATATTCTGAATCCCTGACTGTTTATGCCGATTTTATTGAACAGCTTACCCACTGTAGAATTAGGAACGGAAAATGCGGCAAGCAGGATATGCTCGACAGAAAGATAATCGTCATTCCACTGCTCTCTTTCCTTTTCTGCCTCTGTCAATAATTGCTGAAGTACGTTTGTTATATATATGGTGCTTTGTTGATTACCACTAATTGAGACTTTGGGCTTTTTGTTTATCTCTTCTACTAACTTTTGCTTAAATTCATCTGTATCCTTATTGATTTTTTCCAATACAGATGAGAGAAGATTGTCTGGGCGCTCAAGGATTGCTAAGAATAGATGAACATCATCTATTTCTTGATGGTTTTCTGTTTGAGCAAGTGCCTGAGCATCCGTAAAAGCCTGCTGGACTCTTTCTGTCATGATTTCTGGATTCATAAAAACCACCTCTTTTTGACCATTTTTGACCTTTATCTTTATTATAATATTTCTTACCCATATGTAAAGCCACCCGAATCATCGGATGGCATCTTTTTTCACATAAGCTTGGCTAAACCCTAAGCTTATGGCTTTCTTTGGTATGACCAAAGGCGGTTATGGTTAGATGTTTCTGGGAAATGATCTCCAGCTTTCAACTTAAGTTTCTGGGGATTATTAACATTACTTCCTGTTTCGCCGATTTCGATATATACACCATTATTCGGAGCTTTTTGCCCTGGTCGAAACTGTCTATTTTGTCCCATATAAACCCTCCTCAGCATTAAAGATAAAGATCCACAGCCTTGTTCTTTCCATGAACTGCACTATTTATTATTTCCTTTTTTTCAAAGCTAATAACGGAAATTATTGACTCATTTTTGGCTGATTAATTTTGTTTTTAAGGTGATACTAAATAAAAAAGAGGCTGGGACAAAACAAAAGATAACCTCTCTAAATACGAATAATAAAATTACACCTAAATTTGAAAAATGAAAGTTGGATCTAAATTAAATAAGCAGTTAAAATTAATTCATTTCATTGCGCTGCACCCACTCGCTTTCCGCGGGGAGGTTATGGAGCCTCCTCGTCTTCGCTCCATTCCACTAAGATTTCTAATTATTGTATTAAAACTAAAAAAACAAAAAAAGAACTATCTAATCGATATTCGAATAAATAGTTCGGTTTTTATGCTGATTCACCTACTTATGTCCCAGGCTCTTCACTAATAATTTAACCCAATAATTCCACAAGCAATGCTTTTTGAGCATGCATTCTGTTTCCTGCTTCTTGGAAAACGTAGGAGTTTGGTCCGTCAATGATGTCGGCTGTTACTTCCTCTTCTCTGTGTGCAGGCAGGCAATGCAGGAACATATAGTCAGCTTTAGCATGTGCTACAAGTTCTTTATTGACTTGGAATCCGGCAAAGTCTTTAAGTCTTTGCTCATTTTCCTCTTCTTGGCCCATGCTGGTCCACACATCTGCATAGATAACATCTGCAGCTGTTACTGCCTCAATTGGATCATTAACAATCGAGACAGTGCTGCCGCTTGCAGCTGCAAAACTTTTAGCTAATGAAACAATTTCTTCATTCGGTGCATAGCTAGGCGGTGTTGCAACAGCTACATCCATTCCAACCTTTGCACATGCTATTAACAGGGAGTGTGCGACATTATTTCCGTCACCGATATAAGCAAGCTTTAAGCCTTTTAATGTACCTTTCACTTCAAGGATTGTCAGCAAATCAGCCAGTGCTTGGCATGGATGATGAAGGTCTGTCAAACCATTAATAACAGGAATTGTCGCATGTTCTGCTAATTCCTCAACTGTCTCGTGAGCAAATGTTCTGATCATAATAGCATCAACATATTGTGATAATACTTTCGCAGTATCAGAAACAGGCTCGCCTCTTCCGATTTGTAAATCGCGAGAGCTTAGGAAAAGAGCCTGACCACCGAGCTGAAACATTCCTGTTTCAAAGGATACTCTTGTTCTAGTTGATGATTTCTCAAAAATCATTCCGAGTGTTTTCCCTTTCAATGGTGCGATTATTTCTCCATTTAAATAAGCGTCCTTCATTTCCTTCGCTTTTTGAACTAACTCTCCAATCGTTTCTGGAGAATATTCAGCAAGAGTTAGCAAATCCTTGCCTTTAAGGTCCACAGATGCTGCTATCATACGGTGCTCACGTCCTTTCTAAACGTTTTATGCCAATCATTAATGGATTGAACAGTAATGGAATCTGCTTTAAAGGATTCAATAAATGCTTCTAAGCTTTCCTGTTGTGTGAATGTAATAATACGATTTCTTGTTGCTGTTTCACGAAGAAGCTTATCAGCTTTTCCGTTTAATGGATTATAAAAGGCAACTGTTTGTTCTTCAGCCAACAATGCTCCAGCTTCCTCTGCTGCTTTTACTATAAGACCAGCAGCCTCTGCTTTTTGCTTTATGGAATTGTCAAAGCTGTCAGATTTTATGACAATTTGTTTCGTTTCGACTTTTTTCAAGGTTGGATGGAACACCTTCTTTAAGCCTTCTTCAAGTGTATTTGCCAAGGCAATTCCTTCACCAGTTGATCTCATTTCCGGACCAACCTTTGAGTCAAGCCCCTTCAAGGCATAATTTGAATAGACTGGGTATTTAATGCAGACAAAATCTATGTCCTCTGTGAAGGTTTTTTCTTCTTCTGACAAATTATATTTCCCAAGCAATATTTTTGTCGCAATTTGAACTAATGGCACCCCAGTAACCTTGCTGACAATCGGAACCGTTCTGCTCGCTCTTGGATTTACTTCTAATACAAAGACCTTTTCGCCATCAATGATATATTGGATGTTCATAAGGCCTTTATAGCCTGTGTTGCCGACAATTTTCTTCGCATATGTCAGCATTTTCGCTTTGACTGAATCAGAAAGGGTCTGAGCTGGAAGAATAGACAAGCTGTCACCAGAATGTACACCTGTTTTTTCAATATGCTCCATGATTGCTGGAACACAAATATTTTCTCCATCTGCTGCTAGGTCAAGTTCTGCTTCAAATGCCTCTAAGAATTGATCAACTAGGACTGGATAAGGAATATCCGTCTGCAGGTATGCCTTTAAATCATTATCATTATTAATTCTTTCCATCCCTTTGCCGCCGATGACATAGGATGGTCTGATCAGTACTGGGTATGACAATTTATTAACAGAAGCAAGCAAACCTGATTCATCAAAAGCGATATCTCCTTCAATATGCGGAATTCTTTCTTCATCAAGCATTTGATAGAATAATTCTCTGTCTTCAAGCACATCAATTGTTTGGCTGTTTGTGCCGAGAATTTTAACACCATGCTCCTCTAATCCCTTTGCCACATTGATTGCAGTTTGGCCGCCAAGCTGCACAATTGCCTCTTTAATTCCCTCTGAATCTACGACATTCATAATATCTTCAATTGTCAGTGGTTCAAAATACAATCTGTCTGCTGTCGCAAAGTCAGTGCTAACTGTTTCCGGATTATTATTTATAATGATTGTTTCAATATTTTCCTGTTTTAATGCAAATACTCCATGTACAGAACAGTAATCAAATTCAATTCCTTGCCCGATGCGAATCGGTCCGCTTCCTACAACCAGCACTTTTCTTTTGTTGCTTTCTGTCTGTTCGTTTTCTCCAAAATAAGTGGAGTAGTAGTAATTCGTTTTTGCTTCGAATTCTGCTGCACATGTATCAACCATTTTGTATACTGGTAAAATGTCCAGAGCTTTACGCTTATTGCGCACATCCAGTTCAGAACAGCTCCAAGCACTTGCCAAAAATTCATCACTAAAGCCTTTTTCCTTCCAAAGCTGAAGCGATTTTTTCTCTGCTGTTTCAAGCGTAGCTGTGAGTATATCCTTTTCCATCTCAACAAGTCTATTGAAGATCTGGAGGAAGAATAAATCGATTTTCGTCAATTGATGAATCGCCTCTGTTGTTTCTCCTCTGCGAAGCAGTTCAATCAGAACAAAAAATCTTTCGTCTGTCTGTTCCTTTGCCTTTGCGTACAATTGATCTGTACTCAAAGCAGCTATTCCTGGAATACGCAAATCATTGCCTTTGATTTCTAATGAGCGGATTGCTTTTAATAGTGCTCTTTCTATATTCCGATCAATTCCCATTACTTCCCCTGTTGCCTTCATCTGTGTCCCAAGCTTTCTTGCAACGGTTGGAAACTTGTCAAACGGCCATTTTGGAAACTTCACGACCGCATAATCCAGTGCTGGCTCGAAGCTTGCAAATGTATCTCCTGTAACGGGATTAATAATTTCATTCAGTGTATAACCAACCGCTAATTTCGCTGCCATTCTGGCAATCGGGTAACCAGTCGCCTTTGAGGCAAGTGCTGATGATCTGCTGACCCTTGGATTAACTTCAATTAAATAATACTTCTTGCTGTTTGGATCTAACGCAAACTGAATATTACAGCCGCCGATAATTCCTAATGCAGAAATAATTTTAATGGAAGCAGAGCGAAGCATTTGATATTCCACATCTGTCAATGTTTGCGAAGGAGCAACAACAATGCTGTCGCCTGTATGAATACCGACTGGGTCGATGTTTTCCATATTACAAATCGTTATACATGTGTTCATGCTGTCACGCATTACTTCATACTCTACCTCTTTAAAGCCGGCAATACTTCTTTCCACAAGACACTGGCCAATCGCACTTTCCTTCAGGCCGCCGCTGACAAGCTTCGTGAATTCCTCCATGTTGTCAGCGATTCCTCCGCCTGTTCCTCCTAATGTATAGGCAGGTCGCACAATGATTGGGAAACCAATTTCGTCAGCAAATTCAATCGCTTCATCGACTATATGAACAACTTTGCTTTCAGGCACAGGTTCATTTAATTCATACATAAGCTGACGAAATGCTTCACGGTCCTCTCCCTTTTTAATGGACTCAATGGAGCTTCCTAACAATTTCAAATTGTACTTTTCAAGAATCCCCTGTTCACTCAATTGGAAAGCAAGATTTAAACCAGTTTGCCCACCTAAAGTGGCAAGCAAGCCATCTGGTTTTTCCTTGGCAATAATCATTTCCAACACATCTGGAGTGAGTGGTTCGAAATAAATAGAGTCTGCAAAGGTCTGGTCTGTCATTATCGTAGCCGGATTGTTATTGACTAGGATAACCTGATACCCTTCCTCCTTTAACGCCATACATGCTTGTGTACCAGCATAGTCAAATTCTGCCGCTTGACCAATTACGATTGGTCCTGAACCGATTACTAATATTTTTTTAATACTGTTGTCTTTAGGCATATGCAAAAACTCTCCCACTGTTAGCTTTAACATTTTCTATAAATTCATCAAATATATACTGTCCTTCTGATGGTCCAGGATTTGCTTCTGGATGGAATTGTACTGTTTGCAAAGGATATACATTATGTGTTAACCCTTCAACTGAATTATCATGAAGGTTGAAAAATCTCGCTTCACAGCCAGTATTTGCAAGGCTTTCTTCTTCTACAACATAGCTGTGATTTTGTGATGACATGATTACTTTGTTGTTATACTTATCAATTACTGGATGATTTGCTCCTCGATGTCCAAACGAAAGCTTTGTCGTGTCACCGCCGAGTGCAAGTGCTGCAAGCTGATGGCCAAGACAAATTCCTAATGTCGGATAATGCTGGATGATCAGCTTAACTGTTGGCAGTACATCTGTCAGCTCCTTAGGATCCCCTGGTCCATTTGACAGCAAGATTCCATGTGGCTTTAGACCTTTTACTTCTTCAAATGTTGTGTTGTACGGGACAACGGTAACTTTGCAGCCTCTTTCGACAAGTGCATCAAGCATGCTTTCCTTTTTTCCGAAATCCATTAACACGATATGATATTTACCGTCACCATAGGATTGATGTATCTTCTCTGACACCTTTGGCACCTTCGCATCCTTAACTAATTTGAAGCCTTCTGCAGTTACTTCTTCATCAGTAGATAAGATAGCTGGCATAGAGCCTTCCTGGCGAATATTTTTAACGATTGATCTTGTATCAACATGGCTCAACAAAGGGATGTTCCATTTTTCCAGATATTCAGCAAGAGAATATTGGGACTGATAATGGTGTGCCTGCATATTTGCTTCATAGACGATGACGCCTTTAACATGCGGCTTTTTGCTTTCAAAATCTTCTTTGTTGATTCCATAGTTCCCAATAAGGGGATACGTAAAGACAATGATTTGATCTTTATAGGAGGGATCTGTTAAAACCTCCTGATATCCTGTCATTCCTGTAAAAAAGACTATTTCTCCACAAAGGGTTTCACTTGTCTTTGTAGCAAATTCGCCTTGATATTTCTTTCCATTGCTTAAATGTAAATATCCTTCCATCTTTAGCACACCTCGATAATCCATGTATATTTATTATAAATTTCTTATAATTATACATTAGAATGTAAAAAAATACAGCTTATATTGCAATATTACTGTAAATATTCAATTTATTTTCTATTATAGATACAGCCTCTTTTAATTGATCTGTTGTTATATTTAAGCTTGGCAGCAATCGTATTACCTTGTCACCTGCATTCAGGACAATTAACCCAGCTTCTCTTAATTCAGCAAGGATATTTCCAACTGGTAGCTCAAGCTCTATCCCAATAATAAGTCCCAATCCACGGACTTCCTTCACCGCTGTGTTTGCTTTCAGTTTTTCTTGCAACAGGCTGATTAAGAACTCACTTTTTTTGCCAACTTCGTCTAGGAAGCTCTCTTCAAAAATAATCTCCATCGTTTTACAAGCAGCTGCCATCGCAAGTGGATTACCGCCAAATGTAGTTCCATGACTGCCAGGCCCGAAAAACTCAACCAATTCCTTCTTTGCAGCAATCGCTCCAACCGGAATGCCATTTGCTAACCCTTTAGCTGATGTTATAATATCTGGATTTAAGGAGAAATGCTGAAAGGCGAATGGTTTGCCTGTTCTGCCAATACCAGTTTGAATCTCATCAATTATCAATAGCGCTCCTACACTCTTGCATAAAGCCTCTGTCTCTTTCAAAAACTCTTCTTTAGCAATATGGATGCCGCCTTCGCCTTGCACGATTTCAAGCATGACTGCTGCCACATCTTCTGTCAGTTCTTTTTTTAATGCTTCTATATCATTAAACGGCACATTTACAAATGTTTCGAGCATTGGACCGAAGCCTTGCTTAATTTTATCTTGACCTGTTGCAGACATTGCTGCGAAGGTTCTGCCATGAAATGACTGCATGAAAGTGATAATTTTTGTTTTGCCTGTTGCTTTTCTTGCAAGCTTGATAGCTCCTTCATTTGCCTCTGCACCACTGTTAGCAAAAAATACTGCTTCCATGCCGCTTGCAGTTGCTAAAGCTTCTGCTGCTTTTTCCTGTATCGCTGTTGGAAATAGATTAGAAACATGCCAAAACTTATCAAGTTGTGCTTCAACTGCTGCCTTAACCTCGTCGTGACAATGACCAAGATTGCAAACACCAATTCCTGCTGTAAGATCTAAATATTTTTTTCCTTCTGTACTGAACATATAGCTTCCTTTGGCTGATGCTGGCTCAATCTCCCATTTGGAGTATGTCGGAAATAAATGACTCATTTACATAACCTCTCATTCGCTACAATTTTTGTTCCATTCCAAATTTCAGCTGAATAAAATTCCTTTTTGCCTGATACGATCATGGCACTGTTCAATCCACTATCGATAGCTGCAAGTGCTGAGGTTACTTTCGGTACCATACCACCAGTAATCTGCCCTTCCTCTATATACTGCAGCACTTCCTCTTTTCCTATAAGACTCGCAACCTCACCGTCTATCATAATGCCATCAACATCTGTTACAAATAGGCATTGTTCAACCTTTAAACTTTTTGCAACAGCTGATGCTGCATAATCTGCATTTATATTTAGCTTAATGCCATCTTCTGTTATTCCCAGCGGAGTTAACACAGGAATATAACCTTCCTCTAATAAGCGAATGATAAGCTTACTATTAACTTCCTCTACCCTGCCGACATACCCAAGGTTTTCTTCATCAATGATACTTGCCTGCAAGCAGTTATCATCTGTTCCGTTAATTCCAACTGCATAAAGGTCATTTTTCCTTAATAAATCAACTAGCTTCCTGTTTGTTTTGCCTGACAAAACCATCTCGACGACGGCAAGTGCTTCTTCCGTCGTTTTTCGTAACCCGTTGTGAAACTCTGCCTTTACGGATAATAAATTAAGCATTTCATTTATATCAGGTCCGCCCCCGTGAACAAAAATTACCTGGAAGCCGTCGTGCTGCAGTTTTTTTATACTGGAAAAGAACCCTTCGGAAAGCTGGTTAAGCACACTTCCCCCACATTTTATAAGTATTGTCTTCATTCTCTTAAGACACCCCTATGTTCTATAGCTTGCATTGATTTTTACATAATCATAGGACAAATCGCAGCCCCATGCTGTTCCACTCTCGTTGCCGTTATGCAAATCAACATGAACTTGGATATAATCTTTATTTAAATATGCAATTGCGTCATCTTCTGAAAATACTTGTGGTTCACTGTTTTTCAACATCGTGATCGGACCGATTGCAATATCAACAGACCCTGGATTCACATTTGTATTTGTTTGCCCGATTGCGGTAATGATTCTTCCCCAGTTAGCATCTGAGCCGTACATAGCTGTTTTCACAAGATTAGAACCGACAATCTGTTTTGAAATGATTCTTGCTTCTTCCTCTGTTTTACAGCCCTTCACATTCACTTCAATTAGTTTCGTAGCTCCTTCACCATCTTTGGCAATTTGCTTTGCAAGACTCTCACATGCCACAGACAGCAATTCTACAAAAACAGGATAGTCGGGATGCTCTAATGTTAGCTCTTCATTTTCAGCATAACCGTTAGCTAAAACAAGGACTGTATCATTTGTAGAAGTATCTCCGTCAACAGTTATCTGGTTGAAGGATGTTGGAATAACTGTGCTTAAAGCCTTTTGCAAAACATCTGATGAAATATTCGCATCTGTTGTCAGAAAGCCGAGCATTGTTGCCATATTCGGATGGATCATGCCAGATCCCTTTGCAGCACCGCCAATGGTAACTGTCTTTCCTCCGATTTCAGCAGTGAAGCAGCATTTTTTCATCACTAGATCTGTCGTTAAAATAGCCTCTTGAAAACTGTCTGCATCTGTCTTTTCATTACCAAAAACAAGCTGATTGATTCCTGCTTCAATCTTATCCATTTTCAGGAACTCTCCAATTACTCCTGTTGAGGAAACAGCTATATATTCCTGTTTTGTTTCAAGATGTTCAGCCAGTAATTTTCTCATTTGATAAGCGTCCTGTAAGCCTTGTTCTCCCGTACAGGCATTTGCACATGCACTGTTAACAACGACTGCTTGGATGAGATTTTCTGCCTTAATGGAAGCCTGTGTCACCTTAAGCGGTGCAGCTTGGAAATGACTCATTGTGTAAACTGCTGCACAGCTTGCAGGCACCTCACTAACAATTGCACCTAAATCCTTTTTATTGTAGCGCAGTCCTGCGTGTAAGCCTGCTGCCTTAAAACCTGCTGGTGAAACAATGCTGCCATCTGGAACTTCTTTTATTTGAGAGGTTTGCTCCCCTTTTGATACAACCTGCATGAATACTCCTCCTTATGGATACATAGGCACAAAATTCAAGCCTGTACATTCGTCGATGCCAAACATAATATTCGCGTTTTGTACTGCTTGCCCTGCGGCCCCTTTCATTAAATTATCAATAGTTGCTATAATTGTGAGTCTTCCTGTTCTTTCGTCGAGCTGTAAGCCGATATCGCAATAATTGGAGCCGTTAACCTCCTTAATGGAAGGAAAATTGCCGATTGGTCTTACACGGACAAAAGGTTTGTCTTTATATGCATCCATAAACAGCGCGTGAACCTGCTCTATCGTGCTTTCCTTTTGTAAGGAAGCATAGATTGTCGCCATGATGCCTCTGTTAACAGGAAGCAAGTGGGTTGAAAACGTAACAGGTCCTATCGAAGCATTCCAGTCTGTTAACTGTTGTTCAATTTCTGGTGTGTGCTGATGCTCATTTACTTTATAGATTTTAAGATTTTCATTCATTTCAGCAAGCATTGTTCCCCTTGAAGGTGTTCTGCCTGCACCAGAGATGCCTGACTTCGCATCGACGATGATACTATCCGGCTTAACAAGATCTTCTTTAATAACAGGAGCTAAGCCAAGCAATGTTGCTGTCGGATAACAGCCTGGATTTGATAACCAGTCTGCGGTTTTAATATTTTCCTTATTCCATTCCGAAAGACCGTAAACAAACTTGTTAACTACCTCTTGCGAAGCAGGCAGTTTTTTATACCATGTTTGATAATCATCCAAGTTACGGAGGCGCATATCCCCTGATAAATCAACGATCTTTATTCGTTTATCAGCAAACTCACTTATTAGCTTGCTTGATACACCAGATGGAGTAGCAAAAAAGACAATATCACAATTTGCTGCAATAGCCTCAGAATCTACCTTTTCTAATTTATTTTCGACAATACTATATAGATGAGGATATTCATTCCATACAGGAACTTCATCTCTTGTTGTATGGACAGAGTGAATAAAAAATTCAGGGTGATTTGCTAAAATCCTCATTAATTCAGCTCCGCCGTAGCCAGTTGTTCCAATAATTGCAGCTTTCATCATTTCCTCCTTCTACAAGAAATTCTGTATATTTAATCATTTTTATTTATAAATATTAATATTCGATTCTCTTATTATAAAAACTTAGCATTATAAAAGCAACCGTTTTTCAAAAAAGAATTAATTTTCTATTTTCTTTACTAATGATATGTATTAACGTGTTGTCTTGCCCACTTTTTTTGCAGATAAAAAAAACACCTCTTCCTCTGCGGAACAGGTGTTTCACTTCCTATTTAATATGTGTTAGCACTATCGTCAAGCAGGATTACTTGAACGCGCTCACTCTTTTTAAATCCATTAATGCCTCCTGGAAGGATTGTTAAGGCATTGGCGTTAGCAATACTGCTGACGATACTTGATTTATCGGTGCCGCTTGGTCCTGTATAAAGGACACCTTCTTTAAGGACAGCACGGCTTCTAATGAATCTGGTGAACGCATTTGCTGTTGGGAAATCCTCTGTTAGAATGGCTGAAGCTATCGTTAAATGTGGCTTTTCTGAGAACAACATCGTTCTGATGATTGGTCTTGTATAAAGCTCAAACCCGACAAAGCATGCTGACGGGTTTCCCGACAGCCCAAATAACAGCTTTCCAGCTAATACAGCGACTGTTGTTACACTTCCTGGACGCATCGCAATCTTGTTAAATAAAACTTCAGCCCCCAATTTCCGGTAAATATCTGGCAGAAGGTCATAATCTCCAACTGAAACTCCGCCCGTAGTCACCAAAATATCCACGGTTTCCAATGCTTTTTTCATAGCTTGATAGCTTTCATCCAGTACGTCTGCAAGCTTGCCGAAATAAACTGCTTCTGCTCCAGCTTGCTTTATTTGAGCCATTACCATATAGGCATTACTATTTCTAATTTTGCCTTCCTCTAGTTCCTCATGTACCTCCAGTAATTCACTTCCTGTCGCAAACACCCCAATTATCGGCTTTTTTGCAACTGGAACTTGTTCATAGCCAAATGTTGCAAGCAATGCTACAATTCCGGGGTTTATTTTTGTCCCCTTCTTAACAAGAACAGCACCTGCTTGTACATCCTCTCCTTTAAAGGAAAGGTTTTCTCCTTTGAATACCGGCTTGCTAATAGAAATATGTTTGTCTGCACGTTCTGATGTTTCCGTTACATCCTCGAGCATTACAACTGCATCACAGTCTGGCGGCAGCATTGCTCCTGTCATAATTCGAACAGCTTCCAACCTGCCAACGCTTTTCTTGCAAACATAGCCTGCACCTATTTCGTCAATCACTTTTAAACGGAGCGGTTTTTCTTTCGTACAGTCAGCCAATTCCTCTGATTTTACTGCATATCCATCATATGCAGACCTGTCAAACCTTGGAACATCATGGTCTGCTTTCAAATCTTCACTTAAGAAACGATCACAGCTGTCAAAGATTGAGACGAATTCCTGCTGTCCTTCCAGCTTATGCTCCATTACTTTCTGTACTGCATCTGCCACCGCCAGCGGTGTTCTTCTTTCAACCATTACAACCCCTCTTCTCTACCCGCCGATATAGGACATCTCTATTTTACTTTTACTTCTGCTTGTTTCTTCTGTCCGCAAATCAGAATATCTGTCGGTACGATTTTGCCAAATTCCCTTAATATAATGCAACACTTCCTGGTCTGTAACACCATTACGAATAAACTGCTTTAAATCATGGCCCTTCCCATTAAAGAGACATGTATATAATTTACCGTCTGCTGAAATCCTCGATCTCGTACAGCTTGAACAAAAGGATTCTGTCACAGATGTAATAAAGCCAACATAAGTGTTCGTGCCTTTATATAAATATTTTTTTGCCACTTCGCCATAATAATCAGGCTCTGCTTCCAGTAATTCAAATTCTGTTTTCAATAAATCAATAATAGCCTTCTTCGACACAACTTCATCCAGCTTCCAGCCATTTGTGCTGCCAACATCCATATACTCAATGAAACGAAGCTCAATATTTTCTTCGAGGCAAAACTTCGCCATTGGAATAATTTCCGACTCGTTCAGCCCTTTTTTAACTACCATATTTATTTTCACACCAAGGCCAGCATTTTTAGCTGCTTCAATCCCTTTTTTGACAGGATTCGTGCGAACATTCCTTCCATTCATCTGACCGAAAAGTTCATCATTTAAGCTGTCCAAGCTTATGTTGACACGTTTTAAACCGGCATTTTTAAGAGCAAGTGCATACCGTGGCAGATAAATGCCGTTTGTTGTTAACGCAATATCATGCAAACCGTCGATTTGGACAAGTCTTTCAATAAGCAAATGGAGGTCTTTTCGTAGCAAAGGCTCTCCACCTGTCAGGCGGATTTTTTCGACACCGAGTGATACAAAGGCCTTTGCTAACCTCTCCAATTCTTCAAATGAAAGCAGCTCTTCTTTTGGAAGAAAAGCATAATCCTCCCCAAATATTTCGGCAGGCATGCAATAACTGCACCGGAAGTTACAGCGGTCAATTACACTTATACGCAAATCCCTCAGCGGTCTATTAAGTAAGTCCTTCATGTTGTCATTCACCTCCTGAAACATGGCTGAATATTCCAAAAAATAAAAGTAAGTAAGGGAGAAAATTCTCCCTTACTTACTTTTATTGCACACCTAATGCAATTTTTGCATATCTGGACATTCTGTCTTTTGTCCAATGTGGAGTCCAAACAATATTCACTTCTGTTTCCTTTACTTCAGGTATGTCTGTAACGGCAGTTTTCACCTGATCAACGATAACTCCTGCAAGCGGGCAGCCCATCGCAGTCAATGTCATCGTTACAGTCAATACACCAGCATCATTTAATTCAAGGTCATATACAAGACCAAGATTAACAATATCTACACCTAATTCTGGATCGATGACAAGCTCTAACGCACCCATAATATTATCTTTTAATGCTTCTTCCATTTTATCCGCTCCTTTTCAACTCTTCTATATAACGGATCTGCCTGATCCTAAATTCACCTATGTTGTTCCTTCTTATCATAACAGAGATATACTCTAGATTAAAAGGATTCGATTAGTAAATATTATTAAATCAGGGAAATCACCTATAGGCTTTTATCTGCCTCAAGAAACTCTGTAAACCAGTCTATCGTTTTTAGCATCGCTTTCCTGCTTACTTTATGTCCTGTATTTTCTTCTGTTATATAAAATAGGTTCTCTGGTGTTTCTTCGTATAATGGCAGAATCGATTCATAAAACTTACGAGAATACTTATACGGAACCACTTCATCCTTTTTACCATGCCAAAACATCAATGGTCTATTATCGAGCTTTTCAGGCTGTTTACTTAAATCAAGCTCGCCTAATCTTTGCAGCAGATTATTGATTTCCGCCTCAGTAAGTGGCACATCATAGCCCCGTCCCTTCACTTCTTGAATGGTGTAATTGGCAAACTGCTCATAATAAGGCATGCCCATAAGACATACGGCAGTATTAATCCATGGGTAACGGCTTAATGCTCCTAACGTAATAATTCCCCCCATGCTTGTACCGACGAGGCCAATCCGGTCTGTTTGAATAAGCTTCTTACTCTCAAAATAAATTTTGATATGCTCAATTTCTTCAATTGTTTTTAGAACAATATCCCAAAACTGAAGATTCAGCTTCATTCCTGTAAGACCTGTGTCTCTTTCACCATGATGCATCGCATCAGGCAGGACAACCCGAAAACCTTTTTCTGCTAAATTATAAGCAAAATGGAGATTATGCTCCTTTGCACTTGTGAAGCCATGAATAAATTGGATGAAGGGAATGGGCTGATCAACATTTTCTTGTGCGACAATATGCAGAACAGGTACGTCTTTTATATTTATTTTTTCAATAATAATCATTTGTATGCCTCCCTTAGCTATATATTTTTTTGTAAATTCATTTTTGTTGAGTTAACATAATAGATAAGCAAGCAAGTTAGCATGCTTCTATTTTTAATTTTCAGCTATACACGTTCTTCATAGAACCTTAACACTTGCATATTACAATAAATGCATATATTGCATTGATACACGATATGTATATAATAGCAATATTTAGTTTATCATGAAGTCTTTCTATTTACTAAGCATTGTTACTTAAGAAGCTGATGGCTATGATCATCAACTTTTTATAAATAATATTACACAACGATAAGGAGAAACTATGACAGAAAAACATCTGATTGCTTTAGACCTTGATGGAACATTACTAAAAAACGATAAGACAATTTCCCCTTTAACAAAAAAAGTGATTGAAAAGGCAAAAGAAGCCGGTCATATTGTAATGATTGCAACTGGAAGACCTTATCGAGCAAGTGAAGCTATTTATAAAGAACTTAATTTAGATACACCTATCGTTAATTTTAACGGCGCTTTTATTCATCATCCCCGCTCACAGGAATGGGGAGTTTACCATTCGCCATTAGATATTGCAACTGTTAAAGAAATTGTGGAAGCATGCAATGAATTTGACTACCACAATATCATTGCAGAAGTTATCGATGATGTGTATTTTCACTATCATGATGATAAATTGCTCGACATCTTTTCATTAGGAAGTCCGAAAACAACAACAGGCAATCTTATGGAATTTTTGGAAGCATCGCCAACATGCTTGCTCATCCATGCTGAAGAAAAGGATGTAGTACGTATTCGCAAGCATTTATCTGATGTTCACGCTGACTTAATCGACCATCGCCGCTGGGGAGACCCTTATCATATTATTGAGATTGTCAGGACAGGCCTAAGCAAAGCAATAGGATTGCAAAAGGTATCTGATTATTATAATATCCCGCAAAAGAATATTATCGCTTTTGGAGATGAGGATAATGATTTTGAGATGATTGAATTTGCTGGTGTTGGTGTTGCAATGGGTAATGGCTTGCAGGAGCTTAAAACAAGAGCAAACCATATAACATTGACAAATGAAGAGGATGGCATTGCAGTCTTCTTGAATGATTACTTGAAGTTACAGGCACTATGATAAAAAAGAGTCGCGTTTTCGGCTCTTTTTTTTTTGGTTAACATTACCGCCTATTTAATCAGGCCAATGACCAATACTATTGTAAGAAGCAGTTTGCAGCTGTTTCCTTTTGAAAATGATCACACTGCCTTTAACTATATGGCAAATGGTTGTGCTTCGTCCATTCTAAAAATATGACTTTGCGGAGGGATTACCTGCTATGGGAAAACGAAATAAATCAAAACGCTTTGTGCAACAGGGTGTAGACTCAGTATCTAAGCATGATGAACGTATCCCTTATCATATGACATATGCAGAGGCCGAAAGCTATAAGATGGGCAACTCTAAGGACACTCACGGAGGAATATAAATGGGCAACCGATTATTTCAAGAAGCTAGACAAGCAGTAGAATTGGCAAAAATGTCTGATGGTCGTGATTCAGAAAGAATGATTGCCATCGCCAAAAATGCACTAAGCTCTGCCTATGCAAATACGACAAGTGCTGAACAAGAACAGCTGTCAGATATGCAAAAGGAGCTGGAGCAGCTAGAAACCCGTTAATAATAGTAAAAACCAGCCCTCACATTTGAGGGCTGATTCTTATGAAGGAAATTTTTGAAGTACAATTGGGTCACTTATTTTTCCATGTTCATCTTGGAAATAAAGGATAAGCGTACCATTCTTCGGCAAGCTTGCTTCTTTAATTGCCAGGTTTAGCTTAAAGCTCCCATTTTCACCGACAACTACAGGTTGTTTAGAAATAATTTCCTCATGACCATCCTCGACTGTGTAGCTAAGAGTTGAATTTACTTTACCTTCAACTGTATACTTACCTTTTTGCCCACTTACCTTTAGATCTGTAACCATATTTCTTTCTGGAACCGTTAAAGTTGCCTTTGCTGTAACAGTGCTGCTCTTTCTTCCTAATAATGTCGCCTTAATAGAATATTCTCCGCTTGGAACGAATTCACCATTACTTTTACGGTAATTCCATTTTTCCACCCATGTAAACGTGTCACCTGCTTTTAGCTTTAATTCCTGCAACGCCTGCAAGAATGACTTGTTTGCCGAATAGCGGTAAACCTCTTTTCCTCCTTTTGCTCTAATTGCTATTTCATATTTTTGAGAGGAAGAGAAAACAAGCTTCATGTCTTTGGCTGATGTATTAGCAACAGTCATTTTAATTTCAGCATAGTCTTTTTTTGGTACTGCAGATACATTAAACTGCAAGTCATTGCCTTGGGCAAAACTTTCACCACCGAAGGAAAATAAGGCTACTACAAGTACTGCTGCAAATATGGCTCGTAGCACTGTTGAGACGACCTCCTTTATTCTTTTCTGAAGAAGCCGAATATTTCTGTTGTTTGCACGATGTTAGTAAATGCTTGAGGGTCAACCTCTTTAATGGTTTTCTCCAAGTCATACAATTCATAGCGTGTAACAACAATCATCATCATATCCCTGTCTTCATTGGAAAAGGCTCCTTTTGCTGGAACCATTGTTATTCCTCTCACTAGCTTCTCATGGATTGCCAGTTTTAATTCATCGGATTTTTTTGTGACAATCATTGCAGTCAGCTTTTGATGCCTTGTATGTATTGCATCAATTACCCTTGTCGAAGCATACAGCGTCACTAGAGTATACAAGGCTTTTTCCCATCCGTAGAGATAGCCTGCAGTAATGATGATAATGCTATTTAATGTGAAAAAGTAAGTTCCGACAGGCTTATCCTGCATTCGCGAAAGAATCATTGCAACAATATCCATGCCTCCTGTTGAAGCACCAATCTTTAAAGTAATCCCAACACCAACAGCTGCAATAACACCACCAAAAACAGCATTAAGCAAGATATCATCTGAATAGGAATGAACCGGCAGAAGCTCAAGAAATAAAGACATGAACGCAACACTAAGGAAGCTATAGCATGTAAATGATTTCCCAACCTTAATCCAGCCTAAAATGGCGATAGGTACATTCAGTATAAACAGCAATATTCCTGTTGTAATTGGTGTAACACTTGCAATAAGCTGTGCCACACCAGCAAACCCGCTTGCATAAACATCAGCAGGTATTAAGAAAAAGTTCAAGGCAACAGCGTTCAAAAGCGCCCCTACAATTACAACGGCTAACTTCTTTGTTAAAGTCCAATACATACTAATCCCCCAGTACTATATTTGCTCCTAACCTTTTAGGATTCATTGTTTTTTTGCATAAGATTTTATAAACTAATGGTATGCACCATTAAAACAAAACATATGTATACATACCAGCAATCAATATTACCATAATTTCCACTGCGTGAAAGTCTTATATTGAAAAAAGACAGAAAGAAGTTGAAGAGATATGACATACAAAATTTTGGCGGACAGCGCTTGTGATCTGCCTCTCTCTTATTATGACGATAATGATGTGATTCTATTTCCATTGAAGGTAAATTTGGAAAACAAAGAGTATGAAGACTTAAAAACAATCAATCCAAGCTCCGTATATGAAGCGATTCGCAGAGGAGAAGTACCAAAAACCTCACAGGTATCGCCGTCTTTGTTTAAGGATGTTTTCACAGAAATGGCGCATAATGGGGAAACCGGTATTTACGTTGCTTTTTCCTCCCAGCTTTCAGGTACTTACCAAACGGCACAAATGATTTATGAGCAAGTACAGGAGGAGTACCCTGAATTTCAGCTGTCCATTATCGACAGTAAATGTGCATCATTAGGTGCTGGCCTAGCTGTTCAGGAATGTGTTAAGCAACGGCAACTTGGTGCGGATATAAAAGAAGCCGAAAAGCAAGCACGCTTCGTATGCGAGCATATGGAGCATCTGTTCACTGTCGAAGACTTAGAGTACCTGGCTAAGGGCGGCCGTGTTTCCAAGGCGTCTGCTTTTGTTGGAGGCTTACTCCAAATTAAGCCGCTTCTTCATGTTGAGGACGGCAAGCTTGTACCGTTGGAAAAAATCCGCGGCAAAAAGAAGCTTCTGCGCCGTATGCTCGATGTAATGGAGGAGCGCGGGGTTAGTCTTAATACACAGACAATCGCTATCAGCCATGCCGATGATTTAGCGACAGCAACTGAACTGAAAGAAGCCATTATGGAACGTTTCCATCCGATTGATGTGTATATTTCCTCGATAGGAGCAGCAGTTGGTTCCCATACTGGTGCAGGAACAATTGCCTTGTTCTTTCAAAACAGCAAGTAAGACAAATCAATCCAGCATGGATGTATCTGCATACTAGCTGCTCCTTTCAGTCATACTATTTAATGTTCAGAAAGATGAACAGTTTATGAATGGAGGAGTATAAAAACAATGTCAAATACTTCTGATGCTAATAAAAAACCAAAAGATAATAACGCACACTTGGAGCACAAGAATGAGCTTCGAGAAAAAAACCGCAAACAAGGTAAACATCAATACAGTAAAAAGACAGATCACCTATAAGAAAGAAAGGAGCAGCCATCCGGCTACTCCTTTTTATTTGTCTTCCGTCTTCAAATGTGTCCAGCCATTTTCTTGGTAGACTTTATTTTCCTTCATTAACCTGCCAAGGGCTCTCTTGAATGAGCCTTTACTCATACCGAATCTCTCTTGGATTTCATCTGGCATGCTTTTATCAGTATATGGCATTTGGCCTTTTCTTTGTTCTAAATAAGCAAGCACTGTTTTTGAATCCTCATCAAGCGCTTCTTCTTTGCGCGGCAGTAGCGAAACATTGATTGTTCCATCTTCCTTCACATCAATGATACGGCCATTAACCTTTTCACCAAGGCGTGGCTCGATTTTACGCTCTGATTCATGAATGAAGCCTTTAAAGCCTTCAGCAGTGTAAATCCAGCTGCCTACCTTTGCTGTTCGGTAAATATGCCCATGGATGTTCTTGTTATAGTCTTTGCGAGTAGCTTCAGTCGAAATGCTTTCAATGATAGGGTCTGTCGCAGGCTTAACATAAAGCAAATTATTGCGGTCTACCCTTAATGTGATATAAAGCAAATCTCCAACCTCTGGCCACACCTCTTCATGAACAGGTAAATCATCCTCGCCAAGAAGCATGTCCTTTTTCAAACCAATATCAAAAAAGCAGCCAAGCCCTTCTTTTATATCCGCTACCTTCACCCAATCATATTCTCCAACAGAGATAGATGGTATATTCGTGCTTGAGCATGCTCTTCCTTGGGAATCCGTATAAATAAACACACGAATCTCATCCCCAATTTCAAATTTCTGATCTGTCTCACTAAAATGAAGCAGAACGTCTTCTTCTTCTTCTTCAAGAGTCAGAAAATAGCCAAATGATGCTTCCCTTGCGACCGTCAGTATTTCTGTACGACCTATGTAATCTCTTAACGCCATGTTAATGTCCTCCTTGATTTTTTCATCTATCGTAAACTTGATTTACACACTAAAGTTGTTACAACTGATTTATTTTACTATAATACAGACATAAAAGGAAATGGGGAAAAGCCCAATCACTAACAGGAGGTAATTAAATATGTCTAAAGAAAGCTCATTTGACATTGTTTCAAAGGTAGATTTGGCAGAGGTGTCTAATGCTGTACAAATCGCAATGAAGGAAATCCAGACACGTTATGATTTTAAAGGCAGCAAAAGTAATATTACATTAGAAAAGGAAGAGCTTGTTCTTCTGTCAGACGATGAATATAAATTAGAGCAGCTTAAAGACGTTCTAATCAGCAAAATGTTCAAGCGTAATATTCCTATCAAAAACTTAGATTATGGCAAAATTGAAGGCGCATCTGGTGGGACTGTCCGCCAACGTGCAAAACTGGTACAAGGCATTGACAGAGATAATGCAAAAATTATCAATACGCTTATCAAAAACAGCGGCTTGAAAATTAAAAGCCAACAGCAGGATGACCAAATTCGCGTAACTGCAAAAAGCCGCGATGATCTGCAAAAAATTATCGCAGCGGTTAAAGAAGCAAAACTTACAATCGACGTACAGTTTGTGAATTATCGATAATATATGGCTGGCCAATTTATTGGCCAGTTTTTTTTTGTATCTCCTGAATTTTCCATGTTTATCCTTGTCCATAAGGGAAAAATAGACAACATATAATCGAAATGGAAAAGGAGTTGTTTACTATGAGTTCAAACAATCAACAGGAAAACCAAACGTTTCCCCCACAGCATCAAAACCAACAGCCAGGTATTGAAAGTGAAATGAATCCATTACCAACTAGTGTAAGTCCTAATTATAAAGGCTCTGGCAAGCTTAAAGGCAAGACTGCCATCATAACCGGCGGTGACAGTGGCATTGGCCGTTCCGTTGCAATCTATTATGCAAAAGAAGGAGCAAATGTTGCAATCGTGTACTTAAATGAACATGACGATGCGGAAAAAACGAAGGAATTAGTGGAAGCGGAAGGTGTTAAATGCATTACATTAGCAGGCGATGTCGGTGAAGAAGATTTTTGCCAAAAGGTTGTTGCCGAAACAATTAATGCCTTCGGTTCCTTGAATATTCTAGTGAATAATGCGGCAGAACAGCATCCTCAAGACAGCCTGCTTGATATAACTGCTACACAGTTGGAACGAACTTTCCGAACAAATATTTTCTCGATGTTCTTTTTAACAAAAGCAGCCCTGCCCCATCTAACTTCTGGTGACAGCATTATTAATACAACATCCATTACAGCGTATAAGGGGAATGAAACATTGCTCGATTATTCCTCAACAAAGGGTGCCATTACTTCCTTTACTCGCTCCTTATCCCAATCTTTAGCGACACAAGGAATTCGAGTTAACGGTGTTGCACCAGGTCCTATCTGGACACCGCTAATTCCATCGACCTTTGACAGTGAAAAGGTTTCCCAATTTGGTGCAGACACACCATTCGGACGTGCTGGTCAGCCAAGTGAACTAGCACCAGCATATGTGTATTTAGCAAGCGAGGATTCCACTTACGTCAGCGGTCAGGTTATCCATGTTAACGGAGGATATGTCGTTAACGGATAATACCACTTTTTGCAAAAGCCGTCTATCGAATGAACATTTGATAGACGGCTTTTTTTTATTGAAACTCTTCCTGTTTTTTTGTTTTGCTCATTTAGACAAATTAACTAACTTTTTTTTGAAATTTTATTTACTTTTACAAGTAACCGTGTTATTGTACTAATTGTAATTCCCATTTAACCGATAGGGATTAAAGAAATTATACATATATAATAGGGGGAAACTATTTTGGACATATTTTTAACGGTTGTTAATATTGTCGTTTTATTAGTTTTACTTGGTATTTTATACTATATGCAAAGAAAACACGTATCCTTCTCAAAACGTGTTTTTACAGGGCTTGGCCTTGGTGTTTTATTCGGAATCATTCTCCAATTAATTTACGAGCCAACATCAGATGTAGTTGTTCAGTCAAATGACTGGTTCAGCCTGATTGGGAGCGGATATGTGAAGCTTCTGCAAATGATTGTTATGCCGTTAGTGTTTATTTCTATTATTTCTGCTTTCACTCGCTTGAAAAAAGCAAGCAATATTGGAAAAATCAGCGGTCTAGTTATCGGAACATTATTAATAACTACTGCTATCTCAGCAGGAATCGGGATTGCTGCTGCAGTCGGATTTGATTTAAAAGCCATTGACATAACTTCTGGTGATGCAGAAGCGCTTCGCGGTCAGCAGCTTGAAGAAACATTAACAACAGTGGAAAGCACAACAATTCCACAGAAGGTGCTTGAGTTCCTGCCAGCAAATCCATTCTCAGACTTGACTGGAGCTCGCCCAACTTCCACTATCGCTGTCGTAATCTTTGCGGCATTTGTTGGAGTAGCCTTGCTTGGTATTAAACGCAAAAATCCAGAGCAAGCGGCATTCTTCGAAAAAATCGTTGATTCTGTTTACACGGTTATCATGCGTATCGTTACATTAGTATTGCGCTTGACTCCATATGGAATTCTTGCATTAATGGCCAAAACAATGGCAGGCAGCAATCTTGATGCCATTGTTAAATTAGGTAAATTTGTAATCGCTTCTTATGTGGCACTTATTGCTATGTTTATTGTTCATTTAATCATTCTTGCTGTTCTGAAATTAAGTCCAGCTAAATATGTGAAGAAGGTACTTCCTGTCCTATCATTCGCATTTACATCACGTACTAGTGCAGGAACATTGCCATTGAATATTGATGCACAAAAATCCAAATTAGGTGTTTCAGAAGCAATCGCAAACTTCTCTGCTTCATTCGGTGTATCAATCGGCCAAAATGGCTGTGCAGGTATCTATCCTGCTATGGTAGCTGTTATGATCGCACCAACTGTTGGTATTGATCCATTGTCACCAAGCTTTATTATTTCCTTGATTCTTGTTGTAATGCTTAGCTCATTTGGCGTTGCAGGTGTTGGTGGTGGAGCAACATTTGCTACATTGATTGTTCTGTCTACACTTAACATGCCTGTTGCACTCGCTGGATTATTAATTTCTGTTGAACCACTAATCGACATGGGGCGAACTGCCTTGAACGTCAGCGGTTCGATGGTATCTGGTGTTGTTGCAAGTAAAGCATTAGGTGAACTAGATAAAGACACTTACAATAAAGATATTAACTTAGATTCTCCTTCTAGCAGCACTGCTGTATAATGAAACATCAAACCAGGCATTCATTTAATGTCTGGTTTTTTTTGTCTTCTTTTCCTTATAGGTTTTCATCAAATTGGCTACACTGGTGACAAATAACTTGTAAGAAAAAAGGAGAGTAGGATAATGATTGATTTGGCCTCCATCTATCATCGGACAGGAGATAATTATTGCTATCTTTATCAAGATGATATTTTCCACATTCGGATCCGGACAAAAAAAGGAAACGTGCAGGCCATCACCTTAATATACGGCGACCAATATGCTTTTGCTGAACACAGATGGCAAACCTTCTATCTTGACATGCAAAGAATAGGCTCTGACAAGCTGCATGATTATTGGCAAGTATCCATTAAGGATAAACAAAAACGGTTGCGCTACGGCTTTATTATAAAACAGGGAGATGAGCAAATTACCTTTACAGAAAAAGGCTTCTTTCCATTTATTCCTGAGGACCCTGGCTATTATTTTTGTTTCCCTTATATTCATAAAACAGAATTGTTTAAACCGCCAAGCTGGGTGAAAGAAACAATTTGGTATCAAATATTTCCTGAACGCTTCCGTAATGGCGATCCTGACAGAAATCCGCAGGAAACTGCTGTTTGGGGACACGATGAACCAGCAATTTCCAACTATTTTGGCGGGGATTTGCAAGGTATTATTAACTCTTTAGATTATCTGCAAGATTTAGGAATTACAGGCATTTACTTAACACCAATCTTCTACGCTAATTCCAATCATAAATATAATACAATTGACTATTTGCAAATCGACCCCCACTTCGGAGATATCACCCTGTTAAAACAGCTTGTCCATGAATGTCATAACAGGGGTATGCGTGTGATGCTGGATGCTGTTTTCAACCATTGCGGTTATCTGTTTCCTCCGTTTTTGGATGTGTTAGAAAAAGGAGACAAATCTGCCTATAAGGACTGGTTTCATATTCATAAATTTCCTTTGAAAGAAGGATCGGCTTTTCATTATGAGACATTCGGCTTCTATGAGGAGATGCCAAAGTTAAATACCGCGAACGAAGCTGTTAAAGATTATTTATTAAATGTTGCTGAATACTGGATAAGAGAATGTGATATCGACGGCTGGCGGCTCGATGTTGCCAATGAGGTTGACCATGCCTTTTGGCGAGAGTTCCGCTCCCGTGTTAAAGCAATAAAACCAGATTGCTTTATATTAGGAGAGGTATGGCATGATTCGATGCCATGGCTGCGGGGAGAGCAATTCGATTCTGTTATGAACTATCCTTTACTTTCGAAGTCGCTGCAATTTTTTGCTTATGACATGATCGAAGCGAAGGGCTTCGTTGAAGATATGACTTCCATTATTCAAGCATATCCAGACAATGTGAATGAGGTCCTCTTTAATATTATCGGCAGCCACGATACACCAAGAGTCTTCCAGGAAACTGGATTTAGACTAGAAAAAGTTAAAATGCTATTTACCTTTTTATTTACTTTTCCTGGAACCCCCTGCATATATTATGGAGATGAAATCGGACTTGATGGCGGGAGCGATCCTGGCTGCAGAAAATGCATGGAATGGGACAGCGATAAACAAAATCAAGAATTAAAGGATTACATAAAAAAACTAATCGAAATACGGAAAACTACGTCTTTGCTTTCAGGCAGCTCTAGATTTTATTTTCTGAAAGAACTTGAAAATTGTATTGCTTATTGTCACAGAAAAGAAAATGAGATAATGATGACGGTCATAAATAATAACAATCATAGTGTGAGCTACCCCCTTCCTTTTCCATTGAAAGGGAAAAAGTTGACAATGCCTTTGACCTGTCAGGAATATGCTGCTGAATCTCATGATTTAACCGTAAATCTCGGAGCATACGAAAGTATCCTCCTCCATTTTTCTGTATAGCAGGATTGAAGGAATGCCCCTCCTTTCATCCTGCTTCTTTGTTATCTTGGAAAAAACATCTTGTTTAACACTTATAATAGTACTATCATTTACTATTATAATCTCACTAAGGAGGACTTTTGTGGAACAGACTAATGGATCTAAATCGATTGCCATCCCGCTGGCAATTTCAATAATAGCAATCTCCTTCTCTGCTATTTTCGTTAAGTGGTCAGATGCTCCAGCAACGATATTAAGCATGTACCGTATGTGGCTGGCAGGAATACTGATGCTTCCAATGGTGTACATAAACAGAAAGGAATTTAAGAAGCTTTCAAAAAAAGACTGGCTGTTTCTCCTGTTTTCCGGAGCCTTTCTAGCGCTTCATTTTGCTTTATGGTTCGGTTCCTTAAAGCTAACAACGGTTGCAAGCTCGACCATTATTTTGGCTCTTCAGCCGCTAGTGTCATTGTTAGGTGGATTTCTCCTTTATAGAGAGAGAACGACTTCAGCTGCCATTATGACGATGGGAATTGCCATCATTGGAGCAATGATGATTGGTTGGGGCGATATCGGATTAAGCAAAGCAAGCTTGCTGGGCGATCTTCTCTCCTTTCTAAGCGTAATAGCTGTTGTCGGCTATTTGCTGATTGGCCAGTCTATTGTGAAAAAGGTATCCCATTGGGTTTACACTTCCACTGTATTTTTATTCGCTGCCATGCTGCTGACGATTTTTAATGTAGCTTCTAGTGAAGCATTTACAGGCTACCCGCCAAAGGAATGGGGTATCTTCCTGCTGCTGGCAATCGTTCCGTCACTTAGTCATGTTATCAACAATTGGCTATTAAACTATGTAAATGCGACAACTATTTCGATGAGTATTTTAGGAGAACCTGTAGGGGCAACTATTCTTGCTGTGCTTCTCTTGAATGAAAGACTGACAGGTTCACAAATTGCCGGTGGACTCTTAGTACTAGCAGGTGTATTTTACTTCCTGCTTCAGCAACAAAAACCAAAGTCCGTTCAACAACAAAAAACTGTATAAAAAAACTGGAGTTTTTCTCCAGTTTTTTTTTGCGTTTATACAAGTTCAAACTCAAATGCTGCCTTTTCTGTTCCATTCACGATGACAGCAATACGGTGCACACCTGGATAATGTCTTCTTGTCGTCAAGTCTTTAAAGGAATGGCTTTTTGAGAATGATTTCTGCATCCTGCCCTTCCATTCCAGCTCAGAAAGGTGAAAAACCTTCCTGCTGCGGGTGCCGTTTGCCTTCACGTAATCTATGGCATATTCTACTCGCACTTTATGGGGTGTTTCTATACCAGATATTAACGTAAAGGAAAAAGCGATATTCTCACCCTTTGACAGCTTTACAGGCGTTACATTAAAGTCCGCCAAGCTTATGCTGTCACTGTTCTCATATCCAAAGATTTGCAATACACGAGGATCGCCCTTCTTCAGCAGTGTTCTGCAAGCATGCTTAACAATCCAATTCGTTTTTTGGCTGTCACCATACCATCTTTGTGCAATCGCCACTGCCAAATCGGGATTCATTCGCGAAATGTCATTTAGATTATTTGCAACGCTCTTTCGGACATATAGTGATTCATCTTCTTTTAACTTCTCCAATATAACCAAAACAGGAGAAGGATCTTTTTTAAGAGCAGGCACTGCCAACCCCCAGGGCAGCCTCGGACGGCAGCCTTCACTTGCGAGCCTGCGAACATGCTCATTTTCACTTTCAGCCCACACTTCCATTTGTGCAAGCATTCTCTCCTGGTCACTGATAAGAAAAGGCCTGACTGCAAACTCTGACGTAGAAAATTCTGTCAAGAAGGCAAGCGTTTCAACAGAAAGCTCCCAATCCTCCAGTCCGTATTGCTCCACAAAATCAGGAAATATTATTCCTCCAAGCCCTGTAAAGGAGGGAGCACATTTGCGCAAGATTGCAATTGCCTGCTTATAATCCTGAGGCAAAACAAAAGCGAGAGACAAGGTAATCTGGCGCATCCTTTCCTTTAGCGCTAACTCCTCCCACTCAGCCTCGAACAATTTCGTACGAAAAGCGCTCTTATCAAATGCAGGATAATGTATTGTAATAACATCCTCAAGACTAGTGATAAACTGCAAATTATAAATATTTTTTAATGGCTCCATTATAAACCTCTTACACTCTTTTTTCTTATCATATAAGATTAAGGTTCTTATATCAAATACAGCTCCTTTACAAGCACTCATTAATGCGGTGACACTGGCAAGCAGGTATCAACACAAACTAAGCGGGAGCATCTGCCCCCGCTTTACTTATTAATCGACAATATTAATATTATAGTCTTTAAACCAATAATGAATTTGCGCTAAATGGGCAAGAAGCTGTGGCCCTGTCATAAGCTGGCCGAACCAAGGCTCTTTAAAAGCAGCTCCTCCTGTATTGATGATTTCCTTTAGTTGGTTATAATCAAAGAATTCATATAAAGCTGAATCCTTCTCTGCCAGAATTCCTGTCAGCATATCTGTAACTGTTTTTGTATAAACAGGGTTATGTGTCTTTGGATATGGACTTTTCTTACGATACAGCACTTCATCTGGTAGAATTCCCTCAAGCGCTTTGCGGAGCAGTCCCTTTTCCCTGTTTTTATAATTCTTCATTTCCCAAGGTACGTTCCAAACATACTCTACTAACCTGTGGTCTGCAAACGGAACCCGGACTTCAAGGCTCGCCCCCATGCTCATCCGGTCTTTTCTTTCTAAAAGAGTTGTCATGAACCATATTTGATTCAAATAAAACAGCTCTCTCCTTTTTGCATCTTCAGCACTTTCACCTTCCAATTTCGGTGTTTCAGCAATTGTCTGGTTATACTTATCATACATATAATCCTCAAGCTGCAGCTTGCTGCTCCATTCCTTCTTTAAAAGACCTTGCCTTTCCTGAATAGAACGCATCCACGGAAATCCGCCTCTGGCAAGATCAGCTTCTCTCCTGAACCATGGGTATCCGCCGAAAATTTCATCAGCACATTCACCGGACAGACTTACAACAAAGTCTTTTTTGATTTCACGACAAAACCATAGCAAGGAAGAATCAACATCTGCCATTCCCGGAAGATCACGAACTGTCACAGCTTCATGAAGATATTGGGCGAGCGTTTCCTGTGTGATGATACAGTTATGATGTATCGTCCCAAAGGTATCTGTCATTTTCTTAATATAAACGCCATCTGAATTAGGCTGGAATTCATTTGCTTTAAAGAACTGATCATTGCCTTCATAATCAATCGAATACGTGTGCAGTGGGCCTTTGCCAGATTTTCCGTATTCTTTTGCAGCAATTGCCGTGATGGCACTTGAATCCACCCCTCCAGAAAGAAAGGTGCTTAACGGCACGTCTGAAACGAGCTGTCTTGTGACAGCATCCGTAAATAGGTAGCGTACCTTTTCAACCGTTTCATCAAACGTATCTTCATGCTGTTCACTTTTTACATTCCAATAACGCCAAATCTTTAAACCATCATGCGAAAATTTTAATGCATGCCCTGGTCGTAATTCCTTAATGCCCCTAAAGATTCCTGTTCCAGGTGTATGAGATGGCCCAAGTGCAAAAACTTCTGCCAACCCCTCCCTGTCTAATTCTGCCTTTACTTGAGGATGTGCAAGGATAGCCTTAATCTCTGAGGCAAATAAGAAGCTTGAGCCAACCTCTGCATAAAACAGTGGTTTAACACCAAGACGGTCTCTGGCTACAAACAGGGAGTTTCTTTTTTCATCCCAAACAGCAAAAGCATAAATTCCATTTAAGTATTGTAAGCAATCTTCTCCCCATTCCATATAAGAAGCCAATAAAACTTCTGTATCAGAATGGCCGTTAAATGAATATCCTTTTATTAGTAATTCTTTTCGTATGTCCTCTGTATTGTACAACTCACCGTTATAACAAATCGTATACTCTAATTCCTGTGCACGCTTTGTCATTGGCTGAATTCCGCAAAGAGGGTCTACAACAATCAACCGTTTATGACCAAAGCCTGCATGAAGTGCGCTCCATACATTCGTGTCATCTGGACCTCTTTTTTCCAGTGTTTCTGCCATAACAGACAATGTTTTTTCTTCTTTTCTCAGGTCTTTTCTGTAATCAACCCAACCTGTGATTCCACACATGACGATCATCCTTTCTCGTGGAATTGTGATTAGATAGCAATCAGTATGGAGTATTGTATGCATGATAAGAAAAATGGTTATTTGTCCTTATAAAACAAATCTCTAAAACATTCCTGCTGCATAATTCAGGTTTATGCTAATTGTTTTTGATCTAAAAAAGCTAAATCACAAAATAATAATGCATGGTGTTATAAATTAGAACTTAAATGTCTAAAAAGAAATTATGGGAAGTAATTGGGAGGTTCTAGGAAATGAACAATCAGCAGAGATTAAAGCTTATTGAGTACCAAACCCGCGCCTTTACACAAGGAACTGTCGAATACATCAGTGACCAGTGGATTTTTTTCGACGATGAAACAGAAGAAGCAACCATGCTAGATGAATATATTCATCAAGAAGTGGAATTATTCTGCTTTAACAAATGGAGAAAAGGGATCCTTTTGGATGAAGGCAGAATTAACAGCTCCGGCTCCACTTATGGGATGTGTAATGAAGATAAAATCAGGATTAGAAAGCATCTTGTATTTTCATTGGAACGGCTGTTGGACGAAATCAGTGATGATAGCTTTTATCAGTTTATCACCACCCTGAATTCCATGAATTTTTCAATTTATGACTGTATATACTGTTATAACCAATTAACCTTCTTAAGAGATGATAAAAGAAAAAATGGTGTCAATATGATGATTTTTGACAATCAGGAAGGCTTATGCAGTGTTAATCATCACTTTTATTATAATGAAAAAATCACGGACAGATTTGAATTTACGTTAAACACCGGTAAAAGAATGATTATTGAAAAGCTTTCCTCTTAAATAAAAAAGCCTTCAGCAAAAAATGCTGAAGGTTTTTTTACGAGCGGATGCTAAAACCACTAATCAATCAATTATAATTCTTCCCAGCCATAAACAAGCTCATTTACCGCTTTATCGGCAATTGTGTCTTCCAGTATACCTATCTTCTTACCGCCAATTGCTTCATAAAACTGGTATGCTTTATTACCTTCGAGTACTAATATAACCATACTCGTCATTCCAATTTCACGTAAATGATGCTTTACTGCTTCTGTCAGCTTCCGTCCAATACCCTGTCCCTGATATTTCTCAAGTATGTAGATAGCATATAGTTCTCCGTTATATCCCTCAAATTTACCTGTTCTTTCCTTCCCTCCACAAGCAAAGCCAACAATTTTGCCTGTTGCATTCTCTGCAACAAACACATTGCCATTCGGTATATTTACCTTCCACATTTGCTCCCTTTCCTCGTAAGATAATTGGTCCAAAAAGGAATCAGGGATAAGATTTTTATATGTTGTTCTCCACGCGTCTACGTGTACTCTTGATATCCCGCTCGCGTCTTCTATGATTGCCTTTCTTATTTTCATTTCGTCCTCCTTTATGCTGTAAGTCCCAATAGGAGAGTATGTTCAAAACTTACATAAGTAACATGCTACATTCATTCGCCCTTTTCCCTATTATTTCCTCTTTTTTTAAAAAGCCACTCATCCACCTTAATATAAATAAAAAAGTAAATTTAATAAGATTCAAATGTTACTAAGTTAACAAAACTGTTTATTATTTAAATATAAATCTCAATATATTTACAGTAATTAATCTTTATGTTATTTTTATAAAGATAATACATGTTTAATTTAATCATTTGTATTGAAAGAAGGGATTTTCATGCAACTAGGGATCGACAATTCCTCATTAGTTGTTTACGAAGCACTTGCCAGTGAGGTTCGCATCAAAATCATTCAACTCCTCAGCAAAAATAAACTGAATATAAAAGAAATTGCCGAAGAATTGGAAATCAGCAGTGCTATTGTGACAAAGCATATTAAAAAACTTGAAGATGCAGGCTTGATTAAGACAGAAAGAGTACCAGGAAAATCAGGATTACAAAAAATATCTATTTTAAAAGTTGATCATATTGAGATAAATTTTCCGAAAAAGATATTTCACTCATTTGCTGCATATGAAACTGCGGTACCAATTGGACATTATACCGATTATGATTTAAAGCCGACTTGTGGACTAGCAACAGAGAAGGAGTTTATCGGTCGAGTTGACGAGCCCCGCTATTTTATGGATCCAAAAAGAATGGATGCTGAAATTCTTTGGTTTACACAAGGCTTTGTACAATATAATATTGCCAACTTCCTGAAAAAGGATGAGAAATTACAGCAGTTTGAAATAAGCTTGGAAATTTGCTCAGAATTTCCATTTGCCAATGATGTATGGCCATCAGATATTACCTTTTCTTTAAACGGTATTGAGTTGGGAACATGGAGAAGCCCTGGAGATTTCGCTGATACAAGAGGTAAATTCACACCTGATTGGTGGCCGCATAACATCAATCAATACGGCCTGCTCAAAACGATACGAATAACTAATCATGGCACCTATATTGATGGTGATCCAATGTCTCAAATAACAGTAGACGATCTTGATACGAATACAGACAGATGGACACTGCGGATTGAGGTAAAAGAAGACGCTGAACATGTTGGCGGCGCCACTATTTTCGGAAAAAAATTCGGCAATCATGATCAAGATATTAATTTCAAGCTATATTATTTATAATAATGAAAGAAACCGCCTTTTTAGGCGGTTTCTTTTCATTAGCTGACAAGCTTAACTAGCATATGAGCGAGCTTGTGCTGTTCCTCTTCGTTCCCTGCTTTCCAAAGCTCCTGCAGCAGTTTTTCCTCTCTGTTGCGCGGTTCTTCTTTTGCCGCCAAAAAATCTCCGACTTTTTGTGCAGCTTTTGCAATTTGCTCTTGATCTAATCCTAGTTTGTCTGCTTTTTCTACCTTGTCTGACAGATATTGTTTAAATCCGTCAAAGCTTGATAAAATTTCATCCTTCTTTTCACTATCCATGCCTTGAAGCTTATCATTTACTTTTGATTCTAATTTGTTTTCCATTATGATTCACTCCTTTTTTAGTGTTAGTGTATATATTCCCAGGGTTACACTATTGAAACTATTAAATTACCATTGGAATATATTACTATATTCTGAAATCAGTAAAACCAATGAGCTGGTTGATTAAGGCCTGCTGGTATTTTAGTATATTTATCTCCGTTAGCTGCATTCAACTGAACTTGAGTCAGGAACAAGCTATTTCTTAAATCCGCTCCTCTTATATCTGCGTCTCTTAAATCTGCTCCGATAAAATCAACGAATCGCAAATCTGTCTTTCTTAAGTCTGCCGCAATCAGCCATGCTCCCCTAAAGTTCTCTCCCCTTAAGTCCAGATTGCGTAAATTTGCCCCGATCAAGTCACTGCCTTTCTTCTTATTCCTTCCTCTTAAACGTTTGCTTTTTTCAGATAGGATATCCTGGCGCAACAATTCACTTGTCTTCATAAGAAGTTCATTTACTAAAGTCCGATGTTCAGGAATATTCAGGTTCAGTATTTCCTCCGGCTTTAATTCAGTTAAACTGCTAGTCTTTTGAAATACTGCCTCTAATTCTTGGTTAATCTCTTTTGTGACCTGAAGCTGAAGTGCTTCATCCAAATAACAGAGCATTTCATGCAGCTGCTGCATGATAGGAAAAACCTTAAACATGTCCATTGCCACAGCTTTATTCTCCTGCCAGCTCACTCCTTTAAAGGTGAACTGTGAAACCTTTTGGCCTGCACCAAAGCATTCGAACACTGTACAGCCCTTAAAGCCTTTCCTGCGAAGCTTTTGATGTATGCCACACCGATAATCTTCCAGCAGATTCCTACACGGCTTCCCCCCCTCCTTATCTTCAGCAAATTCTGCTGAGTTACCAAACGGCAAGGCAACACAGCATAAGCCGAAACAGTTTTCACAATCCGGCTTCCAAGACCTGTTTTCGTTTTCTGTTGCTTGATTTTCCTCCATCATTTTTTCACTTCCTATACGGGTTCTTACTGTATGCTGTTCGACTTATTCAAACAGTGCTATTTGTGGATCCTTTCTGTATGCATGCACCAACATTGCATGTAATTGACCGCGGTGATGATATATATGTGCTACTATTTCCAACAGCCATTCATACCGAGTGCCCCAATAGGACTCCAACTCTTCAGCTAATTGGTTATCAGAGTACTTGTCATATGCTTCTACTAAAACTTGAAAGGAGTTATCAATGGCAGCCTCTATCTCCGCAAGACTTGACCTGCCTGAAGCAATTAGTAAATCAGCCTCTCCTATTAAAGATAGATGCACCAATAATTCTCCTATAAAGAATTTTGATTCTGTCGGTCGGAACAGCAGGTCTTCCTCTTTCAACTATGCTATCATTTCCTTTACTGACTGTAAGGCAATTCTAAATTGGTTCATACAACTCTCACAATATATATTCATATTTTCGCAGAGCCCCCAAGATTAATTTCATACTCCATGCTTTTAGCCGTGTCAGGATATGAAAGGACATCGAACCCGCAGATATTCCAGCAGAGGTGATAATCCTGCCCTCATCCACGTATTTTACTCCACGTTTTACGGACACAAGCGGAAATTCTGTTTTCAGCCTGTCGACATCCATCCAATGGGTTGTTGCAGCTTGCTTGTCAAGTAAGCCCGCCTTTGCCAGCAGCAACGCACCTGTGCAGACAGATGCAATAAGTTCAGTGTGTTCAGCTTGTGCTTTTATCCATGTAATCACATTTTGATTGGTTAATTCAGTCGTTTTCGCTCCATATCCCCCTGGCACGATAACAATATTCAAGTAAGGATGACTCACAAAGCTATAATCAGGCTTAACTGTTAACCCATTTCTAGCACTTATCTGCTTTCCTGTCTCTGAAATAGTCACGACTTGGAAGAAATGATTATCACGCTCTTCAGGTGATGCAGCTAAGGAAAAAACTTCATAAGGGCCTGCGAAATCAAGGACATCCACTTCATTAAATAACAAAATACAAACTGTTTTTTTCTCCATGGCAATCATTCCTCCTTTCCTAAACCTATACTAATTCACCAAGTCACTGGCATTTCCTTCCTTTAAGAGTCGTTTTTTCTAATACAAAAAAACCCTTCCTTTCAGCAAGGAAGGGAACATAATGCTATACATGTCTTCGTTCAATCAGTCGTATGCCGACACCAAGCATCACCGTCCCCATCAGCATTAAGATACCAACAGGAAACAGCAGCTCCATTGGTGCCGCATCTTCAATAATCCCTTGCTTTAATAGCTCCATTCCATATGTGACAGGCACAAATTTTGCGAGCAGGAGCAAAAAGTCAGATTTAACAATTTCCATCGGCCAGTATGCTCCGCCAAGCATCGCAAAGCTAACAGCAACTAACGGAATAAACGCATTGAATTGGCTTACTGTTTTGACAAGCCCTGTCAATAAAATCGCAAGTGCAACAATTGCATATAAGTATGGAATAACAACGCCAAACACTACTGCAAAGTTGCCATGGAAGTCTATCCCTGTACCGAATTTAAAGATAAGAAAAATAAGCATAATCTGCAGATAACCTAATAAAAAGCTAAAGAAAAGATGACCAAGATAGAGCTTTGTCTTGCTTGTTGAAGACAGGATAAAGCGGTCCCAAATGCCATTTTGTTTATCCCGCAAAATTTCTACAACTGTGTTTGCCACCGTATATATGCTAAAGAATAAGGTGAAGCCAAACAATGCTTGCAGAGATTGGTCATAGCTGCTTTGTTGCTGCGATTTAGCTAATTTTATCGGCAGCAACGGCTCTTTCTCCATAGCCTCTAGCTTTGTCTCTGCTTCCTTTTTATCCTGTGCGTTGCTCAAAATTTGTTGCTTTTTAGAGCGGTTTTGATAATATTTTTCTAAATAGCGGTTTACCGCGAGAGTGGTCTCTGTATCTGCAGCTCGATATACGGTATAAGAATCATCTGCAAGGGACGCACCAAGATCTGTTTTACCATCTTCAATTTGCTGCAGTACTTCTTTTTCTGCTATTAGTTTAAACTGAAAGCTGTCACTTTTATTTAACTCCTGCACAATTGTCTCTGCGTTACCAGTGTTATTAGCAAAGACTGGTATTTCCACCTTTGTAAAGGAACTGGAGCCAAGTAAAAAAGCAAAAGCTGCACAAATTACGGATGTAATCAAAAATGCCCCTGGTTTACGCAAAAACCTCCTGAATTTACCCCAAAGTATACCATTCATACGATAGCACCTCTTTTCCTCATTAATAACGCAACTGCGCTCAGCAGCAATGCACCGCTAAAGAGGAGTATTGCCTCAATCTGTCCTGTGATATCTAAAATACTGTAGCCTTGGTAAACCTTGATATAGGCAGTCATCGTAGCACCAACTGGTGAGTACTCGCCAAGCTTTTCCATAAATCCGCCAATTGCACTAAGATCAAAATAGCTGCCGCCGACAAAGGCTAAGATAGGAATTATTAAATTAGGAATTAGTGTCGGCAAACTTCTGGAATTCGTTCGGAAGGATATGGCTGCTGCAAATACAGCAAAGCTTGATGCCATGATATTTAACAGAATTGTTACTAAGAAATATTGGATAAAGCTTGAGAACACAACACCATATATGACAGCAGACAACCCAAATAATAAATGTAATTGTATAAAGGATAGTATAAATGCTGATACAAATATGCCAAGAAAAAATGTATATGGTGACACATTTGCCAACAGAATACGCTGGTACATATAATCCTCTTTTTGTTGGTAAGCAAAGCCGGCAACAGTTGAGGCTACATAAAACACAAACATTGCGCACATACCAATCGCATAATAAGCAAAAGCATCAACCTCTTTTTTCTTTGTGATACTTTCCATGCTGCCGATAATCGGTTCATTTACCTCTGATAAATCAATAGTAAGGTCTGCAGCCGTTTTTGTATAAGACAGTTCCTGCTGGTAGCTTTCTAAAATGTCTTTTAGGACAGTTGCCGAAAGGGACGTACTGTCCTCCTCCTTAAAGCTCCATGTTGCCGTCATCTCTTTGCCATCAAGCAATTTATGATAAAATTGCTGTGTAAAGCCGGATGGGATCGTTAAAACTCCGCTGTACTCCCCTTTTTCTGCTGCTTTATCTGTAATAGTGACTGTCACAAGCTTTTTTAGGTCTTTATTTTCTTGCAGTTCATCTATAAAAGCAGCAACAGGATCTATGGATGAAACAGTTGCTATCTTTAGCTGTTTCTCTTCAGGACTTAACGAAGAAGCTTCTATTTCTGATATCGCTTCTTGCTGGGCTTTTGTGGAATCATCCTTTAGCTGTACTAACAGTTTTGCCTGCAAGCCGCTTGAATCCTCCCCGCCATCCATAATAGCTCCAAGCGCGCTTCCTAATATCGTTATTAAAATAAATGGCATCAGCAGGAGGACGACCAGCTCTCGAGGTCTTCTCCATATCATGAGAATTTCCTTTTTCACCATATGAAAGAACATTGTCTCTCCCCCTAATCTCGAAGCTTCCGCCCTGTCAGATGCAAAAACACATCCTCTAGGCTTGGTGTTTCAATATTTACTGCAAGCACATTCACCTGATGCTCCTCTGCAAGGCGGAAAATGTCCTTCAGAAGCTGGACTTCCCTTGGAACGATCAACGTGATAGTTGCTTGGTTTATAGAAAGATGCTGGACATTCGGTAAGTCTCTTAACCTTTCAACAAAAGGATGCTTCATCATTTCTATATGAATGTTAATCGCTGTTTCTGCCGAAAGAATATTCTTTATTTCCTCTTTTGAGCCTGAAGCGATAACTTCTCCATGGTCCATGATATAGATTCTTTTACATAAGAACTCAACTTCCTCCATGTAATGGCTTGTATAGAGAACGGTAATATTTTGTTCCTTGTTCAGCCGCTTCACTGTCTCTAATATATGATTTCTTGATTGTGGGTCAATACCGACTGTCGGCTCATCCATAATAATAATTTCAGGTGAGTGAATAAGAGCAACACCTATGTTCAATCGTCTTTTCATCCCTCCAGAAAATGTTTTAACAAGGTCCTTCTGTCTATCGTTTAAACCAATAATGTCCAACACTTCATCTACTCTGGTTTTTAATAATTTAGTAGGAATACGGTGCATCTTACCGAAAAAAACTAAATTCTCTCTTGCAGTAAGCTCCATATAGAGTGCTATTTCTTGCGGAACTACGCCAAGTATTTTGCGCAGCTTCTCTGGTGTCTTCAAAATACTTTCATTATGCAGTCTAACATCACCGCTGCTTGGCTTTAGCAGGGAAGATATCATGGAAATGGTCGTTGATTTACCTGCTCCATTCGGACCAAGCAGACCGACCGTCTCTCCCTTTTCTAAATAAAGATTGACCGAATTAACAACCTTTGTTTGTTTAAACTGTTTGGATAAATCAATCACTTCTAGCATCGTCATCATCCTTTCTAATGACAGCATAATATTTTTACAAGTTTTTTCCTATACCTAAAGGTCATTAATTGTGGTACTTCTGGAGTGACTTAAGTCATTTTTTCAGCACAAAAAAAAACGCCTCCATTAAAATAGAGACGTTTTAATACTTAAATCAGCCTTGTGTCTGCATTTCCTTTGTTGGTCCAAGTACACCAGGCACTGGTAAGCCAGCTTGGCGCAAAAGAACTGTCATTTGTCCTCTGTGATGGACTTGATGCTGAATCAGTGTTCCAAGCACAGATCCTTTTGTCATTGGTCTTCCAAACTTGTCAACTGTTTCAAGCAGCACTTCATCTGTTAAGGATTTTGCCGCTTCAGCAATATCTGCTGCAATTGTTTTGTATGCTTGGACAATTTCAGCTGCAGTGATAGTTTCTGCTGTTTTATCTGTAGCAGGTCTTACCTGCATACCTGCTACTCCAGCAAAAAAGGCAGGACTTGTAGATAAATGCCAGCCTAACCAACCAAGCGTGCTGTGACCTTCAACAATTGCCTGACCAAGTTTCTCGTCTGTAAGTGCTTCTAACACTTGCAATGTTCCATGTGCAGACGCATTCCAGTCTGCAATAAAATCTTCTGATTTTCTGTACATGTAAAACCCTCATTTCAACTTTTATGTAATCACACTAAATCATCATAACATTTTTAAGATGGATAAACCAAAACCAGTTAGATAAGGTCATTCTTTACTGCAAAGATGGCCAATTGTGTTCGATCTCTCAAATCAAGCTTTTGCAGGATTTGGGTAAGCTGATTCTTCACTGTACCGACAGATAAAAACAGCTCGCCTGCTATCTCTTTATTCGTTTTGCCAAGTCCAACATGCTGAACAATTTCAATTTCTCTGTCAGTAAGGATATCGATTAGGTCTGTTTGCTTAACAGGCTTGTTTTCCTTCAGCAGCATTGGCATAACCTTTGCGGCAACATCATCATGTATGCTCATGCCCCCAGCAAGACAGCTTTTAATGCTGTTAATCAGAGCCGCACCGTCAGCACTTTTCAGCAAAAATCCATTTGCACCTTCTCGGAATGCTTTAAGGGCATATTCTTCATCATTAAATGTAGTCAAAATTAATATTTTAATAGCAGGGTACTCTGCCCTTATTCGTTTTGTTGCTTCAAGTCCATCCATAACAGGCATGCGGACATCCATCAAAATAAGGTCTATGTGATGCGTTTTAACAAGCTCTAGCACTTCCTTGCCGTCCGCTGCTTCTGCTACTACCTTTATTTCCGCAGCTTGTTCTATTATCATTTTCAAGCCATTTCTAACAATGGCCTGATCTTCTGCAATCAACACATTGATCATTTACTCAGCTCCTCTGCAGGTAAGCTGCCTGTCAAAATAAACTGCTTGTTATGCCGCAGAATTGACAGCTTTCCCCCTTCTTCCTCAAGTCTTTTTGCCATATTTTCAAGACCGAATCCTTTATGTATCGGATGCTTATGATGATAAGTGTTTTTTATTTCAAAGGTAAGATACCCAATCGGAGATACGCCAATATTTAAGAACACCTCTCGATTGCTTCCATATTTCATTGCATTTGTCAGCCCTTCCTGAATTGTCCGGTAAAGGACTGCATTTTTCCTGTTACTGAGCTGAAGGCGCAAAACACCCTGTCTTGCTGTAAAATGAACATGAATGGTATTTTCACTTTCAAGCTTTTTAATTAAGTGAACAAGTGCAGACATCCCTTGCAGGTCTTCTGCCTGCAGAAGACGAACTGCTCTTCTTGTTTCCTCCAAACAGTCTGCAGCCAGTTCTTTAATAATTGGATAAGAGCCGTTCTGAAGTTCTGGCCGAAGCAGCTCGACCTGCATGATAAGGGCCGTTAGCTTATGTCCAACAGCATCATGCATCTCCCTTGCTATCATGCTTCTTTCTTCTGCTCTCGCCGTCTTTTCGTTATGAAATGCTCTCCGCTTTTGTACTCTATAGTCATTCAGCAAGGAATCATATGTCTCTCTTATATGCTTATATTCTTTATTTACTTCACTAAGTCGATAGATCACTAATCCTGAAAAGACATTTATAACAATAACAAGCAAAAGTGGAAGTCCAAAAAACACAGTGGCTGATAAAATATTTAAGCAGTTCAGCACAATCAATGCTACTGTACTAGCCCTCCCCTTAACCTCCTGTAACATTTCCAGCAAATAGAAAAATGACAGTATGTAAAGATAGAAAGGCGTGGTATCCTCCCATAAGAAAATTAAGACTTGTGTCAAGCCGAGGAGGAGGAGATAAATATAGACCTTTTGCTTAATTAGAGGAAGAAGGAAATATAGAATAAGCAGAAGTGTGCACGTAAACAAGTAAATAAAAAACACACTGCTGTCCTTATATGCACCCATAAGTACCCCTGACCACACCGAGAATAATAAAGCTAGCTTGATATAATATGATTGCACGGGGTCTCTCTCCCATTCCATTAATCTATTGCTAATTTACCAGATATTTCTTTTGGTGGTCAATACTTAAGAAATAGAAAAAGGCTCTGCTTTTTTTCAATGCAGAGCCTTTCAAATCATAATGCAACATACCAATATAAATGACGAGCACAAGAGCGATTGCTAACTGTCCCCAGAGAAGTCTACTCTTCTCCCTTTTTCCAACCTGACTAATATCAATTCAATCATGCTAATAACCCAAATTCCGACAAGTGCCTTCAGTATATACATGGCAGTAAATGTCTCTACACGAAACAGCATTATTACACCAGAAGAAATAATGAACAAATACAATAACCTTGTCATCATATGGATGATTTTCTTTGTTGTTACTTGTCCCGTTTTTCCTAAAAGTAAAACGGCAATAAAAAGAACTAATGTGAGCATCCATGAAATAAAGTGGATTTGGCCAAACATCTGCCCACCTCCTTTATGATAAGGATGCACGTTTCTGTCTATTTATAGTAGCTTTTTCGTTAATCTTTTCCAACAGTGTTACGCAATACTCCGATTCCTTCCACTTCTATTTCGATTATATCGCCATCACGTAGAAACCTTGCCGGCTTAAAGCCTTTACCAACTCCAGCAGGTGTTCCTGTCGCAATTAAATCCCCTGGTTCAAGTGTCATACCAGCAGATAAGACGCTAATTACTTCTTCAATAGGAAAAATAAAGTGCTTTGTATTGGAGCTTTGTCTAACCTCCCCATTTACTTTAGTCGAGATGTCCAGATTGTTTGGATTAGGAATAGCTGATTTCTCGACAATCACTGGTCCAAGCGGTCCACTCCCGTCTAAGCTTTTGCCGATAAAAAACTGCTTATGCTTTTTTTGCAAATCCCTTGCAGTAATATCATTCAGAATGGTATAGCCAAACACATACTCTAATGCCTTATCCTGTGGAATTGCTTTGCCCTTTTTGCCGATAACAACGCAAAGCTCGCCCTCATAATCGAGCTGGTCTGTTACATCACTATGTAAAGGTATTGTTTCCTCTGGTCCGATTACGGTTGTCGGTGCTTTCGTAAACACCATGACATGCTCTGGTATATCATCTTTACTGCCCATCTCTATTGCATGCTCTTCATAATTCTTCCCTACACAAAAAATATTCTTTGTCGGCTTTGGAATTGGAGCAATAAGCTGTACCTCCTCTATATTAACAAAGCAGTCACTGTTTTCCTTTGCCCAAACAACCACCTCTTTAGCACCTTCAACAAAATCACTGCCCATCTCAATACATTGAAGCATGTTATCTGGAAACGGCCGTCTTCCAGATTTCTTTTCTTCTGTATCATTTAGTGGAAGAATGCTGTTATTCTCCTCATTTAATACTGCAATAATTTGTTTACCATCAAGTATAGCTGTCGCAAATCTCATAAGATCCCATCCTTATCCTAGATATATAGTTTAATATTTATTCAATTATAAACTTTCAGACAATAGTATTCAAACCTCACTGACAGGCTTTGTCCTAAAATGTATGCAAGATGAAATTGTCATAGGCCAACCTTGCAGCAGAATAGGTTAAAAAGAGATGGCTCTACATTTACTGGGCGAATGTATCACACTCCGCGGAAACACCACATAGAATGTAAAGAATCTTATGTAAAGGATGTTGATTATGCCAGCTATTGTAGGAGTCGCACAAGTAATATCCATCGGGAGCAGCTCGATCTTTAATATTGGCGATGTCTATAAAATAATGCCGATTTCTAACGCAAAAACTTTCTCTGGTTCTGGTTCCTTCAACACAGGTGATGGGTTAAATATCACCAATTATAGAAGTGCCACGAACACAACAGATAATGATGGCATTGATCAAGGAAATTTCATGAACGCATAAATGTTTTCTCACATTGGAAAAGGTGATAATAATGAATTATTTCATTCAACAATCAATAACGATACACACAATTAAAATTGGCGGTATTACAAACTCATCTGTTTTTCAAATTGGCAGTTCCGGTATTATTAAACCTAATTCTTATCTTTATAATACTGGCGGATTTACTGAATCAGCACCAAGCACCACAGAGGAATCAGAACCGTTTACTGGTGTAAATGTGGCAGACGATAGTGTTGTTATGTCACCGTCTGTTCCATTGACAGGACCTTAAGATAACGAAGGAGGTACGAAGGATGTCCCAACAATTTTACCATTATGGCGATCAGTTACAATCTTATCTGCAGTACTTAGAAAAAAGAATCGTATCCTTGGAGAAAGCTGTAACCGAACTGACAAAAGAAGTTACTGAACTTAAGAACAGGCCTTCCGTTCGAGTAGATCGTATTGAATACAGCTTTGATCAGCTTAAAGTGGAAACATTGGATGGGACACTCAACATTGGCTTGAATCCGGCAGATTTACAAAAGATTGAAGAGTTAGCTATTAATCCAGGAAATTCTGTTCAGCCTGGCGGGCCTTTTTATCCACCGCAAATTGATCCTAAGCAAATGATGACGAGATCGATGGAGCTGGAAGAAACTCTCCTTACTTATATTCAAATGGAGCTTCCCGAAGTGATTATGAGAAAACAAGCAGAACTCGGTATGGAGGAGGATGAAGCTTACATTTCCTTCATCCAAGAAGACGTGACGAAGCAGCTCCCTACAAGAATACAATATTATTTGCAGCAACGGCCAGCTTCTGAACAGGAAGAGGATACAATGCAGCAAAATGAGGCAGTGATAGCTGCATTGAAGCAGGAAATAGAAAATGGTGTACAAATTTTCCTAAGTAATATTCCGGATAATGTTAAGGGGAGGAACAAGGAATGAACTTTCAAGTATACAATCGCGATCTTGCAGTGGGAGATATTAAAATTATCGGGGTATCGAGCTCTTCTGTATGCATTGTCGGCGATGTTCAGACTATCCAACTTGCGTCCACGTTTGACACACCTGCAGAATCTCTGATTATCGGCCCATTTGTGCCGTTAATTCCAAAAGGCTGACATTATGCTGCAAAGAACTTCTGTTGTTGATAATATGCGACTCAATGTTGCTTCCTTTTCATCTACAGTTGAATTCGGAGACATTTCTTATTATCAGGCATTTTCAAGAGCACTTGCCGTACAAAGGGAAAGAAAGACTTTCTTTGGCAATGAAGGCCCTTTTGATTATCCAATTTTCTCCGAACCAATTCCTATTCCGCCAATTACAGAAAATATCAATATTATGTACCATCAAACAAAGCCAATTATTAAAGTGAAGACTCTAGATATTACTGCCGTTTCAGCATCATCCTTGCTTCAGGTTGGCAGCACCCGCCACATTTATGCTGAAACGAGGATTAAGCATATAAGACAGCTCGAAAATCATTCAGAGGAATTAAAGAACCAAACCATCATTCCCCTCGAGGAGATACATTCATCACCGGGAACATCTATCATTAACGGAAGTCAATAAACCGGGTTGTCAGACGGCTTTATTACATTTAAAGGAGGGATTTTTTTGCCTGCCATCGTAGGACCAGTGCAGATTGTTAACGTTGGAGAGGGAATCGTACAATTTGGCGATTCACTGTTCATATCCCCAAAGGGAAATTCAAAGGTTTCTTTAGGCTCAGGTGCATCAAACACAGGTGCGTTTATCATAACTAACAACGGGTTAAGTGCAACTAATTACGTAGATACTAGTCTGATTGACCAGCCGACTTCAGCTAATAACTAGCAGACAGAAGATGAAGAAACATCATTTCCTTCCTCTTCTGTCTTTCGATTTTCTCACCTTCTGCAATTTTGTAGAAGGCTGTTTTTTTATCCAAGCCAAATACTTCGCTATTTGTGGATCGTCTTGCAGCAGTGCGACAGTATTCAGCCTAACAGCCAGCTCTTCATTTGTATATAATGCATGAATTTGCTTATGGCATGGGATACATAAATCTGCAGTCCCTAAATAAGCCCCGCCCATTTCCCTTGGCGTCAAATGATGTGCTGTCGTCTCCACATCCTCTCTTAAGCATAATTCACATGTACCAATCTTTTTCTTTATCTTTGCCATATTTGCTTCCTTTCGTAAGAGAAGTAACTACATATTTATCTTTTTCCCATTTGCGCTGCAATTCATGACACTACCACTGAAAATAAAAGAAGCTGTCCAAAAGCGGACAGCTTCAAATTAGCAGTTTACATCTGCAAGATATTTGCACCATCAAAGAAATATAAATACTTCTCATCAATCGGTTTTTTAAGAATTTTTTCAAGTGAATCTGCATACAGGTCAATTTGCACACGATAGCGGGACTCCAATACTGGTTTAGCCTCCTGATACCCACCTTTAAATCGGTCATGAATGGAATCTGTTTTGTAATCAAGCAGCACGGTTCCTTTTTCATCTTCAAAGTATACGTCGATAATCCCTTGTACAAGAATTGGCTCGTCCTCACCTTGCCAATCCGTATAAACAGAACTTGCTGGGTAGGCAATATTAAATGGTATCTCACGGACAAGCTTTTTGGCATTGCGCATACGCTGCCCCAGCTCTGTCTGAAAGAAGGACACAATTTGACCAGCCTCAATCGCATCTGCCTGTTCTGCTGTCAAAAGCTCTTGTGCTACCATTTCGTCCACTAGCAGCATAACATTCTCCTCGGTTATTTCCTCAGCCAAACGAACATGCTGCATAACCATATGCATTGCGGTTCCTTTTTCAGCAGGACTCAGCTTTTTCTCCTGCATAAACTTCGGTCTGTTCCAAATTGTTTTTCTCCGCGTTTGAACTAGCTCTGTTCCGCTTTGCTCATCAATTCTTTCACTTTGTCTTTTCAGCTCTGACACTGACTGCTTAGAACGATAGATTGTCCCTTCAGGGAAGGCATACTTCCAATTAAGCGTGCGCTGGATTTGTTCCTGATATTCAGAGGAAATATCGATTTTTCTTCCGGTCGTTACCTTTTCCAGCCAGCCTTCTTGTTCCTCTAAGTCTTCAGCAGTAAAAGCAAGCAGCTCTTCCTTAGGCAAAATTCGTATTTCCCATGATGATGGATGGACAGAAACCTCTCCTTTATCCAACCAGCTTTCCAAATGAATACCTACTGTATCTTTATGTCTCACAAGGGCTGGTCCTATCCAATCCAAATAAGAGCGTGCAGAAGCCCTGTCGAATTCATTAAGCAGCCAATTTGAATGTCCTGCAGCCTGTGCCCATTTCAGCTTAGACTTCTCAATATCTTTGACAGAACCGACTAGCACCAATTTCTCTTTAGCCCTTGTCAACGCCACATAAAGGACACGCATCTCCTCTGCAAGAAGCTCCATTCTCTTTTTCTTCACAAACGCTATTTGTGGTAAAGAAGGATAAGAAATACGCTTTTTGGCATGAATATACTTCGTTGCAAAGCCAAGATCCTTATCAAGCAGAAATGGCTTGCGGAGATCCATTGTATTAAATTCTCTTCCAATACCTGCAAGGAAAACAAATGGAAACTCAAGCCCTTTACTGCTGTGGATTGTCATGATTCGCACAACATCTTCCTGCTCTGTCAATGCCCTTGCAGCTCCAAGGTCATTACCTCTGTCTCTCATTCTTTCGATAAAACGTAAGAAACGGAACAGCCCGCGGAAAGAGGTCGATTCGTATTGGCGAGCACGATCGAACAAGGCTCTTAAGTTAGCCTGTCGCTGATTCCCACCAGGCAAACCGCCAACAAAATCATAGAAATGAGTGTCTCTGTACAGTCTCCATACTAAATCTGACAAAGCTCCTCGCCGTGCTTCTGTTCGCCATTCATGGAGCATACTAAAGAATGGCGCAATTCTTTCATACACCTCTTCTGTACTTGCTGCCCTTGCTCCCATAAAAGCTTTGACCGCATCATAAAATGCTCCCTGCTTTTGGGCAATTCGGATTTTACTCAGTTCTTCTTCCGTCAAGCCGACAATTGGTGAACGCAGCACTGCCGCTAACGGAATATCCTGATACGGATTGTCAATTACCTTCAGTAATGACATCATAATATTCACTTCGGTCGACTCAAAATAACCTGTCGTCAAATTAGCATATGTCGGGATATTAAACTGCTTCAATTCCTCCATAATAGCTGGTGCCCATGTCATGGAACGCAAAAGAATGACCATATCCTTGTACATTACAGGTCGGTAGGATTTCGTTTTTGCGTCATACACCTCCTGCTTTTGGTCGAACAGCTCCTTCATTTTTTGCGCAATCACACGCGCTTCCAACTGGGACTGTTCCAATTCCAACGCATCAAACTCGCTGTCTTCTATATCTGCTTCTTCACTTGATGCAGAAGTATTCTGGTTGACGAGTGCCAGTTCAATCGGATAGATTATCTCCTCTGGGTAGGAAGCTCCCTTTGCCAGTTCTGCGTCCTTGTCATATTCAATTTCCCCGACTTTAACACCCATTATCTGTTTGAACAAATAGTTTGTACCGTCCAAAACCTCTCTTCTGCTGCGGAAGTTTCTTGCAAGGTCAATCTTATAACCAGTATCTTCATCTTCCTGGAACCGATTATATTTAGCTAGAAACAAGTTCGGTTCTGCCAGACGGAATCGATAAATGGACTGCTTCACATCGCCAACCATAAACAGATTCCCCTCTGATTCGCTGTCTGCTGTCACAAGCTGGAGAATAGATTCCTGCACCATATTAACGTCCTGATATTCATCGATAAGCACTTCTTTAAACTGCTTGTGGTAATATAAGGCGGCAACAGACGGCTCTAGTTCCGTTGTTTCTGAATTTCGTAATATTTCCAAGCAATAATGCTCAAGATCAGCAAAATCAACTAAGCCTTTTTCAGATTTCATTTTCTGGAACCGGTCAGAGAAGGCAGCAACAAGCCTTGTCAATGTTTCCACATGGACCTTCATCTCTCGCATATCCTTGATAAAGCCTTCAGGCAGTCTGCCAAATAATTCACTTTGCATTTCCTGCAGGATTTTCTTGGCTCTTTCTCTTACCTTTTGAGCTTCTTCGATTAAAGCAGGGTCGTACTCGTCTCCCTTGCAAGCCTTTGCTCTTGTAAATTTCAAACCTTGCATTGCTTCATATAGCGTTTTCCATGAGTCGTTTTTCGCTTGTTGCATAATGTCCAAAAGGCTTAAATCATCAAGAAAATTACTTGCCCTTGGCGCAGGCCCGCCCGGTCGTTTAGTCAATTCCAAACCATATTCCAAAAGTTGTCTGACTCCATCCAATTGAAGCTCTATGCTTACAAGTAACTCTTTAGCAAATGGAAGCTCTTCTATTGCCGCTGACTCTTCTATGTCATACATTTGTGCCAATGACCCTAAATAAGCAGACGGAGACGGATTTGCCCGTGAAAAGTCATACACTTCCTGAATGATTTTTTGCAGTGCATCATCACTTCTGTCATTTGTGAAAGCATCAACCAAATCGAAGAAAGCAAGATTCTCATCTTTGCCGTACTCTTCTTCAAATAGGTCCTCCACACATTCATCACGCATTAATTGCGCTTCTGTTTCATCTGCTATCCGAAAGCCTGGGTCAAGATCAATCATGTAATAATATTTACGAATAACCTCTAGACAAAAGGAATGGATTGTTGATATATGTGCTTTATTTAATAAAGCCAACTGTTTCTTCAGGTGCTGAGATTTCGGGTTAGCATTGATTTCCTTTTCCAGCACATCTCCAATTCGATGCTTCATCTCGGCAGCAGATGCATTTGTAAATGTAACAACAAGCAGTTCATCAACATTAATTGGATTATCTGAGACAATTTTGCGGATCATTCTTTCTACAAGGACTGCTGTTTTTCCTGAACCAGCAGCTGCCGCTACCAAAATATCACTGCCGCTTAGCATGATTGCTTTCCACTGGTCATCTGTCCATGTTGCATCCACTGGTTTCTCTGGAATATCAATAATCTTCATTTGCATTTGCCTCCTTTCTTATTAATTCAAGTGCTTCTTCCTTCGAGAAGGTTTGCAGTTTTCGATATTGGTTTGATTCAAGCCCCTCATCAAACTGGCAAACAGACTTAAATGAACAAAAAGTACATGGCGATTTTTCCTTCAGCTGGTATGGAGCAATCTCCACATTCCCGCCGATAATTTTGTTACCTGTTTCCACATATTTATGACGTACAAATTTTTGCAGAGAAGAAAAGTCCTCCCTGCTGGCAACCTTGGAACGCTTTGTCAATGTGCCGTCTGTTTTAACACCTGCAGGCACAATCGGCGAGTCTCCTTTTTCGAGACTGCCGTCCATCAGCTTAATAACATCCTCTTTACCGAGCATCAAGCCATTCATCTTGAATTTTTTGAAGAGCTCCTCCTCGATTTCATCAAGAGTCAATACTTTTTTAGTGCTCAAGACGGGATTATGAACATGGAAATACAATACTCCTGCAGGATTTGCATCCTTTTCTACAAGAATGCTGCTGTTAGAAATAATAAGGTCCAAGTATGTCAGCATCTGCAAAGACAGACCATAATATACTTCATTCATATTTAGCTCATGTGCGCTCGATTTATAATCAATAACACGCAAGTAGACTTCATTATCGAGCTCCGCCTTGTCCACACGGTCAATTCTTCCCACTAGCTCCATTTTCGTGCCATTTTTTAGTGAAAAGCCCATTGGCGGCAACTTGCCTTTTGGTCCAAACTCAAGCTCAAGGTCAATCGGAGCAAACCCGCTGTATTTCGCATGCTCACTTAAGATAAAGGATGCTCGGCTGATAATCTGTTCAAGCTTTCTTTTAATATAATGGTGCCTGTTCGTGCTAAGCAGTATTTCATTCTGCAATTTCGGAGCCAGCATTTCGACTGCATCCTTTGCAAGCAGCTCACACTGCTCTCTTGTCAGGTCAGACCACATCATATTTTCATGTATAACTGTTTCGGCAATGTATTTTAAGGCAGCATGAAATAAATCTCCAATTGCAGGAGCCTCCAGCCTATATACTTGTCTTTCCTTCAGCTTTAGGCCATGTGTTGCGAAATGAGAGAACGGGCATGACTGAAACAATTCCATTCTTGAAACACTCGCTGTGATGCTTTCGCCATACAGCATGGTGCTCGTTTCATCTGCTAATGTGCTCGTTCTGTTTTGATAAGTCAGGCTTGAGAATACCTTTTTAGCAGCTGTCCTCCATTGGTCGTTGTCTATATAGGCATTGTAAACATCCCACCAAAAATCATAAATTGGATAGTTTCTTTTCTTTAGCTGCAGCTGACCATTTAAATAGGACAAACTTGTTTTTAAGTCGACCGCATAGCCTAGCTGACCTAACTCCGTTAATTCCTTCGGATCTGCCATAAAGTAAAGTGTCTTTGCTTCTGGAACAAGATCACGCATCCTTTTAACATATACGGATGGAAGTAATGACTTACCTTCGTCATTTGCCAACGGATATGTTAAATATAATCGCTCTGAGGCAGCAGTGAACGCCTTGTATGCAAGAAACTCTTCATCAAGCAATCTCGTTTTGCTTGTCGGTGCAAGCTTCATGCCAGCTTCAACAAGACTCTCTCTGTCACTGTCTGCAAATATTCCGTCATCTGTAAACTTAGCAGGAAATACACCTTCATTCAGACCGATTACAAACGCTGCCTTTATACTGCCAAGACGAGAGGTTTCTAAATCAGCAATTAGTACCTGGTCAATTGCCGGCGGAACTAAGGAAAACTTTAATGTATCAAGTCCTGCATCCAAAATGGTCGCAAATTGCTTTCTTGCAATCTCCTCTTCTCCAAGAATCTCCACAAATTGATCAAGCAAATCTACAATACTATTCCATGCCTGGTCATGCTCGCCTGCTTTAACAAGCTCCCCCTTTTCTTCCAGCTCGACCTTCCATAAATCCATTTTCTCCGGAACCTCAAGCTCTTCTAAATAAAGATATAATGCTTCACACTTCGCTCTTCCTGTCTTGGCCTTCTTTAGCCTGTTCGCCAGGCGCATAATTGGCTCAGCCAACGAAAGACGAAGTTCATTGAGCTCCTGCTCCATTTGTTTTTCACTGTCTGTCTGAACGCCTTGATCCCATTCAAGCCCTTGAAATCTTCTGTATTTCCAGCGCTCTTTTCTTGTCCACTTATCACCTTTTATGCCGTATGCCAAGCAATAGTTTTCGAGCTTATCTACCTTTTCTCTTATATTGCTTTTACGCATATGCAATGGAAACAGCAGCTCTGTCTTAATCGCCCTAAACACTGGCTCATATCGCCAGTTTGTTTCAATAATTTCCAATGTGGAGCGAATTAACTCGACAAGCGGATGAAAATGCATCGTTCTTTTCTGGTCAATGAAAAAAGGAATTTCATAATCTGCAAAAATAGTTTCGATAATATTTTGGTATTCACCCGTATTACGGGATAAAAGACTGATGTCGCGATAGCGGTAGCCCTGTTGTCGAATAAGCTTCTTTATTTCCCGAGCAACACCCTCAATTTCTGCTCGTGGATTGACACTTTCAGCAAAACGCACAGCAGAATCTCCTGAAAAAGGAATTGCCGGTCTACTGTCAAAATGCGCTTCAATGTGTTTAAGAGATTCGTGCATATCCCTGTGTATCTCTCCGAAAAACTCCTCTTCAACTTCCACGCCAAGTTGTCTTGCAAATGAGTATATTGTTGCGTACGTTTCCTTTGACATTCTGAAAAGATCCAACTCATTTGCAAAACTGTTTCTGTCAGGCTTGTCCACTGTAAAGGTAATGGTGACATTCTTACATGTCTGAATAAGCTGCTGAAGGATTAGATACTCCTGTGGCGTAAAGCTATAAAAGCCATCAATAAAGACCTCTGCCTTTTTCAAATATTCCGATTTGCTGACTTTCTCTGCAAGTAAACGGAAATAATCCTCTCCATCAATATATTTTCCAAGCATATTTTCCTCAAAGCTTTGGTAAATAAGCTCTAAATCATGCAGTTTATCCAAAAGAGCTCTATCCGCATTTCCTGCTTCAGCAATGCCCTGTTGTCTGCCAACGAGTTCCTCTGGTGTCACACAATATCTCCTGAATTCTGTAACCAGCTGTTCCACTTGGCCAATAAAACCATTCTTATCTGCCACCTTTTTGAATAATGACAGTTCCTCTTTCTTTTCTTCAATAATGCTGCGGATGAGCATACTGATGCCGACACTGTTTATATGCTGTCTGGAGATGCCTCCTGTTTCCTGCAATACTCTCCAAGCAAGCCTTGTAAAACTGTACACTTGGGCACGAAACATACCGCCAAGTCCTTCACTTCCTGCTAGGTTTTGATCTGACATAAATGTCATCTGATCTGGTACTAAAAAGATAATAGGGTTACCTTCCGGATCTGCAAACAGCTTTTCCCGAATGGAATCTATACAAAAGGCAGTCTTGCCGCTGCCTGATCGTCCAGCTAATAATCTAACAGACATAATTGCCTCCTCGAACACTTAATTTCTCTCTTTATAATATCATAGAAACAAATGTTTGCCCTACTAAAGAATACTCCTGTTACTTGCCAATATTTTCACTGAACCCTCTCTTTAATTCAAAAAAAATAGGGGCTCAAATGAGCTCCTATTCTTAAAAATTAAATTGAATATCACGGAGCGGCCAGTACCGTAGGCTGACTTTTCCAACTACCTGATCAATGTTAATAAATCCAAAATGTCTGCTGTCCCAGCTGCCTAAACGATTATCTCCAAGAACAAACAGCTTTCCTTGTGGCACTGTTTCTTCTCCTGTGATTTCTTCAAGAGTAAAGTCGCCTGTCAGTTTTCCAGCACTCACTTGACTTCGGTAAGCATCCAAAAAATTCTCTTCGTACTTTTTCCCATTAATATAAAGGTGATCATCCTTATATTCCACCTTATCGCCTGGAATACCTATCACCCTTTTAACATAATCCTCTTTATCATTCGCATGGAAAACAATCACATCAAAATGATGGAAATCACTGACTTTATAACCGATTTTATTGACGACTAATTTATCCCCATCCTGCAAGGTAGGCATCATCGATTCGCCTTCCACCACGTAATTTGAGAAGAAGAATGCCCGAATAATGACAAAGATGACAATTCCGATAGCAAATGCTTTCAACCACTCTATGCCTTCTCTTTTTATTGCTTCTTTCAAATGCCATCTCCTCCATGCCTTGTATAAACATTAATTCCCTTGTTCTCTTTCTTTTTCTGCAGTGACATTCATTCTGGCCTCGACCCTTTTTCCTACAAACCATAACACAAAAATCGCAATGGCAACAGGAATCGTACGAATCGGCTGTGTAATCATTGCCTGCAGATCATAACCAATAAAGCTGATGGTTATGATCATCACAAGTTTACCGGCAACAATGGCGAGAAAGTACTGCTTCACCTTTATCCGCGAAAGTCCTGCTACAATATTCACTAAAGCTGAAGGGGTAAAGGGAAAGCACAGTAGGATAAACAGCGGTCCAAATCCATGTCTCTCTATCCATATCATTAGCTTTTGTACTTTCTTATGGTTGCGAATAAAGCTCAAAAGCCTCTTTTGGCCATACTTTCTGACAAGTAAGAAGACAAGCAATGCCCCTCCGCAAGTGCCTATCCAAGAAAACAGGAAGCCAAGCCAGAAACCAAAGGCATTCACATTTGCCAAAATGAACAGAAAAAGCGGCAAGAAGGGAACAAAAGATTCCAGCAATGGCAGCAAAATGCCTGGCAATGGGCCAAATGCCCGATAGCTTTCTAATAATTGCATAATATTGTCTAGTGTGAACCATTCTTTTAATGTAGCTATATCCATAACGAAAACTCCTTGGCATATCATTTCAAGCAGGTTAATTTCTTGTGGACTTACTTAATGCTTTCTTACAAAAGAGCTTTTTTACCAGTTATTAGAGTTTATGCCTAAAGTCTCGCATTTATTTTGATAAAAAATCCTGGATCTCTGCCCTATTAGTTTCTATATCTACACCGAGAACGGCAGCCCCATTGACCCTTAGATCCTGATATGTACCGTCAACCGGTATTCTCAATGTTTCTACCTCTTGGTTTTTATGACGAATTAAATCAGACCCTACATAAAGTATATCTTTTGTATTCATGCTCGTATTAATATAAGGCATCATGACGCCCGCCAATTTAGGCAGTTTTGCGACAGTCTGTACACCCGAAATTTGGGAGGCGAGTGCCTCAAGTGCTTTTTGCTGTCTTTGGACTCTTCCAAAATCAGAAATAGCATCATGTCTAAAGCGTACATATCCGAGAAGCTGCTTCCCGTTCAGCTTTTGCAGCCCTGGTTCGAGTGTAACCCCAATATTTTTAGACATTTTCTTCTCTACGTCTATCTCGACACCATCTGGAAATGCCTCATCAATAAGCGCCTCAAACCCTTGGAAATTAACAATGGCATAGTATTGAAGATCAACATCAAAGTTTTCCTTAATAGTTTGTCTCAACAGCTCTGGTCCACCTCTTGTAAAAGCGGTGTTTATTCTGTCTTTTCCGTATCCCGGTATATCAACATACATATCCCTCATTAAAGAGATTAGCTTATAGGTGCCCTTTTCTGGATGAAACTGGGCTACCATGATGGTATCTGTACGTGATTGCTTGTCTCCTTCTCTCGCATCACTTCCTAAGAGCAGGACATTTGTACCGCCATACTGATCCTTTTCCCCGTTAAACTCATATTCAACCTTTTCGATGGCACCATTCTCCAGCGCCTTTTTTTTCCCTGCGTTATACTGAACAAATATGTATACTGCCGCAAATATTATTAACAAGACAAGAAACAAAAAAAAGACTCGGCCCTTTCTTAACTTCCTTTTTTTCTTCTTCGTTTGTCTATATTCTGATCTCTCCATCCCTGATTGTTTCCTTTCTATCTTCATTCTTATATCTATTTAACGTTTAAGTATCAACAAAAGTTTCTTCTTCAAAATTGTTGCCTTTAAAAGTAAAAAATAATCCTTTTCCTTAACAGTCAGAATTTCTTCTGCGTTTTTTTAGGTATTATCTATTATCTTATCAGATAAATGGATATGCAAACATTTAATTTCCATATTTTTATTTACATTTCAGTAATATTAAAATAATTTACCACTAATTGCTCAACATACATAAATCCATTCATAAACGGAAGGGAACGATAAAAAAAACGCCTGCCGAAAATGGCAAGCGTTACACATTAGTAACCTTAAAAGATACTTGTTATAGGGGAAATTGATTTTCACTTCAGGCTTACCTCAGCCGGGGCGCGCTACTTAGCCTCTTCTGCGCTTAACAGCCTGCTGGGACTTTAGCTTTCTCGCTATTTCTTTAACATCGTACCATTTCTTTTTTTATTAAAGGCTATGCTTTAGTTGCTTATAAATACTCAATAAACCAGTTATTAATATAATCCAAGCGGGATATGCGCAATGTTGGTTTGCCGCTTCTGGAAAGCTCGTGGTTGGATTCTGGGAAACGGACAAATTCCGTTGTCTTTTTCTGCTTCTTCAATGCTATAAACAGCTGTTCTGCCTGCTCGATTGGGCAGCGGAAATCCTTTTCTCCATGCAATATTAACAATGGTGTTTCAATATTATTCGCATATGCTAGCGGAGAATGCTTCCATAGTGTTTCTATATCATTTAAATCAGCTTTGATTTGCCATTCGGAGAAATAATAGCCTATATCACTTACTCCGTAGAAGCTGATCCAGTTCGAAATAGAACGCTGTGTGACAGCGGCTTTAAAGCGGTTTGTATGGCCGACAATCCAGTTTGTCATGAATCCGCCATAGCTGCCTCCTGTTACACCAAGACGAGTTTCATCAATAAAATCAAAGTTTTCTAAGGCGAAATCAACCGCATCCATAATATCTTCATAATCCTTCCCGCCATAATCACCTCTGACCGCATCAACAAAATGCTGACCATATCCGTGACTACCTCGCGGATTAATGAACAACACAGCATAACCATTTGCTGTAAGTGTCTGGAACTCATGGAAATACGAGTTAGCATACATCGCATGCGGGCCGCCATGGATTTCAAGAACAAGCGGATATTTTTCTCCTGCTTTAAAATCTGCAGGCTTCATAAGCCAGCCATGCAGGTCCCAGCCGTCTCTGGATGTCAGTTCAATTGGCTCTGCCGCAGCAAAGGTATGCGTTTTTGCAAACTCTTTATTAACATCTGTCAGCTTTTCTATCCCGCCTGTTTCCAGATTCAGACTGTAGAGATCACCTGGTTCTGTTGGCGTGCTGATTGCTACGATTGCCTGCTTCAAGCTTCCTCCTGTGGAAAGTCCGTACACATGCTGATTATCAATCAAGCTTGGATAAATCTCGCCATCTTCATTGCCAAAGTAAACGATCGTATTGCCGTGATCTGATGCAAGGAAAACAAAGCTTCTGTTGTCTTCACCCCAGAGGATTCCTGGTGTGACAGTCCCCTGCTGAAAGTCGCCAATGGCAAAATCGCCTACATTTACGTCCCAGCCTTCCGTTAAACAGCGAAGCGCCTCACTTTGCAAATCATAAGTCCATATTTTAAATAATGTGGCATTTTCATATTCACGGCCGCTCCCGATGATTCCAATTTTTTGGCTATCAGGTGACCATGTTACTCTGCCGTACTGGCCATTTCCTGCCGTTATCTTTTTCCATTCTTTTGTTTCTAATGTGTACAGATATACGTCTGCAGAAAAGCTGAAATCTTTGTCCTCACTTTCGTCTGCAGTGATAGCAAGATATTTTCCGTCAGGAGACCAGCTTTGCAAATGGTAATCATTTTCTCCTGAAGTGATTTCCTTAAGCTCTCCTGTTTCTTTATTGATGACAGCAACATGGCTATAGCTTCCATCCCAAAAGCCAGCACTGTCTGACTTATACTTCATTTTATCGAAAGCTAAAGCAACTGGTTTTTTTTCTGTCTTTTCTTTCTCTTCTTTATCTTGCAGGCTTTCGTCTTTTCCAATGCTTGTTTGAAAGGCTAATTCAGTTCCATCGGCTGACCAAACAGGGTTTGATGCACCATTGCGCACAAAAGTAAGCTGTTTTGCTTCCCCCCCATTTTTGTTTAACACAAAAATTTGGTTTTTTCCGCTGCGATTAGATACAAAAGCAATTTCCTCACCATTCGGCGACCATCTTGGTGAAGTATTACGATGCTCTCCAAATGTCCACTGCAGCGTTTGACCGCTTTCCTCTAAGCTTTGATAAAAAATATTGGAATAATAAGCATCCTTTTCTTCTGAAATTCCTGTCTCCACATACAAGAACCCATTTTTATCTGGACTTACTTGTGGATCTACAATTGATTTTAATCTGTATAAGTCCTCTGATGTTATCTTTTCCCATTCTCCCATTTACACTCTTCCTCCCTTTATTAGCTACTTATTATTTCGCCATTAGAAATAAATTCCCTTCAAGACAATATGCATTTAATTTAATTTTTGAAGAAAAATAAGCATAGCCATAAAAATTTTAAACCAGCTTGAAAGGACCTTGCAAATATTGTACTATTTGAGTAGAACGTTTGTTCTTATTATGATTACAAGGAGAAGATTGATTATGACACGCATTCCGGAAAAGGATAGATATATCATGGAGCAAGCCATTTATCTGCCCATGCTGTTAACCGTTCTAAACCGCGATCTCCTTACAATCAAAAAGAGCAATTTCAAGCTAAAGCAGCCTTATATTGATCTAGTGGAGCTAACAATGAAAACAATACATACGGAGCTGCGAAAAACTAAGGAATATATGCAAAAGCATAAGATGAAGGTAGAAGAGATAAAAAGAGATGAAGCCTTTACCATGTATTTATTCTTATATAATGGCTATGAAGAGTATCATAATTATTTCAACCCAAGACTTCGCAATAGGGTACAAGAGCTTTTGGAATACTATTTATATAGACGTCATACCGGCTAAAAAAGCTTGTCCTATTGAGTTTACAGCGGCTTTTCGCTGTCTTCCTGATTATGGCGTATTTTTGTCTGCAGCAAATTTGTTCTTAATATTTGGTTGTTAAAAGTATGAAAGGAAACGTTAATGGATATTTTCCGATTATTTCGGAATATGACAGTCGTTTTTCCCCCTGCCTCTATTATTCTGTCAGAAATATGATGAAGAAAAAACCACATGCAGGCATGGCTTGAAGGTGAGTGGGTGGGAAATGCGTATATGGTGCTCTTGGAATCAATTGAAATTGGCAGCTTATGCTTATAATTCATGAGCACTCTCGTTCCTTTTCGTTTCCCATCATATGTGCACCCGAAATACTCACAGCTTCGCTTAATAATTTTGCTTGGAGATAATTTGCACATATAAACGTTCGCTCCTTCATATATTTTGGAGTAAACTTCACCATTCTTTTGTAACTCAGGCAGGATTGCTAGCGTATGATAATTCACTTCATATAAATCAAGATTGTTCTTTTTTTCAGACATTTTTATAACTCCTTTCTTTAAGTTAGATTGCTAAATGAATAACAGTATTGTCATACATAGCCTGCTGATAAAAATTGCTGTTCTCATAATAGCATGCTGTTTTTCAGATTTGTAAACAGATCGCAAATCGTCTTAAATATTTCAAAATTCCGCTCCGTTTTCTTAATTTTTAAATAATTTTATTGATATTTTCATTTTTCTGCCATATAATATTAAAAAGGCATCAGGGGTGAGTCTAATGAATGAAAAGTCGTACACTGAGTTAACTAAGTTAAGTGCTATGAAGAAACAAAAAGCGCAAGAGACTTATGTGAAAGAACTTTACATTGACATGCTGCTTGTTGAAATTCAATGGAATCTAGAAAAAGCAAGTTTAATGACTCAAATTGATCACGCCATTGACGAAAGAAATGAAGCTGAATTCATTCGGCTGAGCAAACAATATACACAATTATGTAAGCGCTTCGATAATTAATTCTGAAGAAGGCGTCCATGGGAACATCCCATAGACTCCTTTTTTTTGGGAGAAAAGGGCTAAGCTCTAACTTGAGCTTAGCCCTCTTCCGTCTTTTAATTTTGTCCGTTTTTCATTAAAATGCTTTTTTCTTCAAGGTCAGATATTCTTTCGAGCATAGTGGGATGACTATAGCGAAATACTTTCACAAGTAATGGTGGATTTACCTCACTGAGCCCTGTTTTAGCAAGCTTTTGGAAGGTAGTAATCCCTGCTTCTGGATCACTCGTCAATTGGACCGCATAATTATCGGCCCGTTTCTCCTCATACCTCGAAACAATATTAGTTAGCGGATTTACTGCAAACAGCAACATGGAGATTAACAGCAGAATTAATGGAAATGATTGATAATCCTCCACTCTTGAAATTTTAAGAGCATCCCCCCATTTACTGACTACCACATGCATCAGCTTATAGATAAAATACAAACCGAAAAACGACAGCACAAGCGAAAGAGCAATTCCAAAGTAAATATGCTTTTCAACATAATGCGCCATTTCATGAGCCATAACAAATAATATCTCATTATCCTTAAGCTCTTTTGTGGTCGTGTCCCAAAGGACGATTCTTGAATTGGAGCCTATCCCTGTTACATAGGCATTTAAAGCATTTGTCTTATCTGACATATTCACCTCAAACACATGTGCAGCTGGTATGTTTGATTCTTTTGCCAATGCAAGAATTTTCTCCTCTAACTGCTTATCACTTAAGGCAGTAAAGTTGTTATACAGCGGGTCAATGATAACAGGCTGAATAAATGTCAAAAACAAAGTGAACGGAACAGAAAGCAGCCAAGCGTAAAGCCACCAGCGCTTTTTACTCTTGTTCATCAGCCAATACAAAACGATAAAAATCACAAACATCATTACATAGTTCACCCAGAAATCGATCAATTCATCCTTCATCCAGGAAGGAAAGCTCTGTGTAGAAATATGATAATCCGTTGATACCTTGTGACCGATATAGCTTAAGGGAAAAGTTGCTATATATGCTATAATGTTTAGCCAAAAAAGATAAATCGCCTTTTGGATGGCTTTATATTTACCTGTTTCCTCCCCCCATTTTCGAAATGCTTTTGATAAACCGAACAGCAGGATAAACAAATAGATTAACCATTCCAAAGGGGTCGATATAAAAAACATAAAGTTTTTTAGTTTAGAATATTCATCACTTAAAGCAAGCTCTCTGCTGTTCAAAAAAGTAGCTGGATCTGCACTTGATCCTTGAAATTCAAAGGGGAGCTTCGAGTCCGCAAAATAAAACAAGTACCAATAAAAAAATAAGCCGTACACGATGAATAATAATACTGAGTAAAAACCTAATTTCCTTGCCATTATGCCCCTCCTTGCCTTGTACAACCTTATACTATTAATAAGACTAAGTAGCGACATTTAGAACAAGAAGTTTTTGCAGCATCATTAAAAAAAAGTACCGGGAAGTGCCCCCAGTACTTTCTTTGCCATTTAATATATTAAGTGGATAAAATCTTCCTTGGTGATATTACCAAAATAATGCTTAATTGCTGTTTCCTCAAGCGCTTTTTCAAGTTCATTTCTGTCATATCGCAAGCCAGTCAATTTATTCTCGATGTCGGATACATCACCAACCCCAAAGAAGTCACCGTATATTTTACAATTTTTGATAATACCTTTTACCACATCAAAACGAACGTCAATTTGTCCAACAGGGAAACGATGGGAATGCTGAAGATTAAATTTTGGTGATTTACCATAGTTCCAATCCCAGTTTTGATATCGTTCTTTAGAAATGGCATGGATGTTTTCCCAATCCTGCTCTGTCAAAACATACTCTTGAATGTTTTCTTCTCCCTCAAACAAGTAGTTCAAAATTAGACTCTTGAATTCTTCGATACTAATTTGTCCCTTTAAGAATTCAGAAATATTGGCAACCCTGCTTCTAACAGACTTGATTCCTTTAGATTCAATTTTATCTTTTCTAACCTTTAACGCAGACACAATATGGTCCATTTCAGAATCAAACAAAAGGGTGCCATGGCTGAACATTCTTCCTTTTGTGGAGAATTGAGCATTACCCGAAATCTTTTTGCCTTCTGCTAATAAGTCGTTACGGCCGCTCAATTCTGCATTCACACCCATGCTCTGCAATGCCTTCACAACAGGCTCTGTAAATTTACGGAAGTTATGAAAACTGTCACCGTCATCCTTTGTTATGAAGCTGAAGTTCAAATTGCCTTTATCATGATAAACTGCACCGCCGCCAGAAAGCCTTCTAACTACATGTATCCCGTTTGATTCGACATAATCTGTGTTAATTTCCTCGATTGTGTTCTGGTTTTTACCGATGATGATAGATGGTTCATTTATATAAAACAATAGGTATGTCTCATTGATATCAAGATTTTTAAGCGCATATTCTTCAATAGCCAAGTTGATGCGCGGATCTGTGATGCCTTTATTATCAATAAAAAGCATATGTACACCCCTCTTTTCATTCTTCTGATTAAATATATCATAACTTCTAATAAAAGAATATTTAGTCCTTATATACTATAACTAAAATTCGTCGAATTAGCACTTTTTTTGTCCCTTTTTTTGTTATTAAAATCAGTAAATTTGTAGATTTAAGTATATTTAAAAGAAAAAGGTCGGGCTTTTCACCCGACCATATCCTTTATTCTGCTGCCGCTTCTGTAAACTGACGTCTATAAGCAAATGTGAAATAGATAATTGTTCCTGAAATAAAGAAGAGTGGATACAATGCTAGAATCCCGGCATTATGCCACATAAACGTAAAGTCTCCCGTTGAAATGACAGATCTCAATCCTGCAACAGAATATGACATTGGCAGGAGCGCATGAACATGCTGCATGAAATCAGGAATTAACTCCAATGGGAATGTTCCGCCACTTGTTGTCAGCTGGAATATCAACAGAATAACAACGATAAAACGGCCTGGATTTCCTAAAATTGTAACAAAGAACTGAATGATCGAAAAGAATACGAGACTCGCAATGATTGTAAATAGAATAAATAACGGAATGCTTTGCACTTCCATTCCCAACACTACAATCAATACAAATGATGCTACTAATGCCTGTAGAATTCCGACACCTGCGAGAATAACTGATTTACTCACAAACCAGCGCAGACCGTTTTTAGGCACTCCTTCTGGTTCATTGAAAGAGAATACAATAGAGAGCATTAATGCACCGACAAACAGTCCTAAAGAGATGAAATAAGGTGCTAAGCCAGTTCCATAGTTCGGCACTTCTGATACTTTCTCATCTGAAACAGTAATTGGTGCTGCCATCATATCATACGTTTTGTCGTCAGAATGGATTGAGCTGGCATCATTTGCACCATCTGCAAGCTTTTCTGACAGTTCTTTGCTGCCATCAGATAATGTTGATGTTCCATCAGCAAGATCCTTCGATCCAGCTTCCAGCTTAACAGTACCGTCTGATAACGCTGCTGAACCTGTAGACAATTGGTTCATGCCTGATAACAGTGAATTCATTCCTGTTACAAGCTCGTTTGAACCACTTGCAGCTTTAGCAAACTCTGTTTCATATTTACTCATTCCAGCAATAAATTGCTCTTGCCCTGCAACCTGCTGCTTAGAGCCTGCCTCCAGTTTTGCACTGCCATCTGCAAGCTGTTGAGCTCCTGTTTGAAGCTGCTTAGAGCCTGCACTTAAATCTGACAAACCAGCAGATAAACTTTGGCCTCCTTGTGCCAATTGATCTGCCCCTTGTTGCAGTGCTTGTGTGTTTGTCGCAATATTGCCACTGCCATCTACCAGACTTTGAAGTGCTGCCTCTAGTTCCTGCTTCTTATCATCAGGCAGTCCCTCAAGCATTGGGAGGATTGAATTAACTGTTGCTTGAACTTGCTTAGCACCAGCATTCAGCTGTGATGCTCCATCAGCCAACGCTTTTGAATTGCTGCTCCATTCTTGAAGTCCTGCTGTCAGTGTATCGGAACCAGCCTGTAATTTGTCTGTTCCGTTTACCAATGCAGGGATGCCGCCCTCAAGCTTTTCCGCTCCTTCTTTCGCAGAGGTAATGCCAGCTAATATGGATGAATCGCCCTCTTTCAGCTGTGATGCAGCACTTGCAAGATCCTTCTGACCATCTTGAAGCTGTCCTAGTCCGCTTGAAAGACTTTCTGCACCTGTTAATACCTCTTTCGCACCAGAATTAGCAGCATTCACTCCATCTGTAAATTCAACTGATTTCCCAGCAAGTGTTTTCAAGTTTTTGTAAACCTCTTGTGAGCCTTCGTTCACTTTGTCTGTTCCATCGCTAAGATCCTTTGCCCCAGTACTTGCATCTTCCAGTCCTGATGCCATTTCACTTATATTTTCAAACACAGACTTCGCATATGTTTCTGTTACTTCCTTACCAACACCCTCTTTAATTTTTTCAACGGCAGAATTGCCAATTTGAGAAGAAATAAAGTTAAACCCAGGATTAGATACATATTTTAAATCCAATTTTTTCGGATTATCATCAAGTAGGGTTGTCGCGTTTTCAGAAAAATCCTTTGGAATCTCAATCAACATATAATACTTTTGATTTTCTAAATCCCTATAGCCTGCTTCCTTATCAACAAATTGGAAGTCAAAATCCTTGCTCTCTTTCAAATTTTCGACTAAGTCTTTGCCGACCTCCAGCTTGTCACCATTCATTTCTGCACCACTGTCCTCATTCACGACAGCAACAGGCAGCTTTTCCAAATGTCCATAGGGATCCCAAAACGCCCAAAGGTAAATTCCTGCATATAATATCGGAATAAATATAATTGCCAGGATGGAAATGAGCTTCATCCTATTTTTAAATATGGACGCAAGCTCTGCTTTCAATAAATTTTGTTTCATAATATCCACTCCGTTTTACTGACCAATTTATTCATTTGGTCATTTTTATTCCTAAAAAAGAGGACTATCTTATAGACAATCCCTCTAATAAGGATCTTTCAACCGTTAAGGCTATTTCCTCTGCCTGAAGAGGAGGATGATTTTTCTCCCAATCAAAAATCAATGAAATATACAGCTTAAAGATAATAAATGAAGTCAATTCAGGATCACATTGCTTTATTTCACCTTTATTAATTGCTTCCTGCACATGCCCCTTCATATAGTTAAGTATCGCATTCTCAAGTCGATTTATAACTTCCTTCACTTCCAATGTTCCCATTTCCTTCTGCTCTTCAAACAACTTTATTGTGAGCTGATGCTCTTTTCTGTATTCAAGCATCCTCATAATGGTGCGGTGCACATTGTCCATAAAGGTTGAATTAGGATCAAAGGAGGCATCTGCCTCTATCTTCATTTCCATAATAAGCCCTGTTATAATCTCATCAAAAAGCTGCTCCTTGTTTTTAAAGAACGTATAGATTGTTCCCTTCCCAACATTTGCTATCTTAGCTACCTGATCCATTGTCGTCGCTTTATACCCAAACATGGAAAAGGATTTTGACGCAGCCTCCAAGATAAGCTTCTTACGATCAACAGCCAACACTCTTCACCTCGTATCATAGGCTTTTAAAATAAGCAGATTATTAGTATTTAATCATCCAGCTACTTAAAAATGACCAAATGAGGAATTTGGTCATAAAGTTCAAATATGAATATAACATATGGACAAAACTAGTGCAATAGAAAGCAGCTCACGTTTTTAACAAACGCAGCTGCTCCAAAAACTAACTTATTTAGAGTGAACAGACAAGCCTTCCAATACCACTGTTGCCAGTGCATCAATAAATTCAGGCTGCGCGTTCGGCATTTCTGGTCTGTAGTAAGCAGCACCGACCTCTTTTGTAACAACAAGACATTCATAGTCATTGTCAAAAAGCACTTCTAGATGGTCTGCCACGAAACCAACAGGTGTGTAAACGAATGCTTTATATCCATGCTTTTCATGTAGCTCTCTTGTCAGGTCCTGAACATCTGGTCCAAGCCATGGATCTGGTGTGTTACCAGCACTTTGCCAGCCAATGTAGTAATTAGTCACACCAGCAGCTTTTGCAATCATGTCAGCTGTTTCCTTCAATTGATCCGGATAAGGATCGCCATATTGAAGAATTTTTTCTGGCAAGCTGTGTGCTGAAACGATTAAAGCTGAATTGTTTCTTTCCTCTTCTGGCATATTACGGAAAGTTTCTTGCACCTTTTTAGTCCAATACGCAATGAATTTCGGCTCATTATACCAGCTTTCAATGCTGTGAATGGTTAAACCGCCAAGCTCTTCTGCAGCTTGTTTTGCTCTGCCGTTGTATGATTTAATGCTGAATGTGGAGAAATGCGGTGCCAACACGATGCTGACCGCCTCTGTAATTCCGTCAGCATGCATGCTTTTAACTGCATCCTCAACAAATGGCTCAATATGCTTTAAACCAATATACATTTTAAATTCAATATCCTCTTGGATAGAATTCAAGTGTGCTTCAAGACTTTCTGCTTGCTGTTGCGTAATTTTGGCAAGAGGAGAAATCCCTCCGATAGCTTCATAACGGCTTCGCAAGTCCTCAAGCATTTCATCTGTTGGTCTTCTTCCATGTCTAATATGTGTGTAATATCTTTCAATATCCTCTTCTTTATATGGAGTTCCGTAGGCCATAACCAATAGCCCCATCTTTTTTCTAGTCATTCCTCTTCACTCTTTTCTGTATAGTATTATCGTCTATTTATTGCTTCAGCAGAGTATTCATGGATAAAGCTTGTTAATCTTTTCAGAACAGCAGGATCTACCTCTGGAAATACGCCATGGCCAAGATTGAAAATAAATCCGTCTTGTTTGATGCCTTGGTCCAGTATTTCCTTCACTCTTGCCTCAATTACATTCCATGGTGCCAAAAGTATCGCAGGATCAAGATTGCCTTGTATTGCTTTCGTAATCCCTTTTTCTCTTGCTTCGTTAATGGATAGTCTCCAATCAAGACCAACTACATCCAACGGCAGGTCATTCCACTCAAGAGCAAGGTGGCTTGCTCCGACCCCATGCATAATAAGCGGCGTGTTTTCTTTATTCAATTCTGTAAAAATTTTGTTCATAACAGGCTTAATGAAATGACGGTAATCGTCCACATTCAATGCACCGACCCATGAATCAAAAATCTGAATGGCACTTGCACCTGCATTTATCTGAGATTTCGCATATGTAATAACCATGCTTCCCAGCTTTTCCATCAATAAAGACCAAGCCTCAGGCTGTGAGTACATAAATGCTTTTGTTTTATGATAGTTTTTTGAAGGGCCTCCTTCAATCATATAGCTGGCAAGCGTAAATGGTGCTCCTGAAAATCCAATCAACGGCACATCCAGCTGCTCTTCCGTTAATAATTTAATCGTATCAAGTACATAGGCAATATCTTGTTCAGGATTTAACACACCAAGCTTCGACACATCTTCCAATGTTTTAATTGGATTATCAATAACAGGACCAATGCCTGACTTAATTTCAACATCAACCCCAATTGCAGGAAGTGGTGTCATAATATCCTTGTACAGTACTGCTGCGTCAACATTATATTGATCTACAGGCAGCTTTGTCACATATGCACATAGCTCTGGTTGATGGGTAATTTCAAAAAGAGAGTACTTTTCTTTTATCGCTCTGTATTCTGGTTGAGAACGTCCAGCTTGACGCATATACCAGACAGGAACAAAATCAGTTTGTTCTCCTTTTGCCGCCTTAATAAATGTATCTTTCATATCCTTACTCATTCTTAATATGTCCACCTTTCTATTGCTTATGTTTCCATTGTAATATATAAATCATAAATTCGAAAACAAATTAACTATAATCATTATTAAATTATAATATTTATAAATAAAAATGCAATAAAAAAGAATGCCCTTTTAACAGACACTCGTATTTCCTTTTTAAATAACAAATCTTTGGGTGTATAAATTAAATATATAACTTTTTCACTATCGTTGTATACAAAACCTACTGATTTGTCACAAAATAGACTAATTTACCTCTTATTTTTTATTCCCATTTTCTAACTATAACAAACAAGCAAATTCGCTGCGTATATAAAGTAAGCTTTATCTATAATTTAAAAGGGGCTGCTTTTTATTTCCTTATACATCGTATCTATAGTATTCTTAAAATATGAAAGCGCATAAATACCGGACGTTTTTTAGGAGGTTGCTATGAATATCTATTTAGCAAGCGGAACTTATGATTTTTTAGTTAAGAGATATGCTCAACAAATTGATCAGCAATCCATGATTGCCATGCAAGTTTACGGAGATGAAAACGCCGTATTGTTACATGAAACATCAGGTCCTTCCATTTTTGCTGCTCCCAGAAAATATGAAACGGTTTTTGAAAAAGGTGATTTTATCGACAAAAAATATGCCGTTATGAATCATATTCCCGTCACAGATGAACATAAGTCTTTGTTTGAGCAAAATATAAAGCGTTCTTTAGAGCAAATAGACTCACAAATAAGCACATATCGATTTATCCGTCCTCTAAAAGGAGATACTTATATTATCCTGTCAGTATGGGCTGAAAGAAAAGACTTTATTATTTGGAAACAAAAAAACAGTACACCAGATTCTCCTATAACAGGAGATCCAACTAATGGTGGAATATTTCAGCATGCTATGTTTAATGGTAAGGCATATTTGCTTGAGCTAACTATTTCTTAAAAAGGAGCAGCTTGCTCCTTTTTTTTATTCTGTCAATCTGTATGCCCTGCAATCACTGCGCAAAAGACAATCGCAGAAATGGGGATAAACCGACAAAAAGCTGTTTTATTTCCAAGGAAATGACACCGAAATTAACAAGAATCCGGAAAATGTTGACAAGGAGTACAAGAATACCACTTAAAATTCCCCAAATGACCTTATATTTCATATTCCATCCAGAAGACTACTCTAATGAAACTTTCCCATTTAACATACTTTATCTCCAAATATAGCTTGTTTTCATTTTCGACTAATACCATTTCCTTCCTATAAAAAAAGATTATGTCATACTTATCACCCAATCCTATCCTTCTTCATAATCTGTAATAAATCCGGTCTTAGACATTTGCCTAAGCTTTATGTCGGATTAGAAGGGAGTCTTCCGCAATGGGTATAGAGCTAACAGCACTTCATTGGATATATGTTTTGTTCATCCTCTTTATTATAGGCTTCATGATTATGAGAAGAGACACTACCATCGTATGTATTGTCGGGATTTTTTTGTTGGCACTAACAGCCACAGGATCATTGAGCAGTTCTATCAGCACCATATTCAATAGTTTTATCTACGCAATAACAGAATTGCTGCCAACAATTGTAGTCATCTCTATCATTGTCGCTATGAGTAGAATTCTCACAAAAACTGGTATTAATGATGTCATGATATCCCCTTTTGCAAAATGGATTAGGTCTCCAAGCTTAGCATATTGGGTCATTGGTTTATTAATGATGATTATTTCCTTTTTCTTCTGGCCATCTCCAGCAGTTGCCTTGATTGGCGCGGTCCTGTTGCCAGTGGCAGTTAGGGTAGGCCTTCCTGCTATTGCAGTGGCAATAGCCTACAAAGGAATCCCTATGCAATTTGTTGCAATCAAAAAAAAGCCTTTCTAAATTAGAAAGCCTTGTACTTAAACAATAAATTTACTTTTCGACTATTTTTTTTAATGAAAACCCTATATTTTTTAAAGCTCGCTCGAGATTTGCTTCAATAGCAATATTTTGAAAATCAATGTTTGATTTCATGGCCTTTAATGCAATTTCAGGGCTCATTCCAGTTAAAATTGGCTTTACACCAATTAACCCAAGCAGATCGACTATCTTTAATAAATAGCTGCTTACTAGATTATTAATCTGACTTATTCCTGATAAATCAATAATTAAATATTCCAATGAAAGCTGCTGACTTTTCGATAGTGCTAGTAAAATAATGTTTTCTGCTGTTTCTTCCCTGATTAATCCAATAATAGGAAGAATGGCAACACCTTTTGTCAGAGGCACAAATGGTGCAGATAATTGTTGAATTTGCTTGTTAGCATTATCTAAATCAAGCACATACGATAGCAAAGACGCCATCGTCTCAAATAAATCAATATGGCTGTGACTAAACTGAATATTTTTTGTATCTAATCCACAAAGTGTTCCGTAATTTTCACCATCACCAGAATAAATAGGAATACCAATGAAACAACCGCTTCCCAAATTTTTTGTTACATCTAATGAACTTGTTAAATCACTTTGCGTTATATCTGAAATGACGAGTGTTTTTTTCCCTTTATCAACACTTAACTTGCAAAAGGTGTCATTAAATGGTGTCGTTTCCCCTTCCTCCAACAATACATTCTCTTTATTTAATACTTTCACAATTTCATTTGTATTTTTATCATTTTTAGCAATAAAAAGTGTATTAACATCTATAAATTTAGCCATTATCCTTAGGATATTAGAAGCTGCTTCATCAAAGTTTTTATAAACTTTCAAATTACTATTAAATTCAAAGTTTTCCATTTACTACTCCCCATAAATTAATATATATTATATTTTAGCTACTTAAACTATTAAATACCACAAGTTTATTAATCATAATCCTTTATTTTTTTTTAAAGCTCCACACCATAAAAAGCACCCTTTTTATGGATGCTTTTCTTGTACTCTTATGTATTGGTAATATTCTCTTTCCTTTAAAAACTCATCTTCTTCCAATTAGGGTTAATTTCTTTGTACATTTTCCAAAGCTTGTTCTGAATAGCCCTAAATTCTCTTAATTCTTGTTTTAACTCAGCTAATGATTCCTTTAATAGAAGGTCATTCGGGCTATTTTCGAGCTGTATATGAATAGATAAAAACGCCTTCCTTTTTGTCTCCATTATCTTATTCACTCTCTCCATTTCAATTAAAACTACCTGTTTCAAAGTTGCCTACCTCCATACATGCAGCAGTGACAATATTCACAGTATTTATTGTTGTCGCTTTAATTAAAGGAATGGTTATTTCTCCACACTGTCATCTGACTTACTACTATTTAATTTGTTCAATAGGTCTGTATATTCTAATTCACACTCAATGCTGCAAAAATACCCGTAATGATCGGGTTTATTCGTACACGCTTTGTTTAAGCATAATTTTTCGTCACGCATAAATGGCCTCCGCTTACGTACTTTTTCGGCCATCATCCTTCTTCTTTGCTTGTTCTTTTGAAAGACTTCGAATGACGCCTGGTAACAGATGTTTAGTAACTGCTGCTGCTAATTTGTCTGCAGGAATTTTTATCATAAGATCGCCTCCTCAAACATTTTATGAGCTACAGTCTGTCTGTTATGTTTGGAAGTAATCTTAATAAATAAGTTCATTACTTTTTGGAAAAAGTAATAGAAGCTGTTATACATTCATTCTATTTCTCGTTTCGCGAACTCTAAATAAAAAAAACAAATTATGTACACCAATAAAAAGGAATGGAAATCTAAAATTGTTTTTTCCGGCTGCCATTGCCCTATTAATAAATTTATTAATTGTTTTTCTGTCTGGTTTTTTAACCAGCTTTCCTGTTCAATCACTATCTTTTATTCGCATATTGCAAACTCAATAACCATTCTACATGTTCTCGTTATGCGAACACAAATATTATATTTCTCTTTTTGTGAATTTTCACTACGTTTTTACAAATATAGTCTAATATTAATAAAAAGGCGGGATGCTCATGGGTGAGATAATGGGGAAACGACTACGTTTGCTAAGAGAAAAAAGTGGTTTATCCCAAAAGTTTGTTGCTGAACAAATTGGAGTGAAAAATAATACTCTTTCTGGTTATGAATCAGGTAATAGAGAGCCTGACTCTGAAACACTAACTAAATTAGCTGACTTCTATGAGGTATCTACCGATTATCTTCATGGCAGATCCGATAATATAAAAGGTTTAACATCAGATAACAATAATTATCATTCTTTAAATGAAATAAATAAATTAATAAAACAATATAGCATGGAGCAAATGGGATTCTTTGATATCGAACAATGGAAATTCCTTTCGCCGCAAGATGTAAAAATCGTCGAAGAACACTTTAAAATGATTGTAAAGCTTGCAAAGGAACGAAATGCTGAACAAAAATAAAGCACCTTGGAACATTTAGCTTCCAGGTGCTATTTATATTATTAAAAGCAAATTCCAATCACGAGGAATTTTTTTGATAATTAAACAGAACATACAATCTAAAATCAATCCACCTAAATACATAGCCATAACATATTAAGTTCTTTCATATATTAGTTCTAACTGTATGAAACTATGCAAGGGAGGAATGATATTATTGAAGGCAGCAGTGTATACTCGTGTATCGAAAGATGAACAATTTCGAGAGGGCTATAGTATTGAATCCCAAAAAGAGCATTGTATTAATTTCACTAAGTCACAAGGATGGGAACTATACGATATATATGTAGAAGAAGGCGTTAGCGCAAAATCACTGAACCGGCCTGCCATTCAGCGCCTTATTGCTGCTACAAAAGAGCATAAATTTGAAGTTGTTGTCTTTTATAAGCTTGATCGTCTTGTAAGATCTGTAAGAGATTTAGATGATCTTCTTAAGCTTTTTGATGACAATAATATTGCCATTAGATCTGTAACAGAGCCATTTGACACCACTACAGCCATCGGCCGCTTTTTAATTACATTAGTTGCTGCAATTGCACAATGGGAACGTGAGACAATTTCAGAACGAGTCGTCGTGAACATGACAAAAAAGGCTTTGTTAGGTGAACGTAACGGTGGAAAACCACCTTTTGGATATAACTATAAAAATGGACAGCTTACTATTAACAAGGAAGAAGCACGCTTTGTAACGGATATATTCAGACTTTATAATAATGGCAAAGGCTTGCGTGCAATTGCCTTGTACCTCCAGCAATTTGGACTTAAAAAGGATGTCCGAACACTTACTAGAATGCTTGATAATCCGGTTTATATTGGTAAGGTAAGATGGGGACATAATTCTAAACTAGAGGACATTATTTCAGAAGACATTAAGCATCCGGCTATCGTTGATGAGGAAACCTTCAAACTCGTACAAAAGAACAGACAACAAAGAACCGTTGCAGGAAAAAAAGCCACTTCCCCCTTTCATTTCTCAGGTGTTTTGCGTTGTGCGAGATGTGGCAGCCCCCTTTCTGGCTACACAAAAAAAGCACGTGGAAGCAAGCATTATATCTGTATTTCAAAAAAAAACCATGGAACCTGTGACCTCCCGATGTTTACCGAAAACACACTAACCACTGAGTTTCTTAACAGCCTGTCAGCGGATAATCCAGAACTCTTTATTCAAATTTCCCAAGAAAAGCTAAAGACTTATCCAATAAAACAACCTGATACATCTCATACAGACTTTTTGAAAAGAGAATTGGCAGCCATAAAAACGCGTAAAAAAACATGGATCAGATCATTAGGTAATCAAGTTATTTCCCAAGAAGAGTACTTAGAAATGACACAAGAAGATACTAAGAATGAAGCATTACTTTTAGAAGAGCTTAACAGCATGGTAGAGGAATATATACCATTAGCTGATGAATTAGTTCTATCTCTATTAAATAATCTTGCTGGCATATGGTTTACTGCAAGTGATTTTGAAAAGAAAAGCTTTATAACTGACTTATTTGAAACAATAACAATTGATGTACCTGCCGATTATAAAAGAGCTCCAGGAAAAACTCCCTCTATACTAATCAAACACTTCAAACTTAACTAAAAGTTCCTTTTGCTGGCGATACCAGTGGCAATGGCGATGAATCTTTTCGGTCACGGCATTGCCCTTTCCGGTGACTATGTTATTCAAGCAGCACCAAAACTGACAGCAGATGCAGCAGGAATTCCCGTTGAATCTGTGATGCAGGCCAGCATACCTCTTGTAATTGTTATGGGGGTTGTCACCACACTAACTGCCTTTTATTTAATAAAAAGGGATATAAAAAGTGGTAAGCTCACACATAATACAGGTCTCACGAGCACTGACACCTCCATCCTCCCGAAAAAAGAAAATCATTTACTGAGCAACAAACAAAAGCGTCTTTTCTCTATTCTAATTCCGATTCTCTTTGTGCTTGATGTTGCCGCAATGTATATATTAAATCTTCAAGGTGGAGATGCAACAGCACTAGTAGGCGGAACCTCCATTTTCATCCTTGTCCTTATCACACTTGTCAGCTATAAAAACAAAGGCCTCGAAAAAACCACAAGCTATTTAATTGATGGATTTCAGTTTGGCTTTAAAGTGTTTGGTCCAGTTATCCCGATTGCAGCATTTTTCTACCTTGGTGATTCTGGATTCACCACCATCGTTGGCGATTATCTTCCAAAGGCTTCACTCGGACTCGTCAATGACCTCGGTGTCGCACTAGCCTCAACTGTTCCTCTTACAAAAGAAGTTGGCGCCATCACCTTAACAGCAGTCGGTGTTATCACAGGCTTGGATGGCTCTGGCTTTTCAGGAATCTCACTTGCTGGCTCCATCGCCGGCTTGTTCGCCCATGCGATCGGCACAGGAATAAGTACTTTGACTGCTCTTGGACAGATTGCAGCGATTTGGGTTGGGGGCGGTACTCTAATACCTTGGGCACTTATCCCAGCAGCAGCCATCTGTAATGTTGACCCCTTTGAGCTTGCCAGACGAAACCTTATTCCTGTTGTCGTCGGCTTAGCTGTTACTACATTTGTAGCGATATTAATAATCTAAAAAAAGCTCCATCTATATCTGTGTATAGATGGAGCTTCGTCTTTTCTTCCCTTATTGCCCTGCTTTGCCCCTTTTGTTTAAGCTTACCTTAACTATTTCGTAAATTGTAATCCACAAGAACAGCCATATAAGCCCTAATGTATAGCCGCCAATTATATCTGATGGGTAATGGGCGCCGAGGACAATTCTGCTTACGCCAATTAGTAATACAAATAAGAATGCTACTGCAGCAGCAATCCATCTCTGTGCTTTATTTTTCAGGCCGCTTGCGATTAAATAGGCAATAAACATATAGAGAATAAATCCTACCATTGCATGCCCGCTTGGGAAACTCATGCTGTTGGCATCGGTAATTTCATGAAAGGATGGTCTTGGGCGGGCGACAGCTTCTTTAATAATTTTATTAAATTCATTGCCAAGTCCGACACTAAGCACAAATGCAGCCATTCCTGCATAGTCCCTTCTTCTTATCCAAAGCCAGGCGATCACAATAATTGCGATTGCCCCAATGCCTATTTTATCGCCAAATTCTGAAATAAATTTAAAAAAACCATGGGAATTGTCAGGAAATAAATTAATGATAGCGTTTTGCACACCCTCATCAAAAAATAGGTTTTTTCCATTTTTCACAATTGAAATAGTATAAATTAATATTACAAATGATAATACCACTAAAGCCAATGCTGTTTTTGAGTTCCTGATTCTCATTTCTTCCTCCACCTGCTAAATGCTTTTTAATGCCTATTTTATCAAATGCTGCATTTAATGGAAATATACATTACAGGAATTTTGGGCTTTCTCCCTCTATAAGCAGATTATAAGCTGGTGTTGTTGAAATGTCTGATACGATAGCAATTTTTCGCTGTTTCCCCAAGCTGTTCTAAAAGATTATAATTAGCCACCGCACCAACTGCTGCACCAATGATTGGAACAAGCTGCAACAGCTTCACAAAATCGATATAATCCCTGTATTCTTGCTGCAGCTCCTGCCAATCAAGCTTGAGCACCTCTGCTTTCTTTGCTTCCCAGTTTTCGATAATGTCAAGTAAGTATGGCTTTCTACCTTCACTGGAGAATGCCAGCTGAAAAACATACAGAAGAAATACCCTCTCTTCATATTCTTCTGGATCATGACCATACAATACTGCGGACTCCATTAAAAACTTCATTTTAATTGCGAGAAGCAATGGGAAATCTGCCAATCCGACAAGAATTCCGCCTGCTCCGGTTCCAGCCCCCTCAACAGCTGCAGCTTTTTGGAACTGAGCAATTTTCTTTTCCATTTCTTTATCCATTTCGGTAATGGTTCTGTTTGTGCTACCAGGCTTTTTGGTTATTTTATTTGTGCCAGCAAGTGTTGCTGTTATCATTTGTTTAATCGCTTCTGTTATAACTTTGTGGACTTTAGCAGGAATATAGCCATTCATTTTATTCTGTGCCTTTTTGGATACACGGTTTAGCATAGATGGCCGCTTCAAAATTCGTCGCTTCCATTCCTTAACCTCCATCATGGCAATGCTCTCATTTTCCTTCATGTATTTCGCCCCTTTAAATATGCCTTACATTTGTCTCTTATCTTATACATACGTATTATTCCTCTATTTGTTCCCTTTCTTAGTCACTTTCACCATAAAAAAAACTCCCAAAAGGGAGTTTTTCGGAAGCCGACATTAAGCCTGCAGTTTTTTGCTCATATAAAGGGCCACAAATAAATAAGTGAAAATGATGCTAGCAGCTAGCGTCATAAGCCCCATTGTCCAATCTCCTTTTATTGCTATTACAGCAGACAAAATAATTCCTTGGACAGAAAGTACGGCAGTGATTGTCTTTTTAAAGGACGCTTTACGAAAATCAATCGACAGCGGGTACAGATTAATCCATATCTTGTCCTGGTAAGCATTCCATAATGGCATAAGCTGAAGACCTGTCAAATATAAAAATAGAACTGCAAGCAATACTTGCCCAATTCCAAAGGAAAGGAAAAATAATGCTATTCCTCCTATTACGGTAAGCCTCACTGAAAGACCTAAATAATCTCCCGAACGGAAGTAGGTTCTCCAATAAAGATTAGTAAACACAAGTTGCTGGCTATAGCCAATTCGATTAACGAATACATCCAACAGCTTTCTTCTTTTTATGCGGTTACGTAAATGAGGCACGTCTGTGAACATATTTGCTAATTGGTAAAAGCCTGCCATGCGCTTTTCATCCTGTGCAATCAAAAACTCCCATTTGATCCCTAACTGGCTTGTCGCCTTCTGGTAATAGAAGAATAGAAGCGCCAATATAACTAAGACAGCCACTACAAACAACGGTGACGCATTTGAAAACATTAACAACAGAATGACAAAGTTTATGCAAAATCGAATAAGTGAATCTGCTATATGGTGATTAGTATTAACATAGTGCTGCACATGCCAGCGTATCAGCAGGTTTATCCCCTTAACGATACTTAAAACAAGGAAGAAATACCAAAATGATTCGAATTGTCCATCATTCACTCGTGCATAAAGCGGCATTAATAAACCAAGCCCCATAAGCAGCAGGTAGACTTGAAATATAAAGCTTAAAAGCAAACAATTAAGAAAGTACTTTTTCATCCTGGACTCTACAGGTATCAAAAATATTCTGTCGGCATCCTTTAAGAAGGTATATATCGGGCTTTTCGTTACAAGTAATGAAAGTAATATCGCCATAATCCAAGCAACAGGGAACCCTGAAGGAATGTTTTTCAGCCATTCCTGATAATAATAAGCGCCAGCTCCCAGCAGAAATACGAGCACAAGCACAAGATGTCCATTAAGAATATATCGTAAATATTGGGTATATTCCTTCACCGTGGAGTTTATCCTGTCCCTCCACAGCTGCTTTTCACTGAATTCAATCATGGCTCTCTTCCTTTGTAAGCCTAATGTAAATATCATCAAGTGTTGCATCAGGCATTTGGAATTCCCTCTTCAGCTCATCCATTGTCCCAGCACATTTGATTTTTCCCTCATGAAGGATAATAATTCTGTCGCAATATCTCTCTGCTGTAGCGAGAATATGTGTCGACATTAAAATACCTGCTCCCTCTTCCTTCATTTTCTTCATCATATCTAAAAGTGATTGAATCCCAAGTGGATCTAGTCCAACGAAAGGCTCATCGACTATGTAAAGAGATGGCTGAACTAAAAAAGCACACATAATCATGACCTTTTGCTTCATCCCCTTGGAAAAATGGGCAGGAAACCATTTAAGTCTTTTTTCCATTCTAAATTCCTGCAAAAGCTTGGGCATTCTTGTTTTGTATTGCTCTTCTGAAATGCCGTATGCCATCGCAGTCATTTTTAAATGTTCTTCTAATGTAAGTTCATCATATAAAATGGGGGTTTCCGGAACAAAAGTAAATTGCTTACGGTATCCATCTTTGTCTTTTTCAAAGGTGCTACCATTTATTTGTATTTCCCCTTTATGTGGTTCCATCAGCCCGATAATGTGGCGGATTGTCGTACTCTTCCCAGCTCCATTTAATCCAATCAATCCGACAATTTCATTTGAATCAATGGAAAAGGAGATATCCTTTAGAACCGGGTTCCGAGTATACCCTCCCGTTAAATTTTTCACTTCTAAAAGCGCCATTGAATACGTACCTCCAAGTTTGTGTTATCTATATTTTAACAACAATTAACGTTAAATTGAAATTTTTCATCAGGTTTTATTTTTTTGTGTATATATATCCTTCAAAGCGGACATTCTATTTATTGAAGGGGAGCACCACTTAAATATTGTTGAAAACATTCAATAATAAAAATGAGGTGTTTGCAAAAGATTATTTTCTGAAATAATCCAACTGAAACTTCCATTCGTTCACAACAAGGGGATGGTTAGCTTGCATTATTTGTTAAGTATGCCAGAAGATCAATACACCAGTAGTTGCTTATCCAAGTAGTTATTATTTCCATTACGGAATGAGGTGTGGTGTCGCAGACTGTCATCTATTCTTTATACGTTAACCAACATATAAAGACCTAAATTAAGGGGATGGTTCGTTTGAACAATGATCGATTTTTCTCATAGAAAACAAATCATTATTAAATGAGGTGTTTATCAAAGAGAATGACCTTTAACAGAACGCAATAAGAAGTTCCTCTTCAACGAGGCAGGATCTCTTGATCCTGTCTCTGTTTTTTTTGTTTAATAAAAGCTGTTAGAACAATCTCCTCTGTTTTTTCTATCGGCTATGATAAAATATATAGAAAACAATTGGAAAAGGAGAATTTTTAATGAGCGATTGTATTTTCTGTAAGATTGTCGCAGGCGAAATCCCTGCAAAAAAAGTATTTGAAAATGAACATGTTGTTGCTTTTTTAGATATTAGCCAAGTGACTAAAGGCCATACATTAGTCATTCCGAAAACACATGTTAAGGATATTTATGAATTGACGCCAGAAATTGCGAAAAATCTGTTCGAGGTTGTTCCATCCATCGCCAACGGAATCAAGGCAGCTTTTGAACCAGTCGGCCTTAATATCCTAAACAATAATGGCGAAAAAGCAGGCCAATCTGTTTTCCATTATCATTTGCATCTTATCCCTCGCTACGGAAAAGGTGATGGCTTTGGAGCAGTCTGGAAAACAAACTTTGATGCCTATTCAGACGAGCAGCTTGTCCAAATTGCTGCCGACATTAAGGAAAAGCTGTAAAGAATAATACAAAAAAATTTTTCTACATAAAAAAGCTATTGGATAATAGCTTCACAAAATCGCTATCTATGATTTTTACAAGAGGTTTCACGATGCAACCTCTCTTAAATATTTTTTTAGTGTAACAAAGGCAGCCCTTACCCCAAGTATGGCTGTCTTTTTTTATCTGTACAAATCATCACAATTTGTTAGTATAAGGGTAAACTTCGTCTACAGAGCACAAGGGGGAAAAAATATGAAACGCGCATATAATTTTAACGCTGGTCCTGCAGCACTTCCAGAATGGGTATTGCAGGAGGCACAAAAAAGCTGGATGGATTTCAACGATACAGGCATGTCTGTAATGGAGCTTAGCCATCGCAGCAAGGATTATGAAGCAGTCCATAATGAGGCTAAAGCCCTGCTTGCATCCCTGCTTTCTATCCCGGAAAATTACGAAATTCTTTTCCTCCAAGGCGGTGCAAGCCTGCAATTTACAATGGTACCAATGAACCTTTTGGATAACGGCCAAACTGGCTATTACGCACTAACTGGCGTGTGGGCAGAAAAAGCACTTAAGGAAGCTGCTAAAATCGGCAAGGCAGAAATTGCTGCTTCAAGTAAGGAAGATAACTATACGTATATTCCTGAAGCAAGCGATATTCAAGTTCCAGAAAATGCAGCATATCTTCATATTACTAGCAATAACACTATCTATGGAACACAATGGCAAACCTTCCCGACTGGACTTAAGGTTCCAGTGATTGCAGATATGTCCAGTGATATCTTGAGCACACCTATAGATGTCAAAAATTTTGACATCATCTATGCAGGCGCACAAAAGAATCTTGGACCATCTGGAGTTACCGTCGTTATCATAAAGAAGGATCTTATTAAAAAGAATCCAGCATTGCCAACGATGTTAAGCTATGAAACACATGCTAGCAGTAACTCCTTATTTAATACACCGCCAACCTTAGCCATTTATTTATTGTCCCTTGTGCTTAAGTGGGTAGAAAATCAAGGCGGTCTTGAAGCGATTGCTGCGATTAACAATAAAAAAGCAGAAACTTTATATAATGTCATCGACAATAGTAACGGTTTTTATAATGGACATGCAGCTAAAAACAGCCGCTCTAAAATGAACGTAACATTCACATTGCAATCAGACGAGCTAACAAAAAGATTCTTGGCAGAAGCAAAGCAAGCTGGTTTTGTTGGACTGAACGGACATAGATCTATCGGTGGATGCAGAGCGTCCATCTATAATGCAGTGCCATTAGAACATGTAGAAGCCCTCGCTGAATTTATGAAGTCTTTTCAGCAAAACGCTTAAAAAAAAGCATTTTTAGCAGATAGAAGCCTCTATCTGCTTTTGTTGTTTTAACTTACAAATCCATATATATGCAAAACATTAGTAAAATAAGCTATAATGAGAAAAAAAGACGAGGTGAACAAGATGAGTGGAAAAACATTTTTATCAGGATTTATTATAGGCGGTCTTGCAGCAGCAGCAGCAACTATATTCACAACACCTGTATCTGGCAAGGAAGCAAGAAAAGCATGTGTGGACAACAGTAAGGCCTTCTTAAAGGAATTTAAGGATTTAAAAGAAGACCTTATTGAAATTAAAGACAGCATTGCCACTGCCAGCAAAGAAGGCAAAAATGTCATCGGCACCTTCGTTGACGATATTAAAGTTGCCTTGGAGCAATGGAAAATAGAAATTAAACCACACCAAGAACAACTTAAAATCGAGTTGAACGAAATTGAAAAAACAGTATCTGAATTAGAAAACAACTTAAAAGAACAGCAATAACATAAAAAGAGAGGAAACCTAACACAGCTTCCTCTCTTTTCATTATCTTCCTAATACTTCATTCACACATGTTAAATATCCTAACATAAAAACCGCTATTTTTCAGAAAAATAAATATACGCATATAGTAAATACGAAAACTCATGTTAGAAAAAAAATTTCAAGTTTTGATTCTGATTTTTCTTACAACTTATTTATTATTCATTTCTAACATCAGTATTTTTAGAGTATGAAAATATTCAATCACATAACTATTCTATTTCAGAATTAATCTTATGCTAAAAACCTTCAATTCAAGCTGTTCGCTCCACTTAATATGCCGCCCGCTTTAGAACGTTAATGTGTAGAATCCATAAATAAAATGGGTGAATTTTTATTTGAAAGGAGAAATAATTATACAATAAAACGTTTTCTTTCAAAAAATATGCTTATTTCTAAAAATTTTGCTTATTTTTTCTTTATTAATTTTTGTTTTATTGGCATAATGATTATAGATAATAGAAAAGTAGGTGAATAGATTTGGGGATGAATGAAAAAGAATGCTCAATGAAGGAAGCTTTAATGTTTACTCAAAGAGTAGGACAACTCAGTAAAGCACTATGGAAGTCGATTGAAAAGGACTGGCAGAATTGGATTAAGCCGTATGACCTTAATATTAACGAACATCATATTTTATGGATAGCCTATCAATTAAATGGTGCCTCCATATCAGATGTGGCGAATTTCGGGGTAATGCATGTCTCAACAGCCTTTAACTTCTCCAAAAAGCTGGAGGAAAGGGGTTTGCTCCAGTTCTCAAAAAAAGAAAATGATAAACGTAACACATATGTGTGTCTGACAGAAAAAGGCGAGCAAATGTTTTTAAGCATTATGGAAGAATATAATCCAGAAAATAGTTCTGCTTACTCTGCTGCTTTGCCGATTAAAAACTTATATGGAAAATTTCCTGAATTGCTGGAAATGATGACAATTGTTAAGAATATTTATGGAGAAAACTTCATGGAAATATTCGAAAAATCCTTCAGTAATATTGAAGACACTTTTGTTGAACAAAACGGGCAGCTTAAACATAAAGAACCGGCGCCTATGAAGTAATAAACCAATACTCGTAAATGGGATAAAAGAAAGAAACAAAAAAAAGATGAGACGCTGTCTTATCTTTTTTTGGTTTAACAGACCAGAAAATATTCATAAACAACTATTGATTTTTTAGCCTTTTCGTCGTAAAGTAGCATGGTGAGTTTTATTAAATTAGAAAATTTCTCCTAACGGAGGGTGATTAGAATATGAATTGCTGGAAGACAATCAATTTTCATAAACAGTACGGCTTTCAACGCATACTATTTATGTCTTCCTTGACAATGGTTTTTACTTTTTTGTTCCTTTATACTCCGACAATTGCGCTTTTTGGGCATAACGGCTTAAACGATAACTACTTTTTTACATTTGTAGCAGCATTCCTGCTCGTTTATCCTGTTCATAAACTGCTTCACTTTTTACCGGTTGTACACTTAGGCAGCAAAATTAAAAAGTCCATTGATGTTCACGGCCGTATTTTCCCGTTAATTTGTATACGGGCAATCGACCCAATTGGAAAAGTAAATTTTATCTTTGCTTTAATTATGCCAATGCTTGTTATTAACAGTGTATTGATCATTTGCTGCTTCCTTTTTTCCCATTATGTTCATTATTTCTTAATTATTTTCGCTTATCATTTTGGCATGTGTGTACCGGACTTTATCCGTATTAAAAGTCTATGGAAGTCACCTAAGTCTTGTTATGTGGAAGAAAACGAGGACGGCATTGAAATTTTGGTAAGTAATGTCAGCTAATGCTTGATGCAAATAAACTAATTGGACATACGATAATAAAGGAATGAAAAGGATGCATGTATTTAACTGACAAATCATAGGATATAATACTATCTTTTTATTCCTTAATTTGATATTGTAAGTATCATACAACAATTCTGTCTCAAGGAGGGAATCAATGATGATCTCCATTTTTATTATCTTAGCCATATTAATATTATATAATATTAATAGAATGACAAATGCATTATGTAACCAAAAGGAAATACCGGAAGATAAACAACCTAAGGTTTTCCGCACAATTAATGTCCTTATCACGATTCTTTTGATTTCTTCCTATGTTGATTTATTATTTAGTTAACATAAACGGAAATATAAGTTTCATAGTAAAGGCAAATGATACTTTTAATGAAAGGAAGCAGCGATTTTCATCGCTGCTTTTTTTCATTTAGAGGCTATTAGTAAACCCAGCTTGCTCCGATGATGATAAGCAAAATGAACAGCACCACTAATAACGCAAATCCTCCGCCGTATGCACCTGTACCTGACATGAAGACTCCTCCTTTCTATGTTCAATTCTTGCTGTCAAAACTTAGCTCTTATAGCCAAGCAGCGCCAACAATAATTAAAAGAATGAAAAGTACTACGATTAACGCAAATCCTCCGCCATATGCATGACCCATAGTAACACCTCCTTCTAAAGCTGCTACTAATTTTTTTGTTAACTATTAAGACTGCACGACTTGCTTGCTAACAAAAGTCAGTTTCTTGCAGTGAAACATTCGCTGCCCCCTTACCCTGACTCCTGCACAACCTAGCACGAATAAGCCTCAGGCAAATTCTTAAGCTGTTTTTCAAGCTCAATGTATCATATGTCTAGGACCAGAAAACGGAACAGAATATTTACCCAATTTTTTTATTAACTGCAAATTCTAATGAGCGTTAAGCTTTGTAAAAAAGCTGATTTTTGTTCTTTTCAAAATTTATGATATAGTAATCATTGGATGTTACATACTAAACTAACTTAGGAGTGTTTAACTTGAAAAAATGGCTACTATCCATCTCTCTAGCTGCTGGTGTCATTGGACTCAGTGCATGTAGCAATGACAGCTCTGATGCAGTTGTAAAATCAGATGCAGGTAATATCACTAAGGATGAACTTTATGATGCAATGAAGGAAAAGTATGGTGCTACCGTACTGCAATCCCTTCTATATGAAAAGGTACTCGAAGATAAATATAAAGTTTCAGATGATGAGTTAAATGAGCGGGTAGATAGTATTAAAGCACAACTGGGAGACAATTTTGATTTGGCACTCCAACAATACGGCTATAAGGATGAAGATGAGCTGCGTTCTATGATAAAAACAGGAATGCTTCAAGAAAAAGCCGCTGTTAAACAAGTGAAGGTAACTGATGATGAAATTAAAGCATATTACGATGATTATAAACCAGAGATAGAAGCACGCCATATTCTTGTTGCAGATAAAAAAACAGCTGAAGAAGTGAAGAAGAAGCTGGATGATGGCGAGAAATTCGAAGATTTAGCGAAAGAATATTCAACAGATACAGCAACGAAAGATAAAGGCGGAGATTTAGGCTGGTTTGGAGCAGGTACGATGGTTGCTGAATTCGAAGATGCTGCTTATAAGCTGAAGGTGGACCAAATAAGTGATCCAGTTAAGACAGAAAATGGCTATCACATTATTCAAGTCACTGACAAAAAGGAAAAAGGGAAATACGAAGATGTTAAGGACGAAATGGAATATGATTTGAAAGTGTCCAAGCTAACTTCTGATATCATTAACAGTGCGATGACTAAAGAATTGGAAGATGCCGATGTTAAAGTTGAGGATAAAGATTTGAAATCCGTACTTGATTCAACATCCACTGATTCCACAAGTGGTTCAACAAACGAAACAAGCAAGTAACATAGAAAGGGAAACTAGAGATAATCTCTAGCTTCCCTTTTAATTTTCATACACTCTTTCTTTATCACTGCCTATTTTCTTATGCTTTTCCTCCTCCATTCGTTTAATATAAACATCGCCTTCTCTTTCGATAATTTCCTGCTCTTGCTGCCTATCCTCTTTTCCGGACTTAACAGCCATAAACGCACTTACAACAATACCTCCCAATACAAACAGCACCCACATTGGTATCTCAAACATACTATTAGCTCCCTTCTTGCGAATTGTTTTCTCTTAATTACTACATCATATGCTAGAAAAGAAAGGATATTCATCTTTTATAGCAAGACATATAAACAGGCTTCCTTCATAGGAAGGAAGCCTGTTGTGTAATCTATTATTTGTGGAAGGAAGGCTTGTAAAAAGATCTGTTTTCCAATGGGAAAATTCTTTCGGAGAATTCGCCTGGTTTTACACGTTCTAGTGCTCTGTCCAGCATATTCATCTTCGCATCCAAATTATCAATATAATGAAGAATTTCTGCTTCTTTAATAAGAGGTGCTTTTGGGCTGCCCCATTCTGCTTTTCCATGATGAGATAGCACTAAATGCTGAAGGATCATTACTTCCTCCCCTTTGATGCCAAGCTCATCTGCTGCCTTTCCTATTTCATTTACCATAATTGTAATATGTCCCAATAGATTTCCCTCTACAGTATAGGAGGTTGAAATTGGTCCAGACAGCTCTTCTACCTTCCCTAAGTCATGAAGGATAATGCCGCCGTACAGCAGGTCTGTATCAAGACTTGGATAAAGCCCTGCAATCGCTTTGGCTAAATCAAGCATGCTGACAACATGATAAGCTAAGCCTGAGACGAACTCATGATGGTTCTTCGTTGCCGCTGGGTACTCAAAAAACGCTTTCTGATGCTTTTTAACAAGATGTCTTGTTATCCGCTGTATGTTAGGATTTTTCATGTCAAAAATATATTGGTTTACTTTTGCTTGCATTTCTTCGCTTTCAAGTGGCGCTGTTTCAATAAAGTCTGACAGTCGTACACTTTCCTCTTGGGAAACAAGCTTTATTTGACGGATTCTAAGCTGCATTCTGCCTCTGTAATTTTGTATATCCCCATTTATTTTTACAATTGTTTCAGGCTGATATATTTGCTCATCTGCATCTGTAGCATCCCATAGCTTTGCTTCTATTTCTCCACTTTTATCTTGGAAAATCAATGTTAAGAAAGGCTTGCCATTACTGGCCATTGCCCTTGCTGAACTTTTTATCAGTAAGTGAGAATCAAACTGATCTCCAACGTCATAGTGTAGGACTCCTTTTTTATCCAAGGTACTTTCGCTCCTTTTTCATCTATCTTTATTCGTTCCTAGTATAACATTATTTGCTTCTAACGGTCTCTCTCTAAAGAGGCCTGCATAAGAGAATGAATTTGCCCCTCTGGAAAATGTTCGAGTAAATGGCTGTGGCATGTAAAGAAAAGCAGTTGATTGTCCCTGCATGTTTTCAAGAGATCAAGCACCATCTTTGTCCTTTTACTGTCGAAATTAACAAAGCTATCATCAATAATAATTGGAAGAGGATATTTCTGGTAAAACGTTTGCGTAAGCGCGAGCCTTATTGCTACATAAAGCTGCTCAGCTGTCCCTCTGCTTAGCTCCTTCGCTTCAAAAAAGGTATTATCCGCCCTTTCCAGTAAAAATCCAATTCCTTCTCCCTTCGGCAATATCCTAACATATTGACCTTCTGTTAAAATGGCGAAATACTCCTCCGCCTTTTGCAGCATAACAGGCAGCTGTTTATCTTTATAGGCATTGACCGTTTTTGTCAGGAAATGCTTGGCAACAGCATATTTCCCCCATTCCTTGACTTCCTCCTGAAAATCATCCTTCAATTGTTTAAACAAATGCAATTTCTCTGTATAAGTTCCACCGCTTTCCAATTCGGAAATTGTAATTCCAGTTGTGGCGCTGTCTTTCATAATCTGCTTGATTCTGTCATTTATTTGTGCAAGCTTTTCAGTTAAGCGCGACTTTTCGGCTTCTGGATTTTCCAAACTGTAAAGCAAGTCTATCTCTTCTTGCGAAAAACGAAAGTGAGCTAATTTTTCCTGTAATGCAAACAGCTTCGCATCCAAGTTGAGCTTTTCTGTATACAGCTTACCCTTTTCACGGTATTCCTCTTCTGTTTTCACATCAGCAAGTGCAAGCAATTCAGCAGCTTCTGACGAAAAGATAGAGAGCTCTCCAGCTAAACCATTTAACTCATGAGCATATTCCTCTATTGCCCTTTGATTCTCTTGCCAGTAGATTTTCTTTTCCTTTTCGTCTCTGATACTATTTACTAGCTGAATCGACATATGGGTGAGCGATTCTGCTCCAGCTGAAAAAAACTGCTCATAAAAGCTCGATATTCTTCCAGCTATTTGTTCTGATTCTTTCTCTATTTCCGAAATATCATCTAAAATAGCCGATTTATCCTTTAGTTTCATTTTCCAGTCATCCAAAAGTAAATAAGCATCATAAATAAAATCACGTGCAAGCTGCTCTGGTATTTTTAAAGCAAGGCTAAGCTCCTTAAGAACTTGCTGGTGCTCCCTGTATTGCTGCTCCCAGGACTCAAAGCCCTGGAGAATTCTATCATATTCCCGTGTCTGCTGCTCCAGCTTCACTAGATTCAGGCGATAATTTTCTCTTGCTTGATTGTCCCTTTCAAGTGCTTCCTTAAGCTCATATACGTCAGACACTTTGCTCGTGCCTTTCTCCTCATTCGTGGCTGCATTTTCTTGCTTCAGCCTTTTTGCCTTAACTTGCAAATCCGATCGTTCCTTTTGGGCGGATTTTAGCATTGCCAGGTAATATATGATAGCTGCAAGTCCACCAATCACAGCTGCAAGCACTAAATACGTCAGACTTTCTGCCGCCCCTGCTATTCCAGTGACAATTAGTAAAATCAGAATAAATAGAAACTGCATATTTGCAGCAAAATGGTTTTTTCGATTTACTTGCAGCTGATTTTGGACATTATCCAAGTCACGTGCAAGCATAGCGACCTTTTCTTTATGCCAGTTGATATTTTCCGCTGCTCTAAGCTGTCCTTCTAACGCCTTCCTGTTTTCATCAGAAAGCAGCCTTGCTTCCATTTCAGCTGTAGAATGTTCAAGCGCTTCAAGCTGTAGCTGCTCTTCCTTAAGCCTTGAATCAAGCTCCAATCGTGAAGATTTAAGGCTTTTTTGCTTTGCATCTGCATTTGCACATTGCTCTTTCATGAAAATGCTTGTATTAATTTCTGAAATATCATCCGTTGTTAACGGAATATGCAATTTTTCTTGAAGGACCTTGATGTCCTTTTCAAGCATAGAGAGCTGACTTATCAGCTGATTTTTTCGCTTTTGCAGCTCTTCATAAACAGGCATTTTTCCGCTTGCTTCTGTGATTTCGCCTGCAGCTTTCAACAGCTTTTCATTTGGCTGAAGCTGTGTCTGCTTCTCCTTTAATACCTTCATTTTGTTTTGCACATGTTGAATTTGACTTTGCACTGTCAGCATTCTGTCCTTACTACGTTCCCATCTTTCTAACCCGCCATTCGGAAAGGCAAGATTCTTATAATTCTTCCGATTGCCTTCCGTTACTTCTATTTCTAAAGCAATTGGAGCTGCCTCCACCCATTTTTCGAGCTTGCCGATGTTCAAGGCAAGACTAGCTATATCAGCTTCTGCTGCTTCCAATTCTTCAGCAAGCTGTTCTCTTTTCTCCAATAGCACTCGATATTGACCATTTGTTTTTTCAGCACTTTTCAGCTGCTGATGGGCATCCTTTAATTCTATTAACAGCTCATTCAGAACTGGCTTCTTACCATTTGGTCTAAAGCGTGCATCCAGCTCCTTTTGCAGTTCATTGTCTGCTTTCGAAATGCTGTCTGATCCAATCACACCTGTCGAAAATAAGAATCTGCCAATTTCCTCACTTTTTAAGCCGTGGATGTTTTGCAAGCCGTCAAGATTAAAGGAAAAGATAGATTGATAAAGCCCTTTATCAACACCTTGCAGCAATTCTCCAAGCAATTGCTCTTGTCCTTTGTGGCCATTCTCCAATACAACCGTAACATCACCAGCTGCTTTCCCTTTAACACGCTCAATTGTTGCCAACCCATGCTCTGGGAACCATACTGTTAGCTTTCCGCCATATTTATGCTGCAGTTTCGGTTCATATCTTAGCTCTGTTTGTACCTTTGTAGGAAATCCGAACAGAATGCTGTGGATAAAGCTCATAATCGTAGACTTGCCTGCTTCATTTTCTCCAAAAAAAACTTGGTTATCTGCATCTAAATCAAAGGAGATATTCTCTAGTTTCCCATATCCATATATTGTAATTTTTTTAATTCGCACTATTTTCCACTCCCTATGAGGCACCATTCAGCATGGTGAGCAGCAGCCGTTCTGCCTCTTCTGCCAGCTCTTCTTTCTCTCGTTCTGTCAGTTCCGAAAGATAGCGGTAAACACCTGGGTGACGATAGATTGATGCCACGGCCTCATCTATGGATTCAGTTTGTTGCACAGCTTGAAAAAGCTCTGAAAAAAACGCAGATTCTGACTCAAGCTTTGCCTTATTCCAACTGATATTTTCTGTTATCGACAGACTCGAAATCCATGCAAAATTTGTTTCATCGAGCTCGTTCTCCTGAAGTATCTCCAATAATTCGCCTGCTTGAAGACTGCCGATTCCCTCTGCGTTTATAATCGAAATGGCCAAAATAGACGGCAAGCCTCGATCTCTTTCCTTTTCTTGAGCAATATGGCAAAGCGCCAAAAGCTCGTCGGCATTTTTTGTACCTGCGGCATCTATTTGCACAGACTTCCATAGACATACTGCTGTCGGAATAAACTCCAGCTCAGCATCCCGGTTGTTCAATTTAACATAATAACAGCCCTTCTCTCCTGTTTCCTTTTTATTTCTCCCTTGAATATTTCCTGGATACACAACAGGGGGATCTTCCTGCAGTACTGCTCGTTTATGAATATGACCCAATGCCCAGTAATGCATTTCCTTTGAAGCTAACTCCTGTAAGTTAAAGGGAGCATATGGACTGTGATCGCTGTTTCCTTCCAAGCTGCCATGTAAAAGACCTATATGGTAATCGGCAGCGCCTGTTTTTTCATATGTATTTATTCTTCTATCAAATAAATGCCTTGTTTCATAGCTGAAGCCGTATAAATGGATGTTCGTGTTTCGTTTTTTGTGCTCGAGGACAGTCAGATTTGAAGGGAAGATATGGACATTATCAGGAAAGCTTACTTCCAGCCAGCTTCCACTTAAATGGTCATGATTCCCATGGATAATATATACGTCAATCTCGCTAGCTTTGAGTCTTTCCATCTCTTTTTTGAAAAGGATTTGTGCTCGCAGGCTCCTATCTTCCCCATCATAAATATCTCCTGCGATAAGAACGAAATCGACTTGTTTTGCAATCGCCGTATCAACTATTTTCCTGAAAGACGCGAAAGTACTTTCGCGCAGCTGCGCTCGAATAGGAGCAGGCAGATTTTTCAGTCCAAGCATGGGACTGTCCAAATGAAGGTCTGCGCAGTGTATAAATGTAATTTCTTCCATACTACTTCCTCCTTTCTTCTAATATATTACCATCATTAAAATACGAATGCACGTTCCTATTCACTATAATTCAAGATGCATTCCAATTGGTATACAGTGAGAGTCAGGTCCATGTCCTAACTGTTCTGTTTTTGCAATCGGAGTTCGATATTTTTCCGTGTACTGAAGTAAAAGCTCCTCTGCTGAAGGACTGCAAGCATTCTTTTCCATATAAGTGAACGTTCCTAACAGAATGCCAGAACACTTTTCAAAAATCCCAAGCTGGTCAAGCTGAGCAAAATACGAGCCAATAGCCGCAGGGCCTCCTCCAAGACTTTCAAGAAACAGAAGCTTCCCTTCTGAATCAGGCATATATCGTGTGCCTGCCAGCTTCAAAAAGCATCTTGCATTGCCCCCAATTACACATCCACTCATGTCGCTGCCGCGGAGCCATCTATATGAAAAGGTTACACTGTCATAAGGAGATTCCCAGCTTTCAAGAAACAATTTTGCAAATAAGTCTTTTTGAAAATTAGCGTCTGGTCCTATCAGATTCATTGCCTGGTAATGAAGATTAGCTATCCCAGTTAAAGCAAACAATGCATTATTTAGGACGGACAAATCGCTAATGCCAATAAAAGGCTTCGGATTGTCCTTAATAACAGTACTATCTATAAAGGAAAGCACCTCATTGGCAGAGTTTCCGCCTGACAGGTCGAAAATAGCTTTAATTTCCTTTTCTGCATATAACTTCATTAGCTCTGCTGCTCTCTGTTTAGGGGTACCGCTGAAAGGAGTATTTTCCTTAACATAAAAGGTTTTTGCATAAACGGAATAGATCCCAAACTCTTCAAGCTGCTTTTCTAAAAACGAATAGGCACTTGCTTTGGACTGCTCTCTTCCATCAGAGCAGGCAATAAAGGCGACTTTGTCCCCCTTTTGTAAAAAACTCATAAAACACCTTCTTTCTTCCTCATAGATTCATTGTACAAGTATGGACGAGACTAGCAATAATTTTTCCTCAATAATAAAAAAAGATTCACGAATCGAATCGTGAATCCTTTAAGCATTATTCCTTTTTCGTTAACTGTAGTGCCTTCTTAATATCCTTGAACGAATTAGATTTACCGTACATCAGCACACCGCCTTTATAAACTCTTCCGCCAAAGACTGCCAGGATGATGATGGAAGCAACTAAAACGCCCATACCTAAAATCGGCTCCCACACGGGAAGGCTTAGCATGCCTGCCCGCATGAACATCAGCATTGGTGTAAAGAACGGGATATAAGAGGTGATAGTTATAAATGTAGTATCCGGGTTATTTAAACCAAACATCGCAATCATAAAGCCTGCCACTACCATTAAAGTCATTGGAGTGATCATTTGCTGCACATCCTCAATACGGCTGACAAGCGATCCGAGGAATGCTGCAAGCGTTGCATATAAGAAATAACCGAGAACAAAAAATACCACAGCATAGACGATAGTTGCAGCAGGAATGCCGCTAAAACCAAGAAAGCCATCAAGTGTACTCATGTTATCAGTATTTGTGACAGAAAAATACCCTACTACAAGAAGAACCGCCAGCTGGGTTATACTTACAAGCCCGATACCAAGAATCTTAGCAAACATATGCTTAATCGGCGATACACTGGAAATCAGAATTTCCATAACCCGTGATGATTTTTCTGTCGCTACTTCCATTGCTATCATGTTAGCATATAGGATAACTGCAAAATAAATGAGAAATAACAGTACATAAACAAGTCCTCTTGCCTGATTTAATTCTTCCTCTGTTTTCGCATTCTTTTCAAGGGCGAAATGCTCAAACGGCACTGGTTCGTTTAATTTCTCTAGCTGTTCACCAGAAAGATTCAATTGTGCTGCTGCCAGCTGACTCTTAACTGCTTGAACGATAGTTTCTACGCTAGTTGCTGTAGCTGAATCCGTTATATCCATACTATAATAGGATGCTTCAGGTAAATTTTCACTATCATAGTCAAGAATCAGCAACCCTTGATAGGAATCATCCTCTACCTTTTTCTTTGCTTCTGACTCACTGTCTACATAGTGCTCCAGTTCCATTCCTTCTTGAATCGATTCTGACATGGCTGCAACAGATGGATACAGTTCGTTCGTTTTGTCGATGACCGCAATTTTATCGGCTCCATCCTCATCATTGAACATGTCGATGATAGATTGGAGATTTGTTAAGCCAAGGATAAGCAGTAATGTAATAATCGTTGTAATAATGAATGATTTCGTTTTTACCTTTGTCCAGTAAGTATGGAATAAGATAATCCAAAAGCTATTCAAGTGAAGCACCTACCTTTTCGATAAAGATATCATTTAAAGTCGGCTCCTCAAGCGCAAATTTTCGGATGAAGCCCCTTCCAACAATATCCTTCAGAATATTCTCTGCAATTTCCTCTCCTTCAATTTGCAGTGCCGCGCCTTCTGTCGTCTGTTTCAGCTTAACAACACCAGGAAACTTAATTAAATAAGTCAAATCAAAATCAGCATGGATCGTGACATTTTTCTTCCCGAAGCTTCGTTTGATTTCCTTCAAGCCGCCATGTACTACCGGCTTTCCTTTATGCATGATACAAAGGTTCTCACACATCTCTTCAACATGCTCCATCCGGTGACTAGAAAAAACAATGGTCGTGCCTGAATTCTTCAAGTCGATAACAGCACTTTTCAACTGCTCCACATTAACTGGATCTAACCCGCTGAATGGCTCATCTAAAATAAGCAGCTTCGGCTTATGTAGAACCGCACTGATAAATTGAATTTTTTGCTGATTTCCCTTTGATAGCTCCTCCACTTTTTTCTCAAGATATTCAGGTACTTTAAAACGCTCCAGCCAATACTTCAGCTCCGTTAGTGCTTCCTTTTTGTCCATGCCGCGCAGTCTTGCTAAGTAAACAAGCTGGTCCTTTACCTTTAGTTTCGGGTAAAGTCCCCTTTCTTCAGGTAAATAGCCAATTTCTGGACTTGTCGAATAGTTAATTCCCTGACCGTTCCAAGTTATGGCCCCTTCACTTATATCCAATATTCCGAGCAACATACGAAAGGTTGTTGTTTTTCCTGCCCCGTTTCCGCCCAGAAATCCAAACATTTCATTTTCGGGAATTGATAAAGATACATTATCTACCGCAACAAATGAACCAAATCTTTTTGTTACATTTTTTATTTCTAATGCCATTTCCGATCTCCTCCTTCACCTTTCATACGAAAAGATATGCAGAAAGTTTCACAAATAACTGTAAAGATTGGACAAAACTAAAAAAAATCCCATGAAACAAAAACTTCACGGGATTTTTCAAGCTCTAATGAGATAAAAAGACGAGCTGATACAAAAATAATACGGCAAATATATAAACGAGCGGATGAACGGATTTGCCTTTACCTGTAACTAATTTCAACAACGGATGAGAAATAAATCCTAGCGCGATCCCTGTTGCAATACTGGAAGTAAGCGGCATGCTCAAGATAACAAGGAAAGCTGGGAAGGCTTCATCAAATTCAGACCAGCGCACTTTTGCGATAGCTCCCATCATCAAGCTGCCGACAATGATAAGTGCAGGCGATGTGATTGCAGATAATCCTGAAACAGCACTCACAAGTGGTGCAAAGAATGCAGACACAATAAACAAAGCCGAAACAGTAACACCTGTCAAACCTGTTCTTCCTCCAGCAGCAACTCCTGACGTTGATTCAATAAATGCTGTTGTCGGGCTTGTTCCAAACATTGCTCCGATAGAAGTACCAACAGAGTCTGCAAGCAGTGCTTGCCTTGCTTTAGGAAGACGGTTATTCTTCATTAAGCCTGCTTGCTCTGCAACACCAACCATTGTTCCTGTCGTATCAAAAATCGTTACAAGCAAAAAGGAGAACACAACTGCATACAAACTATGCTGGAACACATCTCCGATTGCCGCAAAAGGATTTGTAATAATTAATCCTTCCGGAAGATGCGGAACACCAGCAATACCTGCAGCAAACGAAAGCTGTCCTGTAAAGAACGCAATAATACCTGTTGCAATCATCCCTAAGAACAATGCGCCTTTTACATTCATCGCAAATAAAATGATTGTAATCGCAAGACCAACCAATGCAAGCACAACAGCTGGTGACTGCAAATCGCCAAGACCAACAAGATTTTCTTTATTATCAACAATGATACCTGTTTGTCTTAAGCCGATAAAAGCAATAAACAAACCGATACCTGCCGTAATGCCATGCTTTAAGTTTTCCGGAATCGCCTCAATCAGCTTTTCCCTGAACGTTGTTAAAGACAGAATCAAAAAGATAATTCCTGCAACGAAAACAGCAGATAAAGCAATAGTGTAATCGATACCGCCATGACTGCCAACAACTGAATAAGCAAAGTAAGCATTCAAGCCCATACCTGGTGCAATCGCGATTGGATAATTAGCAAATAAAGCCATCCAAAGTGTACCGACGACTGCTGCAATGATTGTTGCCATAAACACTTGGTCAAAAGGAATTCCTGCACTCGATAAGATAACAGGGTTTACTATAACGATATAGACCATTGTCAAAAAAGTAGTGAAGCCGGCCGTTATCTCCGTTTTCACATTTGTATTGTTCTCTTTAAGTTTAAACATGTTTACCTCCAAAAAACGAACATTTTAACACAACTCTTATATATTATTCGTTTTCTAACAATAATGCAATCTTTTTCTTACGCTTCCATTACAATAAATGGCCTATTTCTTGGTACATAAATAAAAAGGAAGATAGTAATAGCAGTTAACTCTGCTATTACTATCTTCCTTCATCTTAGCTGATTTTATTTGTTTCACAGCGATTTTTCTGCAGAAAAATGCTCTTCTAGCAATGCCAATTTTTTGTCTGTATATTCTTCAAAGCTGTCATTATAGGTTTTAGGATCTTTTGGATTAGAGAACTGCGTAATTTTCCCTGTAACTGGATGTATAAATTTACTTGATGCCCCACACCCAAGGCCAATTACCGTTTGCAGCTCCTCCATCATCATAATATTATAGATGCTCTCCTGACCGATTTTCGAGTAGCCGACATTTTCCAAATTTCCAAGAATGTTTTTTTGTCTATACAGATAATATGGTACATACTCATATTTCTCTGTCCAATCTTCAGCCATTCTCATCATCTCTTGTATTTCATTCCTGTCTGCAACCTTGTATCGCGCCTTGTTTCGCGTCATTTCAGAGGCACGTTTAAAGGAAAGGGTATGAACTGTCAGGGATTCAGGCATCAGTTCCTCTGTTTGGTCAAGGCTGTGCTGGAACTCTTCAACTCCTTCTCCTGGAAGACCAATAATTAAGTCCATATTGATATTATTCATTCCATGCTGTCTAGCCAGATGGTACTTTTCAATTGTTTCCTCTACCGTATGATGTCTTCCAATCGCCTTTAAGGTTTGCTGTGTATATGATTGTGGATTAATACTAATTCTGTCAATATTCCACTTATTCAGTACTTCGAGCTTTTCAGGCGAGATGGTGTCTGGGCGGCCTGCTTCTACCGTTATTTCTCTTATACTTTGCACATCAGGGAAGGATTGGTTCATTTGCTCATAAAGCATGTCCATTTCCTCAGCTGTTATGCTAGTTGGTGTTCCCCCGCCATAATAAACAGTCGTAATTTTAATATTTTTAGATTTAAGCCATTTCCCTGTCTTCTGTATTTCATGATGAAGACCGCCTAAGAAGGAAAATACCGACCCTTGTCTCCCGTTTATTGCATATGCCGGGAATGTGCAATAAGCACATTTTGTTGGACAAAATGGAATTCCTATATAAATGCTTACTTCCTTCTGCAATTCATATAAATCAGGGATCACAGCAAGCTGCCTGTCGATGATGCGCTGCATAAGATCGATTTTCTCGTCTGACATTAAATACTCATCCTTTAATGCCTGATGGGCCTCAACTTTTGGTGTATTATTTTGCATATGCTTGTGAAGCAGCTTTGTCGGGCGAATGCCTGTTAGAATTCCCCACTTTTGAATCATGCCTGTGAAATCTTGCAATACCTTTAAATACACTTGAGAAATCGCATTTTTCTGTTCTTTAAATCTTTCCTTCTCATCAAGGTTTGTTAAATCCTTTTCACAATTGAATGGCTGTCTGCCATCCAATCTACCTTCCACAAAATACCTGGTTTCTTCTTCAGAAACATCAAACTGAATCACCATTTCCGCTTCGTCTTCCGGAGTGAAAGTCACCTTTGTATCTTCAAAAAACAAGTTGCCGATATGCTCTAATGGTCTGATTAACCTGTCATCCTGCAACCCGCTTATCGTAATTGATTTCATCTGTATAGTCACCTTATCTATCATAGTTATTATTTATTCTAAAAGCCATTATACTTCAGTCTACAAAAAGTGACCAGCCAGGTCAAAGTATTGTTAATAAAACCAAAAAAACCCTATGCATTTGCAAGGGATTTTTTTATTATATATAAATTAATAAATGCTATTTAATAATATTCATTTTGCGGAGAAACTCAATCGGCTGTTGTTTGCGGAAATGCTCCTTCACCATATAAGCAACCCCGTCCTGATTATTGGACCTTGTTACCCAATCGGCTGAAAACTTTAGTTCACTTGGTGCATTGCCCATGGCAACACCAAGGCCGACCGCTTCTATCATTTCTTTGTCATCAAGACTATCACCAATAACGACTATTTCTCTTCGATTAATGCCAAGATGCTCAGCTAAATAAAGCAGGCCATTCAACTTGTTAACACCCTCTGGGAGAATCTCAAGGCGAAGATCATTCATTTGAACAATATTGACTTCCTCAAACATTTTGTCTAAAACCTCTTTAGCATCTGAACAATCCTTCTTGTCTTCGAAATATACTTCTATCTTGGGGGCACTGACAGGCTCCTCCAGTAATACTTCACTGAGGACATCAACAAACTGATGGGAATAGAATACAGGATCACCTGAGTTAAACACAGTTTTGGCGAGCATATTATGATTAAGCCTTGACTTGTTAGCAAGGGAAAACTTCTCATGCACAAGTCTGATTTGACAAATAAAGCCTTCAAGGAAACGAACAATTTCATATGTAAGCTCTTCTGTCAGTCTGTTTACGTATAATGTTTGATCTGCATTGTCCGATATTAGTGCGCCTTGATGTGTCACAATATAATTCTCCAGTCTCAAAGCTTTTGCAACCTTGCGTGCTGAAGGCAGGCTTCTTGATGTTACCAATGTTACATAGATGCCTTTTTGCTGGACGTACTCTATTGCCTCTTTAGAGGATTTACTCAAACGCCCATTTGATTGGATAAGAGTTCCATCAATATTTAAAGCCAATAAGCGATAAATCATCTTGTTCCCCCCAATTTCAGTTTCTAATGTCTTATATATCATGTATGAAAAAACTCCCTGCATTAGAACTCACGGTCGTTAATTCCACCCTTTTTGCTGCAATAGAATTATTATTTTTGGAAACATTTACAAATAACCTATGCGAATATATCAGCAAACTTTTAGCAAACTATTTAATGTAACATCCAATTCACTTAAGGAGGAAACAACAATGTCTAACAATTCTAATCAACTATTAGTACCTGGTGTATCTCAAGCTCTGGATCAAATGAAATATGAAATTGCGACTGAGTTTGGAGTAAACCTTGGTGCTGAAACTACTGCACGTGCCAACGGTTCTGTTGGTGGAGAAATCACAAAGCGTTTAGTACAAATGGCTCAACAACAGTTACAAGGCTCTAAATAAGATTCTGCCATTCTTAGCTAAACAACTGTATAAACATGGAATTGTGCCCATAGCTTAAGCTATGGGCACTATTTTCATATATAAAAAACTGTCCCTTAAATCGGCAATTATTAAGGTGGAGTTATTTATAGTATTTACAGAATTGGAAGAAATAGATATATTCTACAGATAATTGCTGCACCAAGGTCATTGGTGCTGATTTAGGCTGTCTCGTTAATCTCCTTGAGTCACACAAATGTCAAATAAAAAAGCTGCCCCTTAGGACAGCTTTGTTTCATTATTGTTGTGGCGCTCCGTATAATTCTTCAAGCGGCTTCATGATAATTTGGTTAAGCTCAGCAATTACCATGCTCATGCGTTGTTCAGCTTCCATCAATTTAGAGATGGACTCGTGCTGTTGTACTAATGCCACTGTCTTTTGGGCTTGTTCTACTTCTTCTTGTGTGATTTCAATCCCTGACATTTGCTTTTGCTGCAGCTGCATTTGGATGTTTCGGAAGTTTTCAAACATTGCCTTCGCAGATGGATCACCGTTCACTAAATCATACATTTTTTTTAAGTTTGTATATTCATCGCTTTGACGAATAGCTTTTTCTAGCTCATAACCTGAATCATGAAGGTTTACTGCCATATTAAACAACTCCTTTTTAACAATTGTCTCCACTATAACAAACTATGCTCTATATTGCCAGAAAGACCCTTTATTTCCTTGGGCAATATAGATCGTACCTCTAAGAATGTGACCAGCTTTAAATGTGCTCAGGACCTACATGACTTTTGATAACCTCCCTTTTACCCCAACCCTTCATGCACCAATTATGTGCTTTAACATACGATAATATCAGCTTTAGCCTATATTTTAAAAAACTATCATATCACCTTATAAATGAGGAATTGCAATGAGAATAAATTTGCTTCCGCTGTTCATAAAAGAAAATTCCTCCTTTCCTGCAAATAAGGAGCCAATACTGCGTATTAGCACTTCCTTGTTCCATTTCTGGGAAATAGAAAATAATAATCCTGTTCTGCTCCAGTTAGGCAGCATGACAGTTCCTGTATTAGTTGAAGCTGTTCATGATGATAAACAAGTAATCTCTTTCAGTGACAGCTTAAATCAAACGTTAATGCTTCCGAATCAGGAATTAACACTGCTCAGCTATTTCGAAAAGCAGACCCGTACACTTACACTTGGTCCAGTGATAGCAATATTGACTGATGCCCCTGCTGAGCTGGAAAATGATGTTTCTTTTCGATCCATTCATCAATTTTGCCAAGAATTCCAGCAAGAAATTACGCGCATTGGCGGAATTCTGTATGTAGCAAGCCTCCATGATTGGAAGGAAGACTATGTTGACGGCTATTCCTATCAACAGGACAAATGGATAAAAACATCTCTCCCATATCCTAATGTTGTTTATAATCGCCTTCATCTCCGAAAAGCAGAAGCAAGCAATATGTTCAATGAGCTGAAAAAAGATTTGGCTCAGCAAAATATTCCGATTTTCAACACACAATTTTTTTCTAAATTTGATATATCTGAAATGCTTCAAAGTGACAATATATTAAAAAATCATGTTCCAGAGACAAATTTGCTCTCAAAAGAGACACTCGAACAGATGGTAAAAAAGCACAATACGATTTACATTAAACCGATTCACGGCAGTCAAGGTCGGCAAATTATCCAACTGCATAAAGAAGAAAATGCTTGGAAAACGAGCATTTCCTCTGGTAAAGAAAAAGGAAAAGTTCATTTCTTTTCTACAATTGAAAAGCTCTGGAAATGGTTACAGCGGTTCATACAAAAACGTGCATATATTTGTCAGCAAGGAATTAATTTTCAGCAGTACCATAACCGCTCCCTTGATTTTAGAGTTCTTTGCCATAAGGATATTCGGCAACGCTGGAAAGTCACCTCCATTGTTGCCAGATGCGCTCAACCTGACTCGTTTGTCGCCAACTTATTTCAAGGAGCAGAAATGATTCCGGCAAAATCAGTTCTTCAAACATTATTTGGCGAACATTTAGGAAAAAGTGTTGAGGTTCAATTCAAAGACATTTCCCTGCAAACAGCCAAGGCTCTCACCTCTCAAATAGATGGAGACATAGGCGAGCTCGGCATTGATATGGGCATTGACGTATATGGTCATCTATGGATTATTGAAGTTAATTCAAAGCCTTCAAAAAACCTTGATTCTGTTATAAACAAAGTCAGACCCTCTACAAAGGCATTACTGGAATATTGTCTAAGCCTTTCTTTTCCACATATAAATAAAGGAGAAAAACAAGATGTCTAGTTTCGGTATTATGACACTTTCATTAGAAAATGAAAAAAGCTATATCACTGAGATTGCTAAATTTGGTGAAGCTACAGGCTTTAATGTTTATCAATTTGTTCCTTCCAGCTATAATCCCCTTACAGAAAAGGTATCTGGCAAGGTTTTTGACAAGGATAAAAACGCTTGGCATAAACAAGACTTTCCTATTCCAGCCTTTTTATATGACCGCTGTTATTATCAGGAAGACGCTCATTCTAGACAGTGCAAAAACATTGTCGAGTGGCTGAAGCAAAAGAAAGATACAATTTTTATCGGCAATGGGCTGCCAAACAAGCTTAAGCTTTACGATGTCTTAAAGGCTTCCAAACTGAATGCCTATATTCCTAAATCGAAGCCGGTACTTTCTGCAGAAGAGCTATTAGAGGATCTTAGCTTTATTAATCCTATCATGATAAAACCGATAAACGGATCACAAGGTAACGGTATTTATTTCATAAAAGAACAAAATAGCTGTATACATGTAAGAACAGATAAGAAGGCAAAGCATGTTGAGCATATTTTTTCCGATAAAGAAAAATTCTCACGCTGGCTGGCACAGCTGCTGCAAAAGAATGACTACTTCAGCCAAGTTTATCTTCCTTTATGCACTGCTCAAAAACAGCCCTTTGACATTCGGGCCTTACTCCAAAAAAATGAACAAAATACATGGGAGATTGTTGAAAAAGGAATCCGACTAGGTACAGAAGGCAAAATTATTTCTAATCTTAGCACTGGAGCAGCTGTAATCCCATTTAAAGAATGGCTGGAGAGTGCTCCCTACAAAATGAAGAGTTTTATTGAAACTGAAATAGATGATATTTTAACAACCCTTCCTCCTATTTTGGAGCAAACATTTCCTGCTCTTTTTGAGTTAGGTGTCGATATTGGCATAACAGAGAATGGCTCACTGTGGATACTTGATGTTAACAGTAAGCCTGGCAGAAAGGTCATCCTTCAGGCATATCCAGATTTAAGTGGAAAGCTGTACAGAGCACCATTAGCTTATGCAGCCATGCTGAGAGATGGACAGAGGAGGAACAGCAATGAAAAAACTTTATTCTATTGAAGTGATAGAGGATTGTGAAAATACTATCCTCCTTCCTGCAGATGCCTCCATTCCTGCAAATCTCAAGCGAGCGGCCTTCGGAACAATAAAGGTAGATTGCTCCATCGCCCTGCAAAAATTTGGCGGCAATGTTGTCAGGATAAGCGAGGACTTATTGCAAACATTAAAAATCCCGCCTGTTTCACCTGTCCTACATGTTTTTTTTGAGGGAGAGATTCTCTATCTCGGCCCTCTTGTTGGAATATTTACCTCGGGATTCGGTTCTGGTGAGGTCAGACCCATTGGCGACCGCTCTATCATTTTCTCTAAGCTTTTAGCCGTCCAAAATACTGCTGGTGTTACTGCCTTTTTATTTGGAGCCCAGCATATTAACTGGGATACAGGCACAATAAACGGATTATTTTATCATGATGGCTGGAAACGGTTTGAGGTGCCATTTCCAGATGTTATATATGACCGCATCCCAAACCGTCGCACAGAGAATATGCCGAAAATAAAAAGGGTAAAAGAGCGGCTCCAAAAGGATTACTTAATTCCTTGGTACAATCCAGGCTTTTTTAACAAGCTCGACATTTATGAACGCTTGCTTCAAGAGGACAGTATTGCAGATTTTTTGCCAGAAACCTTGCCATTTACCTCCTTTTCCATCGTGGAACGAATGCTGGGAAACTATGGGCATATTTACATTAAACCGAAGAACGGCAGCCTTGGAAAAGGAATCCACCAAGTCCTCTTTGACAAAAAAGACCAAAACTATTATATGCGCTTTAAAGAACAAAGTGGTGAGAAGCGACTGTTGAAATTCGATACACTCGAAAAGCTCGTGCAGCATATTACCGCAAAGCAAAGCATATCGAATTTGATTGTCCAACAAGGCATCCATTTAATGCGCTCTGAGCAAAAACCAGTCGATTTCCGTGTCCATACAAATAAGAATAAACAAGGGATTTGGGAAGTGACAGCTATCGCTGCCAAGATTGCTGGCGCAGGCAGTGCTACTACACATATGAACAGCGGCGGTATTGTCAAAGCAGTCGACGAGCTAACCGATCTCGATAAGGATTACGAACTGCTTAAGGAGAAACTGATCAGCTCCGCATTAAAAATCAGCAAATCATTGGAAAAGCATACGGAGGGTACAATCGCCGAGATAGGCTTTGATATCGGCATTGACCGTAAAGGGAGAGTATGGCTGTTTGAAGCAAATTCAAAACCGGGCCGAAGCATCTTTAAGCATAGCTCCTTGAAGAAGGATGATTTGCTCACAAGAAGATTGTCCTTAGAATATGCTGTCTTTCTACATGAACAAAGCATTAAAAAGCCTGAGGACATATACAGATGATGATCTATTATGATGGTAATGCAAAGTCATGGCATTCCAATCATTCCGGTTTCACTTTAGGAAGCAACAACCAGCCGCTGTTGCCTTCATTTACTACTCCGCTTGAATTTCTGCCATTTAAAATGATGACAAGGGGAAATAATATTGGGCCAATTGTCGGTATATTAACTTCCTATAATTCTAATAACAAGCTTATCGGCAATCGTCCCCTTTTCGAAAAGCTGCAAAGAGAACTAGATGAGTTCGGGGGGATGATTGTCATCTTCCCTCCCGAACAACTAACAACCACGAAGGTGGATGGATTTACGTACATCGCCTCTCAAGATAAATGGTTGCCAATAACTACTCCTCTTCCACATGTAATCTATAATCGTGTTCCATTCCGCAAGACGGAGGAAGGCTATTCGTTTGCAGCAGCCATTGAGCTTATTAAAAATAATAGCCTTCCTTTTTTTAATCCACATTTCATTAATAAGTACGAATTAAGTCAACTTCTCAAACAAGATATCATGCTACAAAACTACCTTCCTGACACTGAATTGCTTCACTCAGAACAAACAGTAACAGATTTCATAACAAAATATGGCTCAGTTTATGTTAAACCGGCAGCTGGATCTAAAGGAAAGAATATTTACAGGCTCAGCAAAAAAAACGATGGCTCCATACTGCTGCAAAGTATTCAAGGAGAACAGCAATTTTCCTCACTCCACGAAGTAGTTAATGATTATTTGTCGATATGGACTACGAAAGAACATATTATCCAAGAGGAAATAAATGTAGACTTATTTAATGGGCACCGCTATGACTTTCGGATACTTGCAACATATCTTGATGGCAATTATAAACTGACTGGAGTCGGCATAAGACAATCCTCTCGTCAGGATGTCACTACACATGTGCCTGCAGGCGGGAAAATCATTTCATATGAACATGTACAAAACAAAGAGCATGACCGTTTTTTTCTGCTTGCTGTTAAACATTGCGGTGAATTGTTAACAAGCCGGTTTGGCTTTTTCGGCGAATTTTCGATAGATGCCTGCATAGATAAAAGCGGTAATTATTATATTTTTGAAGTAAATTCGAAACCAATGCTGTTCGATGAGCCTGAAATCGAAACAAACCGCTGCAGACAGCTTGCCAAGCTTTTCTATGAGCTGTCAGGCTTTTAAGTAGCCCGAATGAAATATATCCACCTGACACATTCTAACAGCAGGAGGGATAATAATGGACAAAAAATACGAAGACACGGGTTTTGAAGGCAGAGACAAAGCTTATGTAGACATTGACAGAATGATTAATGAAGGCCTATCTGGCGGCAAAGTATTTCGTCACGACAGTAACACGAATATTGAAGAAGCAAGGGAACTGGCAGAAGAAGCACCACCACATGTTACGGAGTAAATAAGTGGTTCAGAAGAAACACAGCTATATCAGGCTGTGTTTTTCATTGCCGTTTTTCTGTAACTATTATAAGATTATGATAGCGATTTCATCTAACTAAGACAGTGTAATTCACCCTTATAAGGAGGGATAATGATGAAGCAAAAATTATTAACGTATTTTCATGGTGCAGTAGAGCAAACGGCACCTCCTTCTGATTTTCAGCTTGATAGCTACCACTGGTTTCACATTGATGGGGAAAACGGATGGTTCGGGTTTCAAAAAAATGAAATGGACCTTTCCCAATTCGATTTATTAAAAACCCTATTTAATCATTATTTGCCAGAGGGAACGAAGGAAAATCGTGAAGAGGCAATGTGGAGCGAATATTTGTTTTTCGGTGGCATGCTTCCAGATAATCCTTGTGAAAATTTTCGAATCATCCAGTTTCAAATAAATGACCCACATGTTGACAAAGACGCAATTGAAACTGTATTTAAAGGATTTACCCATAGCAGCAGTATGGTCATTTGGAATGGTGCTAACAGAGGAATTATTGTAGAACGTAACGGAAACTTTCTGGAAGACGAGGAATATTCCTCTTTTGCAGAGGCTATCCAGTCTGATTTTTATTTTACAATAACCTTTTATATTGGAAAAGTTATGGCTTTTCTTCAAGAAAGTGCAGCAATATTCTCGCAAGAAAAAAGTTTTTTCACAGCAGGCTTAGCTATAAATCCTGGAGACAGGACTCTTTCCTTTGAGACAATTCTGCCCCACTTACTCATAAGCAGGCTTGATGAGCAAGAACTGGAGCCCTTTAAAAAATGGTTCTCCATCCTAGAGGAAGATAAGGAACTGCTTCTAACGATAAAAACATTTATTGAAAACAATGGTCATAATACTAATACTGCAAAAAAACTGTTCATCCACCGCAATACATTGCAATATCGACTTGATAAGTTCACTGAAAGAACAGGTCTGCCATTAAAAAACTATCATAACTTTTTTACAGCCTATCTTGCTTGTTTATACTTTAGCAATAAAAAGCCTCGAAATTAAATAGACAAGAACGTATGTTTCCATTTTTTTACTGGTCAACTCTAACTTCCTATCATATAATAGAGCATTAGAATACTAACTTATATGATAGAAAGAAATGAGGATTAACAGTTTGAAAGGTACAGCACATTCTTGTATTGGCGCAGGAGTCGGGTTTGCAGTTGCCAATTATGTTGATGCCGCTCCATCCACTACTCTTCTTTTAGTTGGAATCGGCGGGATTGCGGCACTTATGCCTGATATGGACATTGACGGTAAGCTGAGTAATAAAATAACTATATCTCATAAAGTATTTCGAGCAATTGCTCAAGCGGTTGGCGCGCTGATGATTTTATACAGCATTTACGCTGGAAACGAGACAGAGCTTTTGTTCAGTATAGGAGCAGGGCTTGCGATAATTCTGATTTCTTGTTTAATCAAGCAGCGGCATATGCTGACGATAACAGGGGCTGGTGTCCTGTTTGGCGGGATTTCTCTACAGGAAACCTGGCTGATACTTTTGGCAATTTTCATTATTATTGCCTCCTTCACCCCACATAGAAGCTATACCCACTCCATTATCGGAACCATTTATTTTGCTTATATTTCGTTCCAATTTGCACAGTCACTGCAAATTGATGGTGTTTATTTGACTTGTTTGCTTGCCTACATAAGTCATCTTGTCGCAGACATGTCCATTTTCCCTTTCAACAAAAGGGGCGTCAAATTATTTCTACCCTTGTCATCAAAGGATTTCTAAACGAAGAGGCTTGGACAAAAGTATGTGAACTATTGTAAAAACCGAACTATAATCGTATATTGAAATGCCCCCTGTCAAGTAGACAGTTGAAATAATAAAAAAGATTTAAACAGCTTGAGCTCTATATTCCATAGGGCTTAAGCCGTTTAATCGTTTTTGATATCTTTCATAATTATAAAAATGAATATACTCCTCTATCGCATGTTCAAGTTCCTCAAATGTATTATATTTATGTATATAATACTTCTCACATTTCAGTGTTCCCCAAAAAGATTCCATCGGTCCATTATCAATACACCGACCAACTCTTGACATACTCTGCGTCATTTTCGCCGCATCTATCCTTTGCTTAAATCCTTTGGAGGTATATTGATACCCACGATCACTATGGATAAGTGGATGTTCCTCCTCTAATAATAGTGCAGTTGCTTGGTCTAGCGTCTTAAATACAAGTCTATTATTATTGGAATGTCCTATAACAAAACTTACAATGGAGCCATCATAAAGGTCACGAATCGCACTTAAATAAGCCTTCCTTGATTGGCCATACTTAAATTCCGTTACATCTGTAACCCATTTTTCATTTGGTTTTTCCGCAGTAAATTCTCGATTTAGTCTATTTTCCGCCACCTGTTTAGGAGTAAAGTGTTTATAACGTTTTTTCTTGGTGCGGATAATCGAGCGTAAGCCCGCCACTTTCATTAGTCGATAGATTCTTTTATGATTAAGTTTCTCTTTAAACTGTCTATTCATGTGAAGCGTCATTTGACGATAACCGAAGGTGCTATCCACTTTTTCATGAAGAATCTTCATTTCTTTTATGATTTTTTCATTCAGTAAATCCTGGGAAGTAGGGAGACGATTCAGCCATTTATAATAGGCGGATCGTGCTATTTTGACTATTTCACAAAGTAAAGAAATACTTATGTTTTCTTCCCTGTGAAGCTCCTGGATAGCGATATATTTATCCTCGAATCGGATAGGCTTTATTTTCTCCTCCTTTCTATCTCCTCCAACTTTTTTAAATACAAATTCTCCGCACGTAACCGTTCATTTTCTTTTTCTAGCTTTTTCATTTGAAGCTTGAATTTTTCTTCTGGAGTTAGCTTTGATTCCTCTTTCCTTTTACCACGTCTATCTTTCAACGCTTCTTCTCCGCCATCTTCATACTTCTTTACCCAGTGATAAACTTGTTGATAAGAAACTTGATACGTATCCGCTGCTTCTTGATAATTTTTTCCGTTCCCCAAGCAATCAAGTACAATATGTAATCGTTCTTCCCAAGTTAGTTTGCTTTCATTAGTCATAGAGCCCGTCCTTTCTTGTGACGCATCTTTTAATTCACTATGACTATTATACTTCCTAATCCAACTTCTGAGGACAGAGGGATGGGATATTTCATACATTCTAGAAACCTCACGAATCGAAGAACCACCGGACAAATACTCTTTTATGGCGGATAACTTTAGTTCTTCCGAATATTTTCTCCATGCGGAAGACTCCTTTAATCCTTCTAAGCCAAAGGTATCAAACTTATATTTCCATTCCAAAACGGTGGCATGATGTACTTTATAAATGGATGCCACTTTAAGTGAAGAAAGTGATTCATCAAACGCCTTCACTATTTCATATTTTTCTTCTGCAGAGTAAAACTTTCGAGACATAAAAAATACTCCCCTATAGTATCCAGATTTTATTTTTTAACCTGTCTACCTATAGGGGAGCTTATCATATCGATTTAATGGTTCGGTTTTTTAGTTTTAATACAATAATTAGAAATCTTAGTGAAATGGAGTGGAGGCACTCGACTCCTGCGGGAAATAGAGGAAAGGATGAGACCCCGCAGGCGAAGACTAGGAGGTTCCATAACCTCCCCGCGGAAAGCGCGAGGACGAGCGTGCAATGAAACGAACTAATTTTAACTCCAAATTCAATTTAGTCACAAGCTTCATTTTTCATTTTTCAAATATTGATGTAATTTTATTATTCGTGTTTAGAAAGGTTATCTTTTGTTTTGTCCCAGCCTCCCAATATAAAGAAAGCGCTTTTATGCAAATTGTTCAAAACAAGCTGTTATTTTTCATGCAAACCGCCGATGTGAAAACGTTATCAATCATGTTACATTATATATATCAAATTGCAGGGGGTATGGAACGATGGCAGAATTAGTATTGAAGAATATCTATAAAATTTATGATGAAAAGGTAGAAGCTGTACGCGACTTTAATTTACATATTGAAGATAAGGAATTTATCGTGTTTGTCGGGCCTTCAGGCTGTGGTAAATCTACGACACTTCGAATGATTGCAGGATTGGAGGATATTTCTAAAGGCGATTTCTTTATTGATGAACAGCGTGTCAATGACGTTGCTCCAAAGGACCGCGATATTGCAATGGTATTCCAAAACTATGCTTTATATCCACATATGACAGTTTACGATAATATGGCATTTGGATTAAAGCTGCGCAAATTCCCAAAAGCTGAAATTGATGAAAGAGTAAAAAACGCAGCGAGAATTCTTGGCTTAGAAGAGTATTTAAAGAGAAAACCAAAAGCTTTATCAGGTGGTCAGCGTCAAAGGGTTGCACTTGGCCGTGCGATTGTCCGTGACGCAAAAGTCTTCCTTATGGATGAGCCGCTTTCCAACCTTGATGCTAAGCTTCGTGTGCAGATGCGTGCGGAAATTTCAAAGCTTCACCAAAGACTGCAAACAACTACAATTTATGTAACACATGACCAAACTGAAGCAATGACAATGGCTTCAAGACTTGTTGTTATGAAGGATGGCATTATCCAGCAGGTCGGTGCTCCAAAAGAAGTATATGAAAAGCCTGAAAATGTTTTTGTAGGCGGATTTATCGGATCACCTGCAATGAACTTCTTTACAGGAAAAATCACTGACAATAAATTAGTAATTGGTGATGCTTCTTTCGTTATCCCTGAAGGAAAATTAAAAATTCTTCGCGAGCAAAACTACATCGGGAAAGAAGTTATTTTCGGAATAAGACCAGAGGATATCCATGATGAGCTTGTATTCCTAAGCAGCTCTGAAAATACGAGCTTTGATGCAAGAGTTGACGTATTTGAATTGACTGGTGCAGAAAGCTTAGTCTACTCAACACTTGCTGGTAAAGAGTTTGTTGCACGCCTTGATTCAAGAGCTAATTTGGCAGCAGGAGCAACTGTGCAATTAGGCTTTGATATGAATAAAAGCCATTTCTTCGACAAAGATTCAGAAAGCCGTATCCGCTAATATACTGAAAAGGAAGGGTTAATCCCTTCCTTTTTTCTATTCCTGAATAAACACTAAGTCCTCCATCCCGCATGACTCACATAATACAAGATGCGGACATAAATGCTTTTCCAAATCTGGATAGCCGTTCTCTAGCTTCATTTGATCAATTGGCATATATGCGCTGTAGTCATCATAATAATCCATGATTCTTCCCTTATCCTCTACCTGCTGTCCGCAATCGGCACAGACTTTATTAAGTTGTTCCAAGCCATTGCATAAAGGGCAAATATTCATTTCCACACCTCATTAATAAAAAAGTTTCCGTTTATTTTCTGTTTGATAAGAAAAAACTATTCGAGATCAATAATTCTCCACACAGTTAATTGGAATATATTTCATTAAAAAATAAATGCATAGAAAAGCTCCTGGTAACCATAATAAGAGTACAAGCAGCACATCAATGGACCATATCAAGCGATAGTAAGATTCTCTTACTTGCTGGTGCAAATCCAGCTGGTCCAACCAAAAAACTAATTATACAAGGAGCTGGAAACAAAATGGCAAACAACAATTCATCTAACAACCTTTTAGTACCAGGAGTATCTGAAGCTCTAGACCAAATGAAATACGAAATCGCATCAGAGTTCGGTGTTAACTTAGGTGCAGAAACAACTGCTCGCGCTAACGGATCTGTTGGTGGAGAAATCACAAAACGCTTAGTACAAATGGCTGAACGTCAACTTGGCGGTTCTCAATTCTAATTTGCAAAACTTAATATAAAATGGCAAGAAGCCCCCATGTAAATGGGGGCTTCAGCGATTTTTTAACCTGCCTTCGAACCTTGTTGAAGCTGGTACATTTGATAATACCTTCCTTTAAGCTCCATCAATTCTTCATGATTTCCTTTTTCTACTATTTGACCGTGATCAAGAACAATTATTTGATCAGCATTACGGATTGTTGAAAGACGATGGGCAATAATAAACGTCGTTCTGCCCTTTTTGAGAACCTCCATTGCCTGCTGGATAATCTGCTCTGTTTCCGTATCAATACTGCTTGTTGCTTCATCCAAGATGAGGATAGCAGGATCAAAGGCAAGTGCGCGTGCAAAGGAAATGAGCTGGCGCTGGCCACTCGACAACGTGCTTCCCTTTTCAATAACAGGTTCATCATAGCCTTTCTCAAGGTTTTTGAGAACTCGATCTGCCCCAACATCCTTTAATGCTTTTTCGACTATCTCTCTTGTAATGGCAGGATTGTTAAGGGTTACATTTGAGGCAATCGTTCCTTTAAAGAGAAACGGGTCTTGCAAAACAATACCCATATGCTTCCTTAAATCCTGTCTCGACATTTCGGAAATATCCATACCATCAATCGTTATTTTACCTGACTGGATATCATAAAAACGGAACAATAAATTCATGATAGAACTCTTCCCTGAACCGGTGTGCCCAACAAGTGCGACCGTATCTCCATGCTGCGCCTCAAATGAAATGTCTTTTAAGACATATTCATCCTCCTTATAAGCAAAGTTAACGTGTTCAAATGCAACATTGCCTTTATATCTCGTTATGCTTGGGCTTGCTACGTCAATACCGTCCTCACGAAGCAATTCAAATACTCTGTCACCTGCAACTAGTGCCTGCTCTAAATTTGCCAATTGATTGACAATTCCCTGCACTGGCTGAAACAAGCGGTTAATATAATCCACAAACGCGTAAAGAACACCTAATGAAATGGCAGAGGATACACTTAATGTCTGCCCTGCAACAAACCAGATAAATGCTACAAAAATAAGGTTTCTGAGTACAGCGACTAAATTATGTGAAGTCAAGCTGTTCAAATTAAGCATTTTGTTCTGGTACTTAAAATGCTCTTCATTTAGGGTCTCAAATTCACTAGAGGTTTGTTTTTCCTTGCCAAATGCCTGAATGATATTCATCCCTTGAATGGATTCATTCACCATTCCGTTAATATCACTGATTCTTGCTCTAATAACATGATTATATTTTGCTGCAAATCGTCTGTATCCGATCATCCATAAATACAGGATCGGCAGCAGCACAAGACAAATCGCCGCAAGCTTCGCATTAAGGATAAATAATGCAACGTATATACCAATAATATAAATACCGCTTGAAAAGAAGTTAGAAAGAACTGTCACATACAGCTCTCTGATTGCTTCTGTATCATTTGTTACTCTTGCAACAACCTTGCCTGCTGGCAGGTTATCGAAGTATTTAATTGGCATCCGCTGAATTTGGGCAAATACGTCCTCTCTCATCTTCTGAATTATTCTGTTTGCAGATTTCTGCAAGTAGAGATGCTGTCCATATTGAAATATGGAAGCAATAATAACAAGCCCGAAATAAAAGGCAAGCAATTTAATAATCGAAGGCACTTCTAGTTTAAAGAATGCAAAGACATCCTCCATACTGAGACGCTCTGCTTCATACTTGGCAATATCACTGCCTGAGGAAATCGTCAAGACTCCATCTTTATAGCTTCTTTCTCCATCAAAGCGAATGTCTTCTTGTACAAACAAGAAGTTCCTTCCGACTTGAAAAATCCTCGCATCCGCTGTATCATTTTCTCCTGTCGGCTTAACTTTCGTGTACAAATTGCCGTCATACTCGACTGCTCCTGTACTTGAGGTAGTTTCATACCATTTATTTTCAATCCCCATAATATGGTCATCAATAATTTTTTTGGCGATAAATGGTCCAGCTAAATCTGCAACAACCGCTATCGTGAGCATGATGAGAGCGAATATTATTATTTTTTTAAATTGTAATGCATATTGAAGCAATCTTCTTCCAGTGCTCATGCTTGCACCTCAATCCCTGTAGACTGTTCCGTTTTTGTTTGCTGGATTTCAAACTGTTCTTTATACCAGCCGTTTTTTTGCAGCAGCTGTTCATGTGAGCCATGCTCTATAATTCTTCCGTCTTCTAGGACGATAATTTGGTCTGCATGCTGAACCGCTGTCATTCTATGTGTTGTGATAATTGTTGTTTTCCCTGAACGTTCTTTTTTAATATTTTGGATAATATTTTGTTCTGTTTTGGCATCAACTGCAGATAAGGAATCGTCCAAAATCAGAATTTCAGGATTTCTAATTAACGCTCGCGCGATTGAAATCCGTTGTTTTTGTCCGCCAGATAAAGCAACACCCTTTTCTCCCACAAGCGTTTCCAATCCTTCTGGCAGCATTTCAATATCCTGGTTAAATGAAGCTAAGCGAATTGCTTCATCTAGCTGACTTTCCGTTGCACGCTCTAAATTCCCAAATAGGATATTTTCTTTCACTGTTTTTGAAAACAGAACATGATCTTGCGGTACATAGCCAATCCAGCTACGGAGCTTTTGCAAATTTATTTCGTCAATGCTCGTGCCATTGATCGATAATTCTCCTGCACCTTTTGGATACTCTCTCAGCAGCTGCTTCACCAATGTTGTCTTACCGCTACCGGTTTTCCCGACAACCCCAATTGTTTCACCTCTGTTAACCCGCAAATTAATATCGTTAAGATTAACAACGGCAGATGACGGGTACTGGAATTGTACTGCATTAAATAATATAACGTCAGGAACAACTACTTCATTTCCTGTACTAGGATTTACGACATCAGGCTCATAATCTAATGTTTCCTGCACCCTGTCTAATGAAGCGTTTCCTCTTTGCATGACATTCATTAATTCACCAATCGCAAACATTGGCCATACAATCATTCCAAGGTAGACGTTAAAGCTAACAAGCTGACCAATGGTAATTTGCTGCTGAAAAACCAGATAGGACCCGTAACCTAGGCCAATAATATAGCTCAGCCCAACAAGGATACGAATCGTTGGTTCAAATAAAGAATCAATCTTTGCAACCTGAATATTTTTGTTATAAACATCCTCTGTCATCTCATGAAATTCTTTTTCATCATCCTTCTCCAATACATATGCCCGAATAACACGGACACCACCGATTGACTGAAGGACTTGATCATTTAAATCTCCAAAAGCATCCTGAGCCTCTGTAAATCGTTTATGAATTCGATCACCGTATATTTTCATGATGATAGCCATAATCGGCAGTGGCAATATCGCTGCAAGTGTCAGCTTCCAGCTGACTAAAAGGCACATCGTAATAAGAATGGTAATCATAAACGCTGTCGAATCAATCAATGTTAATATCCCGAATCCCGCTGTAATACTAATTGCCTTCAAGTCATTTGTCGCCCTTGCCATTAAATCACCAGTACGGTTTTTTTGAAAAAATGTCGGTGTCATTTTAAGCAAGTGTCCCATGAAATTACTCCGCAGCTTTCGCTCTAACACAAAAGCTCCGCCAAACAGCTTATACATCCAAAAATAGGTTATTGCATATGAGCTGATTGTGATGATTGCTACCGCAGCAATATATTGCATTGTCTTAACGCTTGTTAACGAACCTACATTAATTTCGTCAATAAACATTCCGAGAATTTGCGGCGGCAAAATATCGATAACGCCCACAAGGATAAGTAACGTGATAGCTATCGTATATCTTTTCCAGTGTTCTTTAAAAAACCATTTTAATTTAAATAAAATCGAAAACATATTTTTCTCCCCTCATCTCACAAAACTTAACTAGCCGCTTTCCAGATCCATTCTGTTTGCTCCAAAACTTCTGTTACTTACAATCATTAACATCTTCCTCCTTAAATTTTCAGTAATATATATAGAAAAGAGGCAAATTATTATTTCCCTCTATTTCTCCAACACAAAAAAAGAGACAGACCGCCCCATGCGATCTGTCTCTTTTGATGCTTGCCATTTAACATAAAGCCGAAAATATTCGGCAATTATCTTTTGTGCATCAATTATCCAGATAGAAGCTAAGGCCACTGATATATAAAATTCCAAGGTTGATATCCATCATTTTGTTGTTCCACATATCAGTCGCCTCCCTTCTTTTCATTAATTTTCCAATATAATATAATTGAAGATTAACACGCTCCAATATTAAAGTCAATTGCTAATATTTCGACAAATACCGCTTGTAATTGGAGACCTATTACCTTCCTCCCCTATTTCAGTATACTTATTCCTCCTTAAGTCGGAGTTACTTTAGTATTTAAGTCACGTTTTTTCTTAACAAAGTTTAACCAACAGCGATTCGGGTACTTGAATGTTACATAACAAAGATTAATAATGGACGATTATCTTTAAAACAACAGGTAGAAAAAGGAGCGAGAATAATGGAGACATTTTTGAAAAGGGTAACTCTTCATGAAAATATGACGGTAAAGGATATTCTTTCCTTTTATGAGGCAACAAAAAAATTCAATGTAAAGTGTCAGCTTTTATGCAGTAAACACGTTGTGGAGACAACCAGCCTTCCTAAGCTTGTTTCTTTTTTCTTAACAGCAGGATCAAAGCAGGATATCCAAATTAAATTAGAAGGAACACAGGCCAACTCTTTCTGGAAGAGCCTCGTATCTAATAAGGAAAATTCGTTCTTAAAGGCCTATAACCAAAATGGCATAGCTTAAATAATAAAAAGCTTGAAATGCATCCATTTCAAGCTTTTTATTATCCATCAGATACTTACTATTTATCATGACTGCGCTGTCGACAATTCCTGGAATCGCTCCATCGACTCTTTTTCGTCAAAGCTTGAAAAGATGCGGAAATGATCTTCATCAATAATTCTGAAATGCTGGCTGATGATGTTCTGCTGAAGAATAAATCCGTTTTTCCTGTCTGCTTCACGCCACCATACTTTACCGCCAAGTGTCTTTTCCTTTCTGTAGTCCATGCCGTCACGTGCTACTGTTTCCAACACTTCTAACGGCTCATTCCCAAACAAGAAACGCACTGTTTCTGTTTCTCTGAATAAAGCACAAACTGCCACAACAGTCGACCAGCCTGCATACAATCTGCCTTTTTCAATTTGAACGAGAGTTTTTTTTGATAAACCAATAACTTCAGCCATCTTGTCCTGAGTGTAGCCTGCCTCAGTCCGTATTAAGCGCATTTTTTCCGATACATTAAAAATAATCTCTTCTCTTGTCAAAATGCATTCATTCCCTTATTAGTTATGTGTAATTTTACACTTGTACTTTTATTATAAGCCTATAAAAGGCAAATTTCAATTTTTAGCTTGTTGAATTTCAGTGTAATTGTTATCGAAGAAAAAATGCCTGCTAAATAGCAGACATGTTTCTTTAATGCTGTTTGTAATTTTTCAATATATCCTGCAGCTTTTCTCCATGTTTAACCATTTCTTCGGCAGCATTTGTTACATTTGCGATTGCTGTAATTTGTTCATCCGTTGAAGAGGCCACTTCCTCGACAGATGCTGCGTTTGATTCAGATACAGCGGAAATAGCTGAAATAGATTGGAGAATATGACTATTCTGCTCTACTACTGTCTTAAGCTCTGCACCAAGATCTTGGACTGCATGAATCGTTTCATTAACAGCTGAGGATATGTTAGTGAATTCATTTTCAGTGCCATTAACCGCGTTATTTAATTCCTCTGATTGTGTAGTAGTTTCAAATAATGCCTGGACTGTTTTTTCCGTTTCCTTTTCAATAGACTGAATCATTTCCTGAATTTGCTTTGTCGCAAGGTTTGTTCCTTCTGCAAGCTTTCTGACCTCACTTGCTACAACAGAGAATCCTTTGCCATGCTCACCTGCTCTGGCTGCTTCAATACTGGCATTCAATGCAAGCAGGTTCGTTTGATCTGAAATTCGGTCAATTGTAACAGTAATATTGGATATATCGAGAATTTTTGTATAAAGGCTCGATATTCCCACACTCACTTCGTCTGTAGCCCTTTTTGCAAGCTCATTCGATTTTTTCAGCTGATTGATCATTACTTGACCTTTTTTGGTTGCCGACTCTGAAACTTGAGCAGCATCCTTAATCTGATCATTTTTTTCATTCATTTTATTAATTGAATTATTTAATCTGCCCATTTCCTTGTTTACATCTTCTAATTCAGCCGCCTGCTCGCCAGCCCCATGAGCCATATCTCCCATTGCTCTGCTTATTTCCTCTGAGCTTGCAGACGTTTGCTCCGCAACTGCTGATAGTTCTGCTGATGATTCAAGAATTAAATTACTGATATTGCTGCTTTGACCAAGCAAATATTCAAGCTGGCCTTTTAAACTTTCTATGCTCAAAGCTAGCTTGCCAACCTCATCCTTAGAAGTATGAGAAATCTCCTGTACATCCAGATTGCCCTCCGATAGCCTCATGAAGGATTCGCTTACATTTGCTAATATCACAAATTTCCTTCTCCATGCTATGTAGAATACTGCTGAAAGTACAACTGCTGAAAGGATTACTGTTGCTCCAATCAAAGCAAGCGGCTGTGTAAAGCCATTTTGTAACGCGTAATATCCTGCCATACCAGAAGCGGCTGCACCAACAACGATAACTATAAATACAAGTGCCACCATTTTCGCCAATAAGCTTTCCCTCTTTTTCACTACCATCTATCTCCCTTCTAGCTACTGTTATTATTGAGGCACATATCTCAATAATAAAGCGTTATCAAATGAACTTACTATAAAAACAACTACTTATTTACTAAGTCTATCGGCTTATAAAAACAAATATTAAGCTGTTTTTAAATTTTTTCTTCCTTTAAAGCATTTGCCCAATATGCTTAAACTGCGGCTTTTTTTATATCACCTGTTGTTAAAGTCGCATAAGCTAAAGGGAAAATGATCATATAAGGAAGGGAGTGAACTCCCATTTTGCATATACCTGTAGATCAAGAAACCCATATTCGTATGCTGCTTTTACAGGACAGCAATGAACTGTTTCAACTTATTGACCAAAATCGAGCCTATTTAAAGGAATGGCTTCCATGGATTGATCATATTATCTCTCCTTATCAATATCAGTCAATCATTCCAGATTGGCATAAACAGGTTTCGGAAAATAACGGCTTTCAAGCAGGCATTTTTTACAGAGACAAACTTGTTGGCATGATTTCACTTCAGCAGCTCGATTGGATGAGCAGGCAAGCGAGCATTGGCTATTATTTAGGCAAATCTGTGCAGGGAAAAGGAATTATGGCTAAATGTGTTGCTGCTGTCTTAAATCACGCTTTTTATTACTTGAACCTTAATCGCATTGAAATACGATGTGGTATCAGCAATGTCAAAAGCCAAGCAATTCCTAACAAGCTCCAGTTTAGAAAAGAGGGTATTATTAGAGATGGAGAATGGCTTTACGACCATTACCATGATTTATATTTATACAGCATGCTTGAACGAGAATGGACAGCACTACACCATCGTAATTAATCCGCTTTTTTCCCCTTTCAATTTACTTTAAAAAAGAAAAATGTTTAAAAAAACCAAAAATGCGCTAATAGTTTAATGATGCGATAAACCTTAAGCTAATTCTTACTAGGAATGATTAGTTTGGTGTACACTAATACAAACTTACGTGTATGTAGGATTAGCAGGAAAGATAATAACGAATGGTGTTGAGCGCAATGATAGTATCAAATCTTCTGCTTATTTTTGTATTAATAGCCTTCTCGGCCTTTTTTGTTGCGATTGAATTTGCCATGGTTAGGGTAAGACCAAGCCGGCTCAATCAGCTGGTGGCTGTAGGACATAAAAACGCCGCTTCAGCCAAAACGATAACTACCCATTTAGACAGCTACCTATCTGCATGCCAGCTCGGTATAACTATTACCTCGCTCGGCCTTGGCTGGTTAGGTGAGCCAACTGTACTGAAGTTAATGGCGCCTGTTGTGGAAAAGCTGCAGCTACCTGATTCTGCCGCACACATTATTTCATTTGTGCTGGCATTTTCCATTGTAACGTATATTAATGTTGTGATTGGAGAGCTTTTTCCAAAGTCTATTGCAATTGGATATGCAGAAAAAGTTACTTTGGTTTTGTCTAAACCGCTGATTATATTCTACAAGTTGACCTTCCCTTTCATCTGGGTTCTGAATAATGCGGCAAGGTTAGTTGCCCGCCTATATGGTGTCAAAAGCACGGACGCAAATGAAAATGCCCTTTCAGAGGAAGAGCTTCAGCTTATCTTAAAGGAAAGCTACCAAACTGGGGAAATAAACAGGACTGAATACCGCTATGTCCAACGCATTTTTGAATTCGATAACAGGATTGCAAATGAAGTAATGGTTCCACGCACCGAAATGGCTGTCTTGTCCGAAGATATGCCACTTAAGGATGCGATCACTTCCATCAGCTCCCAACGCTACACAAGATACCCGATTACAAAGGATGGTGATAAGGACGCTATCGTCGGGTTTATTCATGCAAAACAGATTTTGACCGATTGTATAAGAAATAGCTGTAAGGAAGAAACCCCATTAAAAGAATATATACAACCGATTATCCATGTAATGGAAACAATTCCTATCCAACTGCTTTTATTAAGAATGCAGAAGGAACGAATCTCCATCGCAATTCTCCATGATGAGTTTGGCGGCACAGCTGGCCTTGTTACTGTCGAGGATATATTAGAAGAAATAGTTGGTGACATTATGGATGAATTTGATGTCGATGAATTACCTTCCATTCAAAAAATCGGCGAAAACCATTTTAGGTTTGATTCTAAACTTCATATAAATGAAGTAAGCAATCTGCTTGGCATTTCGATTGAAAATGATGGTGTTCATACAATCGGAGGATGGCTTCTTTATAAAAAGCCTGACATAAGCCTTGGTGATTCAATTGAATATGAGGGCTTTCATTTTCAAGCAATTGATATTCAAAATGGACACATATCTTCTATTGAAGTAATGAAAGAAGTATAGCTTTACATAAATCGGCAGCCTTATTTATATGGCTGCCCTTTAAAAAAGGGACAAAATGTCTTTTTTACCTTAAACATATTTTTACTTCTCTCACATAAAATGATAAATAAGAGCCATAATCAATTAATAAACTGAAAATTGAGATATTACATCGTTTGACTGCGCAGTTTGGCTTAAAGTATAATTGTTAATACATCTAACGGAAAGATTGAGGTGGTAAGATGGGATCGTAACTTTAAAAAGAACCTCTGATTCTTTTCCTATAATTGATCATATCCTAAAACCTACAATCAGCAACCTAACAAACTGGAATAGATCGATATATTAAAAGAAATCAGAATATCAGCAGATATATTACGTACAGCCATAAAAAACTTAATACATGTATTAATCAGGAGGTGACTCCTTACTCGCATCCGCGGGATAGGGAAACTTATTGGACATATTTAACTTGGTTATAATAGCCATTTTGATTGCTTTTACTGCATTTTTTGTAGCTTCAGAGTTTGCTATTATCAGAGTGCGCAGTTCTAAAATCGACCAGTTAGTGGAGGAAGGCAACAAAAATGCCATTGCTGCAAAAAAAATCATCACACATCTTGATGAATATTTATCAGCATGCCAGTTAGGCATTACTATTACTGCACTTGGCATCGGCTGGCTTGGAGAGGAAACGATACATGAAATACTTTCCCCTTTATTCCAACTGATTCACATTCCAGAAACAGCTGTGACTATTCTATCCTTTTCTTTATCATTTGCCATTATTACTTTTCTTCATGTAGTAGTGGGAGAATTGGCTCCGAAAACATTTGCTATTCATAAAGCTGAGGCAATTACCTTATTATCAGCAAGACCATTAATTGCTTTTTATAAGGTTCTCTTCCCATTTATATGGGTCTTGAACGGATCTGCCAGAGTTATTACACGCATGTTTGGACTTAAGCCTGTTTCTGAAAATGATTTAGCTCATTCGGAAGAAGAACTTCGCATCATTGTCTCTGAAAGTTTTAAAAGCGGCGAAATAAACCAATCAGAGTTTAAGTATGTAAACAAAATTTTCGATTTTGATGATCGAATTGCGAAGGAAATTATGGTTCCACGTACAGAAATCATCTCATTGGAACAGGCAAGCTCTCTTGATGACTTAATGGAAGTCATTCAAGGTGAACAGTTTACAAGATACCCAATTACAGATGGTGACAAGGATCATATTATTGGCATGATTAACGTCAAGGAAATCATGACTGCATTGATTCGCTCAAAAGACTTGAGTGCCAAAAAGCTAGATTCGTATATTCGCCCTGTCATCCGAGTTATTGAAACCATTCCAATTCACGATCTGCTTGTCAAAATGCAGAAAGAACGAATTCATATGGCCATATTGATGGATGAATACGGCGGTACTTCAGGCTTAGTCACTGTTGAAGACATTATTGAAGAGATTGTCGGCGATATCCGTGATGAGTTTGATATGGATGAAATTCCAAGCATTCAAAAGGTAAAGGAAAATCACTTTATCCTAGATGCAAAACTGTTGATTACCCAAGTTAACTCCCTTCTTTCCATCGAATTGGATGATGAGGATATTGACACTTTGGGCGGTTGGATTCTTACTTCCAACTATGATGCAACAGAAGGAGACATTCTGACATTTGATTCTTATAGCTTTAAAATAATCGAAATGGAAGACCATCATATCAGATATGTGGAAGTAATGAAGATGCGTGAAGTGGAAGAAGTTCCAGAAACCGCAGGTCAAAGGCAACTTGCCCAATCTGCTGTGTCCACATCTGAAGCCGAAATAGTATAAAAAAAGGAGGGAAAATCCCTCCTTTTTTTATTGCTCTTTATTCTCCATTTCCAACGGTTTCGTCAAATTTATAACCTACTCCCCAGATTGTATGGATAAACGGCTGCTCCTTTGTGCCAATCTTGTTGCGAAGTCTTTTAATATGCACATCTACCGTTCTTTCGTCTCCATAAAACTGATAACCCCATACTCGGTCCAACAGCTGCTCTCTTGTAAATACCTGCTTAGGATTGCTGATTAAGTAATACAGTAGATCAAATTCCTTTGGCGTTAAGTTGGAAAGCACCTTGCCATTGTAAATGACTTCTCTCGTTTCCTTGCTGATTTTGAAATGCTCGCTTGTCAGGAAGTTTGAATCTACTTTACTGACAGAATCCTTTTGATAGCGGCGGGTAACTGCCTTTATTCTTGCCATCAGCGTCAATGGGCTGAACGGCTTCGTTACATAATCATCTGCTCCCATTTCGAGACCTAACACTTGATCTGACTCACTGTCTTTGGCTGTCAGCATAATAATAGGTACAGAGCTGACCTCTCTAATCTTTCTGCAGATTGTGACTCCTTCCATTCCTGGTAGCATCCAGTCAACAATGATGATATCCCAATCCTGGTTCTCTAGAAAAAAATCAAGCGCTTCTTTACCATTATGTATAAACTTTCCATCATAATTTTCCTTAAGAAAAAACATCTCCAACATGGAGCATACACTTTCATTATCCTCTATAACTAATATCTTCATATTCATTCATCCTCACGGCATTGACATGCTTTTTACTATTCTCTATTATAGCAAAAAAAGACTATAAGCATTACTTACATAGAAAAAATCCCTTTATGGGTGGACCCCTTAATATGGAGCCTCCTCGTCTTCGCCTGCGAGGTCTCATCCTTTCCTCTATTTCCCTTAGTAGTCGAGTGGCCTCCGCTCCATTCCACTAAGATTTCTAATGATTGTATGAAAACTAAAACAAAAAAACCGATCCATTTAATCAATAGTTGATTAAGTAGTTCGGTCTTTACGCTGGTTCACATACTTATGTCCCAGCCTCTTTTATCTTTATATCCAAGTTGTTGTCTTTTCTAATGGAAGTCGGTCTGTTTCTCTTCCAGGTGCGGCTGCTTTACCAACCGTAATTAGCATTAGCGGCAGGTAGCGTTCAGAGATTTTGAACTCTTCAACAAACTTTGTACGGTTAAATCCGCCGATAGCACATGTATCAAGTCCTTTTCCTTTCGCTGCAAGCATCAGTTGCATAGCTGCCAAGGAAGCATTTGAGTTCGCCGCATCCCTAGGATATACGTCGTTTGAATAAGCTCCATTAATTTGTCCTTTAATGACCTCTGCAAGCTCTTCTTTTATTCTGCCTTTTCCAATATCCTGGCCGAATACTTCCTCTGCATTTTTATCTGCTTCCAAATCACCAAGTATTGCGATTACACAAGATGATTGTGTTATTTGCTGTTGATTAAAAGCGATTGGGAGAAGTCTTTCCTGAGCTTCTGTTCCGTGAAAAACAACAAAATGCCAATGCTGCAGATTCCAAGCAGACGGCGCTCTTCCTGCCAACTCAAGGAGTTCCTCAATTTCTTGCTTCGATAATTGATGGCTCTCATCATAAACCTTCACTGCTCTGCGTGCTTTTAAAATATCCAAAAATTGCCCACTGCTAATTTCTGTAGTCATTGGTTCCCTCCATAAATACTTACTTTTTGTAACTAACTTATTAATGAAATAATAACCTTGAAAACTTTTTTCGTCAAGAATATGATATACATACACTGTTGTTTATATGGAATTAAGCCTTCCATACTTTACTTATACAAGGAGAAATCATGATTGAGATTATTGCACTAACAAAGAACAAAACAATTGAAACTGGTCTGACAATAGAGGATTGGAAGAAAGGGACATATGAATGGTATTGGATTGATTTTCATGCACCTGATGATAATGAAGTTGATTATTTACGGAATCCCCTTCAATTCCATCCCCTTTCAATTGAAGATTGCCTCCATAATTTGCAGCGACCTAAAATAGACTATTTTGATGAATATACCTTTTTTGTCACACACAGCCTCGAAGCAAAAACTTATGCGAAAGAAGAGCTTAATCTTTTTGTAGGTGATAACTATATCGTCAGCTTTCATAAAAAGCCTTCCATTGAGGTTCAATATGTTGCTAAAAAGCTTTTAGGTGAAAAGTCTCCAGCTAAGTGGAGCCAATTTACGGTGCTGTATGAATTACTTGACCATCTTGTCGATAACTATATCCCAATTATTTATGAAATTGAGGATTTTTTGAATGAAATTGATGAGAATTCTGACAACAAATCAATGGAAGTATTGTTAGACGACCTTTATGAAACAAGACATCGTCTATTATCAGTACGCCACACGGTCGTCCCGATGCGTGATCTCCTTTATACATTGCTGAATACGAAAAAGCTGACAGCGGTGTCAAATAAGCGGGAATATTACTCCGATATTTATGACCACCTGCTAAAGCTTGCAGAGGTAATCGAGTCAAACAGAGAAATGACAGCCGATATTAGAGACAGTTATCTCTCTTATAATGCCCACCAATCTAATCGCATTATGCAAATCCTTACGGTGATTACGACCATATTTATGCCTTTGAGCTTTCTTGTTGGCCTTTATGGTATGAACTTTCAAAATATGCCTGAGCTGACTTGGAAATATGGCTATTTCACCCTATTAGGCGTTATGGCTACAATTGCTGTTTGTATGTTTTTATTCTTCAAAAGAAAAGGCTGGTTTAAATAAGTTATGCAAATCAACCTCCGAATTGAAGGTTGTTGATTTGCTTTTTTCTCTTTTTGCAGTTCAGAACAATGCCAAACATAACATTCGTATGGTAAAATAATGATATCCCCTCTATTTTGAGTATCCCCATGACTCATTGCCTTTTCTATATTTCAAAAATTCATAAAATTCCACATAAAGATTGGAGGAAACTAAATGGAAGCACCGCAACTCGAAACGTCTATAGACGTTCAAAAACCTCAGCATAAAGTGCTGCCAAAAAGCGTGTTATTAAAAAGAGGGCTTTTTATCATTTTAGGAAGTGTCATGATGGGTGTTGGCATTGAGGAATTCCTCGTTCCTAACCAAATCCTTGATGGAGGAATTGTCGGCATTTCCATTATCCTTTCCCACTTGTTTTCCATTAAGCTCGGTTTTTTCATTTTCCTGCTTAATATTCCATTTTTCTATATTGGCTATAAACAAATCGGAAAGACTTTTGCCCTCTCTACTTTGTTAGGAATCACCGTATTATCCATAACCACCATTCTGCTTCATGATGTTCCAGTATTTACGGAAGATCTGCTCTTAGCAACCGTCTTTGGGGGAATTATATTAGGAGTCGGTGTGGGAATTGTTCTCCGCTTTGGAGGGTCTTTAGACGGCACCGAAATCCTTGCACTTCTTTTTAGCAAAAAGCTTCCCTTTTCAGTCGGAGAAATCATTATGTTTTTTAACTTCTTTATTTTCATTACAGCAGGTTTTGTTTTCACATGGGACAGAGCAATGTACTCTATTATTGCTTACTTCATCGCCTTTAAGGTTATTGATATTGTAATAGCTGGTCTTGATGAGTCGAAATCTGCCTGGATTATCAGTGACCATGCTGAAGTTATTGGAGAAACCATTATCGCTAGATTAGGACGAGGGGTTACTTATCTTAAGGGAGAGGGTGCTTATACTGGGGATAATAAGAAGGTTATTTTCTGTGTCATTAACAGGCTTGAGGAAGCAAAGCTGAAATTGATTGTAGAAGAACTTGACCCGACTGCATTTCTTGCTGTTGCTAATATTGCAGAAGTCCGGGGCGGCCGCTTTAAGAAAAAAGACATCCATTAATACCTCTAAGGAGAGCTTTATTTAAGCTCTCCTTCTTTTGCTTGTCTTTCCTGCCTGCAAATCGTCTATTTAACTGTATATTTGTCAACACTTGAAACAGGTTATTATTTGATTCCGTTTACAAGCATCGTTAGAATATGACTAAAGAAAATAAATACATAAGGGGGATAAAATTTGAAGAAGAATGCAACCATCTACATTCTTTCGCTTTCTACACTCGTTTGTTTGATGTGGATGTTTGGCCTCGGCTGGGTTCTTGTCGATTATGCGCAAGGCTCAAAAAAAGAACTGAACACACCTAATACACTTACTGAAAAAGCACCTTCTGGCGGTCTCCAGCTTCTCGCATTAGGAGATTCACTAACAAGAGGAACAGGTGATCAGGCCGGAAAAGGTTATATCGGCTACCTGAAGGACAAGCTTGCAGAGAAAACAGATGAGCAAATCACTCTAACAAATTATGGTGTTAAAGGCGCAACCTCTAAGGATCTTACTGCCCAAATCAAGCAGCAGGAAATTCAAAGACAAGCAAAAACTGCTGATATTATTTTTATTACCATCGGCGGAAATGATTTGTTCCAAGGCGGGGAAACCCTTTCCCATATAGACGACAATACTATTTCTGATCTATCTGCATCTTACAATCAAAACTTGAAGGAAATATTAACTACCATTAGATCTATTAACAAGGAAGCACCAATTTATTTGATTGGTCTTTACAACCCATTCAGCGATTTGGAAAACAGTGACGCTACATCCAAAATTGTCCGTGATTGGAATTATGCAAGTTCTGAAACAAGCTCTGCCTTTGCAAAGACAATTTTTGTTCCTACATATGACATTTTCCAGCAAAATGTACAGACTTATCTTTATTCAGACCACTTCCATCCTAACAAACAGGGGTATGAATTAATGGCAGATAGAGTTGCTTCCTTAATTTCATGGGAGGTGGAGGAAAATTGAGTGAGACTACCTTATCAGTAAAAAATTTAACCAAAACAATCGGAAAAAGACAAATTATCAAAGATATCAGCTTCGAGCTGAAAAGCGGTGAGGTGTTTGGCTTTCTTGGACCGAACGGTGCCGGAAAGACAACAACAATACGTATGCTTGTCGGTTTAATTAAACCTACATCAGGCTCCATTCAAATATGTGGCTACGATGTAAAAAAAGATTTCTCGAAAGCGATGGAAAGACTCGGTTGTATTGTAGAAAACCCAGAGCTTTATCCCTATTTAACAGGCTGGGAAAATCTTCAATTCTTTGCCCGTATGCTAAAGGGCGTTGACGACAAACGAATTCAAGAAATTGTTGAGCTAGTTGGTCTAAAGGAAAGAATTCACGATAAGGTTAAAACATACTCCCTCGGAATGAGGCAAAGGCTGGGAATAGGCCAAGCTCTGTTAAGCAGACCTAAGGTGTTAATCCTGGATGAGCCAACAAACGGCTTAGACCCGTCCGGCATAAGGGAAATGCGGCAGTTTATCCGCTTTCTGGCAAAGGAAGAAGGATTGAGTGTTTTAGTTTCGAGCCATCTCCTTAGTGAAATCCAATTGCTGTGTGACAGGGTGTCCATTATATTAAGCGGAAAAATTATCCATACAGAAACAGTTCATTCCTTGCTGACAGCACAGGAAAAGATATTTTGGCGCTTTACACCAATGGATGCTGGTGTAGAAGTATTAAGAAGCGTCTCACCAAGTGTCAAAATTGATGGGGATACAGTTATCACTCCATTTATTGAAGAAGAAGCGGGCCAGTGGAGCAGACTGTTATTCGAGGCAAATGTACAAGTAATGGAAATGAACAGGAAAATCCCTTCCTTAGAGCATCTCTTCCTTGAACTGACAGGAGGTGAATCCATTGAGTAAACTTGTCTACAATGAAATGCTTAAGCTCGTCAAAAGCAAGCGACTGTATGTTGTTACATTGATTATCGGCATCATGATTGCTATGTTCACATATGCACAGTTTAGAGAAATGGAAAACGTGAAGAAACGCTTAGGGGATGTTGACTGGCGCACCACCTTGCAGCAATCGATCATCGATACACAAAACAGGATTGGCTCAAGCGGTATTTCAGATGAATGGCGGGACCAATTAAAGGTCCGCATCAATCAATCTCAATATTATCTTGATCATGACATCAACCCGCAAGAACCAGGTGCTCCAACATTCCTGCGTGTATTTCTAGATAACTCGATGCAGCTGTTACTGCCATTAATGGTGATGATTGTCGCTGCTGACCTTGTTTCCTCTGAACGCAGTATCGGCACCATTAAGCTGCTCTTAACACGGCCAGTCCGGAGATGGAGGATTTTACTCAGTAAGTACATTACATTAGTTTTGTCCATTTCGTTCATTCTCTTTATGTTCGGATTATTTGCTTATATTATCAGTGGACTATTCTTCGGATATGTTGGCTGGACCGCTCCTATTCTTACCGGCTTTACAGTTGAAGCAGGCGAGCTAAATACTGCCGGGGTTCATCTTGTACCACAATGGCAATATATCATGATGGTATTTGGACTAGCCTGGTTTGTTTCCCTCGTTGTTGGGACTCTTTCCTTTATGCTGTCAATTCTGATAAGGAGCACTGCTGCCGGGATGGGCGTTATGCTTGCCTTTTTAATTTCAGGGACAATTATCAGCAATATCGCCTCCTCCTGGGAGTCAGCAAAATATTTGTTCATGGTTAACTTGAGGCTCACCGACTACTTGCAAGGAAATATCCCTCCAATTGAAGGCATGTCGTTACCCTTTTCCTTGACTGTTCTAGCAATATGGGGAGCAGCAGCTTTAGTCATTTCGTTTTTTACCTTTACAAAAAAAGATATATACTAAAAAAAATCTGGGTTTCCCCAGATTTTTTTATGGCTGATTAGGTTCACTCACTGTCAAAGAGATGAACTTATCGTTTTCCAAATCATGCTTTATTATTACTTGTACTGTCTTTTCTTTGCTGTTTTCCTTAACAATAAACTGAAAGCTGTCTTCCACTTCCATTGTTGTAATCTTTTTTCTGCCCATATATTTATAATCAGTAACAGCCTGATCTGGATAATCTGCTTTCACTACAGCAATAGCAATGCTCCCGTATTTTTCATAATCCGATTTTTGAACCGCTATATTATGGGACGGAAATAAGAATGCCATAATTAATATGGATGCAACTAAAATAGGAAAAGCTCGATTTTTCATGTTAACCTCCTAAAATCTTTTTTCCTATTATCTGTAATCCAAGTTCCTTTTATGTATATTCTCCAATTGTTTTGCTTCTTGAAGCAAAACCTCTGTCACATTCCTATTGCGTTGCCATTCGTCTGCAAAGGTGCCGAGAGGAGGACTAGTCTCTTCGACAGAAGGACATATTTCAATCGTAAAAGCAGGCAAATGATAGGTTGTAATAAACCAGTCCGTGTATCCTGCCCCAATGGCATCAGGGTCTGGTTTACCAAGCTCATAGCCTGTTGTTGCTGCTAATTTAGAGGCAATGTCCCTGTCCCTTTCACTGTTCTCCTTATTGTTGTACTGCCAGTATATTTCTTGTCCTGATGAATGATAAGCTACAGCCAAAGTTGGCTTTATTTTGTCTGTTAAGCTGACAATTGCTTGAACCTCTTTGGCCTCAAGCGGTTTTTCTCCTTTATAGTTTTTAAAGGAAGGTTTGGGACTTTCCCCCTCAAGCTCTTCCCAGCCTGCAGGGTATTGACGGTTCAAATCGACTCCTCTTCCATTGCTCTTCCAATGGGCAAAGTCTTTAGAACCTTCATTCATTTTTTTGATGGCCATGCGTGAAAACAATGGAAATTTCCGAACTTCCCCCTGCTGAATGGTTACACCGTCTGGATTAAGCATAGGAACAAACCAGATTGAATAATCTCCCATCCTATTGTAAAGATCCTCTTCTTTTACTTGATTCTCGACCATTTTCATCACCATGAGCGCTGTGATCCATTCCCTGCCATGATGGGTTCCACTTATCAAAATGGATTTTTTGCCTGTCCCTACTTTTATTCCATACAGCTTTCTGCCGTATTCAGAATAGCCAATTGTATGTACTTCAAGCTTCTTTTTGTATTTGCTTTTCATTTTCCATATATCGCGCTGATACTCTTCATATGTGTATTGCTCCTGCCTGCTTAACTCCTTCGCCAGAATATCCCCTGGAAATGGAAGTAAGAATACAAGACAAAGCATAACTATAGTTATTTTTTTCATAATGCCTCCTTTTCCTTTTTATGTTTTGATAATAGAAGATTTTTATTCAGCTTTTTATACAGGTAAATAAAGAAAAGCCTTTTAAATTGGGATAGCCAAGTTTTAGAATGAAATATTATCGTGATCAATCGCATACTAAAATCATCTCCTTAAAACAAAAGGAGGCGGACAGCTTGAATAAAGTTGATTATGATCGTGCACTGTACTACACCCACCGTTCTGAGTGGGATAATCTTTTAATACTGATGGTGCGCACAAAGGATCATTTTCTTTCAAAAAAAATCGAACATTTCCTGCACGCCTACAATTTTGAACATGATTATACTGTAATCGAAAATAGCTTGTATTCATTACTGCGCTACATTGACCACGCCAACGACAATGTAAGCGAAACTGACATTCACACAACCGTAATGTAATAAAGAATTCCACCAATCAAAAAAACCGCGGTCAGGGTTCCGCGGTTTTTATACAGATTAAAACTTCTTATGTTTATAATCAATTTCATAAAGGTCTGTTCTTCTGTCCTTTAGCTGTCTAACAGTACCATTTTGGCGTTTTCTGCGAAGCACCTCTAAATCTACATCACCAATCATGACCATTTCAATATTCGGATTCGTCTCCCCGACAATTCCATCTCTTGCAAATTCAAAATCAGATGGTGCAAAGATTGCTGACTGAGCATATTGAATATCCATATTTTCTGTTTGTGGAAGATTACCGACAGTACCTGCAATCACTGTATAAATCTGATTTTCAACAGCTCGCGCCTGGGCACAGTAGCGGACACGCAAATACCCTTGACGGTCTTCTGTACAAAATGGTGTAAAGATAATTTTAGCACCCATATCTGTAGCAATCCTTGCAAGCTCCGGAAATTCGATGTCATAACAAATAAGGATGGCAATTTTTCCGCAATCTGTATCAAACACACGAACTTGATCTCCTCTGCTTATCCCCCACCATTTTTGTTCATTTGGCGTTATATGCAGTTTATATTGCTTTTCAATGCTGCCATCTCTTCTAAATAAATAGGAGATATTGTAGATTTCCTCATCATCCTCTTGCACAAAGTGAGAGCCGCCAATAATGTTGATATTGTATCTGATAGCAAGGCTCGAGAACAGCTCCATATATTGCTCCGTATATTCTGTCACCTTACGGATTGCATTTATGGGAATTTTCTCATCTAGAAACGACATAAGCTGTGTGGTAAATATCTCTGGAAATACAACAAAATCAGATGAAGCATCTGATGCGACGTCCGTATAATATTCAACCTGATTAGCAAAGTCTTCAAAGCTGTCAATTTGCCTCATCATGTACTGAACAACACAAATTCTAACAGGATAGCTGCTTTTAAAGAAACGTTTTGACTGTGGAAGATATTCAACATTATTCCATTCCATCAATGTTGCATACTTACTTGATTGTCTATCATCTGGAAGATAATTGGGATTTATCCTCATTAAGGTAAATCCGTTAATTAACTGAAAGGAAAGAACAGGATCATAAATGCGGTGATGAATTACCTCCTCGACATATTCTCGCGCAGACATCTCACTTTCGTATTTATAATAATTAGGTATCCTGCCGCCAATAATAATGCTTTTCAAATTAAGTCTGCGAACTAGTTCTTTTCTCGCTTCATATAAGCGGTGCCCTATTTTCATCCTTCTATATTGCGGATCAACCATCACTTCAATACCGTATAAATTATATCCATCTGGATTATGATTCGTTATGTAACCTTTGTCTGTCACATCATCCCAGGAATGTCTGTCATCATACTCATCAAAGTTGATGATAAGACTTGAACACGATCCGATGATTTCTCCATTATATTCTGCGACAAATTGTCCTTCCTGAAACAAATCTAAATGGCTTTTAAGCTGTGCCTTCGTCCATGGCTCCATCCCTGGAAAGCACTCCGCTTGAAGCTGCAGGATTTTATCTATATCCTTGTACTCCGTATTTCTTATCATCAAACGCTTTTCAAACTTCGATAAATCTAGTTTAGTCATTTAAGCTGCTCCCTTTTTCCTCTTTTTCTTCTACATTTCCCTATTTTCCCGTAAGCTAATCTTTTTAAAGTTGTATAACTTTATATATATGCAAAAAAAGAGCCACATATCTTCTGCGGCTCTTTTCACTGTAATAAAAAAACTATAATAAATACTCGTTTGCAGCCTCTGAATAGATGCTCAAACTTTTATCTTTTTTTGAGAAATTGTCCAGACGGAAAGGGAAAAATAACTCGAACTCATCTAATATCTCGACATTTCTTTCGAATAATTGATCGTATTCGTCGTCACTTTCATCCGAATTCTCAACAATCGATATGATTGTCTGCAATGCAGCAATCACTTGGTAGGAATTCTTTAAAGTACTTAGCATATATGATTGCTCTTGAGTTAAACGTAAAACATTCAAGTTTGAAAACTTGTTTATTTCGTCATCAGAAAAAAAGTCGGGAAAAATGGACGTATAAAAAGTTTGGATAAGTTCATTTATTTGCTCTTCCTGTGCAGGCGTTGAAGCATAAGCTACCTTCATTGGATTTTACCACCCTCTAAATATTAATTATAATTGTTAACATTAGAATAACATACACCCCCTGCAGTTTTCCGTGGTAATTAAAACCATGATATGATGGGTTATGCAATACTATTAAAATTTAACAAAAGAGAAATAACGGAGGTTTTTAATCATGCATTTCGACAGAAAGGGCGAATGGATGTTACTTAAAATTCCAGAAAAATGGAATTTGATATCGATAGATGAACTGTTCCGCACCATTCTTCTTGCATCAAAGAAGCAAGTACATTTATTTAAGATGCAGAAAAAAGTGATGCTGAATAATACTGTCATAACAAATTGGTCAACTCCTCTCCAAACTGGAGATTTATTATCAATAAAAATGTTTGATTCTGAGCCTAACAATATCGAAGCATCCTATATGGAGCTCAGCGTATTGTATGAGGATGACTTTTTAGTGATTTTTAACAAACCTCATGGAATTGATACACATCCTAACGCGCCAGAAGACATTTCCTCCCTCACAAATGGGGCAGCTTTTCATCTGCTGATGAATGGAGAAGAACGGCAGCTTAAGCATATACATCGCCTTGATCGGAATACAACTGGCTGTATATTATTTGCCAAGCATGAATTAATAGGAAATATGCTTGATCAGAACTTAAGAGAACGAAAAATCAAAAGAACATATTTAGCACTTGTTCATGGCAATCTGAAAGGAAAAAAAGGAAGTATAAACAAGCCGATAGGCAGGGACAGGCATCATGCCACAAAAAGAAGAGTTTCGGAAAATGGACAAGCAGCCGTTACTCATTATAAACGGCTGCAATACTATCCTGAAACTGATTTAACACTTGTTTCCTGCAGTCTTGAAACTGGTCGAACACATCAAATTCGTGTTCATTTCAGCTCAATTGGCCACCCTCTTGCAGGTGATGTTCTTTACGGAGGCAGAGCTGCTGCTTACAACAGGCAGGCACTGCATGCAGCAAAGCTGGAGTTTGAACACCCAATTACAGGAGAATATATGAAGGTCTTTGCTCCATTTCTGGACAGTCCTGCAATATTCCCTGAAAATGCACTTGAATTACTTGGAGAATAAAAAAAAGCGGAGAAGGCTATTTGCCTTCTCCCGCTTTTATAGGTTATTATGCTGTTTTGCGCATTTTTCTTAAGATGAAGCTTAATACAAATACTAGGATAACTGCTCCAATGATACTTGGGATAATCGCGAAGTCAGCAAGTGTTGGACCCCAGTCTCCAAGAATTAATGAACCAAGCCATGCACCTACAAAACCTGCGATAATGTTACCGATAATTCCACCTGGTACGTCTCTGCCTACAATGATACCTGCAAGCCAACCGATAATCCCACCTATAATTAATGACCATAGAAAGCCCATTTAAAACACTCCTTTTATAATTCCATTTTTGTTAAAATAAATAATGCAATAGCAAAGGGTTAATAAGCTGCAGCTAATCTGTAATTTCTTTTGCTATTTGCTTGTACTCTATATTTACCACGGGAATATATTTTTAAACCTAGCATTTTAAAACAAAAAAATACAAGCCATCATTTGATAGCTTGCACTCGTATTTCCATTTAAAAAAGTAATTTATCAGGATCCTGCCCAATCCGTTCATTCATATTAAGACTGTCGATTAAGTTCATTTCCTCCATACTTAGCCGAAAATCAAAAATACTCGCATTTTCTTTAAGCCGCTTCTTCGAGGATGTTTTAGGGATAACAATAATATCATGCTGAATATGCCATCTTAAGATAATTTGTGCCGATGTTCTGCTGTGTTTTTTGGCAATATAATTGATTGTCGGTTCATTCAACAGCCTGCCGTTGGCCAATGGAGACCATGCTTCCACCTTAATGTCCATTCTTTTACAATACTCTCTCAAGCTTTCAGATGTTAGACGAGGATGAAGTTCAATTTGGTTAACAACAGGCTTCTCATTACTTGCTGACAGCAGTGTTTTTAAATGATGCTCTTTAAAGTTGCTGACACCGATTGCCTTAACAAGTCCTTCATCATACAGGCGCTCAAGAGCCTTCCATGTTTCCACATATTTATCCTTGCCAGGCCAATGAATTAAATATAAATCAACATAATTCAAATCAAGCCTCTGCAAGCTTGCTTCAAAGGCTTTTAAAGCTTTATCGTATCCGTGGTCATCATTCCAAAGTTTTGTTGTAACAAAAACATCCCCTCTATAGACAGCGCTTTCTTTTATTCCTTCTCCTACCTCTTTTTCATTATTATAGAAGGAAGCTGTATCAATCGAACGATATCCAAGCTCAAGGGCCGCTTTCACCGTTTCTGCCGTTGTTCTTCCTCCGTCTGCGCTGTAAGTACCAAGGCCGAGAATAGGTATTTCTGTTCCATTATGCAGTTTTAACTTATGATGGATGTTCATCATGCACCTCCGAACACGAAATGACGACATAAAAAATTTTGCAGCAAAGCAATTGCTGCATTATCCAGTTACTACCTATATGTATTATTTTTTTAAATTATATAGAACAATTTTTTCCCACCATTTCCATGGTAAACATGCTTTAAGGAAGATAGTCATTCCCACTCCTTTACCGAGCTTATAGCGCAGCTTTGGTTTTTTTTCTTCAGCAATAAAGACTATTTTTTTTGCTACCTCTAACGGATCTCCATAATTATGTTCACTTTTTTGCAAGTACTGCTCCAGACTTTTCATTTGCTGTGCATAAGGAGAATTTTCTTGAATTGATTTTTCCGTAATTCTCTTACCGTCCGTCCAAATACTTGTTTTGTATGAACCTGGCTCCACTAATGTGACATAAATGGAAAATGGCAGCAGCTCTAATCTGAGCGACTCACTAAAGCCTTCAAGAGCAAATTTAGAGGAAACATATGGGCTTAAACCAGGGAACCCTATCTGACCGCTTACGCTGCTCATCATAATAATTCTTCCGCTTTGTCTGTTTCTCATTAATGGAAGGAAAGCTTGTGTCACTGCAATTGCTCCGAAAAGGTTTGTCTCCAGCTGTTCGCGGTACTCGTCGACTGGTATTTCTTCGGCAAAACCAGCACCAGCATAACCGGCATTGTTAATAAGTATGTCAAGCCTTCCTTTTGCTTCCAACTTTTCCGTTAATGCAGCAATAGACTTCGCACAGGTTACGTCAAGAGCCTCCAAAGTAATTTTATCCTGCAGTTTAAGCTTTGTTGCTTCCGTTATAAGCCTTGCCCCTTTTTGTATATTGCGGACCGCAGCTATTACCTTATAACCTTTTTTAGCAAATTCCAACGCAGTTAAATAGCCAAAACCACTGCTTGCACCAGTTATTAGAACAACTTTTTCCATTAACTTCACCCTTTATAACCATTTTTCTTTTTTATTGATTAACATCATATCATTTTCCAACATATCACTCACTCTTTTAGCAAATATTAAAGCATATATAATAAACAAAAACCTGCTGCATTTATGATAGAAATAGTCGAATAAAGGGAAGGTTATTGTAAAGCTAGTTTAAAGAATGTAAATTGCAAAAGATGGTAATTTATAGTTTTAGTAAACCAATTATTAAGATTTTGTAAATTTTTCGCCGAAATACTTTAAGAATCGACAAATTTCCTATAAACTATGTAAGGCTTAACTAATTTGGGGTCTAAATTAATTTGGGGGTAACAAAATGGTTTTCAAAAAACAAGATAAATTCGCTGTACTTTTAAATAACATTGCAACGAACTTAAAGGAAGGCGCTGACTACTTCGCAGATTTCAAAATCAGCAACGTAACTGATTTAAAGACGTTTTCCGAAACCATGAAAGAAATTGAAACAAAAGGTGATACATACATCCATGATGTAATTACTGAATTAAATAAAGCTTTCATCACTCCGATTGAAAGAGAAGATATTCTTGCACTGTCCATGAGCATGGATGATGTTCTAGATGGCCTTGAGCACAGCGCAGCATTATTTGAAATGTACAATATTACAACTGCTGATGAATTTATGAACCGTTTTGCAGAAGCAATCAAAAGCTGTGGAGTTGAAATTCAAAAATCAGTTGAACTTCTGTCTACAAAAAAACTACCAAAAATCAGAGAATATGCAATTCGTATTAAAGATACAGAATCTAAATGTGACGGCATCCTTCGCCAATCCATTAAGCATTTGTTCTCAGTCGAAAAAGATCCAATTCGCATTATTCAATATAAAGAAATTTACGAAAACCTGGAAGACGTTGCAGATTACTGCCAAAACGTTGCCAACACACTTGAAAGCATCATAATGAAGAATGCGTAAGGAGTCCTAAACAAAAATGGATATGATTTTATTTGTAACAATTCTAATCGTCTTTTTTGCTTTGGCATTCGACTTCATTAACGGCTTCCATGATACAGCAAATGCAATTGCTACATCTGTATCAACAAAAGCCTTAAAGCCAAGGCATGCCATCATTTTGGCTGCAATCATGAACTTTGTTGGTGCAATGACCTTTACAGGTGTGGCAAAAACCATTACAAAGGATATCGTTGACCCATTCACATTGGCTAACGGTTCGACAGTTATATTGGCAGCATTAATCGCTGCTATTTTCTGGAATCTTTTGACATGGTATCTTGGAATACCAAGCAGTTCTTCTCATGCCATCATTGGATCAATCGCTGGTGCTGCCATTGCCTCTTCTGGCTTTGAAGCACTTAATTATTCTGGTTTCATGAAAATAATCCAAGCTTTGATTATTTCACCAATCATCGCTTTCGTTATCGGTTATATCGTTTATACACTTTTCAAGATTTTCTTTAAAGATTTAAACTTAACAAAAACAAACCGCAGATTCCGTTATTTCCAAATTTTCACTGCGGCATTGCAATCATATACACATGGTACAAACGATGCTCAAAAAGCAATGGGTATTATTACAATGGCCCTTATTGCTAATGGCTATTTAACAACAAGTGACATTCCTCATTGGGTTCAATTTGCCTGTGCGGCAGCAATGGGTCTTGGAACATCTGTCGGTGGCTGGAGAATCATTAAAACAGTTGGCGGAAACATCATGAAGATCCGTCCTGTAAACGGGGTTGCTGCAGACATAACTGGTGCGATGATTATCTTCGGTGCAACATACATCCACCTGCCTGTCAGCACAACACATGTTATCTCTTCCTCTATTCTTGGAGTTGGTGCATCACACCGTCTAAAAGGGGTTAAATGGGGTACAGCACAAAGAATGCTGATTACTTGGGTAATTACCCTTCCTATTTCTGCAACTGTTGCAGCATTAGTATATTATGTACTGAATCTGTTCCTATAAAAAGAGGCTGGGAAATAAGTATGTGAACCAGCGTAAAGACCGAACTACTTAATCAACTATCGATTAAATAGTTCGGTTTTTTTTGTTTTTAGTTTAAATACAAAAAATTAGAAATTTTAGTGGAATGGAGCGAAGGCCACTCGACTCCTGCGGGAAATAGAGGAAAGAATGAGACCCCGAAGACGAAGAGGCTCCATAACCTCCCCGCGGAAAGCGAGTGGGTGCAGCGCAATGAAACGAACTAACTTTCACTCAAAATTTTATTTAGACACAACCTTCATTTTTCAGATTTAGTTGTAATTTTATTATTCGTGTTTAGAAAGGTTATCTTTTGATTTGTCCCAGCCTTTTTTTCATACGGTGGAACGGATGACAAGCTTTGCCTTCAGCTCAATTGGAGTTTCCTGTTTCTGCTCCTGCAGCTGCTGAAAAAGTTGGAACGAACGCCTTCCCATCTCGACAATTGGAAGATCCATTGTGGTCAGCTCAAGCGCTTCTGAAATCGGATGGTTATCATAGCTTAACAATGCTAAATCCTCTGGAATATTAAGCTTGTGCCGCCTCGCTTCTGTCATTATTCCGGCAGCTACCTGGTCACTCGTTACAAGCAGTGCATTTGGTCTGTCCTCTAATTCTAAAAGTTCCTTGACGACTCTTTTCCCATCCTCTATCGACAAGCAGCTATCAAACACCCATTCTTTAGCCACATGCAAACCTAGCTCAGCTAAGCCTTCATAAAATGCCTTTTCTCTTAGCTTGCTGTTTAAGCTTTTCGCTCTGTTCACACAATAGCCGATTTTTTTGTAGCCATTCTCATGGAGAAAATCAATACCTTGTCTGAAAGCGCTGTAATGGTCAATATACACTGCTGCAATATTCTTTTCTGCAACCTTCTCACAAACAATGATTGGATGCTCTTCTGCATATTTGCGGATAATGTCCATATTTGCAGTGTGGGAACAAATAATCATGCCATCCACCTGCTTGCTTTTTAACTTCTCGAGCGCTTCCATTTCTTTTTTCTCATCATAATTAGTCTGAAAAAGATTGATACTGTAATTATTCTTTAATGCTGCCTCTCCAATGCCATCTAATAGGTTTCCATAATAAGGGACTGCAATATAAGGCACCATAACACCGATCATGCTTGTCTTGCCACGAGAAAGATGGACAGCATTTAAATTTTGACTGTAATTTAATTTATTAATCGTCTCAAGGACTGCTTTTCTTTTGTCTTCTTTAACATAAGGATGGTTATTTAATACACGTGATACGGTTGTAACAGACACTCCTGATAATTCTGCGATTTTTTTTATATTTCCCATTCGCCCTCTTACTCCCATACGTTTTAGTCTCCTATAAAATACCAAGCATCACCGAAATTATCAATGGTGATTTTGACATGTTTCCTACCTTGTACCAAATTCTCCTTCTATTTCAGTTAACTTGTCCATATATATGTATTAATTAGTTTGGACTTAGTTAGGGTGATTGTTTAATGTCTGAGAAAATCGGCGCTATATTAATTGGCAGTCTTCTTATTGGAATTGGTGTTAATGGCTTTTTAGTTCCGCATCATCTTCTTGACGGCGGCCTGATTGGGATAGGGCTCATCCTTCATTATCATTATGAAATCCCGACAGGTTTGTCGATGATTCTAGTCAGCATACCAATTTATATCATTATATGGTTTTACAATAAACGATATATAGCCTATGGATTAATAGGTTTCTTAATTTCATCTGGTATGATTGACGTGTTTTCTTTTATGCGCGAAACATTCTCTACTAATATTATCATAAGCTCTGTAATTGGCGGGAGTATCATTGGAATTGGCATTGGGATAATGCTCCGATTTGATACGAGTACTGGCGGAACTGATATGCTTGCACAGATGCTTGCAAACATCTTCAGATTTCCTGTAGGCATCATTATATTTATAATAGATGGACTCGTCTTGTTAGGCGGATTAAAGATTGTTGGACTTTCCGTTTTAGCTGCTTCATTTTTAACGATTATATCTGTCGCCATCTTCACTACAATACTTACAAAAAAAATAGCTTCTGCATAAAAAAACTGCACTCCAATTATCGGAGTGCAGCATACTCACTATTCTTGCTCTTCTGGGATTAAAACTTGCCCGATTTTGCCCATTTTCAGTAATGTTTGCATGATGGAACGAGAAAGCTGGCTCGGCGGATATGGTTTAACCAAATAATCATTTGCGCCAAGTGCTATTCCCTTTTCCTTTTCATCTAATGCAGTGGAAACAACGATGGGGATATTTTTCATATTCTCTGAACTCTTCATTGCTTTCATAATATCCCAGCCATCCATTTTGTTGTCTTCTAGCATGATGTCAAGAACGAGGGCATCAGGCTGCACTTCCTCCATTTTCTTCAGGCCTTCTATTCCATTTTTTGAATAGAAGGCATGGAAGTCGCTTTCTTGCAGCTCTTGAATAATAAGCTCTGCCAAGCTGTAGTCATCTTCCACTACCATTACTTTATAACGGACCTTTTCGTCTGTTACATCCTTTGCAGATGTCTCCATATTCCACTCAACACTCGGGAAGCTCATGATGAATGTGCTGCCTTTGCCATATTCGGAGTTAATCGTTATATCTCCTTCATGTGCTAGCATGATTTCCTTAACAATTGCTAATCCCAAACCAGTACCGCCAATTTTACGACGGTCTGAATTATCTATTCTATAAAACTTTGTAAACAGCTTATCAAGGGCTGTTTCTGGAATTCCCAAGCCTTGATCCTTCACAGCAACCTTCAGGTATCCATCCTCTTGATAGATGCTGATATCTATATTACCGCCGTCAGGAGAATACTTGATGGCATTATTAATAATATTTGTGAATGCCTGCTCGATTTTTGATCTGTCACCAAGGATAAACGTATTCTTTTGTGAATTGTGGATATTAATTTGATGCTTTGTAATATTAACCTCTTGGTTCTCAACAACTCTTTCTAAGATTGGAAGCAATTCAATATATTTTTTCTCATATGTCTGTTTGCCTGCTTCCATTCGTTGAACATCAAGGAAGTCATTAATTAAAGAAGTTAATCTTTTTGTTTCTCCATATATTGTGTTCAAATACTTTTTCTGTCTATCAGGCTTCAAATCACGGTTTATAATTAGCTCAGTAAATCCAAGTATACTTGCAAGCGGTGTACGAAGCTCATGACTAACAGTGCTGACAAACTCAGACTTCATTTTGTCCACTTCATACTCCATCGTGATGTCTCTGTAGACAAAAACAGTCCCGAATTTTTCGTCCCCTCTGTATAAATGCTCACTGTATACTTTAACTATCCTATCTTCCCTTAATTTATAAATGAATGACTCTGTTTGAGAATCCTCCATCGACTGTTTGATATAGGAGATTAACGCATCTGTATCCTCTAGATTTTCTTGCAGCTTTCCTGTCCATTCCTGCCACTTCTGCCCACCAAGAATCTCTAGCTTGCCCTTATCAGACATAATTTCATAAAACTTGCTGTTCGCATGAATGATGTCACCTTTAGTGCTCACTAATTGGATGCCTTCTTGGACGTTGTTAAGAATATCTCTGTTCAAGATTCTATCCTTTTCTGTTTGTTCGAATAAATGAATCTTATCTAAAGAAATTCCGATTTGTTTTGCCAAAGCAATAAACTCTTCCATTTCCATTTCTGTGAAGCCACAAGCAAATCTGCTAAGCATCATAATCGCTGAAATACCGCCAGAAGCTGCTATTATTGGCACATAAAGATCATGTACTTTTCCTGTTTCAAGGTGGTAGCCTTTTTCAGATATATGCAAATCCCTTACGATTGTAAAAGGTGATTTCTCCATTTCAAGGCGATGAAACATCCCAGTATAAAGATGTCTTGTAAATTGCTCTGCTCCTTCATTGGAAATACCGTATGCTGCAAAGGCACTGCTTTCAACCTCTATAATAATTCCTCTGTCAGCACGAACAACGTCACACATATTTATAATGATGCTCTCAAGCACCTCCTGCTTATCAAGAGAGCTTGACAAACCATTAATAAACCTATTTCTGCGCATTAATGCATCTTCATTTAACTGAACAGTCTCAAGTACCTTTTCCAATTCAAATTGCTGTGCCTGCAGTTCATCCTGCTGTGCCTGCAGCTCTTCATTTTGGGCAAGTAAATCTTGTTCTTTTTCTTGAATGCTTAAATACATCTGTTCAAATGCAGTAGACAATGTCGCCAATTCATCTTCCCGATTTTTAACAAGTGTAATTTCTGCTTCATTTCCTTTAGCTACTTCATTTGCTGTAAGTGCAAAATCTGTTAATGGTTTGCCAATTCTTCTTACCATCATTCTGCCGAGAAGTAACACTATTGCTAAAACGATAATGATATATATAAGAAAAGCGACTTGCAGCATGGCAATATGACTTGTAAGCTTACTTACTTCATCCGTCAGCGACTTAGATACCGATTGAAGATAGCTTGTTTGCAACTGCTGAAAAGTATTAATTCTATCCGTTGCACCATTATTGGCAATGGAAGCAACAGCATCATTATCACCAGACTCAAAGTAAGCAATAGCTTCAGGCATAGCTTCATCAAAGTAAAAATGATAGAAGGACGAGAGTTCTGTTGAAAAACGAATATCCTCCTCTGTTGTCACCATTTTATCTAATTCATTGATCAGCTTAGCAACATCAGCTTGCTGGCTTAGTGCTGACTCCTTTAAATTCTCATTATTATAGGCAAAATACCCTCTGACATTAAACATAGCGCTGTTCAGCTTTGTTTCTATCTGTCTTACCGTCGCCTGCTTTTCAACAAGCTCTTTGCGGTTATTAACATATTCATTGTTAACAGAATCCTGTAAATAAACTAGTACAAGCCCACCTAATAAAAACAATAGAATGAAAAAGCATATTAAGGCCATAAATTGCCTTGATATGCTTTTTCTAATATAGGAATTAATCTTCATCAAGAATATCCCCTACTTTGTCTAGTAATGCGAGCGGACTAAAAGGCTTCGCCATAAAGTAATCTGCTCCGACTTCCAATATATAATTTTGTTCCGATGCTTGATTTTTCGCTGACAGCATCATTATTTTCAAATGCTTTTTCGCTTCATTAGCCCTTACCTTTTGGATTACTTCCAACCCAGTCATAATTGGCATCATATAATCTAATATTATTAAGTCATAGTCATGCTTTTCAATCAGTTGGAGAGCCTCTTCCCCATCTGGCGCTTCATCAACTGTATAATCTTCATCTTCAAGTGTGTCTACGATTAACATTCTCAAAACATCTTCATCTTCAGCCAACAATATTCTCTTCATGTGTCTCTCTCCCCTAATTCCCTACTTTGGAGAAGGCCTCTTGTAATATATAATAAGATTCTTTTAATCGTTCATGATAGGCAGGTTCTTCCCAATTGTCCCAAGTAAACTGCTTCGTATTTTCTAAGTGTATTTTGTTGTCACTTCCCATTTCAGGAAGTGTTTGCACAACCTTTTTATCCTTTTCCATCACGATAGCCATATGGATACCTTCAATTGTTTGGCTGCCTTCCATGCCCTTCTTCCACAAGTCGGCTATTATTTCCTTCTGACTCGGATCTTTTATATTCAATAAAGCCCATGGTATGCGGAGCTCTATTGTCTTCTTATCCTCACTTACACTAATATCGGTAAGGCTGTTAAAATCTTTACTAGTTGGATTCCCATTGCCGTATAATAATTCCCCTGTTTCATACGAATTGAACGGAATCGTTTCTCCTTGTATTTCCAGCTCTTTATTAAGGGCAAGTCTGATTGGATGGTATACACCATTATTCTTTTTACTCACATAGCTTTCTTTCTTTATCATGTTTAAAAGATGTCCATAATGGAAGTAATAAGAGTCATAGTAGCTGTCGATAAGAATATGTGAATCATTCTTTTCCCCAATTTTAACAGCAAAGTCGACGCCAAAATCTGTGTTCACTTTTTCTTTTCCTTCTAGGGCAGTACTTTTCTGACCTTGATCTGCAATTGTATCTAACAAAAGATAAGTATGATCCGTCTCAAGGTTAACCGGATCCTTATAATTAATCTTAAAGCTTAGCTGCTGCTCATCTGATGTAACACTTACATCTTGAATAGGATTTTCTTCCTTGTCAGCAGTATATAATGGCGAAACATTTAGCTTATTCCAATCCTCTGTGCTTCCATCTATATAGGTGGTTGGCTCATACTTTCCAGGATCAAAGCTTAACAGACCAAAATGCTGCTCATTTGTTTGGATATTGGACCAGAACGGCCGCCTGTTTGGATTATCATAATCCATTGTGTTCCATGTCCTTTTAAACCATTCATCCTGCCATGTAAACACAAGGCCACCTGCATATTTCTCGTCGAGTATCATCTGGAAAAGGCTCTTATCAATCTCGCCCTGCTCTGTCTCAGAAATAAAGCCTTGATTCATTCCATTAACATTTTCATGCGTTTTTCCACGTGATGCTGGTACACCAAACTCAGCCACCACTACTGGCATGTTATGCATCTTACGCAGCTGGTTTAAATAAGCCGCATAATTGCTTTGCTCACCTTGTTTATTCTTGTAGGTGGAATAGCTCTTCTCATAGTTTAAAAAGTCTGGATAATACGGATAGACATGATAGGCTGCAAACAGGCCTGCATGGAATTTATCTGTTCTCTTAATATGATTTGGATCAACGACTGCCTTGTCTTCATCCTTGCTCGGCTCTGCTGGATGGTCAAGCATATCTGTTGTCACCCAGTTCGTAAAGCTCATCGTATGCTGCCATTTGTATTGCTTTGCTTCATAATCTGCCGAGTAATCCATAAGCTTTGCAAGCCAAATCTCAAATGGAGAAGCTTTTTCTGTTTTGAAGTAAGTACCTTCATAGCTTTTTGCACCCTTGTGCTTATCATCCGTATAGTTGACAACATCTGGGTCCCACTCTGTTCCAAGCATGAATCCAAGCACATATGGAGATACGTCATACTCATACTTACCTGAAGCGTGGCCCGTTCTTTCCGGCAAATCCGCATTTCCGTGGATGATGTCAATCATGTTCTTGATTTCTTCCTTCGCATCCGCTGTTACTTCTTTAGAATAAGCATCTTGCTTTTCTGTCAGAACATCTTCATTAACCCAAGAGCCGTGAATCAGATACAACGGTTCTTTTGTACTTTGGTTATATTCATATAATGCTTGATAAAATCCTGGGGGATGCAATGTGTATACCCTGATTGTATTGGCATGCATTGCACCAATATCTTTAAACCAACGATAATATTCATCCTTTGTTATGGATGTTTCACCAGGAAATGCTCCAGGCTTGGAAATCCCCATATTAACACCTTTAATTACGAGGTCTTCCCATTTCCCATTCTTTTTAATCTGGATAAATTCATCATTTGTCCGACTGTTTGTGTCCATTTGACCAAACTTCACTGTTTCAACATTGCTTTCTTTAACTGCTGGCTTATGTAAACCGTCCTTAAGAAGACTTTTCATAATCGGTACATAAGTGTTCCAGTAAAAGGACTTTCGATAGGTGATGTATTTTTTCCACGTATCAAACCCGACTGTTTGATAAAGACTCGGCACTTCTGCTTCATCTGCATAGTCCCCTGCAAAATAATAGGAGGTATATTGTCCATTTGCGTTTTGAACAATTGCAGGAAAAGTGCTTGGTATATTATAACCTTTCAGTTTTTCCTTGCCTGCTTTTGATACTGGCAGTGTATATTGTGCAAGCACACCCTCCTGATCGTTTGCTTCAATAATGTCAAACCAGTAATCATATTGGGATTTCAATTCTTTATTCAAAACAGAGCTGCCTTTGTTTGTTGTCGTAAACTCGACACCAGTATCTGTTAAATCCTCGTTATTCAGAACAACAATATAATCATCTTTATTAATTAAAACAATACCAGAGCCTGTGAAACTCCATTCCTTGCCACTTTGCTCTTTATAGTTATCCCTTACCCAAACAGGAACTTCATCCCCATTTAAGTCAGAAAAATTCCTGCCAATCCAGCCACTCCACGATACATTAAGCAAAGTGGTGATTTTCTCTCTTGCCTCGTCACTTGTCGGACTAGCAAATGTGTTGAACTCAGCAATTAACGTCTTATTATCTGATTGGAAAAGAGCATTCTCTATTTTGTCAACATCCTCTGTTTCCAACCCGCCATATAATTTATCTGATCTCTCTCCAAGCGAATTGCTTCCATAGAATTCCTCTTCATATACTCCATACTGATCTGTCAAATACAGTACATCATAATTACTTAAATCGTCAGGGAGCTCACTTATCTTGTACTTGTTGTCATCTGTTGGCTTAAAGCCTTTATAATCACTTTGACTGTAATACTTGTCTTGATTCGCCTTCACATATTTTTGGTTATTCAATATGTAAACAAGCCCATTATGCTCCCTATATGTTTTATCTGGAACAGTTTTATCCATTATCAATACATTCAGTTCCTTCGTCTCCTTCAACTGCCAAAGCCAAAAGGGACTTAAAATGATGCCAATACCAAGTATGATTAACAGAAAAAACAACCATGTAGTTCTTCTTTTCATTTAGATACTCCTTTACGACTCATGTCTCCCCAAGACTTCTCACCTTTAATGAGCTGGAATATCCCTTCACAGCGCCAAAAAACGGTTAATGGCCTGTACCAGAGTGACTCTGTTAGCGAAAAGAAAAACAGCTTCAGCAAATGTGTTACCTTTGGATACTTGCGAAGGCTCCATTCCTCCAATAAAACTGCTGCCATTGAAAAAATCGATCCATATATACAGGATAATAAAAATATTAAAATGGCAAATTCTAAATAAATACCACCAAAGAAAATGGCAATAACAGCATATATATATCCTAATACTTCTACAATTGGACCGAAAAACTCAATCAACCAAAAATACGGGAAGGAAATCATGCCGATGCTTCCATACTTCGGATTGAATGTCAGTTTTCTGTGATTCCAGAGACTCTCAAACAATCCTCTATGCCATCTGCGCCGCTGTCTTCTTAGGAATTTAATATCCTCAGGAACCTCTGTCCAGCAAACAGGATCAGGAACATAGACAATTCGTTTATTGACCTTTGATTCCTTTAATATTCGGTGAATACGGACAACAAGCTCCATATCCTCACCAACCGTATCTGTTTGATAGCCGCCAGCCTTAATTACCCATTGTTTAGAAAACACGCCGAAAGCACCGGATATTATTAATAATAAATTATGTTTGCTTAGACCAATTCTGCCCATTAAGAAGGCTCTTAAATATTCAATAATTTGCATAATAACAAGAGGATGGTTAGATAAACCAATCTCCAATATATTTCCGTCCTTAATCTTACAGCCATTGGCAATTCGGATACTTCCGCCTGAAGCCACTACCTCTTCATTGCTGTCCATAATTGGCTTCATCACCTTCAGGAAAGCATCACTTTCAAGTACAGAATCGCCATCAAGGGAGCATATATAAGGATAGTTAGAAAAGTTCAGGCCTACATTTAAAGCATCTGCCTTCCCTCCATTATCCTTATCTATCAAGAATAGCCTTGGCAAAAGCTTTGATTGATAAATTGCCTTGATCGGCTTTGTTTCCACTTGCTTGCGGACAACCTTTTGAACCTGCTCCATATCATAATAATCAATCACCTTTTGCAGTGTCTGGTCCTTCGAGCCGTCGTTTACAACAATAATCTCATATTGAGGGTAATCAACACTAAGCAACGAGCGAATACTCGGTATGATTCCCGCCTCTTCATTGTATGCAGGAACAATGATAGAAACAGGCTTTGTGTACAGCCCATTTGCTATGTCCTCAAAGGATTGCTCCCTATTAAGTTGATATTCTCTGCGAAGCTGCACCATTGATACGATAAGAATTGCTGTGTAAAAAGTTATAATTAGAACCATATATATGGAAATAAACCCGCCGAAAAACAATACAGCATTTGACCACCATTCTAAAACCAACTTAATTAGCTCCTTTTATAAGACCTTTATTGATCCATTCCCAAGCCATATCTCTTGCAAAGGGATCTGTTGAATGCTGAAGCACATCTTCAAGCACTATCGTTCCATTCTTAAATTTCATAATTGATTCAGCTGCTTGAGACCTAACCCACCATGACCTATCATGGAGCAGCTCCTTTAAGAGTGATAAAGCGGTATCTCCCTTAACAAATCCAAGCAGCCTTCCAGCCATCATTCTTTCCTGCCAAACATCTGATTGACATAATGGCAAATAAGTATCTATGCTTGGTACAATTCCAATATTAGAAATGGCCTTTAAAGCTCTTAGTCTTAGCTCTCCTTCATAGGAGTTAAACACATCTTCCAAAAATCGAATATACTCAAGCTCCTTCCTAACACCCATTACGTCAAGAATTGCCAGCTTAAGCTCTTCCACACATTCATCAAACTGCTCAAGCATGCTCGCAAAGATATCTTGGTCCAGTCTTGTCAATATACTTCGAAAATCCTTTTCTGCTAAGTATTCCTGTTTATTGATAAGTAAAAAGATACCATCATACTGGAAAGAAGCAAGAATCCGGTATATTTGGATCTTTTCCTCCTTCGATTGCTTAGAATCTGCCTCAGCCAAAATAATCAATTCATCTTTTAACATTTCAAGATGGAAGCTTTCGATATGATAAAGTGTATTCATACGCGTGCTCCATTTTCGAGCAGTTACGTTTTTTCGATAATAATCTGTCAAGTTAGCTGCAGCTAACTCTCTTAGGCTTGCCTTCTCCTGTTCACCCTCAAGTACTTCCGTATACTTTGTAAGAAGCTCTTCAAGCGCCTCCTTTTCAAGTAATGATTCAGCAGTAAAGACAAGCTCATTACGTTTGTCCTGAAGCGTCAGAAAGACATCCTGTGCTATATTTTCCTTTATGTCGTTTATCTGTTTACGCCTGCTGTTTTCTAATACCTTTCTAATTACTAGATAGGCAAGGAGCACAAGCAAGATCAGAATGGAACCTGCAGCCACAACTGCTAATAAAATAATCTCCTTCGCCACGTTAAACCATCCTTTTAATGAGACGGACGATTCTTGCCTGCAGTTCTGTCAAACTAAAAGGCTTTGTCACGTAATCATCCGCTCCAAGCTTCAATGCTTCCGCAATATCATTTTCACTTTTTCTACCAGTAAGCATGAGTACATGAACATTATTGCGATACTGAGACTTCTTCACTATTTGTAAAATTTCAAGACCGTCCATGACAGGCATAATTCCATCCAAAATTAAGAAGTGAACTCCATTTTGAGTCAGCCTGTTAGAATCAAGGAATTGCATACCATCTTCATAGGCTTTCACGTCAAGACTGATATTATCAAATTCTAAGGAGCTGAAAATATTGATTAAGATCGAGCGGATAAGTGCGTCATCATCCACAATTGAAACATTCAATTGCTTTGTGGCTTTTGATATCTTAAGCTTGTTGGCTGTTTCCACCCTCGCTCTGCCACTTTCCTTCGCCAAATACAAAGCTTCGTCTGCGGTTTTTATTGCTGACTGCAAGCCTATTTCTTTGTTTTCAATTCGATAAATTCCGGCTGAAAATGTAAGTCGGAAGGTTTGTTCACCGTCTTTAAAGTCTATTTGTGAGAACTCTTCAAGCATGCGCTCCAAAACTTCTTTTATTTCTGTTTCTGTCGCCCTCTGGAACAGAATGACAAATTCTTCTCCACCATAACGGAACAGTGTATCTGTACTTCTAATACTTTTTTTCAAGAACTGAGCGAATTCCATCAGCACCTTGTCACCAACAATATGCCCATATGTATCATTAACGCGCTTAAAATAATCAATGTCTAAAACAGCAATTGTTCCGTTAGCATTAAGCCTCGCCATATCACTGATAAACCTACTGTAAGAATCCTTAAGAAATTTACGATTATACACTTGTGTCAATTCGTCAATTAACACAGATTGGTCGAATATTTTCTTTCTTTCTAAATGCCGTTCCACTCGTATTAAAAACTCCTCGACATCAATCGGCTTCTCAATAAAATCATCCGCACCCTTTTTGTATGCTGCAATTCTTGAATCTCTGTCTGTTTTAATACTGCACATTATTTTCGGAATAAATGCTCTATTTGTATGTTTTTGGATAACACTAAGCACCTCAAAGCCAGATTGCTCAGGCAGGTTAATATCAATAATGATGCAATCAGGATGCATATTATAGTATTGCTCTATCGCTTTTTCTGCTGTCGTGTTGGCAATAACCATCCAGCCTTTGCTTTCTAATTTATCTTTAAGGAAGATAAGCAGGGAAATATCATCATCAATAATTTGAATAAGCGGTGCATCACCATCCCTTAAATCGGGTGTTTTCCCAATTTCCTCGTGGAAATGTTCGTATTCATAGCTAATTTCCATAAGGCCGTTCAAAAAGTCTCTTAACTCCTGAATGGACCACGGACTTTTTCTATTTTCCACCTTTGCAAGCAGCTCTGAGGAAATGCTGTAAAGCAAATCAAGCTCCAGTGTTCCAGATGTTCCTTTAATAGAATGCAAAAACCGATAAACATCCCTGTTTTCAATCAATGCTTGCTCATTATTATCAAACCAACCTGTAAGCTGATTTTTCATCTTCGTAATCAATATGCTTTTATATTTATCGAAAATCATTTGCCACACCTCTTTTACATATTCCCTTACAAAAAACGTATCTATATTTGCCGTTCTGTGTTTTGTCTGGTTAGCTTTCCCCTCATAAATAAAAAAAAACCAGCTAAACTCATGAATAACGGCCGGTTGCACTAGTTGCTCCAAACAGCTTAAGTGCCCAAATAAAAGCTGTTTTTCATTGCAGTCCAAAAGGTCTATTATTATCATAAATAAGCTAGTATTATTGATGTTGTGGATATTGAATAAAGCCTATTATACATAAATCATGCTGAACTTAAAAGCCGAAATAAAAGAAATGCCAAGGATTAATGACCTATTTTTACTTACAAAAAAGTCCGAGTTGTTAGGAAAGACTCACAACTCGGACTTTTTTATGGTTTATTTTTATTATAATTACTACGAATATACCTAGTACGTATATCCTATCGTTCTTATTTTTGTAATTCTTTATTTTTTCTTGTACAGTTATCCATTGCAGCCATAACTGTTCCCCTAAACTGCAATTGCTCCAATGTGGCAATTGCTTCAATTGTCGTACCACCTGGTGTACAAACCTCATCCTTAAGAATGCCAGGATGCTTGCCAGTTTCAAGGACCATCTTCGCTGCACCAAGCAAACTTTGAGCTGCGAGACGATAGGATGTTTCTCTCGGGATGCCGCTTCGAACACCACCATCTGCCAGCGCTTCAATAAACAGAAATGCATATGCAGGAGAAGAACCGCTAATTGCAGGTATTGCATCCATCAACCGTTCTTCCATTACTTCAACCTTACCGAAAGACGTAAACAGGTCGACCGTATACTGTAATTCATCCTCAGATATATTCTGATTCGGACAAATTACTGTCATCCCTTCACCTACCAGGGATGGTGTATTTGGCATTGTTCTAATAATCTTGCTACTCATTGATAATTGCTCTTGCATATACGAAATATCAACACCAGCAGCGATTGTTACAATAATAGCATCCTCCTTTAAGGAGTCTTTAATTTCATTTAATACTTCTGTATGCAAATAAGGTTTTACAGCAAGGACAACGATATCACCGTATGATGCTGCAACCCTATTATCTGTTGTTGTCTTAATTTCATATTTTTTGGTTACCATTTCAGCAGTAGCTGCTGTTTTCGCACTTGCAATCAAAGCCTCGTGACTTGTGAATCCTGCCTTTAGCATGCCGCCGAAAATTGCCTGTGCCATTTTACCGCTGCCTATAAAACTGATTCTTTTATTATTCATGTTTACAAACCGTCCTCCTCTATTTATATTCTCTACTTTTACACAGTAAAGAGAGAAAATCAATCCCATTCGGAAAATTGTGATAAGAAGGGAAAAAGAGAATCGCAGCAGTATTTCTATCATTATGAACGGCTATAAAAAGAGGAGAAACAGATGATTAAGCTTTTAAATTTCGCATATACCTTACACTTATATTAATGAGCTAATATTTGCACTAAAATACATATCTCGCTGATTCAAGTTTCACTGCGACACTTTATTTTTGTTATAATAAAAGCATTGTTAAAGGCTTATCAATAATCGCTAAAAGCCAGGAGAACATCTCTCAAACATTAATGACATCCATAACCCAAAAACTTCAACAACCTGTCTTCACTAACTTATTCAGAATTTGCTAGGCGGCTCATATGATTGTTCTCTGGCAGAAAAATGTCATCTGGATTCCTCTGAAATATGCTTGCTATTTTGAGCGCATTATCATATGATAAACCTCGTTTTCCATTCTCAATTTGCCAATAGTAGGACTTCGTGATGCCTAGCTTACTGGCCATTTGCTGATAAGTATAGCCATACTCCTTCCTAATATAGCGCAATTTAATTCTAGTCATCCTATCACCTCTTCCCAGTCATAGCCGTTATATCTCCTTCTATTATACGTAAACCAGAGGTTAACTTCAACAATCTAATCACTAATTAGTTAACTTATTTATGAACATTTACTGTTAGCTATAAGTTAACTTATAATAGAAGCATCTAAGAAGAACGGGAGGAGTTTTATGAGTTTTCCAGAAAGACTTAAAGCACTTAGAAAGTCAGCTAATATTTCACAGCAAATATTAGGAGATGCAATGAACGTAACAAAAGTGTCTATTTCTGGATATGAAAATGGCAATCGTAAGCCAGATACAGAAACACTGCAAAACCTCGCAGATTACTTTAATGTGAGCACAGATTATCTTTTAGGCAGATCTGCAGTTATGGAAACTGCTTCACAGTATGGTAGTGACATACACTTAGAAATCCCTGCAGAAGATTACAGTATTCTTGTAGCCCTCCAAAGGTATCCTGACCTCCATCAGGAACTAAAGAAAAACCCAGATAAGGTTGCCGGTCAATTATTTCGTTTCTGGTCCTTTTTGCAGGAAGAACGCAAGCTCTAACTCACTTTGTACTAAGATATTCCTTAGTACCTCCGTTATCCCCCCAAAAAAAACTGAAGCTGTTTTAATTAAGAATACACTTAACTTTTCTATGCGCACAGCGTACAATAATAATAAATCGCATAAGAAAGGTTGGTATTTATGGCAGATATACTCAAAACTATCCCTCGTCCCCTTGTTCGAACAAACCAATGGGTCATTTTTCTTTCCACCTTATTAAGCCTGCTCTTTCATTTGCACTGGGCATTGCTCATTCCCCTTAGTGCAGGGCTGTTTGGCCTACTGTTTAAATGGAATCCAATCATGAAGTTTGCCGCTATGTTCCTAAGGAAAACCAAAAGTAGCTATATAGCGGAAGACTCGGATCAGCAAGCATTTAACCAAATCATTGCTGTCATCTGTCTTGCAGGGGCTGTCCTCTCCTTTCAATTAGGCTGGAGCATCCTTGGGACTGCCTTCACAATAATGGTAGGTCTTGCATCCGTTATTGCTATACTCGGCTTCTGTATTGGCTGCTTTATTCGTTTTCAGTGGCAGCAATACCAATATCGCCGAAATGCTGCTAAGACAAAATAAAAACGGCAGTCACTAAACTGCCGCTCTGCCAGAAGCTCTATTCATTCCCTAGCTTCTGGATATTTTCATATATACCTTGAATGTCCTGCAAAGAATTCAACAGTTCACTGTTTTGAAGAATATCAGGCTGAAAGGAACCATCCTCGATCGCTGTAATTGCATCCTCGACTCCCGCTTGAATTTTTTCATTCTGCTCACTTATTTGTCCATTCAAATCTTCCATTAATTGCGGCACTTCCACTTGATTAAACTCATCTATTTGTGCTTGGAAATCCTTTAATGTGCTCTCAAGCTGTTCAAATTTCTCTGGATTTGTTACAGCATCTTGTGCCATTGCAGGAAGCTCTTGTGCAAATGTTGCTGCCTCATTGGCATACTCTGTTGCTTCATTAACATAAGTAATAGTGTTTTTCGTCTCTTCAACAGGTGAACAGCCTGCTGCAATTACCAGCAGCATAGGTAATAACCATAATTTTTTCATTTAAATCACTCCTTTATTTTTTTCCCTTGCGCTTTTCCCATTCTTTTTTTAGTAAGGGCAGCCCTTTTTCTTTCAGCATTTTAGCACCTTCCTTTTGAACATACTTTTTCATAAGCTTTTTTATTGTCGACATCTTATCCCCTCCCTTCATTAACATTCTAAAAAATAGGCATAACAAAAAGACCTCACCAAATAAATGGCAAAGGTCTCACAAACAACATTTGTTGCCAACAAAGCCGAGGTCTCATTGACCTGTATTGACGACTTTATTGTCCTAGTTACTCCCCTTTTGACAAAGGATATGTTCATTCAATTATTAACTATATTATATAATATCATGAAATTTCAGTCAAATGAGTACCTTGTTTAGCTTAATGCAATAGCAAGGCTTGTCATTGCTTCCTTATACAATTTCTTATTCCTTTTATCTGAGGCATATGCAAGCAGCATTACGAGTGTATAAACTGCTTTAAACTTAGCAAGCTCCAAGGAAATAGCGTCCACCTCTCCATAAATAGAGAAAAATGCTTCTCTTTCATTTATATTGATTAAACTGTATACAATCGCCAAATCAATTGCCCGATGACCTATATGCACATCGCCCCAATCAATAATCGCTGTTAATTCCTTGTTTTGATTAACAAGCATATTGCCTAAGTGAAGATCACCGTGCACTAGTACATGCCTTTTTGGCACCTCGATTGGCTCGATTTTCTCCACATAGTTTCTCGCCATATGCAGAACCGGGCTCGAATCAAGCTCCAACAAAAATTTCAGCTTTTCAATCAATCTAGGCTTCCGTTTTTCTATATCAAGGCGGGCAAGTGTATCATATGGAACAGGTATATCCGTTAATTTGGCAATAGGTATATGATGGAGACACTTAAGAAACTCTGCAAGTGGCCGAATTAGTTTTGACCGATTACTTTTATCCAATTCAGCCGGCATATCACCAAGAAGATAATCATAACCTAAAAAGCTCCATTTATACTCTTTCGATTTTTCGCCAAAAAATATTGGCACAGGTATTTTCATCGGTAGCAAAGGTTGAAGAAATGGCAGTAACACAGCCTCCGTCTTCATAAGATTTTCTGCTATTTCCCTGCGGGGAAACCGAAACACATATTGGCCATTAACTACATATATCGTATTATCAAAGCCTTCCCCCAATTCCTTAATCGACTCCAACAATATTTCTGGAACCTGCTTGCGAATTAATCGAACTGCCAATTCTTTTTCAACCACAATCTCAGGCACCCAAGCTTCCCCCATATTCCCACCGCTTTCACAATTAAAAGATTTTTTTTATGTTTCTTTGTTTCCATACATTAGCTCAGTACTATGCGAATAAAGTTCAATAATATTTCCAAAGGGATCTTCACAGTATACTAAATGATACGGCTTTCCTGGCCACGTATTCCAAATATCACTTCTAATTATTCCGCCGGTCCTGCTTATTTCCTTAGCCTTTTCTTCCACATTATCAACAACTAAACAAATATGAAAAAAACCAGCTTCGTAAATTTGTTTTTGCTTCATGCTCGTTTTAGGATCTTGAAACTCAAACAACTCAATCCCTACTTGGTTATCGGCAGTTAAATGAGCATTTCGCATTTTTTTTATATGCTTTCCTAATAAATCATTTGTCATATTTTCACTGTCTTCTTCCTCTTGAGAAAAGGAGTACGGTCCAGCAATTAGCTTAAAGCCAAGTGTATTTTGGTACCATTCAATTGCTTTATTTAAATCATCAACTGCAAGTCCAATATGTGTTATAACTGCCAAAATCAACACTCCCTTATTGTTTATTCTTTTCTATATATTCCCACCCCTTTATCAGCCAAACAAAAAAGAGCTGGAATTTATCTACAGCTCCTATTTAATCATTTTTTATAATGATGTCCTTCGGTTCATCAGCCTTTGTTTTGATTATGAACATAGAAATCAACTGGACAATTGCGATACAGGCAAGCATTAAGCGCATATACATATGCGGTGCGAAGTAAGCACTTATACCGATGCAAATATAGCAGGTAGCCAGTATTTTTATTTTTTGTTTTTTCGTTAGTTCTCCTTTTTTAAACCCTTTAACGTATTCCTCATAAAATCTTGTTGAACGAAAATATGTATTCAGCCTTTCTGAGCTTCTTGTGTAAAAAAATGATGTTAGCAGCAAAAACGGAGTTGTTGGCAGTAAAGGCAGAAATATCCCGAGAATACCGATTCCTAAAAATATCGTTCCTAGCACAATATAAATCCATCTATATAATTGCTTCACTTTTCAATAATAGCTCCTTTCATCCAATCACACTTGCTTAAATAATATTGATTAGTAAGCAAGATTTCTTTTATACCTTCATTATAGACGTATACGAACCCTCTTGAAGAATCTTTTTTAATGTATACGCCAAAATTCATTTTTATGTGAACAAATAAAGAATTATTCAATCATTTGATCTTGCCTACCCTTTTTCTCACCTAAATACATAAAAAACTTTACTAGCAAAACAGCAGTAACAAACTGCACATAATCAAACAGAAATATAAACCCCACATTCATCCAGTGATAAAGCTGGATATAGTCAATTGCCTTTGCAAAGCCGCCAAGGACGATTCCTGTTCCAATGCTTGCGAATATGCCGCCAATATACACGTTTTTGTTTCGTTTAATACAGTATTGATATGTCAGCATAAATGTAACCGGAATGAAGGATGTGTTGATAGATAAGTTAATATTCATTAATGGTGTAAGTGGAAAAGGATGAAATACAAGTCCCTTCAATACGGCAACAGAATCTAAATAATTCATCAATGCATGAATGGCAAAGCCAAAGAATAAAATCTGAAAGATCCTTTTGCGATCAATGAATATGAGCAAAAGAATAAGTGGCGCTAAAAGGAAAAGGATATTAAGCCAAAAGTGCCAATTCTCAAAATCAGCAAAACGGCTCCAATACTCTGTATGAAAGTCATCCCCCTTGGCCGTCATTTCTCGCATCTTATCGACCATTTGCTGTTGTTCCTGCTTCATTGATAACACCTACAATTGTCTTTTTGCTACTTAACATCTCCAAATTACTTCTTAATACTCTTTAACGAGGAAAAAAATTGCACTTTTTTAGACTATCTGCCACAATATAAACAACATATATTTCCATGTTTTAAAAATGGAGGCAATAACATGACCAAAATCCATGAAACACAAATTGATGAAACTAAATATATGTACAATAAGGAAGAAATATTTGTACCCTCCGAATTTAAGGCAGCGCAGCAAGTAACTGGCGACCGTTTCCCAGAGCAGGATTATAATGTCAGCACATTTCCAAAGCCTGTCCGATATGCCGGCTATGTGCTTGCCACCTTCCTTGTCATAATGGTTGGCTTCGCTCTTTTTTCTATGTGGCTGTAAAAAGGCAGATGCTTTATGCATCTGCCTTTAGTTTTAAGAAACTAACAAATGTAAGTCACTCTAAGTTAATATCTTTCCTAGAGTGATTTTTCGTTTTATTTCCTCTTCACTTTTTATTTAGCAAGTGCTTCGTTCAAAAAAGCAGTTAAATGTTCAGCATTCGTTATTTTCTGATTGCATTCAGTACTGTCTGTACAAATTAAATTACCAATCGCCTTATAATAATCGGGATTTTTTGGGTTTTTTGCTTTTGTAACAGTAGAAAAATAAGTTACCTCTGTGAAGCAGTTACAAAAGGTGCAAAGATTTTTTTTACTTGTTGGTGTTAAACTGCCTTCAATCCCGACTAGCTTTCCATTCAACGCATAGACAATAAATTTCTTATTCGACCTTAAATCATTCCAGCATAAATACGTAAGCTTGCTGTAATCTATACTCTCTAAATCAGGCAGCTTTAACTTTTTTTGCTTTGGAAACATTCTCTTCAGCTGTTGCTCCGTAATTCTAGGAAAGGGCAATAAATAGGGTGCAAGTTGCTCAATATATCGATCATATTCTTTATCTGATTTTAGTTTAGAAACATCCAGCATGTCCTGTTGTTCTTGTGTTGCATTTTGAAAAAGGGCAGAGATTTTGCTATTGGCTAAATCAATCACCGCCGTTAACACTTTTTCAGGTACATTCTTTTTCATACTATCGTTTATTAAAGCAACCTGGCTTTTCACATAATTCAACTGTTCATTATTAATAAACTGGTTAGTCATTTCGTTTCTCCATTCCATTATTTCTATCCTTATTTTAAATGCTGAAACGACTTGCTTAAATGGATAAAATAACTTAGAAATGTTTTTTACATAAAAAGCACTGATGCTTAATTCATCAGTGCTTTTTATGTGTATAAACTATTTTCTTTATCGTTTCTAAAGACAGAAAATATTCCTCCGCTAATTGCGGGATACTTCTGCCATTTATAAAGGAATTTCTTATTTCGGCATTGCGGCAATCGAGCTGATGCCTTCCTCCACTTGAACTTCCCCATTTTCGATATTCTGATTGCTGCTTCGGAATATATATAGTTTCTCCCTGAATATATTTCTGGATCTCCAAAATCAGCTTTTCAGGAAGCACCTTATTTGCATTTGTATATTTCAATTTCGCTCCACCCCTTATTTAATAATGAATAAAAGGAGCAAAGCCAAAATTATTAGAAAAGCTTTTAGCGATATTTTTAAATATTTCGCCCCATGCAAAGTATCGCCTTTCCAATAACAGGCTTTGCATGAGTGGATGAAGTACTAGATAATTCTTTATGATTATCCATGTGTATACCTCCTTTACGTTTTTATTATATCGAAGTTCCCTCCGCAATTAAATTGTTTTTATCCTTTAAGTGTCGCATTCACACTCTAAGCCCATTATACATATATCATTACAGAACCCTTTTTATGCACTTTAAAGCTTTGAAGACAGGAGGAAAAGAAGATGAGTACGTCTGGTTTTGTCCCTGATAATACAAACATAAAGAAAACAAGTGGCACTCCTAATCTCTTTTTTGATTCTAAAAATAATGTCGAGTTTGAAAAGGATGCTGATAATATTATTTATAAAGTGACCTCAACCCAGCTCCCGGCAATGGTTGGTGGCGCTTTTGCAGATGTTTATCTTTCACGTGGGCATATACGAGAGCCGCATTGGCATCCTAATTCATGGGAATTAGATGTCATCGTCTCAGGTGAAGCACAAATCTCTATTGTTGATCCAGATACAAATAAACTGCACAAGTTTAATGCCAAAGCTGGTCAAGTTGTATTTATCCCTATGGGCTGGTGGCATTGGATAACTACGCTGTCAGATAAACTGCATATGCATCTCTTTTTCAACAACGACCAATTTGAGACTGCGTTAGGCTCAAATATGCTGCGGCTAACCCCACCAGAGGTATATCAGCTTTCATATGGGGTTGCTGCAGACAAAATCGCGGACGTTCTTAGCCCCATTGATTCTGCTGTTGAAATTGGGCCACCATCTAAATCTGCAGTCCGCAACCTAAAGAAGACAAAGAATTCGGAAATCACAAAATCTGCTAACCAATGCAAATACCTGAAATCAGAAGAAATAGTTGTTACTATTAGCGGCAAAAACATGAAGCTGTAAATGCTGACAATCCAGCATGGGATACCAACTATGTATTTTGATATCTTCATGTCCAACACAGCTAAAAAAAGCACCTCTAATTATTAGACATGACCAATAATTAGGGTGCGCTTCATTCTGTGAAAAGCATCAATACTTTGCGGGTTGGAAATGTATTAAGAAGACATTATAGAGAGGGATTGTGAAATTAAATTGGAAGAATGTTAAGAAGGAATTTTATTAAACAACTGTAACAAAATCGCGGACGTTAATACGGTATAGATCTGTACCAACAAGTATTAAAGCATATACTCCTGTTTTATCTTTAATTAATCCTTGGTAGGTTCCATATGTTGGTTGTCCATAGAAAGGAACAGTAGCTTGCAGTGTAAAGTAAATACCTTGATTTCTAGCTATCCCTGCAAACAAGCCCTGCTCTGTAATAGGGATATACTTAGCATAATCATCATGCTTCTTATCATCGTGTTTCTTTTTGTCATCATGTTTCTTTTTATCATCATGTTTTTTGTCGTCATCTTTCTTTTTATCCCACGGATTTTCTCCATTTGGAGGCATCATCATACTATCTTCCCCTTTATCTAATAAATTTTCTTCAGGTGCCATATCGTCCAATGGCTTGTCCACTTTCATACTTTTACTTTTGCGTTCTTGGTGCCCTTTGTGCTGCTTATGCTTTTCGAATAACAAAACTTCAAAATTAAATTTCATCAATTAGCTCCTCCCTCATGAATTCTTAATACTCTATACTATATTAATGCTCGTCCTTTAAAGAAACCGCATTCCCCCAAGAGTTCGTCCATTTTAACAGAAATAATAAAATCGTGGAGGTTAACGTTAAAACTCCATAAAAAAATAGGCGTACTTTAAAGTACACCACAGTCTCTTTTAGAGGTTATCATTTATCTCTTGAATAGCTGCTTTCAAGTCAGTCTGAGTTTCTAATAGTTTATTCCTTAAATGTTCATTATCAAAAGGATCACCTAAATAAAAAGCTGCGAAAGCCTGTTGCTTATATCTTGGTACAATATGCATATGAAAATGTGATAATTCGCTAAAAACTCCGCCATTTTGGCAAATCGTGATACCATCTGGTTTGTAAAGAGTCTTTACCGCTTTTGATATTACTCTTGCTGCTTGGAAACAGTAGCTTGCTGTTTCTGCATCCAGTTCATCCATATCCTCGTAATGTTTTTTGGTTACTATTAAAACATGGCCTTCATTGTAGGGATCATGGTCTGAAATACAGCTAACATAATCATTTTCAAATACTACATGCGCTGGGATTTTTTTATGTGCTAAATTACATCCTAAACAAGTCAAATTCTCACTACCCTCTGGTTCTAATTTACAAGCACTTCTTTTTTCCTAAGAAATATTCTTTGTAAAAAAGTAATCTCCTGCTTAAAAAATAATAATAGAGGGTAAAATTCCCACGTAATATGTGAACTTTTTTTGAGAACATATTATTAAATAACTCGCTCCTTAAAACATGAAAAGAGGGTTTAGGATGGACAAACATATTCAAGAGTTACAAGATCAGTTAAAGCCAGAACATAAAAATGTAGCCAAATACACGCAGCATGTACTGGAGGCACTTAATACGCTAACAGAAGAACATCGTCGCATAGTTTCCTCAAACGCACTCGCGGGAGTTAAGCCAGACGGTTGTGAAGAGCATGCTTTTTATAAAACAATTAATGACGTTAAATTCACACTTGTGAATGAATTACGCAAAACGGTTGATGATTTTAATCATTTAGGTGATAAGCATCATTCACATAATTATTCAGATGGTGTTAAAGAATAATTGGAGTGAAGTCGGGAGCAGTGAGCTCCCGACTTTTTTTGTTACAGTATTGTTTTAGTCATAATAAAGTCTATTTGTTCTTCCTCTCCCATATAAAAGGAATGAGATCCAGTCTGCACAAATCCGATTCGTTTATAAAAGGCGATGGCATTTTCATTCTTTTCCCATACACCAAGCCAAATTTTCTTTTTATTAAGCTGACGGGAAACGTCTAAAGCTTTATTAAACAGCTGTTTCCCAAGCCCAAGCTTCTGATACTGGCTCTTTACATATATTCTTTCCACCTCAAGTGACTCTGCCCCCATGGCTTCAGACTGAGCATCATCTATATTGACCTTTAAATATCCAGCTATTTCGGTATTAACAAAAACAAAAAAGAAATGGGAAGAAGTATTTTTCAGTTCTGTTTTTAACTTTTCTATAGTGAATGCCACTACCAAATAGGCAGTCATATTTTCAGGTGTGTTCTGATCTTTAAATGTTTCATTAAATGTTTCGTAGCTGATTTCTTGGAGCATGTTAACATCCTCAACCGTGCATTTTTTTATCGTTATAGCCATGTAAATATAATCCTCCTTTTTGGTTTCTACTCTTTATTTATTATTGCAATTACAACAATTATATTTTATATTAAGTATATCTTAATTTTGTTGTATTTACAACAATACTCAAGGAGGAGTAACATGAAATATATTGTTTTTATAGTAGGGATTGCCATCTTAACCATCGGTATTTCCTTTACCATTCAATCTAACCTTGGAACTTCACCTTTTGACGCACTTTTAGTTGGCTTGTCCATGAAAGTAGGATTGACTGTTGGAAGCTGGGAAATACTTCTCGCTGTTATCCTTATCATTTGCAATGCCTTATTAACGAAGCAAAAACCAGAAATCTTAGGACTTTTAACGGCATTTATAACAGGTTTCTTTCTTGATATATGGCTTTTCTTAATAGACAGCTTGCTAACACCTGAGCTATGGTACAGCAAAGTAATTTGCTTTACGATTGGGTTAGTTCTTATCGGTCTTGGGACTGCTATTTACCTACACACAAATATTGCCCCGATACCAGTGGATAAATTAACCTTAATTATCCAAGAATTAACGAACACAAATATATTTATTGCAAGAACATTCATTTATTTTTTATTTTTAATGATGGCAGTACTACTAAAAGGGCCAATTGGTGTTGGCACATTACTAACTGTTTGTTTAGGGGGAATGGTTCTCCATTTCTTCATGCCATATACCGAAAAATTTCTAAGGCATTATATAAATTATTCAAGTACATCAGAAAAGCAAAAGCCTTCCGTATAAACTGCTATATCAGCTCCTATTATTCACTTAACTTAACTAAAAAAGTGTTTATGAACAGTTAAAATTGTTAATGCTATGTAGCAATAAGGAGCTGATAATTATGTATGCAGAATTAGCTAAGAATGACCAAGGCAGATACGCTTTACCTAATGGCGAATATTTTACAGCAGATGACGACATTGAAGCTTTAATTAAGGAGCAATGGATTAAAACAACTGTTCATCATAATCATGATGATTATTATCTGGTCGGCTTTGCAGATATCCCTATGGAAGGCTTAATTGCCAAGTATCCTAATGTTGTTTAATAATTAGATAAACAGAAAAAAAACACAGCCCTGTTTAAGAGCTGTGCTTTTTTGTTTATGCATACATCTTCCCATTCTCTTCTTTGCGGAAAAAGCTCGTCATCGCGTTGAAGACATCTGCCTTCTGTCTCAACAAGTAATGCCTAAACTTTTCATTAGAGATGTTTTTGTAAGCAGACATTAATGTGCTGTGGCGGTTGTATTGATTTACCTCTCCATAACCAAACATATTGGACACTTCCATCAGCTCCTCGACAAGCTTCACACAGCGTGCGTTGTCGGATGTGAGATTGTCGCCATCTGAGAAATGGAATGGATAAATATTAAACCTGTTTGGATCGTATTTGTCATCAATCAGTTCGAGCGCTTTGCGGTAAACTGACGAACAAATCGTCCCGCCGCTCTCTCCTTTAGAGAAAAAGTCTTCTTCTGACACGACTTTTGCCTCTGTATGATGGGCGATGAATTCGATTTCCACTGTTTCATATTTCGTGCGGAGAAATCTTGTCATCCAGAAGAAAAAGCTTCTTGCCATATACTTTTCCCACAGTCCCATTGAACCGCTTGTGTCCATCATCGCCAGAACGACGGCCTTCGATTCCGGCTTTGTCACTTCATTCCAAGTTTTAAACTTCAAATCCTCTGGATAAATTGGATAAAACCCTGGTTTGTTGTTCATCGCATTTCTTTTAAATGCTGACATCATCGTACGCTTCTTATCAATATTGCCCATGAGCCCCGTTTTTCTAATATCATTAAATTCAATATTTTCGACTACAATTTGATCCTGTTCCTTTCGCTTAAGATTCGGCAGCTCTAATTGTTTAAAGAGTGCTTCCTCCAGTTCCATTAAGGACACTTCTGCTTCAAAGTAATCTTCACCAGCCTGGTCGCCGGCACCTTGCCCTTTGCCAGGTCCCTTTTGGCCGCCAGATCCATCTCGAGCCACAACATCGCCAACTTGGCTATCTCCGTTTCCTTGCCCAACATGTTTATTTTTATCATAATTATAGCGAATTTTATATTCATCTAAAGAACGGATAGGGATTTTCACTACTTCTCTTCCATTAGACATAACAATGTTTTCTTCTGTAATTAAATCGGGCAGATTATTCTTGATTGCCTCCTGTACTTTTTCCTGGTGTCGCTGCTGGTCATCATGGCCTTTACGATGGAGGGACCAATCTTCTTGGGAAATTACAAACTGGTGATTATTTTCAGGCTTTGTCATTTTTACCCCTCCTAAAAAAATTATTTGCACCATTTTCTGGTTCCATGCATAAACTAATTCGGGCACAACTTCCAAAAAATTAGTGATTACTCTATGATATGCATGGTGTTCAAATAATTTACTAATAATTTAGATAATTAAACAATATGGTCAAATGACAATTACTTTTCTATATGGATAAAAGAAGGAACAGACAAATCCATGCCCGTTCCTCCCTTTAATCATCAGCGATTTAATAGACTTCCAACATAACGCAGCAAATCATTTGCAGAGGTTGAATTGTAGCCATGCTCATCAATAAGGCGGGCAATGACCTCATTCACTTTTTTGAGCTGCTGCTCATCAGGTGTTTTAGTGGACGTTGTAATTTTAACGACATCCTTCAAATCAGCAAATAGCTTCTTCTGTATTGCTTCTCTCAAGCGGTCATGAGAGTTATAATCAAATCTTTTTCCTTTTCGTGCATATGCAGAAATACGGATAAGAATCTCTTCACGGAATGATTTTTTCGCATTTTCAGAGATGCCAATTTGTTCTTCAATCGAACGCATCAGCTTTTCATCAGGATTGATTTCCTCGCCTGTAAGTGGATCGCGGAGTTTATTCTTGTTGCAATATGCCTCCACATTATCCAAATAGTTATCCATAAGTGTTTTAGCTGATTCTTCATAAGAGTAAACAAAAGCCTTTTGCACTTCTTTTTTCGCAATTTCATCATATTCCTTGCGAGCAAGAGAAATGCAATTCAAGTACTTTTCACGCAATTCATTCGTAATGGATGAATGCTGATCCAAGCCATCCTTTAAGGAGCGAAGCACGTCTAATGCATTGATTGTCGTGATGTCCTTACGGATGATAGTTGATGAAATACGGTTGATTACATAACGTGGATCAATCCCGCTCATGCCCTCATCGCCATATTCATTCTTTAATTCTTTAATGTCAGCCGAACTGAAGCCTTCAACACTTTCACCATCATAAAGACGCATCTTCTTGACTAAGTCAATATCACCTTTTTTCGGTTCCTTCAGTCTTGTTAATATTGTGAATATTGCCGCAATTTTTAATGTATGTGGAGCAATGTGCACATCTGCAACATCACTTTCTCTTATCATTTTTTCGTAGATTCGTTCTTCCTCAGATGCCTTTAAGTTATATGGCACAGGCATTACAATGATACGTGAATGCAATGCTTCGTTTTTCTTGTTGGAAATAAAGGAGCGATACTCTGTTTCATTCGTATGTGCCACAATCAATTCATCGGCAGAAATAAGAGCGAAACGGCCAGCCTTGAAATTCCCTTCTTGTGTTAAAGAAAGCAAATGCCATAGGAATTTTTCATCGCATTTGAGCATTTCCTGGAACTCCATCATCCCTCTGTTCGCCTTGTTTAATTCTCCATCAAAGCGATAGGCGCGCGGATCTGATTCTGATCCGTATTCAGCGATTGTCGAGAAGTCAATGCTTCCAGTTAAGTCGGCAATATCTTGAGATTTCGGGTCAGATGGGCTGAATGTTCCAATTCCTGTACGTTTATCTTCTGAGAAGAAGACCCGTTCAACCATAACATCTTCAATTTTCCCATTATATTCTTCCTGCAGTCTCATTAAATTTAATGGTGATAAATTACCTTCAATGCGAATGCCATATTCATCGTAAAAATCCTTGCGTAAATTTTGCGGAATCATGTGAAGAGGGTCTTCATGCATCGGGCAGCCTTTAATTGCATAAACTGCGCCTCGGTCTGTGTATGTGTACTCTTCCAATCCCCTTTTCAGCATGGTTACAAGTGTCGACTTACCGCCACTGACTGGCCCCATAAGCAGCAAAATACGTTTTCGGACATCTAGACGTTTTGCCGCAGGATGGAAATACTCTTCTACTAAGCTTTCTAATGACTCCTCTAAACCAAATAGCTGATTCGAGAAAAATTTATATTCCTTTTTCCCATTTACTTCATCAATGCCAGCGTCTTTAATCATATTGTAAACACGTGAATGCGCTGATTGAGCTACCCATGGCTTTTCCTTCAAAATCTCCAAATACTCAGCAAATGTTCCTTCCCACTTAAGCAAGTCTTCTTCCTGTCTATACATCTCGATTTTTTTTAATATACTCATATGGACCTCCCCTGTCACTTTATCAGAGACGATTAATATAATCTATGCAGGCAAGAGAATGAACATGCTTAAAAAGATAAGCTTTGTTTCAAAACCGAGCTGAAGTGCTATTAAGCTAATTGATCAAAAGCCCGAAAAAAAAAGGAATTCTCGTTATAAGAATTCCTTTTTTCACCTTTATTTTAAATCGAATTTTTTTTCTTTTACAAATTCCTTCATATATAAACGAGATTTTTTATCTAGCATGCCTACCAGTTGGGCTGTCCATGTATCGCTTCTTTCCTTGTTTGTTCTTTCTTGGTAGTAAGCAGAAATGATGTCGTTATATTCTACTAGCTCTTGCTTGTACGTGTCCAAGTCTTGTTCATATTCATTTTCATGATACACATGATGGAAAGGTACTCTTGGTTTAATATCTGTATGCTGATCTGGATAACCTGCGACAATGGCGAATAATGGCAGCACTCTGTCCGGAGTTTTTAACAGTTCAACCACCTCTGGCAATTGATTGCGGATTCCGCCAATATAGCAAATACCAAGTCCCATTGATTCTGCAGCAAGAGCTGCATTTTGGGCTGCTAGGGCTGCATCAATAAGGCTGACCATAAATTTCTCTGTGCTTTCAAGGGATGTAGTAACATCCTTTCCTTCCATTGTTGCTGCAACGTCATGGCGATGCAGATCTGCACAAAATACGAAAACATGTCCATTCTCAGCAACATAGCTTTGATTGCCGGCAAGCTCTGCTAGTTTCTTTTTCTTTGCTTTATCTGTAATGCCGATAATGCTGTATGCTTGAATGAAGCTTGACGTTGAAGCACTTTGAGCTGCTTCGACAATCGTTTTAATTTGCTCGTGAGTTAATTCCTCATCCTTAAATTTTCTTACAGAACGATGGTTCAGCATCGTTTCAATTACATGATTCATTCCATACATCTCCATCTTTTTGTATTTTCGTCTATCCTCATTATAATTAAAAAGGCTCACAGCTAATAATAATCTGCTCTTAGCCTCTCCATAAAAAAACAGGGATAAACCATACGGCTTATCCCTTAAAAGTTATTCGTACTTTTTATTTAAATCACGATAGTCCTGCTGGCGCAGCGCTTCATAAACAAGAATTGCCGCTGTATTTGATAAATTCAAGGAACGGATATGGTCTGTCATTGGAATGCGCAATGCTCTGTCTATATTGTTTTCAATAATATCTTTCGGCAAGCCTGTCGTTTCTCTGCCGAAAATGAAATAATAATCCTTGTCCTTGTCACTGTAATCAAAGGAAGAATGTGGCTTCGTGCCAAACTTCGTCAGATAGAAGAATTCTCCATCTTTATTTTCTTCAAAGAAAATGTCAATGGAATCATAATAACGGATATCGACATGCTCCCAGTAATCTAATCCAGCTCGTTTCAGCATCTTGTCATCTGTTGAGAAGCCTAATGGACGAATAAGATGGAGCACTGTATCTGTTCCAGCACAAGTTCTTGCGATATTGCCGGTATTGGATGGAATTTGTGGTTGATATAATACGATATGTAAAGCCAATCTTGTCACCTCTATCAATTACTTCATTGTTTATTATACACCTTGCCGGCAAAAAAATAATGATTTTGCTAATTTCTTTATTGACCGTCAATTATTGAGAAAAAGCGGTATTTAATATTTGGTGTATATGCTGTTGAATCTTCATATGCCCAATATCTCATTCTGCTGTTATACGTATGGGCATTTACTAATGGTTCCCCATTTCCATCCTTGGCAGTCACAATTGTTGTGTGATTGTACTTGCCGTCACCCTCGAAATCATAGCAAATAACATCACCAAGCTTTAATTGCGATACATCGCTTACCACTTTTGCCCGCAAGCCCTGCTTTGAAGCTTCTAGATACCGAGGAAAGGCATTGGCGACAGCCCAGCTGTAGCTCCAACTGTTATTCTGCATCCACCATCCGGTCCCCCTGTTTGGATAACCTCTCATAGGCGCCCCTCCAGCACGGACGCATTGGGAAATATAATTTGTGCAGTCCACCTCAAATTGGTGATAAGTAGGATTATAGCTATTCCACCATTTTTCAGCATATTGAACTGCTTTCCGTCTGTCATACGTATATCGCACCTCATCCATCTGTGCATCAACTACACTTAAGTCCCTCATTAAATCATCCTGAGGTGAAATAAGAATTTCCTTATCTTCTATTAATATCCCTTTATAAAAAATCCCTCTTCGGTTTTCAATCTCTTCCTCTACATAAAAATGATCCTTCTGCTTAATAAAATATTGAAGATGTACTTGATAATCCACTTCCTCTGTATCTTCCTGACTGTTAATCACCTGTATATTTCCACGTGCCTTCACATTTACAATAGATGAATTCCGTCTTTCAAAAAGCCTTGTTTTTCTTTCAAATTTATCATCTAAAACAGGACCTCTGCCATCTGCAACACATTGCTGCATTCTTTTTTCCAACAGCTCTAACAACTGAATTCTCAATTTATACACTCCTTTCCATGCTTATACATATGTAAAGGAGCTTCATACCTTGCTAGAAAATCAAAAAAGGAAGACCCGAAAGTCCTCCTTTTATTCTCAAGATGACAGACGGGCAAGTGCATCCTGCATTTCCTGCAGCACTTCTTGGTCTGTTTCTGAATTGCTAATTGCTTCTAAAGCCTGCTTTGATTCAGTGCCGCCAATTTTGCCTAAAGCCCAAGCAGCAGTTCCTCTTATAACAGGTCTTGGATCATTTTTCATTACGCCAATGATATCAGGCACTGCACTTTCCTCCTTGAAATGGGCAAGTGCAATAATCGCATTCCGCTGGATTGGCTTCTTCCCTCTCCAGGAGCCTGATATATGTCCGTACTTCTCTTTAAATTCCTTATTGCTGATCGTCAAAAGCGGCACAAGCAGCGGCTTAGCGATTTCAGGATCTGGTTCCATTTCAATATGATTATGGAAATCCATGCCTTTGTTTTTCGGACAGATAGTCTGACATGTGTCACAGCCGTATATTCTATTGCCGAGCTTCTCTCGGAACTCTTCTGCCAAAAATCCCTTCGTCTGTGTCTGGAAGGCAATGCAGCGCTGTGCGTCAAGCTGTCCGCCTTGAATAAGCGCGCCAGTTGGACAGGCATCAATACATTTATTGCACTCTCCACATTGGTCCTCCATCGGTGTATCCGGTGTGAGAGGCAGATTTGTAATCATCTCTCCTAAATATACGTAGGAGCCAAATTCTGGAGTAATAATGGCACAGTTTTTTGCTGACCAGCCAACCCCTGCTCGTTGGGCAACAGCCCTGTCAACTAGCTCACCTGTATCTACCATTGATTTACATAGTGCGTCCGGAACTCGCTCCATAATATATTTTTCCAGCTTGGAAAGCCTGTCCCGCAACACAACATGGTAGTCTGTTCCCCAGGATGCACGGCAAAATATTCCCCGTCTTGCTCCTTTTTTACTTGTGACTCGCTCCTTCATTTTTGAAGGGTATGCTAACGCAATGGAAATAATCGATTTCGGTTGATCCAAAAGGAGGGAGGGATTCACTCTTTTTTCTATATCCTTCTCCTCAAAACCTGATTGATAGTTAAGCTCTTGCTGCTTAATCAATCTGATTCGCATTTCCTCAAAGGTGCTTGCCGTAGTAAAGCCAATTTTATCAATTCCAATTGTTTTGCTGTAGTCGATAATATCCTGCTTCAATTGATCGTAGTCCATGCTGCTCCCTCCTTTCTTCTTCTTTGGTTTTTTGGTGTTTTTTCGCTAAAATAATAGCATAACATATAGACATTATTTATTGGAGGTACATATTATTGGATATTTCAATTACAAAGGAACTCGCTTCGCTTATACCTGGCTTTAAAATCGGGGCAATTTTCTATAACAATATTGAAGTTGGCGAATCACCGCAAATGGTGAAAGGCCGTTTACAGCTTTTCCAAGAATCCATCTATTTCGATTTACTTGAGCAAAAAGTCCAAGACATTCCGTCGATTCAAGAATGGCGCCAAATTTTTAAAAGCATCGGCAAAGATCCGAACCGCTACCGCCATTCTGCTGAAGCACTATACAGGCGGGTTCACAAGCAGAACTATCTGCAGCCAATCAACAGCAGCATTGATTTGAACAATTTCTTTTCCCTTCAATACGGAGTGCCAATCGGCGTTTATGACCTGGCTAAATTAAATGGTGACATTACAATCAGGCTTGGAAAAGCAGGTGAGCAGTACACAGGATTGAATGGCAGAGATAATTCACTTAAAAACTTAATTATAAGTGAGGATGTATCCGGTCCATTCGGCAGTCCTTTTGTTGATTCGGACAGAGCCCCAGTGACGACTCATACAAAAGACGCTGTCCAACTTGTTTACCTACAACCTTCCACACAAAAAGAAACAGCAGAACGTATGGTAGCTTCTTTAATGGATATGTTCGTTCAAATTCACGGCGGGCAGGCACAATTTTCAATTGTCGAATAAACAGGAAAATCATCGAATAAACAGGAGCATGTTCAATTGCTTGAGCATGCTCCTACATATCTGCAGTGTATCCCGTTCCTTCCCCGCTGAAACAAAAAGTTATCCACAATTCAAATCATTTTAAGAGTTATCCACAGGGAACAGAAAATCTCCCCATAATGAAAAAACGCAATGCTTCGTTCTTCTTTGAAACGAAACACTGCGTTGTGACTATGTATGGAGCGGGTGATGGGAATCGAACCCACGACATCAGCTTGGAAGGCTGAGGTTTTACCATTAAACTACACCCGCATTTTCAATAAGTTTCTTTACGAAAGAACTACTTATTTTTAACACGTTTTTTATTATATAACTGCAGTTTTAAAAAATCAACTACTTTTCGACATTTTTTTTACAAATATTAAATTTTGATGTTTGGTTTTCAACTTTTAAGGACTAACTTTTTACTATAGTATGAAGACTTTCTTTAAATAGTACCTTGTAAATAAAAAAAATTAGACCAGAGTAATTGTCTGGTCTAACTTTTTTTGCAAACAGAGCTAATCAGCTATGATATATATATCTATATACCTTTTAAAATATATTCTTCCGCTCCTTTAAGCCAAACATAATTGTCAAAAGCATCAGTATTCCAATAATAAGGACGTACAGGTTAACAGCTCCGCTGACTCCTAATGCTTGAGATAGGAAACCTAAGCCAATTACGGGCAGGCTAACACCAAGATATGTGATGACAAAGAATGTTGAAACGATATTCCCTTTCGTTTTTGACGGAGATCTTTCATTAATTAAAGCAAGGCTGCCTGCATAGGCAGGACCGTTTCCTCCACCGATTAGCACTGCTGAAATAAGCAGCAGCACCAGTGATTTTGCTGCTAGTGTAATGACAAGCAATATAAGTCCAAGTGCCAGCAATATATAGCCAATAGTTATCATCGTTCGTAATGAGAACTGCTTCAGCAATATTTGGTTTGCAGCTGCGGCAATTAAACCTAATGCAACGACAATCCCTGAAATAGTTAGTGAGTGTACTTGTGTAAAGCTTGATAGATTAGCAGGAATCAAGCTCATGAACATGCTGATAATCGACCATGCTAAAAATGATGTAATGGATGCTAATATAAAACTTTTCAGCATTGATTTTGGTACATACGGCTTTTTCAGTTTAACAGGCTGCAGACCAGGACGAACATTTTCATTCAAGAAGAACAAGGCCGCAAAGCATGGCAGGATAAACAGTAAATGCGCATAGTATGATAATCTCAATGGGAACGGTGCGAAATCGCCCAGCAAACCAGATAAAATCGGGCCAATTGCATTACCTAGCGTTACAGCCAAGGCGCAAATAAGTGCCGTTTTCTTTTTGTCCCTTTTCTCGTCTAATTCGGTCAAAGCCGCAACAGCAACACCATTTAAAATCCCAACAGACAAGCCTTGGAACAGTCTTGCAAGCAAAAGCATGCCAAGACCGTCAGCAATCGTGAAGCACGCGGTGCCGATGATCGAAAACAGAATTCCCGGTATTAATACCTTCTTCCTACCAATCTGATCCGAAAGCTGCCCTGCAACCATAATTGCCGGTATCACAGTAAATGCATATATAGCGAAAACTAATGTAATCATTCCTGAAGAAAGTCCCCACTCTTGACGGTAGAGTGTGTAAAGGGAAGCAGGAATATTTGTACCAAATAGCGTTAAGAATAAACAGCAAGCAACAAGCCAGAAGGACATCTTTTTGCTTAATGTCCGTTGTTCTCGCATTACTTGGATAGAGCTTGTGCGCTGCATAAGTCTTTGTTGGAAAGCGGAACGGGCAATCGCTGAAGCGTCAATATCCACAACATCCATTAAGCCTTGCAAGCCGACAATCAGGTTTTGAACCTGATGCTCTTCTGCATTGCTTGCAATCCTGATTCTTGTAGTCTCTTTATATTTTTTTGTTTGAATACTTTCTATATTAACTTCGTGTGCTCCAAATAGATTGGATATACGAGCCAGGACTCCCGGCTGATCTATAACTAGCATGGAAATACGATAATCAGAAGCCAACAGCTCTTCACTCCCTTACTCAAGTATCTTTACTTATATTGTAAAGCATGAATAAATATAAAGTCTATACACTTGTAAGAAAATATAACATGAAAATATCGACAAAATGTGCCAACCGGTGTAAATACTATTAAATCAAGGTTTTTTAGGCTCTTCCAATTATATGACTTTATTGAATTTACTTTATTTTCAGAAAACTTTTGCATATTTTTTGTATATTTTATTCATTCTTTTTATAATGCAGTACCGCTGTCTCTCCTAAAAAATGAACATTTCATGAACATACATATATATTGTGATTTTTTTCACAAATATCCATTGTAAATATCAACAACAACATTCATAATATGGTTATCAAATGTTTCCATAGTGTTAACACATATATAAAAGCTTGAACTTGGAGGAATCGTGATGGAAGGCGCATCTTTATATCAAGTAGAAAAACTGGCCTTAAAAAAATGGAAAATATTCAAACAGAGCAAATTTCGATTTTTCATGCGGGCTGTTGTTGCGAGCATGTTTATTGGCTTTGGAGTAATTGTTGCATTCAAAACAGGAAACTTCTTTTATGCGGAAGGCTCCCCCTTCGCTTATCCTGCGGCGGCACTCGTGTTTGGCGCTGCCATTATCCTAATAGCGTACGGAGGCGGGGATTTATTTACAGGCAATACCTTTTACTACACATATGCGGCATTGCGAAAAAAAATTGCTTGGCGGGATGTCTTTAAGGTTTGGGGCACAAGCTATGCAGGTAACATATGCGGCGCTATTTTCTTTGCTGTCTTCATCTACTTAACAGGCTTGTTCAAGTCACATGAGGTGAATGAATTCTTGCTGCACGCTGCCCAGACAAAGATTGAAGCACCAATTAGCGAATTGTTTTTCCGGGGAATCCTTTGTAACTGGCTTGTCTGCCTTGCCTTTTTTATTCCAATGTCCCTAAAAGAAGATATTGCAAAAATATTCGCGATGATTTTGTTCGTATTCTGCTTCTTTATTTCTGGATATGAACACAGTATTGCTAATATGGCAACCTTCTCTATCTCCCTTATACTTGATCAAAATCCGGCCATCACATTGCCTGGCATCATCCGCAATATTATTCCTGTCACATTAGGTAATCTAGTTGGCGGCGTTGGATTTATGGGCGTGATGTACTATTATGTAAACAAACCGTTTATGGACGATATCGACGAAAAATAAAAGGAAGCCTGAACACATTGTTCAGGCTTCCTTGCTTTGAGCAGAGCTGAGTCTGCTGCTTTAACGATCTTGAACCATTTTAGCTCTTCTTCTAATGATTGCATATATGCTTATACCAGCTGCTGCCAGTACTGCACCAATAATAAGAAGATTGTAATTATCTGTAGCCGTGTCTGGAAGGACAGAATCATTACTGCTATTATTATTAGCTGATGCTGAGACGTGTTGGACATTGCTTCCCTTTTGTCCACTTGTATTCAAATTGTCATCTCTAGAATTATTACCTGTATCTGTGGGCCCTGGAATATTTCCGATATTATCTGATGGATTAGACGCCACAGGTTTCTCTCCATCATCACCATCAGTTGGATCGGTGCCTCCCGGTGTTTCTCCGTTATCTCCGTCAGATGGATCGGTGTCTCCCGGTGTTTCTCCGTTATCTCCGTCAGATGGATCGGTGTCTCCCGGTGTTTCTCCATTATCTCCATCAGATGGATCGGTGTCTCCCGGTGTTTCTCCGTTATCTCCGTCAGATGGATCGGTGTCTCCCGGTGTTTCTCCGTTATCTCCGTCAGATGGATCGGTGTCTCCCGGTGTTTCTCCGTTATCTCCATCAGATGGATCTGTAGGCGTTTCTGTATCGTCCTCTTTGGCTCCCTTTATAAAAGTCCAAATATCAGATACGGCACTGCCTGTATAATCATCTGCTGCAACAGCATACCAAGCGTATTCGTTGCCCTCCTCAAGACCTTGCCACTCGATTTCTGCTGTCTTGCCGCTTTCTACATTTTTCTGTTTGCCAATTTCATCATCTGTATAGACATTGACGGCAAAATAATCTGTTGCGACTCGTTTCTTTTCTGCTTCAAGATCCATATTGATGATAAGCTCATCCTTGCCTGGATATTCTGCAGGATCATAGAAATTATAATCATCAAGATATGGTGAATAGGTGTTAACAATTATCCGGTTATTATCCTGGTCAAAGTGGAGCAGCTTTAAGTAGCCTTGCCCGCCTTCTGGCCCGCCTTGATAATCGCCAAGCATCTGATACACTTCTCTATCAGAGATTCCATCACCATTATCGTCCACTTCACTGATAAGTGTTTCTGAATCATGGTAATGACCGCTTAGCACTGCAAGCACATTTTTATTTGGTTTAACAACTGCTTCATAAATCTTATCACCAATTGGACTTCTGTTACCTGATACTAGCAAATATTCATGGAAGTTCAGAATTGCTTTGCGATTTGGATATTGCTTAAGAACGTTGTTCATCCAGGCAATGTCCTCATCATCTACACCCCAGCCCATATACAGCATAATAAAGTCGTTTCCGCCAGCTGAGATTAAATCATAATGTCCGCGATTGTTTTTGTAGGAATCACCATAATAGGATTTGCTGTTGAATCTGTCAGCACCGAACCACTTATAGTATTCATTGTAATCATTCGACAATTGGTCAACATCATGGTTCCCTGCCAGCACTCCATATGGAATGTTGTTATCATCCAGCACCTGCATATATTCATCTGCATATTGCCATTGCTGTACCTTATCTGATTCATCAACAAGGTCTCCAGTATGGAAAACATACTTTATCTTCATTTGCTCTTTCATTTCTGCAATCCATTCTGTCTGGCGCTTGAAAATATACGGGTAACTCTCTGCATAGTATTGTGTATCTGACATCCATACAAACGTGTAATCGTAATCATCTGGAGTGCTTGGAATTTCATCCTGAATAATTACATTGATTTTGGAATCCTTCGCAAATTCCTTCACAGATGCATCTGCTTTTAATTCAAAATCAGCATTGCCAGCGATTTTATAAGTGAGCATTTTCCATTTGTTCTCACTAAAGCTCCATGCATACATGGATACCTTTCTGCCCTCGAGCGACTTTCCGCTCCATGCAAGCTCAACTCTGTCATTTTCATCTACAGATGAATCTAGTTCGACATCAAAGCGATGATATGGAAATTGTGTATCCGAGTCTGTTGTTAAATACTTCCCATCAAGGCTTGAAACTGTGTTTATTTCCTCTTCAGTAAGAGCTGCTTCTCCAGCCGGTTTTTGATCTGTAGGCGGCTCTGTGTCACTTGCATGCTTGTATGCATTCACATTGCTGCTTTTCGCTGAGTACTTGAAGCCCTTATAAAACGTGACATTCAGTTTGTCGTTAGTCGGATCTGCAACCTTAACCTTTAAAATCGGGTTGCCCTTGATGCTGTCAGCAATATCTGCAGGAGCTACAAGCTCAGGCTTAGTTGGGTTCTCATCATTGACAGTAAAGGAAACCTGTTTATTAGCGATATTTCCAGCCTTATCTGTCGCAGTGATTGTTAAAACATGCTCACCAGGAGAAAGCTTGGAAGATGCCGTCTCATAAGGAACTTCAATTACTTCATCGTCAAGCATTGCCTGGAACGACTCCATTCCAGCTAATTCATCACTTGCCGTAGCATTAATAGTAAAGGCGCCTCTGTATTCTTGTTTCTTCATATTAGTGTCAATTACTGGTGCTGTATTGTCTACCATCACTGAAACAGATGTTTCAGTCTGGCCATCCTCAGCACTAATTGTATGCTTTCCGTCTGAAACAGTTTTGCTGTCCCAATTATAGGCCGCAGCACTTGTCTGCTCACTAGTCAGCGTGAAATGAAAGTGCTCGAATGGGCGATATGTTCCGTCGTCACCCATATCATATATCTTAGCAGGATCACTCTTTTCAGGGTCTCTGATAATAGAGCCATCAGCTAGAATAAGTCTGACATTGCGCAAAGAATAATCATCCCTATTTTCTTCACTTTCTTCCAATTGGAATGGGGAAGATTTATTTCCAGCACGAACAGTAATTTCATTTATGCCCTGCTTCAGTTTGTCAGCGTCAATCGGAATTGTGAAGGTTTTCCAATAAGACATATTATCTTTATCCAGTAGCTGGATAATTTCATCACCCATCGTGATGGCGTTTTTGAAATACATATTCAGCCCGCTAATATCAACAGCTAAATATGCTTGTGTTTCCAAGGATGGATTCATTGCTGCTGACAATTCTTTTCCATCAATGAAAAGCTTCACTTTTTCTGCATCATGACTATTGGAAGTTCCTTTCAGCAGGACATTGCCGCTGACAGTGCTGCCATCCTTCACATTAAGTCGCAGCTTTTCTGTATTTTCCGGATTATTTATTTTGATTTTGTGATTCTCTGTCTTCACTTCATTTACGCCATCAGATGCTGTCATATAGTACTCAACATACTCTTTGGCAATAAAGTTAGCAGCATAAATCGTCGTTGTATACAGATTGTCATTGCCATCCTTTTTAAGAAGGAGACGCTCATATTTCTGTTCACCATTTGTACGATAATAAACAGCTACTGTTTTTATCCCGTTATTATCGTTTGCTTTAGCAGAAACAGTAATATCCTCTATCCCAGTGTCTGTCAATGCTGTCGTATTTTCTATTGTTGGCGGTGTTGTATCCTCCTCCACCTGAACAGACTTACCAGGTACTTGATTAGCTTCCACACTTCCTGGAGTTCCTTGCTTTACACCACTGCTTATCTTAATGGATGTTGTTGAACCATCTTGCGGAAATTTGTACAAAATCCCCTTGTCCGCAACAGTATCATCCACTTCAAGAACATCATTATAGTAAGCTACATTGATTTCCTCTTGTGTGTTTGTGGCTATTGCCACTCCTCTTAAGCCACTGTTCGCCATTCCGTCACTTTGGATGCGGACAATGTCTTTGTTTTCAACTAGTTTAGTGCCATAGTTGGCATTAAAGTCCGCTACTGTCTTATCTCCATTAGCATTGTTAATAATCCAGAATACCAATGTTCCTTTTGCAGGAATAACAACATCCTCAGGGATAGACGGCCAGACGACATCACTTGCAGGATCTGCCCCATACCTGTATTGAATCTTATAATCTTTAAAGTTAACAGGTTTATTTGTATTGTTATATACTTCAATGAATTCATAACCATCTGCTGAGTTGACATTTGAGCTGTCTGGCACCAATTCCGTTACAAATAGCTTTGGCACCTTCGCATAATCGACATCAGCTTTTTTGATTTCCACAGTATATTTGCCAGTTTCCGCTTTGTTGAATCCATCACTAGCTTCAATATAGTAAGTCAGATTAGAATCAACGTCTTCTGCTGGAATAATCGCCTTAAACTTGCCTTTTTCCTTTGTGTCCTCTGTCATGGACAAGGAGATATAGTCTTCTGTTGATTCAGTCTTGTAATACAATGTCGCAAACGGGTTAGCTTTATCATCAGTCACAACTGCCTCTACGGCAATATCTGCGAAAGCTTCCCCAGTGCTCACTGCTTCATGGCTAATAGTAGGAGCCTTTGTATCTTCTGTTTGTTCAGGAAGTTCTACCGGTTTTGTTGGCACCTGTCCCTGCTTCAGACTGCCTGGAGTTGGATCTGCAAGCACTTCAAGCTTTGCCATCACTGTCCCGCTTTTCGGGAATTGATATTGAATGACTTTGCCATCATTATTATTCTCTGTTCCTAAGTAGGACGCAGAAACAAGCTCACTTCCGCTTCGATCCTTAATAACGACTGCCCTGTTGCCACCATTAGCAAATCCAGGGAAAGCATCTGTGAAAGACAATAGGCTGTCATCTGTTAAACTTGTACCAAACTGACTGTTAAAATCAGCAAGTGATTTTCCACCATTATTGAACCAAAGTACAACTGTTGTTTGCGGTTTAATAACTGTGTCTGGCACTTTAAAATTAACATCTTCCCTGCTGCCATCTGTGTAACGATAGGCGAAAGAGTAATTAGTCAAAGGCAGCGGCTGATTGGAATTATTATAAAGCTCGATATATTCATAATAGTCTGTTCCGCCACCTTGCGAATTAGGAGCCAATTCTGTTACAAGAAGCGGTATGGAGCTATATGTATCTTCCTGTTTGTCTACTTCAATCACATATTCCTCTGTTTTGGCTGTTGCACTTCCGTCTGTCGCCTCCAAGAAATAATGAATATTTTTAACAACATCTTCTTCTGGAATAACTGCAGAATAGCCAGTACTACTGCTGGAATCCTTGCTCATAAGCATAGATTGATAAGTGTCATTTCCTTCTTGTTTATAATGAAGAGTTGCTGATGGAATCTTTGCATTATCTGTAATATCTGCTTCTATTTTGATAGATACAGCTTGCTTGCTGTTTTTGATTGGGTTATGCGAAATTTGTGGTGCTTCATTATCGATAACAGGTGTATCAATCTCCACTTGCTTAGCTGGAACTTGTTCATCTAAAAGTGAACCTGGTGTTGGAGCTGCTTTTATTTGCAGCTTATCCATAAGAGTTCCGCTAGCAGGATAGCGATAAGCAACCGTTAATCCAGTATTATCTGTTTCGCCAGGCATGTAGTTCGCAGAGATAATTTCATTTCCTGCAAGGCTTTTAATCGCAACTGCTCTATTGCCACCATTTGCAAAACCTGAAAAATCGCCTTTAAACGAAGTGACCTGACTATCACTTAAGGATGTTTGAAAATGCTTGTTAAAATCACTGATGCTTAAATCATCCTTATTAAACCAGATTACTTGCGTTTTCCCTGAGGCAATAGACGTATCTGGTAACTGGAGAAGCTTATCAGCTTGGCTTTTGTCTGTATATTGGTAGTAAAATGCATAGCTTGCTAGATTGAGTGTTTGATTCGTATTATTATATACCTCAACATACTCATATAAATCAGTACCCTTTGAATCTGGAGAAAACTCTGTTATTAATAACTGTGGGTACTTGCTGAAATCTTCTTCAGCCGGTTCTTGTTGCTGCTCCTTCTTTTCCTCCTCCTGCTGCGATTCCGTTGCAGGCTGTTCTAGTTGTGCTGGGTCTTGTGCCTCTTCTTCCGTTTGAGACTGTGTATTCGATTCTGTTTGTACATCTGTGGAAGAAGACTTATCTTCCTCTTTTGTTACTGTTTGTTCCGGTGGCTGTGTTTCTTTTGTCTCTTCTGGCGAATCACTTGCTGGTAAAGTTTGCTCCTTTTCAACTGTTTCTTCAGAGCTGTTTGCCGTTTCTGATTCCCCGTCAGATGTTGACGGAGCTTGCTGAGGATCTAAAGGTTGTGCTGCATACGATATTGCAGGTCTACTGCTTGTAAAGATAGTAGAAAAAAAGAATACAACCATAAGTACAAGTAACATCCATTTCTTACTCGTCTTTCTCCCCTTGCGATTAATCATATTTGCCTCCTCTGCTTATTCAAATGCCACCCTCGTCCATCATAATAAAAAGTTTTTAAACTGCTTTTAACAATTTGTGAATAATTGTTAAGAAAAGGGGATATATGTAAACGAATTGTGAGAATTATATTTCCCGCAAAACAGAAAATGGATTAATCCCTTGTCTCATCTGCGTTATTCTTTATTTACAAAATGTAAACAAAAAAATTACATAATTCAGATAGTTATACCATAGTAGAAAGTTATCCTATTTATAGATTTATACATATAGAGGAGGAACAAGAGGAAAAATGAAGCTACCAAAAAAATTAAAAGGAATTTCCGCATTATCACTAACAGGCCTAATGATGTTTTCTGCCTATCCATCTCTCACACTTGCCGAAGGAAGCTTAGATGTGAAAAAAATTGCCAGTTACAGTACAGGCATAACGGATGAGGATGGCGGCGTTGCCGAAATCGTCAAATACAATAAGGATAATGAGAAATTCTATGTCATTAACGGTAAAGCCCAGACAATTGATGTTGTAGACCTGTCAGGTTTATACTCCACAGAAGTACAGAACCTCCAAAAAGAGAAGTCGATTAACATTGCTGATGCAGTCAATTCAGACTCCTTTCAATATGGTGACTTAACGAGCATAGATATTAACACAGATAAAAAAATTATTGCTGCAGCTGTGCAGGATGCTGATTATACGAAAAATGGCCGAATCGTTGTCATCAACTATGATGGAGAAGTTCAGGAAACATTTGAAGCAGGTGTACAGCCTGATATGGTTAAAATTTCAGCAGATGGGACGTACATCCTGACTGCAGACGAAGCCGAGCCAAGACAAGGACTTGAAAACGGAGTAGATCCAGAAGGTTCTGTGACAATCGTTAATTTCGATACGAAAAAAGTTAATAAAGTAAAATTTGATGATACAAGTGTGATTAATCAGGATGTACATATTCGCAATGGCGGCACAACAGCTGATGCAGTTCGTGATCTTGAGCCAGAGTATATTGCTTTAAACAAGGATGCAAGTAAGGCCTATGTAACATTACAGGAGAATAATGCAGTTGCTACAGTTAATGTAAACACAGGCAAGGTGTTATCTGTTAAATCATTAGGATACAAAGACCACTCCTTAGAAGGAAATGGTCTTGATGCAGCCCGTAATGACAAAATTGAAATTAAGCAATTACCAATTTTAGGTGCATATATGCCTGACTCAATCACGCAAACAGAAATCGGCGGTGTTGAATATCTCCTTACTGCAAATGAAGGTGATGCGACAGAGTGGGAAGAATTTGTTAATATCGAAGACTTCAAAAAAGTCAAAGATTCTATTACCTTAGATACTTCCCTGTTTAAAGGCTTTACGAAGGAAGAGGCAGAAGCAGCCTTTCAAGAAATGAAGGATTCAGGAGACTATGACAAGCTAGAGGTGCTTACAGACAGAGGCACAGACGCAATTTATACATTGGGCGGCCGCTCGTTCTCCATTTGGAAAGCAGATACGATGGAACTAGTATACGACAGTGGCAGCGATTTTGAGGATATTACAGCAGCACAATACCCAGATGTATTTAACTGGTCAAACGATGACGATGTTTTTGAGAAACGAAGCGCCAAAAAAGGGCCAGAACCTGAAGATGTTAAAGTCGGTCAAATCGGTAATGATCTTTATGCATTTATTGGACTTGAAAGAATCGGCGGTTATATGACCTATAATATTTCTAATCCTTCCTCCCCAACATTTGCTAACTATTTGAATACTAGAGATTTTTCTAGTGCAGTATCAGGAGATGTGGCACCAGAAGGTCTGGAATTTATCCAAGCAGTGGATAGTCCAACAGGCAGACCACTTGTACTTGTCGGCAATGAGGTAAGCGGTACTGTTTCAGTTAATGAATATCAGACAGAACAGGTTATCCCGATTGAAGGAATTACTCTTACTGAAACAGAAGCAGCATTGGAAGTCGGCAAAACTTTAGCCCTGACTGCTGCCGTTAAACCAGCAAACACAACAGACAGCAAGGAATTAACATGGATAAGCTCTGACGCAAATATTGCTGCTGTAGACGAAACAGGATTAGTTACAGCTGTAGCACCAGGTACTGCAACTATCATCGTGGAAACTGCTGATAAACAGCATCAGGCAACAAGCGTTATTACAGCTACAGCACCAGTTGTAGTTGATGATGAAACTGATGCCGACCCAGATACAGATACAGGCTCAGATGAAGACACGGAGACAGACACAAATCTTCCTGATGAAGATACATCTTCACAAGACGATCAAGATAATTCTGGCAACGAAAACAATAGTGACAATAACAGCAACGAGTCTGATGACAATATCGAGGTTGTTGAAACTGTTACTGCAAATGACGACAACAACACTAATAATGGCAATGCACTTCCAGATACAGCAACGAGCAATTACAGCTTCTTATTGTATGGCGGTATCATTCTTGCCGGCGGCGGTATTCTTTACTTTATTGCGAAGCGCAGATTAGCATAAATGCAAAATCCCCCTTATTGCAAAAGGGGGATTTTTTCATTTCTTTGATAGACAGAAAAAAACAGCTTAACCTAAGCTTCGGTCAAACTGTCGTAATATTTATATGTTAATCAAGTATTTTCGTCTTTAGTTGCTGTAATTTGAATTTCAGCTGTGCATTAAGCTCCAATAAGACATCTTGCTCCAAATCGATCTTTGGAAGCTTTCCGCTTGGCTTTTCCAGTAAAAAGGGACTTTTTCTTTTCTTTGATGTCATCATATTCCCCCACGCTGTTTTTAATAAGCTTAGTATATTTACTGTATAGGCAAAATATGTGTTGCTTAATCATGCAGATGAATAATATTTGTTCCTCTGGCAGTCTTGTTGTATTTTAAGTGATTGACCACTTCATCACTCTTTTCAAACAATTCCCTCGTATATAAAGCTGTAGGAACATGTGGAAGAGATGATGTAGATTTTTTGACAATAAGAGGCGATTGGTTCTTTTTTCTCATCCGACCAGCTTCTCTAACTGCAGGCATCGTGTAATCTTTGTCCTCCATGATATCTGTTCCTTTCCTTGTTTATACTTCTATTTTATCATCATATCCTTGAATCTTCCACTTAAAAGAGCGCCCGTTTTTATTGCTCTTTATACCATGTGTGAATTACTGCAAGGTCAATAATATAGTCAAAATCGATCTGCAGCAGCGGCTCCTTTTCCGATTCAACAGAAATGATGACAGGATGAATCAATTTCGTGAAAGGAATAAGCACAATCTTTTTGTCTAATTGCACAATTGTCTCTTCATTTAAACGGTTTAGCTGATCCTCATCCAGTTCAATTCCGAGAGTAGTCCCGACTTCAGCAGTAAAGATGCTGTCATCCTCCTTGCAGAAAACGGTAATATCCTGTCTGCACACTTCTCCATAAGCATACAGGAAATCCTCAAGGCTTATCCGGTAGTCTTCTATGTCTGTCCAATCCTGTGTTCCAAATGATACTGTCGCAATACTGTCCAAAATCGTCGTGAACTGTTTACTTCTGCTTTTCGTCTGAATGATTACTTTTTTCATCTCATCATTAATGCTTTCTACTTCATTAATGCTTTCTACTTCTGCTACTCCGATTCTTTTTATATTCGGTGTGATAAATATCGCCAAGTCAACAAAAACAAACATAAGAGCCATCAATGCATAGCTCCTCCATTCGCTCTCCTTAAACCCTATATCCATCAGCAGCAAAATCATGCTAACAATAAACAGAAAATACCATGTCCGTCTCAGGTTTTGCTTGGATTCTCGGAAGAAAATTGGAAACGCCCAGCTAATATATAACATAATAGCCGTAAATCCAATTATTAAACTCCATTTATTTCCCTGTAAAAAAGCAACAGCCTCATTGCCCCAATAATTTTTCGTCAACACTATAAGGGCGAAAACAATAAGCGGAAACGCTAACTTGATTATCAGCTTCTGTGAATCCTTTCTAATCATCATCCCTGTTTCCTTCCCCTCTTTTTTAGCAGTGATTGAAGATTGGACAAGTATAGAACTCTAGCTGTTTTAGGTTAATTATAACTTTATAGTGTTATAGTAATTCTACCAAAAATATGGATTTATATGGAATGAAAACTGTTGTTTTTAACCAAAAACACCAAAAATAGGACATATTTGCTAGAGTAACCTATTTATAGTTAATCAGACTAAAAAAACAGGGAATAATGTTTTTCCCTGTCAGATTGCACAAATTATCATCCATTTGGAGATCAAACTTGAATGTTTTTCTTACGGGCTGCTGCTTTGTCCGTCTTTCTGCAACTCGTCCACATGCAGCTTTCGTAATTCAGGGGATGTGACATTTGCCTTTTCTAAAGCACTATGCATAATTTTAATGATAAGATCTGAAAATATTGGATTTGGATTAACCAGCTTAAGTACATTACATTTTCTTGTGATAAAATTGGAAAGCTCTGTATCATATACAATAAGATCATTTGATTTCATTTGTCTCAGTTCCTCATTAACTTTAAATACGGCTCTTTTAGTAAAGGAAATCATTGATACATATGTTATCCCCTTAACAGCGCTCAAAACAGCTTTAATAGCCTCTATATGCCCATAGTTTTGATTAAATGGGTTCATCATTGGAAACTTCCCATTAACACTCCAACTCTTTCGCTTGCGGTCACCGTAAATCGTTCCTTTGTAATTTTTTGTTTCTATTACAAAAATGGCATACGGAGTAAACACAATATGATCAATTTGAGAATAGCCAGATTTGGCTTTGCTGTTTTTGATAAGCAAATCGCTGAGATACAAGTAATTTTTTGGCAGCTGGTCTAACTGGATATTTATCTTATATTCTCCTAATTCACCAATTCTGTCCGCAGTAACTTTTGCTTTTATGCCCTTTTCCTGAGTCATTATTTCCACTCTTTCTCTGAATGTATGTATATATAACTATTTTACTTATTGAATACACAAAAAACCAGTTCCCTATTTTTTTACTAGGAGCTGGTTTAAAGGAAAGAAATACATTCTATATCCTATAATATTTCCATCCATTTGTTGAATTTCATCTAGCTTCGTTCACTAATTTAGTTACTTCTTCGTTAACTTTTTCCTCGACCTCTACTTCTTCTTCAACGAAAGTTTTATCAGTTTTTGTTCTAGCCTGCTTAAGCATTACATCAAAATTCTCAGCCGGCCTCATGTATTTACTGCTTTTCTTGTCATAATCAAATTTCGCTTGATATGCCCCAATAAAAGAATAATAATCAAAATCTGTTTTAAAATCAGTTTCAGATTTGCCGTATCCATTTAAAAAGGCAACCATTTCATCACCTTTTGATGATGGTTTATGTCCATTCAGTGTAATGAGATAAGTTTCCTTCAATTCTTCTTCAGTCAAATCAGGAAATTTCTCATCCATTCCATCTTGTTCTGCAGTAATATAACCTCCCTCCTCCAGTATTAATATTTCACTGCCTTCTAAGCTTGGATCACCATTTAACACTTGATTAATTTTAAAGGTTAGTTTTGTGTAAGGATAGCCTTGTGCAGTTTCTTTATCTATGTGCACATAATTCTCAGTAGATACCACTACTCCCTCAACTGCTATTTCTGAATCATCCACTAACTCTCTAGCATTCTCGTACTTAACTACGAATGATGCTTGAGTTTCTATAATAGTAGCATTATCTACCGAAATTTCTTTATTATTGTCTACAAGGTTTTTTTCTTCTAAAGAACTATTTGAAGTATCTTTTTGAGAAACTGATTCAGTATGATTATTCTTTTTTTCTTGCTCTTCAATCTGTGATTCGTTCCCTATGCTTCCACATCCAGTTAAAATGAACATCGATAATATCCCAAACCGTATAGACCTTAGGTTTTTCATTTTTCTTTCCTCCTAAACTATAATTTATTTATAAAGATAATTGATTCCGTTATACTCATCTTTATATGGATATTGTCTTGGTGCTTCATTTACTAATGAATCCATTAACTGATTATTTGTATGATTTAAACCAAATGCATGTCCTATCTCATGACTGATAACCGACTGCTGGTATTTAGAATATGAACTATTATTCATTAAGCTTTTAGAAAACTCAATCCTTGTCCAATACCAATTTTGGGCATTAGCATTAACATTTGTACTATTCACCATGAATCGTGCTCTTCCCATAACACCATTAGCTATGGATGATATTGCATAAAAGTCAATGGTACTAGCACTTTTACTTGTTGTTTTTCTATAAGAAGTTGGGGTTAATATCCCAGCATATTTGGTAGAATCTATCCATCTATCAAAAGCATTATTAATTTTAGTAGAATAAGTACTTGCAGATGAATCTACCCAAAAATATTTTTTACTTTTCCCATAATTCCCAATACCAGATGACATTTTATGTCCATTATATGTAGAATAAGCATTGGTGTTATTTGGCACTAAAAAAAGTAAACATACGAAAATAATTATTGTTATCTTGACATATTTCTTACTAATTTCCATGTAACAACATCTCCTTCTGTTTAAAATAAAGAAAAACCAATATCACCTGATAATAGATTTAAATGTATTTCTCACTCAGTTCATTTTGTATACCCTTACTTTTTTAGTCTATCTTATTTTCTAATAAATTCAAAGAAACTACTTGTTGCTTCTCCTTTAATTTAAAAACTCTTTCTCTTATAATTACTTTCAAATAGAATTTACTTTTTTGTCCAGGAGGATATAACATTTGAAATTCGCCACATGGTTACGAAGAAAAAGGGAATCCCTTAGTTATACGCAAGCATTTGTTGCAAAAAATCTAGGGGTTACACGGCAAGCAATAGTACGCTGGGAAAATGCTAATACTAGACCCAATTATGAAATGCTTTTAAGGCTATTAGACTTTTATGGATGCTCAAATGATGAAATTTTAGAGTTTCTGAATACCATTAGAATTTAAAACCAATCAATACGGTTTCTAGTATAATACTTAAGGAACCAAATTGGCCGGATTTAATAAGCAGACTAAAGAAGTGAGATGATCTGTTTTAATCAATAAAGAAAGTGGAATTAAACCATGATAAACACGAAAAAAAGCTCCCTACATTGTAGAGAGCCTTTAATTTATACATGATACCGGTGGCCGGGGTCGAACCGGCACTCCAGAGGAACACGATTTTGAGTCGTGCGCGTCTGCCAATTCCGCCACACCGGCGTAATAAATATATTGGAGGCGGCAACCGGATTTGAACCGGTGATAAAGGTTTTGCAGACCTTGGCCTTACCACTTGGCTATGCCGCCTTGACAATATTGGAGCGGAAGACGGGGTTCGAACCCGCGACCCCCACCTTGGCAAGGTGATGTTCTACCACTGAACTACTTCCGCATAATGGCTGGGCTAGCTGGATTCGAACCAACGAGTGACGGAGTCAAAGTCCGTTGCCTTACCGCTTGGCTATAGCCCAATATCATTATATTCAGCATTATCATAATTTATTACAAATATATATGGGGCGAATAATGGGAATCGAACCCACGAGTGTCGGAGCCACAATCCGATGCGTTAACCACTTCGCCATATCCGCCATAAAATTTATTTGGCAGGGGTAGTAGGAATTGAACCCACACCGGAGGTTTTGGAGACCTCTGTTCTACCTTTAAACTATACCCCTGTAATGAATGGTGGAGGGGGACGGATTCGAACCGCCGAACCCTAAGGAGCGGATTTACAGTCCGCCGCGTTTAGCCACTTCGCTACCCCTCCGACATAAATGGTGGCTCAGGACGGAATCGAACCGCCGACACAAGGATTTTCAGTCCTTTGCTCTACCGACTGAGCTACTGAGCCTTAATACTTTTTAAATTATAATGGCGGTCCGGACGGGACTCGAACCCGCGACCTCCTGCGTGACAGGCAGGCATTCTAACCAGCTGAACTACCGGACCGTGATTGCGGGGACAGGATTTGAACCTGCGACCTTCGGGTTATGAGCCCGACGAGCTACCAGACTGCTCCACCCCGCGATGATTTTATGGTGGAGGATGACGGGATCGAACCGCCGACCCTCTGCTTGTAAGGCAGATGCTCTCCCAGCTGAGCTAATCCTCCATATTTGGTATGTAATATTGGTGACCCATACGGGATTCGAACCCGTGTTACCGCCGTGAAAGGGCGGTGTCTTAACCGCTTGACCAATGGGCCATTATTAATGAGCTACTGAGTGAAAATGGCGGAGAGCAAGGGATTTGAACCCTTGAGACAGGGTTACCCGCCTACACGATTTCCAATCGTGCTCCTTCGGCCACTCGGACAGCTCTCCATATAATGGCTCCGCAGGTAGGATTCGAACCTACGACCGCTCGGTTAACAGCCGAGTGCTCTACCACTGAGCTACTGCGGAATAATGGTATGCCTGGCGACGTCCTACTCTCACAGGAGGAGAACCTCCAACTACCATCGGCGCTGAGAAGCTTAACTTCCGTGTTCGGTATGGGAACGGGTGTGACCTTCTCGCTATCGCCACCAGACTTTTTTCAAGACAAGAATTATTATATCTTATCTCCGAGTGTTTTGCAACACTTTTTTAAAAAGTTTTTTTCAAAGAATTTTATTCCCTGAAAACTAGATTATGTTGTAAGAAGAAAAAGTGAGTAATCTTTTGTGCAGCTACAGAAGCCAAATGGCATTGAAGCACACTTATTTTAGTTAAGTCCTCGATCTATTAGTATTTGTCAGCTCCACATGTCACCATGCTTCCACCTCAAACCTATCAACCTGATCATCTTTCAGGGATCTTACTAGCTTACGCTATGGGAAATCTCATCTCGAGGGGGGCTTCATGCTTAGATGCTTTCAGCACTTATCCCTTCCGCACATAGCTACCCAGCTATGCCTTTGGCAAGACAACTGGTACACCAGCGGTGCGTCCATCCCGGTCCTCTCGTACTAAGGACAGCTCCTCTCAAATTTCCTACGCCCACGACGGATAGGGACCGAACTGTCTCACGACGTTCTGAACCCAGCTCGCGTACCGCTTTAATGGGCGAACAGCCCAACCCTTGGGACCGACTACAGCCCCAGGATGCGATGAGCCGACATCGAGGTGCCAAACCTCCCCGTCGATGTGGACTCTTGGGGGAGATAAGCCTGTTATCCCCGGGGTAGCTTTTATCCGTTGAGCGATGGCCCTTCCATGCGGAACCACCGGATCACTAAGCCCGACTTTCGTCCCTGCTCGACTTGTAGGTCTCGCAGTCAAGCTCCCTTGTGCCTTTACACTCTACGAATGATTTCCAACCATTCTGAGGGAACCTTTGGGCGCCTCCGTTACTTTTTAGGAGGCGACCGCCCCAGTCAAACTGCCCACCTGACACTGTCTCCCACCCCGATAAGGGGTGCGGGTTAGAATGTCAATACAGCCAGGGTAGTATCCCACCAATGCCTCCACCGAAGCTGGCGCTCCGGCTTCCAAGGCTCCTACCTATCCTGTACAAGCTGTACCAAAATTCAATATCAGGCTACAGTAAAGCTCCACGGGGTCTTTCCGTCCTGTCGCGGGTAACCTGCATCTTCACAGGTACTATAATTTCACCGAGTCTCTCGTTGAGACAGTGCCCAGATCGTTACACCTTTCGTGCGGGTCGGAACTTACCCGACAAGGAATTTCGCTACCTTAGGACCGTTATAGTTACGGCCGCCGTTTACTGGGGCTTCAATTCAGAGCTTCGCGCGAACGCTAACCCCTCCTCTTAACCTTCCAGCACCGGGCAGGTGTCAGCCCCTATACTTCGCCTTACGGCTTCGCAGAGACCTGTGTTTTTGCTAAACAGTCGCCTGGGCCTATTCACTGCGGCTCTCTCGGGCTTGCACCCAAAAGAGCACCCCTTCTCCCGAAGTTACGGGGTCATTTTGCCGAGTTCCTTAACGAGAGTTCTCTCGCTCACCTTAGGATTCTCTCCTCGCCTACCTGTGTCGGTTTGCGGTACGGGCACCTTGAATCTCGCTAGAGGCTTTTCTTGGCAGTGTGGAATCAGGAACTTCGGTACTATATTTCCCTCGCCGTCACAGCTCCGCCTTCACGGTAATGGGATTTGCCTCATTACCAGCCTAACTGCTTGGACGTGCTAATCCAACAGCACGCTTACCCTATCCTCCTGCGTCCCCCCATCGCTCAAACGATTCATAAGGTGGTACAGGAATATCAACCTGTTGTCCATCGCCTACGCTCTTCAGCCTCGGCTTAGGTCCCGACTAACCCTGAGTGGACGAGCCTTCCTCAGGAAACCTTAGGCATTCGGTGGATGAGATTCTCACTCATCTTTCGCTACTCATACCGGCATTCTCACTTCTAAGCGCTCCACCAGTCCTTACGGTCTAGCTTCAACGCCCTTAGAACGCTCTCCTACCACTGACATCATAGATGTCAATCCACAGCTTCGGTGATACGTTTAGCCCCGGTACATTTTCGGCGCAGAGTCACTCGACCAGTGAGCTATTACGCACTCTTTAAATGGTGGCTGCTTCTAAGCCAACATCCTGGTTGTCTAAGCAACTCCACATCCTTTTCCACTTAACGTATACTTTGGGACCTTAGCTGGTGGTCTGGGCTGTTTCCCTCTTGACTACGGATCTTATCACTCGCAGTCTGACTCCCAAGGATAAGTATTTGGCATTCGGAGTTTGTCTGAATTCGGTAACCCGATGGGGGCCCCTAGTCCAAACAGTGCTCTACCTCCAATACTCTTACCTTGAGGCTAGCCCTAAAGCTATTTCGGAGAGAACCAGCTATCTCCAAGTTCGATTGGAATTTCTCCGCTACCCACACCTCATCCCCGCACTTTTCAACGTGCGTGGGTTCGGGCCTCCATCCAGTGTTACCTGGACTTCACCCTGGACATGGGTAGATCACCTGGTTTCGGGTCTACGACCACATACTCTATCGCCCTATTCAGACTCGCTTTCGCTGCGGCTCCGTCTCTTCAACTTAACCTTGCATGTAATCGTAACTCGCCGGTTCATTCTACAAAAGGCACGCTATCACCCATTAATGGGCTCTAACTACTTGTAGGCACACGGTTTCAGGATCTATTTCACTCCCCTTCCGGGGTGCTTTTCACCTTTCCCTCACGGTACTGGTTCACTATCGGTCACTAGGGAGTATTTAGCCTTGGGAGATGGTCCTCCCTGCTTCCGACGGGATTTCTCGTGTCCCGCCGTACTCAGGATCCACTCAGGAGGGAACGAAGTTTCGACTACAGGGTTTTTACCTTCTGTGACTGGCCTTTCCAGACCTATTCATCTACCCCGTTCCTTTGTAACTCCATGTAGAGTGTCCTACAACCCCAAGAGGCAAGCCTCTTGGTTTGGGCTAATCCCGTTTCGCTCGCCGCTACTAAGGGAATCGCGTTTGCTTTCTCTTCCTCCGGGTACTTAGATGTTTCAGTTCCCCGGGTCTGCCTTCTGTTACTCTATGTATTCAAGTAACGATGCTATCCCATTACGGATAGCGGGTTTCCCCATTCGGAAATCTCCGGATCAAAGCTTACTTACAGCTCCCCGAAGCATATCGGTGTTAGTCCCGTCCTTCATCGGCTCCTAGTGCCAAGGCATCCACCGTGCGCCCTTTCTAACTTAACTTGATTTTGGCTAAAGATGTTACTCTTTACCCTCAATTTCTCTAATTTAATAGAGAATCTAAGATGGCGATTACTCGGTTTTTTTCTTGGTTCTTACTATACATAATCTAGTTTTCAAGGAACAAAATCGGCTATTGATTAATTTACTTATCAATACCCTCATGTTTTGAGGAATTGCTCCCTCAAAACTGAACAACAAACTGTCAACAATCTATGAATGGAATAAATCCATTTTCCTTAGAAAGGAGGTGATCCAGCCGCACCTTCCGATACGGCTACCTTGTTACGACTTCACCCCAATCATCTATCCCACCTTAGGCGGCTGGCTCCCAAAAGGGTTACCCCACCGACTTCGGGTGTTACAAACTCTCGTGGTGTGACGGGCGGTGTGTACAAGGCCCGGGAACGTATTCACCGCGGCATGCTGATCCGCGATTACTAGCGATTCCAGCTTCATGTAGGCGAGTTGCAGCCTACAATCCGAACTGAGAATGGTTTTATGGGATTGGCTCGACCTCGCGGTTTTGCTGCCCTTTGTACCATCCATTGTAGCACGTGTGTAGCCCAGGTCATAAGGGGCATGATGATTTGACGTCATCCCCACCTTCCTCCGGTTTGTCACCGGCAGTCACCTTAGAGTGCCCAACTGAATGCTGGCAACTAAGATCAAGGGTTGCGCTCGTTGCGGGACTTAACCCAACATCTCACGACACGAGCTGACGACAACCATGCACCACCTGTCATCCTGTCCCCCGAAGGGGAACGTCCTATCTCTAGGATTGTCAGGAGATGTCAAGACCTGGTAAGGTTCTTCGCGTTGCTTCGAATTAAACCACATGCTCCACCGCTTGTGCGGGCCCCCGTCAATTCCTTTGAGTTTCAGCCTTGCGGCCGTACTCCCCAGGCGGAGTGCTTAATGCGTTTGCTGCAGCACTAAAGGGCGGAAACCCTCTAACACTTAGCACTCATCGTTTACGGCGTGGACTACCAGGGTATCTAATCCTGTTTGCTCCCCACGCTTTCGCGCCTCAGCGTCAGTTACAGACCAAAGAGTCGCCTTCGCCACTGGTGTTCCTCCACATCTCTACGCATTTCACCGCTACACGTGGAATTCCACTCTTCTCTTCTGCACTCAAGTCCCCCAGTTTCCAATGACCCTCCACGGTTGAGCCGTGGGCTTTCACATCAGACTTAAAGGACCGCCTGCGCGCGCTTTACGCCCAATAATTCCGGACAACGCTTGCCACCTACGTATTACCGCGGCTGCTGGCACGTAGTTAGCCGTGGCTTTCTGGTTAGGTACCGTCAAGGTACGAGCAGTTACTCTCGTACTTGTTCTTCCCTAACAACAGAGTTTTACGATCCGAAAACCTTCATCACTCACGCGGCGTTGCTCCGTCAGACTTTCGTCCATTGCGGAAGATTCCCTACTGCTGCCTCCCGTAGGAGTCTGGGCCGTGTCTCAGTCCCAGTGTGGCCGATCACCCTCTCAGGTCGGCTACGCATCGTCGCCTTGGTGAGCCGTTACCTCACCAACTAGCTAATGCGCCGCGGGCCCATCTGTAAGTGACAGCGTAAACCGTCTTTCAGCTTTCCTACATGAGTAGAAAAGGATTATCCGGTATTAGCTCCGGTTTCCCGAAGTTATCCCAGTCTTACAGGCAGGTTGCCCACGTGTTACTCACCCGTCCGCCGCTAACTTAAAAAGCAAGCTTTTTAAGTCCGCTCGACTTGCATGTATTAGGCACGCCGCCAGCGTTCGTCCTGAGCCAGGATCAAACTCTCCGATAAAGAGTAAGATTAGCTCAAATGCTAAACTCTAGCTTTTTGTTACTTGTTTTTCATTTCTATAACGAAGTTATAAAAACGATTATTGTTGACGTTTGTTTGTTCAGTTTTCAAAGAGCAATATTTCCTTGCGCTTCCTTGTTCTTCCAGAAGCGACTTTATTAATATAACATCTGGTGTTTTTTATGTCAAATGTTTTTTAAAAAAACTTTTCCGTCGTTTCAGCAACATTTTGTGTTGTTTCAGCGACGGATATAAATATACCAAGTAATTTAGTTAGCGTCAACACTTTTCCTAAAAAAACTTCAATCTTTTTTTGAAACCTTATAATAACGGTGATATACCTTAGGACTTTTAGTTTCTACCTCGACTACCTCAATAAAGTGTTTCTCAATTAAATATTCAATCAGCCTGCCCAAATCAACGGAATATACAAGAAACAATTCTTCATTCTCTATAAGGTCATTAAAAGACCAATAATCTTGTTCTGCTAAGATATCTGTAATATGCTGAATGCTCATTTTCGTTTTAGAGTGGATAAGGAATTCACTTGCCAAAAACAGCAACTCAAGTCTTTTTTCCAAAGGCTCCTCACTATTAATCAATTCGACATACAATTTATATATCTCTGGTTCAATTTGCTTAACTTGACTCCATACTGTAACCTCTGGATGGAACCCATTTTCAATAACAGCAAGTCGCGCAAGATGATGTAAGGAGTGAACGACATCATTATATGCATCAAGATAATGTTTGTTCTCAAAAAACGCTTTACCATCCATATATCTTCTAATTAACTTAGCAAACTCCACCCCCATCTTACGTTTCCTTTGGATGACAGGGAAATCCTTTAACTCGCTTTTCAACTGGGATACATATTCATTTCGATCAAATATGACTCTCCCATTATATAGCCATTCAAATATTTTTTTATTTGTACCAAGCAAAATCCATTTTTTTAATTGTGTTTCCGTAATAATATGAAGTGCAGCTTTTTTGTCTGTATACGTGTAATGTTTAATAAAAACAGGCTTGTCTGCCTCTTTCACGATGATAAGCATCACCGAGTCAAATGTATCTGTTACCGTCATTTCTTTTTGTCTTTTTTCTATCATAAGAACTCCAAGTGTATTCGCTTGGCTTGCTCTCTCTTGATAAATCGGACGAAGAATGTCTTCCATCATTATTCCTCCATCATAAAAAATTCGTTTTTAATACTTTCGACACTTTATTTCGAATTCCTGCATCTCCTTTTTACGGAGCTGAACCCTTTTTCGGTATGATCTATTTACTCTTTAACACAAATAAAAAACAAAAAGAGGAGTCATCCACTTTAAAATCACCTCCAGAACCTGGCTTGTAATTTTAAAAGAGACAATCCTCTTTATACTTGCTTAGTGCGCTTCGTTTTTTGCACAGTCAGGACATGTTCCATAAATTTCTAAGCGGTGATGACTGATTTTAAAACCTGAAACATGGCTTGCGAACTGTTCTACCTCGTCCAGTCCAGGATAATGGAAATCCACTATCTTCCCGCAATCCTTACAAATGATATGGTAATGATGGGAAGTTATAAAATCAAATCTGCTTGAGGAATCACCATACGTCAATTCCTTTACAAGACTCACTTCTTTAAAAACTCTTAAATTATTATAAACAGTGGCCACACTCATATTTGGAAATTTGCCTTCCAGTGCTTTATAAATTTCATCGGCAGTCGGATGTGACATTGAGCTTATTAAGTATTCAAGTATCGCATGACGCTGCGGGGTAATGCGCACTCCTGTTTCTTTTAATTTATCAAGAGCTTCCTGTAACTCATTATGTTCCACAGACATGCACCCCATTTCTAAAAGATATTCTTATTTTATAATGTTTATAATTAGTGTACTAACAATATCATGTATTTGTCAATAAGAATGGCGGAATAGCCGTTAATTCCAACAATATTATATGTTATCAATCGTTCAAACTAGAATAATTCTCTTTCAATACTTTTTATTATATGCTAATGCTCCTATTTAATGCTGTTCTAAATTTAATTTGAATAAAAAAGGCAGACCACCGAGTGTGATCTGCAACATATATCTGAGGAGGTATGCCCTAATATAATGTATTCATAACTTGTATATTGGAATGGACAAAAGCCTCGAGGTAATAAAATTAGGCAGAAAAAGCTTTATAGCTTTTTCAGCTCTTCTGCAATTTCCTCGACATGACCGGCAACTTTGACTTTTCTCCACTCACGAACAAGCCTTCCCTCCTTGTCAATCAGAAAGGTAGATCGTTCTATCCCCATATATTCCTTGCCAAAGTTTTTCTTCAGCTTCCATACGTCATAACTCTCTGCCACTTTATGATCTTCATCTGCAAGCAGCAGGAACGGCAGCTCATGCTTTGCAATAAACTTCTTATGTTTGTCTACAGGGTCTGGGCTTACACCGAGAACAACAGCTTCAAGTTCCTCGAATCTCGAATGACTGTCCCTAAAATCACATGCCTCCGTTGTACAGCCAGGTGTCATATCTTTTGGATAGAAATATAAAACAATATTTTTTCCTCTATAATCAGACAGCTTAATTCCCTTGCCACTGTTTGCCTCTAATTCAAAATCAGGTGCTTGCTCTCCTATATTTACACTCATTCTCTTATCCTCCAATGCTGGTATTATTATTAGACTAGCTAATGAAGGAAATAATTTCAACTAGCATACTCTAAACAAATTAACTTTCCATATCTAACACAGCTCTTGCAACAAATGCCGCTGGGATGGTATACCCAATAAGTGCTTCAATTACTACTATCAATCTGCCGAGACCGATTGGTGTCAAATCACCAAAGCCTACTGAAAACAGCGTAATCCCACTAAAGTATATACCTGTTTGCAGCTCATCTAGAAAATGTAGTGACGAAGCATATATTTGCTGGCTTTCGTTATAGACCTGCACGCCATTCAGCTGAAGCAGCGTGTAAATTAGGCCAAAGCCTATCATTATGGTGATATAAACAAAGAAAAGATACAAAAAATTTTCAAATGAAACCCATTTTTCTTTCAGGCGATAAGGAACAAACAGCGTTCGCAAGCTCATCATAATAAAAAAGATAATCATCGCTAACAAAAAATAAAAAAACACGTTCCTCCCCCTATCCATATCTCCCGCCAAGTCCAATATATTTTAAATGTATGCTTGTCTGCCTGTTTAAAGACCTTTTCTAAATTCCTATGAAAACTAAGGTAGTACCTTTATCGTTTATCTTCTGAAAAAAAGTGCTAAAATTATAAAGAACATCTTTTAATGATGATAAGTTTTAGGAGGAATATCATGCAGCATAATAATTCTGAGAGATTACATGAAGAAGCACTTAAAGTAATCGTAGGCGGAGTCAACAGCCCTTCTCGTTCGTATAAAGCAGTTGGTGGCGGAGCACCTGTAGCAATGGAAAGGGGCCAAGGCGCTTACTTCTTCGATGTAGATGGGAATCAATATATTGATTATTTGGCAGCGTACGGACCAATCATTACTGGACACGCTCATCCCCATATAACAAAGGCAATCACTAAAGCAGCTGAATCAGGGGTTTTATATGGAACGCCAACTCCTCATGAAGTTACATTTGCAAAAATGCTTCAAGAGGCTATTCCTTCCCTAGAGAAGGTCAGATTTATGAATTCTGGTACAGAAGCAGTCATGACTACAATCAGGGTCGCAAGAGCATATACCGGCAGAAACAAAGTAATTAAGTTTGCAGGCTGCTACCACGGTCACTCTGACCCTGTTCTTGTTGCAGCAGGCTCTGGTCCGTCTACACTGGGAACTCCAGATTCAGCTGGTGTGCCAGCAGTGATTGCAGCAGATGTTATCACTGTTCCATTCAACGATCCTGACGCATTCAAGGATGCCCTAAAAAAATGGGGTCAAGAAATTGCGGCAGTACTTGTAGAACCAATCGTTGGTAACTTTGGAATTGTCGAGCCGATTGAAGGGTTCCTTGAATTAATAAATGAGTATACACATAACGCTGGGGCACTTGTTATCTATGATGAGGTAATCACAGCCTTCCGCTTTACATATGGCGGTGCACAGGACTTATTAGGAGTTCAGCCAGATTTAACTGCATTAGGAAAAGTGATCGGCGGAGGCTTACCAATCGGAGCTTATGGCGGGAAAAAGGAAATTATGGACAAAGTGGCCCCAGTAGGACCTGCATATCAAGCTGGTACACATGCTGGAAATCCGGCATCTGTTCTTTCAGGTATCGCTTGTCTTGAAGTGCTTAAGCAAAAAGGTGTATACGAGCATTTAGACAGACTTGGAGCATTGCTTGAAAAGGGTATCGCCGAAGCTGCCGCTACACATAATATGCCAATTACAATTAATCGATTAAAAGGCGCATTGACTGTTTATTTCACAAACGAGAAAGTCATGAATTATGAGCAAGCCGAAAATACAGACGGCGAGCTGTTCGGTAAATTCTTTAAATTAATGGTTGAACAAGGCATTATGCTTGCCCCTTCCAAATATGAAGCATGGTTCATAACAATCGCCCATACAGAGGAAGACATCGAAGCAACAATACATGCAGTCAACAATGCTTTCGAAGCATTAGCAAAAGAACTATAAGAATAAACTGCTGTCAGTAAGACAACAATCACAGTTGTCTACAATCAAACATGGATCATAATTTACGCAGCAGGGAAACTTCTACTTAAGTGGTTAAACACCAGCTAGAATCCCTGCTGTGAAAAATTTAGAAACAGAGAGCATGCCGCTCTCCGTTTCTAAATCTATACATCACAACAACTATTCTAATATTCTCTCCCCTTCATATCTATTAAGGATAACAAACAACACCCACATCAGTACTACTTTCACTAACTTTTCATGAAAATATCATATAATCCTACAAATGACTATTGATGTTAACAAGCAATCACTGTATAGTACATTATTGTTTAGTTTTTCTATAAATTGTTTAAAGTAAAGGTATACTACGCATAAGAAAATGTATGAGAGAGGATTATTTCAATATGACACTTGGAGCGCGCATTCTTAAAACAGGAATCGCCATCGTTTTAGCATTATTTCTTGCACAAACACTGCAAGTACCAACTCCTGTATTCGCGGGGATTTCAGCAATATTTGCGATACAGCCTACTATCTATCGATCTTACTTATCTATAATAGAACAAATTCAAGGTAATATAATCGGCGCGATAATCGCAGTTGTCTTCGTACTTAGCTTTGGCAACAACATCTTTATTATTGGTCTAGCAGCCGTTATCGTAATTACAATTAACTTAAAGCTTAAACTGGAAAAGACGATCATCTTGTCGACAGTAACGTTGATCGCTATTATGGAAACAACAACAGATGACTTTATCATCTTTGCGATAATACGGTTTTCTACTATTATGCTTGGGATTATTTCAGCATTTATCGTTAATCTCGTATTTTTGCCTCCTAAATATGAAAACAAGCTGTACAACAGCATTTCTGATATTAGTGAAGAAATTACAAAGTGGATTCGCCTCAATATTAGGCATGCATCCGAACATAGTCTATTGAAAAATGATATCGACAAGATTTCTGACCGGATAATTAAAATAGATCAGCTTTATTTAATGTATAAAGAAGAAAGAAACTATTTTAAGAGGAACACCCCTCTTAAAGCAAGAAAGCTTGTTATCTACAGGCAGATGATAAACACATTGAAAAGATCCTTTCATACTTTGAAAAAGCTGCACCGTTTTGAGAATGAGCTTAAAACACTGCCAGAGAATTTTCAAAACATTATCCAGCAGCAGCTCGATTGTCTAATCCATCATCATGAGCATGTTATGTTGAAGTTCATCGGAAAGGTAAAGCCAAATGTAACCTTTGAAGAGGGTAATATCACTTTAGATAGAAAAGAATTGTTCTATCAGCTTATTAACCATTACCGGGAAACAGTAGATGAGCGGGTATGTGAGCAAAACGAGGAGCTTGTACAGTATCATGCGATGCAAATCATTTCTGCCATCATTGAATATGATGAGAATGTGGAGCATTTAGATACGCTGATTACTACAATTCAAGTCCATCATAATCATGAGCCCGAAGTGAAAATGGAAGAATAAATAAGAAAGGATGACCTCAAGTAGGGTCATCCTTTCTTATTATCTATACTCCTAGCTGTTGAATTTGAAACAGATTGAAATAATGACCTTTTAGTTTCATCAACTGTTCATGGCTGCCATCTTCGGCAATTTCGCCATTGTTGATTAACACAATTCGATCTGCATGTGTAATCGTCGAAAGCCTATGAGCAACTATTAATGTCGTTCTCTCTTTTGCCAGTTTTTCAATTGCCTCTTGTATCGACTGCTCGCTTTCTAAATCAAGTGCTGATGTTGCTTCATCCAAAATTAAGATCGGCGGGTTCTTCAGGAATACACGAGCAATGGCAACACGCTGCTTTTGACCGCCACTCAGCTTCACGCCTCTTTCCCCTACCTTCGTATCATAGCCATCCGGAAGCTGCATGATAAATTCATGGGCGTTTGCAGCCTTTGCTGCCTCCATCACTTCTTCTATTGTTGCATCTGGCTTACCAATCATAATGTTCTCTTTGATTGATTCACTGAATAGAATATTTTCTTGAAGAACCATTCCGATTTTATCTCTCAATGTTCGGACTTGAAAATCGCGGATATCCCTTCCATCAAGCATAATCGTACCAGCAGTAACATCGTAGAAACGAGGTATTAAGCTAATGAGTGATGACTTTCCGCCTCCGCTCATACCAACAAAAGCAACTGTTTCTCCTTGCTTGATTTTCAAAGAGATATTATTGAGCACAAGGGAATCATTTTGATCATAGGCGAAATCAACTTCCTTAAATTCAATCTCCCCTTGTACTTCCTTACAAGGAATTGCATTCGGCTTATCCTGGATATCGTATTTCTCATCAATCAGCTCAAACACACGGTCCATCGAAGCAATTGACTGTGTCAGTGTCGTTGAGGAATTCACCATTCTTCGCAACGGATTATACAGCCTCTCAATATAAGCAAAGAATGCTACCATTGCACCTAATGTCAGCTGACCGGTTATTACTTGATACCCAGAGTATGCAATCACAATGATTGGTGAGATGTCTGTAATCGTATTAACTACAGCAAAAGCTTTAGCATTCCAGCGTGTATGATCTGTCGCCTTTTCTAAAAATGCATGATTATACTTTTTAAAGTGCTTTTGTTCATAATCTTCTGTCGCAAAGCTTTTAATAACTGAAATTCCTTGTACTCTTTCGTGTAAGAAACTCTGGACTCCTGCTAATGCTTGCGATCGTTCTCTTGTCAGTGTTCTTAAGTTTCCGAAGAAATGTTTGATTGACAATGCGTAAAACGGCAAAAGAATGATTGAGATAATTGTCAGCTTTACATTCATTGTCAGCATGATACCGATTGTTATTAATATCGTGACACCATCAAGCCATAAATTCATCAGCCCTGTCAGGATAAAATTCTTTGTTTGCTCCACATCATTAATGACCCGTGAGATAACTTCACCAGCCCTTGTATTGGAGTAGTACTTTAAGCTCAGCTTTTGCAGGTGAGCAAACAGCTGATCGCGAATATCATACAGAATCTTATTCGATGTCCACTGTGCAAAATATTGACGGTAGTATTCAACAGGCGGTCTGACGATGACAAAAATGACCAGCATTATCCCCATCATCTTTAAAAGACTGTTGATTCTTTCTTGCTTATCCAAATCTGTTGCATTGATGATGTCATCAACTACATATTTCAGTAAAAGCGGAATGAGCAAGGGAATAGCGAATTTAACGATGCCAATGATGATTGTCCCTATAATTTGCATTCGGTATGGTTTAACAAAATGCAAATATCTTTTTATACTGTCCACACTCTCTCCTCTTTCCTTTCTAAAATTTTATGTAAACAATAAATTAGAACGAAACTTCAAACAAGAAGTTATTTTACCACTTGCATAAATGAAAACAAAAGAAAAAGCTTGCTGAACTTTCAACAAGCTATTCTTCCTACCATATTAACTTCTGTACGTTAAATACCTTTCATACCATAAATCAATAAAATCTGGTGCAAAGGGACCCTTTCTTTGGCGTATCCACTGGATTAATTGATTAACATGCGATTTCAAAATACGGTCGATCGCTTCTGGATAATTCATTTCCGCACGATGACGTTCATATTCATCCTCATCGAGAAGATTAAATGTCATATCAGGGAAAATCTTAATATCCAAATCATAATCAATATATTTTACTGCTTCTCCATCATAAATAAATGGCGAACTAAGGTTACAATAATAATGGATTCCGTCTTCCCTTATCATTCCTATTACATTAAACCAGTATTGGGAATGAAAGTAGCATATTGCCGGTTCACGGGTGACCCATGTTCTGCCGTCTGATTCTGTAACAATTGTCCGATCATTACCGCCTATTATTAAATTTTGCGTCCCTTTAAGTATCGTTGTTTCGTCCCAGATTCGATGGATGTGACCATTATGCTTGTAGCTATGGATTTGTATTGGTTCACCCTCGATAGGTACGCCCATTATTCTCCCCTACTTTCATTTTGCGGACGCTTTGCAACCTACTTACATTTAAATATTCTATTTCCCAATCAAGGCAACAAAGAACAATTCCTCTTTTTTCTATTATTATAACGGTTAATAGAAAAATTTAAAACAAAAGAACCATTGAAATTGCGAAAGGAATGAGAAATATTTAAAAATTCCTATTAAATAGAGCTTAAATTCATTTCATTTTCCTGATATACCTTAATTACTTTTTCTGTCTGTATCTCAAAAATCCGCTGTATTTCTTTTAATTCGCTTTTCATATTCATGATTTCATGCTGCACTTCTTTCAATTCTGTTTCACTATGCAATTGCTGCAGCTGATCTTCAATTTCTTCACACCGTTCAAGCTCACTCTGCAAATACAGCAGTTTTTCCATAATTTTCATCTGTTCTCCTACTAATCCATTGAACACGTCCATGAACATACACATCCTAATTAATATTTTTTGGAAGAAATTCTTGACCTCTCAACATAAAAATGGAAGTCTCTCTTCCCTATTAACAGACTGATTTCAAAAAATTTTTATTTATGGGGAATTAGATTGTTTTTGCTCTGTTGATTATTTCCACTTCCTCTAGTCTATTTCCTTTGACAACTTCTGTAGACTGACAAGAAGTTTTGTCGAACTGTAAGAGGAGCTTATCGGAGTGTTATTAATTGGAGAAAAATGAACGAAGACACTTTCCTCTAAGAAAAGTGCCTTCGTATCAGCTAAATTATGAGTTTTTAGATTTGTTTTGCTCTGCTTTAGCGTTACGTTGTTTTACTTCTTGTACATCAGTTTCGCTAGCGAATTCTGTACCGTATTGTCCAGAAGTTGCTGCAGCGTTTTGTTGTTTTACTTCTTGAATGTTAGTTCCTGATTGTGTGCTACCTGCTTTTTTAGCCATCAATATCACCTCCACGAATATTAATTTGTCCCGTATGCAGAAGTTCTATCCATATTTTTTTTATTCCAATAAAATCCATACAAAAAAAGCACGGAATAGCCCGTGCTTTCAACTAAATAATATCTTAAATATTAATATTTGTACGACTGACCACCGTCAATCGGAATGACTGTCGCATTGATGAAGTTCGCTTGATCTGAAAGAAGGAATGCTACTAGATAGCCGACTTCTTCTGGTCTTCCGAAACGCTTCATCGGGTTTGGCTCAACAAATTGCTTGCCGACCTCTTCCCAATTGTCTGCATCGATTTGTTTTAATGACCCTTCAACCATTGGTGTCATGATAGCACCTGGTGCAATTGCTTTAATGCTCACACCATATTGGCCGTATTCGATACCAGAGTTGCGAGTTAAGCCGACCACACCGTGCTTACTTGCTGCATATCCAGATTGGTTACCAACTCCGCGGATACCACCGACTGAGGCTGTGTTAACAACTGAACCAAAGCCTTGTTCTCTCATAACCTTTAATACATGCTTTAAGCCATAAAAGACACCATTCAGGTTAACGCTAACAACTTTTTGGAATTCATCTAAACCGAAATCCTCTGTTAAGTCCTGCTTTCCTTCAATTCCAGCATTATTAAAGAAGCTGTCAATTTTGCCAAATTTAGCAACTGTTTCATTCACATAATTTTCGACTGCCTTTTCGTCTGCCACGTTTGCAGTAAGAAGCAGTATTTCAGCATCTGGTGCTACTTCAAGCACTTTTGCTTTTGTTTCTTCTAATGAAGCAGCATTTAAATCGACAAGCGACAACTTAGCGCCTTCTTTCGCAATTTGCAGAGCGGAAGCTTGACCTAATCCAGATCCAGCTCCTGTGATTAAAACAACTTTGCCATCAAAACGATTATTCATGATTGCTACCCCCTTTAATTGTTTAAACGTTATTGTGCAGTATAACCGCCATCTACAATCAGGCTGTTACCAGTCATATAAGAAGAATCATCAGAAGCAAGGAACAGAACTGCTTTCGCCATTTCTTCTGCTTTACCAAGACGTTTTACAGGTGTTGCTGCTGCTAGTGCTAATTTGCTTTCTTCTGGAATGATTGGTGTATCAATAAATCCAGGACATAATGCATTAACACGAATATTCTGTTCTGCATACTCCAATGCAAGGGAACGAGTCAAGTTGACCACTCCGCCTTTTGCAGCATTATAAGCAGCAGAGCCAGGTGAACCAACCCATCCATACATAGAAGCAGTATTAACAATAGCGCCTCCGCCTGCTTTTAACATTTCACGAATAGCTTCACGAGCTACTAGGAATACACCATCCAAATCCACATTCACTGTTTGACGCCATTCAGCATAGTCCAATTCATGTGAAGGATGAACACGGCCAATTCCTGCATTATTGAAGACAATATCCACTTTGCCAAACTTTTCGATTGTTTGTGTGAAGATATTAGCAACATCTTCTTCACTTGTAATATTTGCTTTTACAAATAGCGCATCCGCATTAAGCGCTTTCAATTCTGATTCGAATGCCTTGCCTTTTTCTTCATTTAAGTCTACAAGAACAACCTTCGCACCTTCTGAGACGAATAAACGTGCTGTTGCTGCACCAATTCCAGATGCTCCACCTGTTATGACTGCAACCTTATCTTGTAATTTTCCCATTGTAAATCCCCCTTGTTAAAATAAACTTACATATTCATGTAAAAAGTACTAGACTAGTGAATATGTGATTGATAACAAATTAAATTTTACTCTTTTGTTCACAATTAACAATCATTAAGATATTATCAAGTGACTATTAGTTAGACACTTACCATAAATATGTCTAATTCCAGGGAGGTTTTTTTTTCATGGATCAGGAACACCCAGCAACTGCTCGGCAAAATAGAACGAGAGCACATTTAAAGCAAGCATTAATAGAATTAATTAAAGACAAAGGCTATCATGCTGTCACAGTTAAAAATATAGTGGATCATGCAGCCTATAACCGCAGCACCTTCTATATACACTATCCGGATAAAATAGAATTGGCAGAGGACCTGCTCACTTCTATGCTCAAAGGCCTTGAGGAAGCAGTTGGTATTCCATACATGCATGGCCATAAATTCTATACAGCTAAGCTTAATACACATTCTTTCAACATCGTTTCTTACATATATAAAAACCGGCATTTTTTTGAGCTAATAAAGCTTGAAGATACGTTGCCTGGTTTACATACTAGATTTCCGCAGACCATTTTAAAGATATATAAAGAACAATTTGTCTTCGATACAATTAATCATATTCCTGTTAACATGGATTATTTTAAGCGTTATACGGCATATGGATTTTACGGGCTTATTTTAAATTGGATAAGAGATGGCTTCAAGGAGACACAGGAGGAATTCATTAATGAAGTGATCGAGCTGACGAAAACGCATATTTATTCGTTTGAGTTTATTGGTAATAATTCACATAAGCAGTAAAAAAAGGACCTGTATTCGGTCCTTTACATTTCTTTGTCACACTAGTAAAGAGATGCCTCCATCGACAATGATTGTCTGCCCTCTTATCATGCTTGCCTGGTCGCTGACTAAGAACATGACTGAGTTAACCATATCCTCGATTTCGACAATTCTTCCTGCAGGCGTTCTTTCGGCAGAGTGACTTAACAACTCTTCTCTGTTCGGGAATGATTTAAGTGCTTCTGTATCAATTGCTCCACCTGATACAGCATTAACGACAATATTTTTTGGTGACAGCTCTACAGCCAAATAACGTGTCAAAGCTTCCATTGCTGCCTTGCTTACACCGACAGTCGTGTAGTTTTCCAAATATCTGATAGAGCCTAATGAGCTGATGCTGACGATTTTTCCGCCGTCTGCCATTAGCTTCGCAGCCTCTTGGGCACAAAACAACAGTGCCTTGCTGTTAATATTCATTGTCCAGTCCCAATGTGATTCTTCAAGCTCCATAATTGGTCTAAGTACACCAGATGCTGCATTATTAATAAATACATCCAGTCTGCCAAATTCATTTTTAATCTCGACAAACATAGCTTTAATTTTGTCCACATCGCCTACATTTGCTCTAACAACAAGAGCTTTTCGGCCAATTGCTCTAATTTCCTCTGCTGTTTCTTCTGCTGCCTTCTTACTTCTGGCATAATTTATAACAATGTCATAACCTGATTCTGCAAGTCGTAATGCAGTCGCTTTACCAATTCCTCTTGAACTGCCAGTAACTAGCGCTACTTTATTTTCCATTCTTTCTCCAGTCCCTTCCGTCATTGACTCGTTTCACATTTTACCTGTTCTATGCATAGTTATCAATCAACATCAACACAATACTTATAGAAAACCTAGTAAAGGAAGGTGCTTTTTATGTATGTTGGCAGAGATATGACAGAGCTAGCAATGATAGCTAAAGGTGAATGGAAAGACAGCGAACTTGCTTATTTCCATCACTCCTTACAGCAAATGGCCCAGTACTTAAATGTAGAGGGTGTTTCCATCCATAATAAGATTATTGAGGAAATTGAAAATCGCGGCGGCTTACAACGAAATGAAGCAACTTGGACTAGTGGCACGGAGGTCAGCTACGACTAAACTAAAAAAGAGGCTGGGACAAAACAAAAGATAACCTTTCTAAACACGAATAATAAAATTACATCCATATTTGAATAATGAAGCTTGTGACAAAATTAGTTCGTTTCATTGCGCGCTCGTCCTCGCGCTTTCCGTGGGGAAAGCTTAAGCCTCTTCGCCTGCGGGGTCTAAAGCGTCCTCTATTTCCCGCAGGAGTCGAGTGGCATCCGCTCCATTCTACTAAAATTTCTAATTATTGTATTTAAAAAAACAAAAATAAGAAACCAAACTATCCAATCGAGATTAGAATGGATAGTTCGGTTTCTATACTGATTCATATACTTATGTCCCAGCCTCATTTACTTATTCTGATTCGGGCATAAATTTAAGCATCTTTTGATGGGAAACTGGGAATGGGTATGGTTCAACTTCACGGGCATTCACTTTTCTTAATGTATCGGTTTCTTCTTCAAGCTTAACGAGCTTCCCCTTATAAACAGTTATCTGCCAGATAAGATGGGAGAATACATGCTCAATCCTTGTTATGCTTTCCTCTACTTCAATCGTCGCTCCGTACTGGCTCTGCAGTTCCTCTTTCAGCTGTTCTGCTTCACTTGTAATGGTCTGGACGATTTCTATGTTTGGAAATTCCCACAGGTTGGCAAGCAGGCCTTTATGAGACCTTTTATGAATAAGTGTTCTTCCGTCTTCATCTGATAAGATGATTGCTGCTATTTGCACTGTCTTTTGCTTTTTGTTTTTTGTCTTCACAGGCAATTCTCCCTGTGTGCCGTCCATGAATGCCTGACAATGCTCTCTTACTGGGCATAAAAGGCAAGATGGTGATGTTGGTGTACAAATCAGCGCTCCAAGCTCCATTAATGCTTGGTTGAAATAAGAAGGATTTTCATGGGATATTAGCATCCTGACGGCATCCTCGAATGTTTTTCGTGTTTTGGGTTTGGCGATGTCTTCCCATATTGACAAAATTCTCGATAGCACTCTCATTACATTTCCATCTACCGCTGGCTCTGGAACGCCATACGCAATACTAAGGATGGCTCCAGCAGTGTACGGGCCAACTCCACGTAATGTCGCAATCTCTGCAGGAGTATTCGGAACCACACCAGCATATTTCTCCCTTACTTCCTTAACAGCCGTATGTAAATTCCGTGCACGCGAATAATATCCAAGCCCCTCCCACGCCTTCAACACCTTTTCCTCCTCAGCATCTGACAATGCATCAATGGTCGGAAATAAATCAACAAAGCGGTTGAAGTATGGAATTACTGTATCTACTTTTGTTTGCTGTAGCATAATTTCTGATACCCAAACTTTATATGGATCCTTGTCCTTACGCCAAGGCAGGTCACGCTGTTCTGCTATGAACCAATTAAGTAAGTCATCTCTAAATTGCTGTATATCCAATTGGTTTTGTGCTTCTTCTTTCACTTTTACCCTCCACCATGTTAATATTTTTTGAAATGGGGAATAACATAAAATGTGTTCTTCTCTTTCACTTTAGGCTTTCATCAAAACAATCGCAATGATAAGGTATAGATATCGTCTTTCTTTCACAAAGTAAACAGAGATTATATTTCACTTAAATTCCAATCAATGTCTAATATCAAAGTGTATCTTTACTCATAAAAAAAATAAAGCTATTTTTTATAGAAATTATTAGGTAGTTAACCATTAATTGCTTATGCAAAACAAGGAGGTTTTTTATTCTTGGATACTGGGACACATGTAGTGATGGGATTAGCGCTAGGAGGCTTGGCTACTCTTGATCCAGCAGTTGCAGGAAGCCATGCAACAACTATAAGTGTAATGATTGCAACATTAGCCGGTTCTCAAGCTCCTGATGTCGATACCGTCTTAAAACTAAGAAATAACGCTGTATATATCCGAAATCACAGAGGCATCACACACTCCATTCCAGCTGTAGTCATATGGCCGTTATTGATTGTTGCTGTTTTATATCCGTTTTTCCCTGATGCAAACTTACTGCATTTATGGATGTGGACATTCATTGCCGTATTTCTCCATGTTTTTGTCGACATATTTAATGCATACGGAACACAGGCATTAAGGCCATTTTCATCTAAATGGGTAGCACTAGGCTTCATCAATACATTCGACCCGATTATTTTCAGTTTGCACGTTGTCGGTCTGTTCGTTTGGGCATTCGGAGCACCACCAGGCTATACTTTCCTTGTACTGTATATTGTATTGGTTTTTTATTATGTACTCCGCTATATTGCTCAAAGAAGGGTGAAGCATAAGGTTAGAGAAATTATTCCAGATGCAAATACGATTATTTTATCCCCGACAATGAGGTTCAGCCATTGGCGCGTTGCAGTTATGACAGATGAATACTTCTATGTTGGGAGAGCACATAACTACAAAATTGAAATCTATGATCAGTTTAAGCGAATTGATATCCCGGCAACACCAGTTTTGGAAGCAGCCAAAATAGACAGTAACCTGTCTGCTTTTCTTTCCTTCTCTCCAGTATATCGCTGGGAAGTAACAGAGCTTGAGGATCAGTACCAGGTTCGGTTTATTGATTTACGCTACCGCAGCAATGGTCATTATCCATTTGTCGCTGTCGTCCATCTCGATAAAGACTTAAATATTATGTCTTCCTATACTGGCTGGATATTCAGTGAAGAAAAACTTCAGAAAAAATTAGATATCTTGACGAACTAAAAAAATCCAGCTTTTGCTGGATTTTTTTTAATGGAAGCTTCGTTTATTTTCTGTAAGAAAATCTTTATACTTTGGGTTTTCCGCTACAAATTCGTGAAGCTTTGGTCCATAATTTTCAATCCACTGGCTGACAACCTTCTCTGTCATTTCAGCTCCTTTATAATCTCTCCCTGCTTTCGCATATGTTGATTCGAAATCTTCCCATAACAGCTCTATCCAAGTCTGGGCCTGAACAACGTTGATACTTTCGTTAATCTCCAGCAGTCTGTCCACAAGCCTTTTTTGATAATCATACATGGTAACGACCTTCTTTCATTTAAAATAACGCTTATAGTTTGCTTACATGCTACAAATACTAAAATGGTTGACAAAGAAATGCTCGGCATATTTGTCATACATGAACATACAAAGGAGGATTTTGCCCCATGGTTAAAGGCGTAGATAATATAAATGATAACAAATTTGAAGGTGAGCCAAGAGCAAAACCGGAGTATGCATCTAAAAGAGCAGATGGCACAATTAATACACATCCTCAGGAAAGAATGAATGCTTCATCACATAGACATAAACAGTAATAACATCTGGCATAAGAACAGCTTGTTCTTATGCCTCTTGTTTCTTCAATAAAGAGATCGGAATTCCTTCTTCTGTGTTTTGCCCATTGTCTCGTATCCCCCAAGCAAAAATGCCGTTCATATAATGAAGATGGAATTTCACACCCGGATCTCCCTCTATTTCATACACTTCACCTTTAATAAATTGATTTGGATCGAGTAAATATGCTTTTGCCATATGAATTTTCCGTTCTAATACAGCGAACTCATTAACCATACCGAGCTGCTCTGCTTTTTTGGCCTTATCATTTAATTGGGCAATTTCTATACGTAATTCGTGTTCGGACATCATGCTGTATCTTTTCGTTTGCATATACTTCCTCCTCAACCCCACTATGATTTTATTGTAAATGACGTCTTAGCTTTGAGCAAAAAAAATGTACTAAAAAAAATCAGTCCTCCATAGAAAGCTCATCAAGATACCTTTCAATCAGTTCAATGGAAAAGCCTTTTCTGTATAAAAACTGCTTCATCTTTTGCCTGAATTCGTAGCCAGAATAAGCAGCAAACTTTCGTTCTGCCTTTTGTCCATGAACACGTAATGCGCTGAGTTCATCCTCTTCATCATTTCCTTCCAATGACAGCTTTACTTCCTTGATAACTGCAGAAGAGTATCCCTTCCTTGTCAATGTCTGCTCCACCTTTTGTTTAGCCATTTTAAAGGAGTTATTTTTGTTGCTGCTTAACGCCTTTGCAGCTATTTTTTCCGCATTGGCAAGCTGTACATCAAAAGGTAGCTCCTCTAAAGCACTGCTTATCAAGTCATCTCCTAAGCCTTTTTCCCTTAGCTCTCTTCTTATCACTGTAGGACCTTTATCTGATGTATTGCGTTGTGTTCTTACATAGGAAAAAGCATAATCCTCATCATCAAGAAACTTCATATCGTACAGTCTCCGAATAACCTCGCCAATAACCATGTCTTCTTCTATTTTTGTACTGAGATGTGCTCGTACCTCTTTTTCCGTTCTTTTCACCCTTGCCAAATAATTAACAGCTGTATGATAGCCTTTACGAATTTCATCACTGTACTGTATTTCATTCAACAGAAGCTTATCAAGCTCCATGCCTTTTCGCAGCTGGTATTTAACAAGCACCGATTCATCCACACTGAAAGCATATTCATCTTTACCAGCTATTTCGGAAAAGATATTGTAGCGGTCACTTAAATTCTTTTGTCTCGTTATTTTACTGATAATCAATTATGTCAATCTCCTTTCATCATTACAGGTAACATATATTTTTTAGGACGTTAAATTGGGAAATGTTCTTATGTGAATATTATAATGAAAATAAAATATTTTGAGGAGGAAAACAATGAACTTCCTGATTGCAGGCGGAACTGGTTTAATCGGTAATGCCCTTATACAGAGTTTAACGCAAAAAGGGCATACCATCTATTGTTTAACAAGAAGCACAAATCGGGAGAACAGCGGACAAATTTTCTATATTAACTGGGAGCATGCAAATAATAATTCAGCTTCTGCCATTCCTGATCCTATCGATGCTGTCATTAATCTTGCTGGTGAATCCTTAAACAGCGGCCGCTGGACAGCTTCTCGTAAACAAAGAATAGTGGAAAGCAGAATCTCTGCAACAGACAGGCTCCTTTCTATTATAAAGCAGCTTCCAGACAAACCTAAAGTTTGGTTAAATGCAAGTGCAATTGGAGTATATGGAACGTCCTTAACAAATAACTTCACTGAGGCCTCGCATCTTGGTAATGACTTTCTTGCGGACACTGTAAAACAGTGGGAAGCACATGCGCAGCAGGCAGAGCATCTAGGGATAAGAACCGTTTATTGCCGATTTGGCTTAGTCCTGTCTAAAGATGGCGGAGCATTTCCAACCTTGCTTCTTCCATATAAATTATTTATCGGCGGTAATTTAGGCAGCGGAAACCAATGGGCTTCTTGGATTCATATAGAGGATGTTGTTGGCGGTATGCAGTTTATTATTGGAGACGATACAATTTCTGGTCCAGTCAATTTCACTGCGCCTGCTCCTGTGAAGATGCAGGTTTTAGGTAAAACAATAAGCAGGCATTTGCATCGTCCACATTGGCTGTTAGTCCCTTCCCCGCTTCTCAAACTAGTATTAGGAGAGATGAGCATCCTTGTGGCAGAGGGCCAGCATGTACTTCCCACGGTTTTAACAAGCCAAGGCTATCCCTTTGCTTTTGAAACAATCGAATCTGCGATTTCAAGCTTTGACTAATGTATCTTTCTAAAAAAGAGGGAAATAATATCATTAACTTAGCGTGAAAGGATGGTAACAATGGACAAGAAAAAAGCATTCAAAGGTAAACCTAAACTTTCTAGTATGCAAGAGGTTACATATCAGCATGAGTTCAAAATGGCAGATAGAGCTGCAAGCAGAAAATCCGGCCAAGAGAAACAGTAAACAATTTGAAAATTTAAACATTGGGGATAACTTTCTATTTTGTAAGCATTTTCACCATTTTCGCTTACAATAAGGTTATTTATCCACAAATCCACTGGTATACCCACATAAAAACTGTGGATAATGTGCATAAACCTGTGGAATACTTCTATACCATAGTTTTAGCATGTGTATAAATTCGTGTATAACTGAACTGTTTTTCCACAATGCCATAATAACAAAATCCACCAGTTAGTTTACTGGTGGATTTTTTGCATGCTGCTATACTATTCAAAATTCTCTGCCAGAAACTTGCCTATCTTGTAGCATCCTCAATTTATCTTGATAATAGCAATATTTTTGAAAGTACATGTTTCTATCTAAACCTAATACAGCTTTATTCGATTTTTGTGAATACTTGTTAATAAGTCTCACATAATAGCGCATTTTTATAGATTGAATAATGGCATCCATTAATATTCCTCCAATTATAAGTCGTTCTTTATAAAGAACCGACAAGTAAAAAAATAACGCTCTTTATAAATTAATTCTTTATAAAGAACACATTTCGTTTGTTATTACGTATTATTGAATAAATAATACGATGATTTGTTCTTTATGTCAATACACTTTGTTTTTTATAACGAACTTTTTACATAAAAAAAATACCCCCTTTCTTTAAGGGGCATTTCATTTGCTTATAAATGGACAATTTTCGACGACTGAAAGACATTATCTTTTAAAATTATCTCTTTCTCTAAATAGCTCGATTTCACACCGAAATGGGGACGGAATTGTTTAATAGCCTTTTTCCCTTGCAGTAGCAGCAGAATCGCTCTGTATGGCATATTAATACCTGCTAGACAGCTGTAATGCAGTCCTCCAGACATTCTTGGGTTAATTTCTAGCAGCTTTGGAATGCCATTCTGATATTTCACTTGTATATTATAAATAAACGGAATTTTTAGTGTGTCATTAATATCTTTAGCCAGCTTTAGCAGAACAGGATTGTCCTCTAGCTCCCTGAGCCTTCCTTGTCCTTTTTTTCTCGGAATGGCAGCCATCAGTTTGCCGTCAAATGATAGACAATCAATACTGTACTCATATCCTTCAAGATATTCAAGCACCATTAGTGGTGGAAAAACCGCTTGTTGCTTGAATATATTATAAGCAGTGTCAAAGGATATATTAGCATTGATTCCTTGATAGAAAAGCTCTTCAATAGAATCAGGCTGTTCTTGCACAAGTCTGAATCCATTTCCTCCCTCACCAATTACAGGCTTAAAACAAACTTTATGACCCTTTTTTCTTAAAGCTGTATATGCCTCTTTAAAACTTTCTGCATTGTTGACAATAATATAATCTGGTATGTTAACAGCCGTCTTGAGGATGGAATGCTGCTTCATCAATTTATACGTTGCCTCTTTATCATCAAGCATTTCCATCAATGACGCATCAGGACATACAAGGACCTTAACTCCAATTTGCTCGAATTTAGACAAGTTCTTTGATATAAGCACATTCTCTTTCCTTGGAACAAATAGATCTATACGATGAATTTTGCAAAAGCGCAGACAAAATTCAATATAATCCTCCCCAATTATGTCTGGTTCTATAAATGCTGCATCGCAATAGCTTAAATATGCGGCATGTTCATTATTTGAGGTTCCATACACCTCAAATTCCATCCCATCTGCATTATATTTAATCATATCAATAAAGTGAGCAGCTGTTGTGAACCATTGATTAAACCATATTTTTTTCTTCATTTTCCTATCCTTTCCATAATACTGCATTGCTATTATCTCTCTCAAACTAACAGTATGCTCAAACTTTTTTTATTTATACACATATCCCAACAATGCCTTCTAGTTCAGGTGTTTTCTTTCTGCTAACGTCCTGAATTTTCTCTCTATTTGTAATTTGAAAGTTCTTTTATTAGTGAGTGGGCTTACAATTTGCTATAATATATTTAAATCTTTTAAAGGAGTCCTGTTCATGACAAATTCAAAAAAGTTCATAGGTTATGTTGGTACATATACAAAGTCAACTAGTAAGGGAATCTATTCATTCGTTCTGGATACAGAAGAAAAGAAAATTACTAATGTCGAACTGGCAGCTGAATTGGAAAACCCGACATATGCAACAGTTTCTAAAGATAATAAATACTTATATGCTGTAGGTAAAGAAGGCTCACTTGGAGGAGTTGCAGCTTATACTGTTGATCCTGCTACAGGAAAGCTTGAATTCATTAACAAGCAGTTCACTGAAGGCGCTTCCCCATGTCATGTTAGTGTTGATAACAACAAAAGCTACACACTAACTGGAAATTACCATAAAGGGACTGTTGAAGCATATCCTTTAAACGCTGATGGAGCAGTGCAGGAATTAACAGCAAAGGTAGAGCATACTGGTACAGGACCAAATACTGCACGCCAAGAGAAACCTCATATGCACTTCACTGGTTTTACACCTGATGAGCGTTATGTTGTTTCTGTCGATCTTGGTATCGATAAAGTAGAAACTTATAAGCTTACAGATGGCAAGCTAGAAACAGTATGCAGCCTGAGTGTGAAGCCTGGAAGCGGTCCAAGACATATCGCATTCCATCCAAATGGCAAATTCGCTTATGTGATGACAGAATTAAGCAATGAAGTCATTACATTATCTTATAACAGCGAAACAGGCGAACTAAAAGACTTGCAATATATTTCTGCATTACCAATCGACTTTACTGAAAACAGCCAAGGCAGTGCTATTCACTTGTCATCTGACGGCAAATTTGTCTATGCAGGAAATCGCGGACATAATTCAATTGCCCTTTTCAGCATCAACAGCGAAACTGGAGCATTGACATTTATTGAACATACGTCAACAGAAGGAAATTGGCCACGTGATTTTGTTCTTGACCCAACAGAACAATTCATTGTTGCATCTAACGAACAATCAGACACACTTACTCTGTTTGCAAGAGATGAAGCTACAGGTAAATTAACATTGCTTCAATCAGAAATTCATGCTCCAGAACCAGTTTGTGTGAAATTCTTAAATTACTAATAAGTAAATAAGCAACCGAGCTACGTATAAACCCCAGTCGTATTTAATTGCGACTGGGGTTTTTCATTTCAATATATCACTGAATATGGTGTCCTCCAAGACTGCATCGAATGCAAGGCAACAATTCTTTTTGGATTGCCTCCTTGTTTTTATCTTGTGCCATCCTAACTGAGTATCGGTAAAAAAAAACTGCCGACAAACTTAAGTTTGTCGGCAGACTGAATGAATTTATTTAAATCCAAGGGGCATCTGTCTTAACAACCTTTGCAAATGCCTTGCTGTGCTCTCTTCTATCTTTTCTTACTTTCACACGCTGTTCTGCTGTGTTGAAGAGCATATGCTCCTCTGCTAATTGGGGAACGATTTGGGGAATTTTTGTCGGTTTGCCTTCCTCATCAAGAGCTACAAATGTTAAAAATGATGTTGCGGCAAGCTTACGTTCACCAGTTTTTAAGTTTTCTGCCACTACTTTAACAAACACCTCCATGGAGGACCTGCCTGTATGTGTAACATATGACTCAAGGCATACTGAATCAGTTGGCCTTATGGGCATTAAGAAATCAACGGAATCTGTTGAAGCTGTAACGACATTGCTTCTTGAATGCCTTGATGCTGAAATCGAAGCTACATCATCAATATAGCTCATCAGCTTCCCTCCAAATAAAGAGTTATGATTGTTTGTATCAATCGGGAATATACGGCTTGTCTTAACTACTAATGAATCTTTGCAAAATTTCTCTGTTGGCATATTCACCATGCTGCACTCCTTTTTATGCCTATTGTGACTGCTTTTCGAAGATGATATTTAAAGGCCAGTATTGCAGCCTATTTGCTTTCTTCTTTGCATAATGGCAACTTCAATAAAAATATTGTAGTGGAACCGTCGGATTTTTGTAAAGATAAAAGTCCTCCAAGCGCCTTCGCCAAAAGCAGGCTGTACGGCAAACCAAGTCCAAGTCCCCGCTCAACATCCTTCTTATTTTTCCCTCTGTAGAAGCGTTCAAATATATAATGCTGCTCTTCATTCGGGATTCCGTAGCCATTATCCTCTACCATTATCAGAATATCATTATTATCATATTTCAAGCTGACTGACAATTCGCCGACAGCCTTGCCTTTAATGGCATGAAGGCTGTTATTGAGCAGGTTAACGATAATTTGCTGCAGACGAACACTGTCCGCATTGGCATATACAGGCTTTTCCATACTATTATAGGTTATCTTCACATTTTTTAATGCATCTGCATGAACGATTTCCCATTGATAGATGATTTCTTTAACAGCAGCCTGGATGTTTGTTTTTTCGAGATTCACTCTGATAGAGCCTGCACTGAAGCTGTTGAAATCAAGCAAATCCTCGACCATGCTTTGCAGTCTTTTGGCTTCCTTTAAGCTCATTGCCAAAAACTCTTTTTTCCGGCTGTCTGAAATGATATCATCATTCACAGCTTGAACAAGGGCGCTAATGGAGGTAATTGGTGTCTTTAATTCATGGGTAACACCTGCAAGGAGCTGTGTACGCAGACCTTCTAATGTTTGCAGCCTGTTTGTCATTTCATTAAAGGACAGCACAAGCTGATGCAACTCCTTCTCTTGCACATCCTCACTTAGGCGAATATCATAGTTTCCATTCATTAAGTTTTGGGCTGCATTCGCTACTTCCTCCACCGGCTTTGCCAGCTTCTTCGACAATGAATAGATGACAAGCCAGCCAAGAATTGCAAGACCTGTTAAAAGCAGTCCAAGCAGCTGATACTCCTCTGTATTTATGCGAAGCTGATCATGGTGCTGGACAATATACACATTACCTACTAATTTATCATCCTTCTCTATCGGAGCAATTACAACAGATGCCTTTCTGCTATCGCTAAGCGTTATCGTTTTAATCGTCAGCTCTTCAACCATATCCATACCCTCTATTTGTTCAAGCTGACCAGAATTATTAGGTGTTGGTTCATTCATTGCTTTTCCCTGTTGATTCCCATTTGGGCCCATATCCTGCATTGGAGAAAGAAGATTTACCTCGTTTGAGTCGTCCTTTATATAGACACTCATCGGCTGATAAATGCTTTGGGAATCCTGTCTATCCTGCATAAAAGGAAACCTGATGTCTGTAATATTCTCCAGATTCTCATCAGACGCCCTTCCGGCAATCTCCTGGGCAACGAACTTTGCCAGCTCAAGCCTGTTTTCTAAGGCATTATGTCTGATCCAAAGGATGGAAACAACACCAATAATGACGAGTCCGAGTATTAATGTGAATAAATATCTTTTTGTCCAATAGTATAGGAGCGGCGTTTTCTCCTTACTTTTTCTCTTGAATATAGAATTGATAGCCGAGTCCACGTAATGTTTTAATTTCCCCATATTCTGCCTCCCATCCATTCAAAGATTTCCTTATTCTTTTTATCGCCAAATCAACTGCTCTGTCACTGCCATCATAATCCCTGCCCCACACATGGTCGAGCAGCTGGTCTCTCGTAAAGGTCTGATTAGGATTGCCGGCCAAAAACAGCAACACCGATAGATCTCTCGGCGTAAATGGGACCTCAATGCCATTTAGGAATATCTGATGGGAAAGATTATTTATTTTTAAATTTCCGTAATAGGTCACATCTTCTTCTGCCTGGTACTGAGGCGATCTGCGCAGGACAGCCTGAACCCTTGCTATCACCTCTTCGGCAACGAAGGGCTTTGTTATATAATCATCTGCACCTGTGTCGAATCCCTTCAGCTTCTGATCTGTATCTGAAAGGGCAGTGAGCATAATAACAGGACAAGCACTTTTTTGGCGAATATGTGCAAGTACCTCCCAGCCGTCCATATGGGGCATCATGACATCAAGCAGCACCAATGCTGGCACTGTTTCTTCGAGCTTCTCCAATGCCTCTTGTCCATTGTATGCATAGCTGACAGCAAAGCCTTCCTTTTCAAGATAAGCGCCAAGCACCATGCTTATTGCCAATTCATCTTCCACAATTAATATATGTTTCATTCTATTAAGTCCTTTTTTGTTTTTTACTCATTATACAAGAATCAAGTGCCAAAAAACTACCACTATAAAAGAGAATCAGGCCTTTACTAGTTGCTGCTAGTAAAAGCCTGATCCCAATTTTTATTGATATCTTAATGCCTCAAGCGGGCTTAAGTTTGATGCTTTGTTTGCAGGGAATATTCCGAAGATAATTCCGATCAATATGGAGAAGGATACTGAACCTCCGACAATCCACCAAGTGATTTGCATCGTCATATCTAGCATGCTTGACAGAACTTCAGCACTCCCAAGCCCAATCAAGGCACCAAGGATGCCGCCAAATGCACTTAATACAACTGCTTCAATTAAGAATTGCAACATAATATCCTTTTTCTTTGCGCCAATCGCTTTTCTAATCCCGATTTCTCTTGTTCTTTCCGTTACAGACACAAGCATGATGTTCATAATACCAATTCCGCCAACAATCAAGGAAATGCTCGCAATACCTGCAAGAAGCAATGTCATCGTGTTGCTGACAGAATCAAGTGCATCAGATACAGAAGACTGGTTACGAACAGAATAAGATGTTTCATCTCCGCCAAATTGATTGTACAAATCCTGTTCCATCTTCGCCATTCCGATTTCAACAACATCCTCAGAAGACATTTTTACTGTTGCAGATGTTACATACGTCTGTCCGATAAAACGCTGTGCAGTAGTGAAAGGAATCAACACTTGGTCATCGACAGAGCCTGACAGTTCTTCACCTTGTTCTTCTAACACACCAATTACTTTAAATGTTGTGCCGTCGATTTTAATCGTCTGGTCAACAGCATTGGAGAACCCGAACAATTCTGTCGCAACATTAGAGCCCAAGACGACGACTTTATTGCGGTTATCTAGGTCAATATCCATAATGTTGCGCCCTGAACGGACTGTTATGTCATTAACATCTTCATAAGAAGTGTTAACGCCTGCGACCGTAACACCTTCACTTGAAGTAGTGCCATTTTTCAATGTACTGCTAGTAGTAACAGTCGGTGAAACAGCCTCTACCTCTGACAAGTCTTCAAATGACATGAGTTCGTCATATGTGACAACCTCTTCATCACTCGAATTGCCTGACAGTGATATTGAAACTGTCGTGCTTCCTAGACTAGAAACCTCATCTGATACCGATTGAGATGCACCCATACCTAAAGAGGTCAAGGCAATTACGGCAGCAACTCCAATAATAATTCCAAGCATCGTCAAGATTGCTCTTAACTTATTCATTGTTATATTTTTAAAAGATATTTTTATCGCTTGCCTTAATTTCAAGAAACTCCTACCTCCTTTTCCTCCCTAAGTCTTCCATCTTGAATACGAATAACTCTTTTTGCCTGCTTGGCAATTTCAAGATCATGGGTGATTAATATAATAGTATGACCTTGTTTATTCAAATCTTTTATTAGCTTCATTACTTCCACCCCTGTTTTGCTGTCCAAAGCACCTGTTGGTTCATCAGCAAGCAGGATTGGCGGGTTGCCAGCAAGAGCGCGGGCTATTGCTACACGCTGCTGCTGACCTCCTGACAATTCAGTCGGCCTATGACCGGCACGCTCCAGCAAGCCTACCTTTTTTAAGGCTGTCAAGGTAATTTCTTTTCGTTCCTTACTGTTAAGGCCTCTGTATATTAGAGGCAGCTCTACATTTTCAAATGCAGATTGTTTTGTGAGAAGATTAAAAGATTGGAAAATAAATCCTATTTTATGGTTTCTCACATCTGCTAGCTGCTTGCTTTTCAATTGAAAGACATTTTGCCCATCAAGGAAGTATTCGCCAGAGTCTGGCATGTCCAAACAGCCAATCATATTCATCAAGGTCGATTTTCCTGACCCTGATGGACCGATGATGGCAATAAAATCGCCTTTATTAATAGAGAAGCTCACATTATCCAATGCCTTAACAGTTTCTCCGCCCAGCGTATATTCCTTATTTAAGTTCTTTATCTCAACAATTCTATTCTCTTCAATCATTAACGGTTCCCTCCTCCGCTGAATCCGCCTGATGGCATCCCGCCGCCGCTTGGCATTTGCCCACCTGATGGCATCCCGTCTCCTCCTGGCATCATACCTTGACTGCTGCTGTCATTGCTTGATTCAAATGTTGGAAGAACAACTGTTGTTCCTTCCTCTAAACCGCCTGTAATTTCTGCAACATCTTCATTTTCCAGACCTACTTCTACTGTTTGTTTTGTTGTTGCTGTTTCCGTTGATCCATCTTCGCTTGTTGTAGATCCTGATGGAACCAATACATAGTACTCATCATCTTCTTTTTGAACAGCTTCAACAGGAACTGTCACTACATCTGATTTACTGCTTGTTGTGATTGTCGCTTCCGCTGTCATACCAACCAATAATCCAGAAGGCTTCTTCACTTTAACGGTTACTTCGTATTTAGCAACACTAGATCCTTCTGATGAAGCAGCTTCTTTAGCAACACTAGTTACTTCTCCAGTAAATTCTTTATCATCCAATGCACTTACTGTTATTGTCGCATCTTGTCCCTCCTTCACTTTAGAGATATCCAGCTCGTCAACATTAACAACCATTTCAAGATTATCGTAATCTGTTTCTGTCAGTACCTCTGTACCCATTGAAACTGTATCACCTTCTTCTACATTAAGGGCAGTGATTTCTCCAGAGAAGGAAGCTGTGATTGGGTCGATGCTATCATCTTCAAATGTAACGAGCTCATCTCCCTCTTCCACTTCATCTCCAACCGCTACATTGACTTCATCTACTGTTGCATTTCCAGTACTTGTCACTGCTTCTTTATTAATAGCTGAAATGCTGCCAGTTCCGCTTACTTTAATTTCCACATCGCCGACCTCTGCTGTTGCAGTTTGTGTTGTTGCTTGTGCTGATACTTGCTGTGTTTCGTTTTTATTGAAATAAAAGTAAGAACCAAATCCTCCGCCAATAACTACTACTATTGCTCCACTAACGACCCATTTCTTTATGCTTTTCTTCATCCTTCTTCTCATCCTCTTTCTACATTTAGTTTATTTTTATATGCTAGACTTGCATTTTTTCTTAAGCTCCAATAGGCTTGTGCCTCTTACAAGTAATAGAATATAAAAGTAATGTGTCAGGAATAAGTCGAGAAAAAACTTTTTTTAAGTTTGTCTAGAAAATGTGTAAAAACCTCCCTTCTCAACACAAAAAAGCGGAGAAACATAGCTTCTCCGCTTTTTTCTATTATTTACTTGAAAGTAGGGGTGCTGTTACATCTTTAACTCCAACAAGGCCTAATATGGTTAAAAAGATATTTTGCGGGCCAAGATGTGCGTCTGTTGGATCAAAATATTCCTCTAATGTATGGAATCCGCCGCTTTCACTGCCGCCCCCGCCTAATGTTACTGCGGGAATACCGAGGCTGATTGGTACATTTGAATCTGTGCTGAAGGCTGGTGAGAGTACTGGGTTTAATCCAAGGGAAGCTGCTGCCGCAATAGATGTCTCGACGATTTCACTAGCAGGGCTTTGTGTTCCTGCCGGCCTGTCGCCGACTTGGTTAATGGTAACTTCAATGGAGGTTTTTTCGCTTTTCCAGCGATTATTTTCTTCTTCTGCTGCCGTCTGCAGAATATTCATGACCTGCTCCTCAAGACGGATTAGCTCTTCTGCAGAATTGGAGCGCATATCGAGCATCATGCTCGCCTCTTCCGCTATCGTGTTTACAGAAGTTCCTCCTGTGATTGTGCCTACATTAAATGTAGTTTTTGGTTCAAGGGGTGTCTGTAAATCTCCAATTTTGCTGATTGCCCTGCCAAGTGCATGTATCGGGCTTGGAATGCCAAAGTCACCAAAGCTATGGCCGCCTGAGCCTTTGTATGTAATGTGATAACGATGGCTTCCTGTTCCCAAATATGTAATTCGCTCTGGATGACCTGGTTCAATGGAGATAAAGCCGTCAATATCCTGCCTATCCGCAAACAAGCCCTTAACTCCTCTTAAGTCGCCAAGTCCTTCTTCACCTACAGTTGCTCCAAAGATAATATCGCCATTTGTTTGGATGTTTGTCTCATTGAACGCTCTCACTAAAGTTAATACTGCTGCAAGCCCTCTGCCATCATCAGAAATTCCCGGCGCATATACTTTGCCATTTTCTCTTCTGACAATAATATCTGTTCCATTCGGAAAAACGGTGTCCAAGTGGGCACATACAAAAATTCTCGGACCTTTGCCAGTTCCATAGCGTGTTCCAAACACATTGCCATGCCTGTCTGTTTGAATATCAGCAAGCCCTAAAAGCTCAAGCTTCGACTTATAGACCCGGCCTCTTTCATCCTCCATAAAGACAGGTGCAGGGATTTTTGTTAGCTCAATCTGCTCTTCTAGTGTCGCATCAGCATCCTCTAGTAAATACTCCAGCCCTTTTTGAACGAGCGAATACTCAAGCAATTGCTCGAATACCCCACTTGATTTTAAATCAGCAACATTCTCTCTCAAATGATACCCCTTCTTTCAATTATTTCGTCTTGCAAAATAGTATATTTTTATTATATTCTAAATATTCTATAAATACCATAAGTTACAATCTCTTTTTTTTTAAAGAAAAAAACCAAACAAATTAATGTCTGGTATAACTGTGAAATAATTGCCAAAGAGATAGTGTTTATAAGCAGTAATGTCAGCTTTCTATTACCACACGCCAGCTATTTCCTGTTCCAAGCTGGTATGCCTTTGCCATGGACTGCTGATTGATGGCAATACTGAAATAATGGAGAGAATTTAAATACGCAATTGGCTCACCAATGGCTGCGTCGGCAAACGAGTGACCAAATAAAACCTGCTCTCTAAAAATTTCCTCTTTTCCCTCATAGATTGAAACTGACAATAAATCTCCGTAACTTATTCCGCTTTGTTTTACTAGGGAAGAATGAATATTTGTCCAGATATTACCGAACCGGTTATCATGGATTTCAATAATTCCATTGAGCTTTCTGTCATCTGAACTCGCCTTTGTCACCGGTAATGTCACAAGTGCTTGCTTATCTGTTAATGGACCTATGTCATTGAAGCTAATTTGTTCTGAGGCAAGTCTTGCACCAGTATATGCATAAATATCTCTGCCATGAAAGGTGTAAGATTCTCCGCTATTCGGAAGTCGGTTCTTTCCTTCATCCAGAATACGAACCTCTTGTATTATTTCTAGCATATGTGTAATCGTGCCATTGTCTGGGGTGATTATGTAGTGCCCCTCTGCTGTTTTGGCAACAATGCTTTTTCTGTCAGAACCGACACCTGGGTCCACTACTGATACAAATACAGTCCCTCCCGGCCAATAAGCAACAGTTTGCAAAAGGCGATAGGAGCCTTCCCATATATTGAAGGGAGGTATATCATGTGTCAGATCAAAAATACGCAAATCAGGCTGAACAGAATTGGCAACCCCATACATTGCCGAAACGGCACCGTCACTTAATCCAAAATCAGATTGCAGAACTAATGCTTTCATGCTCATCATTCCTCTCAAAGCTGCAATATGTGCATATTTGGTTCCATTCTAATGTTTAGCAAGTATTTATCATTATATGTAGCTGGAAAAACATTATATGCCACAACCCCAATATTTCACTGCTGCACCATTATTTTAAGGATAAAAATATATTGACTCACACAGCCTTTTTACTGTAGCATTATTGTTTGGTTTCATACTATTTTGCATGACGTGGTTCGTAACCATCCCACGTAAAAAAACTAAGGGAGAGACAAAAAATATGAAAACTAAAACACTTGCAGTTAATGGTGTTATCGCAGCATTATATATTGCAGTTACTGTTGCCATTGCCCCATTTGGCTTTACGAATGTGCAATTTCGACTATCCGAAATGTTCAACCATCTTGTTGTTTTCAACAAGAAATACATTTACGGTATTGTCGCAGGGGTATTTTTGGCTAATTTATTCTTTTCGCCAATGGTTGCATACGACCTTGTATTCGGTGTCGGTCAGTCGATTATCAGCTTGCTCATTACTATCGTCATTGGCCGTTATGTCAAAGACATTATTAAACGCATGATTATTAACACAATCGTATTTACCTTTACGATGTTCATCATAGCGTTCGAGCTGAATTTAGCCTTTGGTTTGCCATTCCTCTTTACATGGCTTACAACAGCGGCAGGCGAATTTGTCGTGCTAGCAATCGGCGTTCCAATCATCTATTTCATCAATAAGCGAGTTAACTTCGCTTCATTAATAGAAGAATCAAACAGAACGTATTCAAAAGAATAATATAACAAAATCACCTTAACTAAATTAGGGTGATTTTTTTCATATCTTCTTGTGCAATATAAGCTGTTCTCCAATATTACCGACAGCACGCAATCCTTTATCTATAAAGCCTGCTTTCTTGTACACATGCTGTGCTGCAGCATTTTCTTTGTTCACGGCGAGGATAATTTCATCAGCAAAAGAGAAATTTTCCTTAACAACAACAGGGAGCTGCTTTAACATTTCCCCCGCAATGCCTCTACCTTGAAAACTTGCTCCAATTGAATATGCACGCAGCAATATCGCCTTGCTGTTTTGATGATACCCCAAAACCCCATTCCCTTTTTGCAGAACAAAAAAACCAGCAGGCAGCATTCCGACAAATATAATGAACGGGTATCTATCACAATCTATTTTGCATTGTTCAATTGCCTCAAGAGGCATTGCTGTTAGACCCTCCTGTCCTGACTTTAACTGATAATTCTCGAATAAATGGCGGTCATTACTAGTATATTGGACGATTTTAAGCACTGCCTCCACCTTTTTATGCCCCCTGACTTTAGCTTATTTATCTGAGTGTAATGCAGTTTTCAATTCCTGTTCAACCGTAGTTAGTTCAGTTTCTGCCTTCTGTCTTGTCTGATTACCATCTAATTGAACGGCAATTGTCTCTTCAATAGCAGACAGCAGTCTTTTATGTGTGTCCTTCAGCTCTGCAATTTCAAGCAATTGCTGCTGTGTCTCGCTTCCCTCAGCATGTTGCTTTAGCATTTCTGTATTTTTGTCGAGTATATTTCCTGTAGCATTCCGTATGCTTCTGTCCGTTTCCATTGATTGCTTCTGCCTCAATAATGTTAATGCAATCGACAGTTGATTTCTCCAAAGAGGTATAGCAGTCATAACCGAGGACTGAATCTTCTCAATGACAGTTTGATTTGTATTCTGAATAAGCCTGATTTGCGGCGCTGTTTGAATCGTTATTTGTCTGCTGATTTTCAGGTCATATATCCTTTTTTCCAGCCTGTCTGCGAAGTCCTCCATATCTTCTGCTTCCTGCATTTTCATTTCATCCTGCAGCTCTACTGCAAGCTTCCTCATTTCAGGGAGTTTATGCTCTTTAACCTGTGCAAGTTTCGTTTCTGCTGCGTATATAAGAATATTTAGGTCATGGAAATATTGCTTGTTGCTTTCATATAACTGCTCAAGCAAATGAATATCAGAGATTAGCAGGTTTTTACTTCTTGTTAGTCTTACACTCAGCCTGTCAATTTGTGCACTTGTTTTTTGATATTTCGAGAGAATTTCCTGCACTGAGCTTTGAGACCTTTTGAAGATGCGAGCGAAAAATCCTTGTTTTTTTACAGATAATTCATCTGGATTTATATCGTCAAGCCGTGCCATCAAATCCTTCATGATGCTGCTCACTTCTCCAACATCCTTTTTTTGAACATGGTCAATCATATTATGTGAAAAAGATAAAAGCTGCTTTTGAGCATCATGCCCGAACCGAATGAGGGCATGATGACTCGACCATTCGAGTCCGTCTGATAGTGCCTTTGCCTTGATCATCTCATCATCTGACAAAACAGGAAAAAGGCGATGTGAATTCGCCTTTTCTTCAGACCTATTTTGTTGGTTTTCGTTTAAAAGATTTTCATCCCTTTCGGTCATTTTAACCTCCTGCTTTCATCAATTGGCTTATTGTCTAGTTTTTTCTGGTCGATAGTGTGACGCACGACATCCATTTCAAAATGCAAGTCATCAATGTCATCTGAAAGAATTTCATGAAGATCCTCCTCCAGTGTGAAAGAAAGCTTCTCTAATGTAATTCTCGTTTCAGACAGCGTTTCCTGCAAATCATAATTTTTCTTTGGCTGTGCAGACAGCAAAGCATATTTTTCCGCTATTTCGACCGCTGAATCCAAATGGGCATAATAAAACTTTTCGGCTTTATAGAATCTTTTCGGTTCCTGCTTCGTCAAACGATAGATTTTTTTTGTAACTCTTATAAAATCAATTCTTTTCTTTATTGATGGAAAGTGGCGGATTTGAAACATTGCTTTGTTCAACCGCATTATTTTGACGTTTGCTTCTTTTAGCTGCTTCTGAATGAATTTATATTCCTTCCTCGTCATGGCATGCTTCTTCAAAAACCTGTGGGATGCCACTCCATCTGTGATGAAATATGCTGCTGTTCCGATAGCCACTGCATAAACAACCGACATGAAAAAGTCTTGATTAAAGGCAAACATACATACAAACCAAGTAATAACTCCAGTTGGCAGGGAGACACCCGTTCGGATGAGAAATAGCAAAAATGAGTTCAATCTGATCGACTCCTGACTTTTCGTCCTTATTATTTTTATACGAACTATTCGTGAAAAAGGTTTCAATTTATATTACGCTTATTCTTTTACAATAACGGATAAGCAATATTTTTTCCATAGACTTAAAAAGGAATCTCAACTAAGACTTAAGACTGAATTTAGCAGACGGTAATCAGTTACTTCTATTATATGCATATACGAATTTATAGATGAACATGCACAAAAAACCCGCTAAAGAAGATTCTTTAGCGGGTTTTAGCTTTTTACAAACCAGTTCTTGTATGTGGCTGCATATTAGGCAGCTTTTGGTTTGACTTTTGCTCTTTTTTCCCTTGGAATGGTGGTTTAATTGTTACCGCAATTACCAAGGAGATGATGCAAAGAATTGTTAGAATAATAAATGTTGGAATAAATCCTCCTAATATTGCTGCGATAAACGATCCTGCAAGTGCTCCTATACCAAAGCCCTGGTAAATGACACCATAGTTTTTACTTTGGTTCTTCAATCCGAAAAAGTCTGCGACGATTGTTGGGAAAACAGTGATGTTTCCGCCAAAACAGAAGGCTATCGTTGCGACACAGGCGAAGAAGATTGGGAAGTTCAATGGAATAAAGCTTAATGTTGCAACAGCAATGGCAGTTGCGAACAACGCGCCTGAAACAACTTTCAATCTGCCGACCTTATCAGACAATGCGCCAAGAACGATACGGCCAGTTGTGTTAAATATCGCGACTAATGCGACTGCATTTGCTGCTGTTGCAGCATTAAGTCCTGCAAGGCTAACACCGATATCCTTTACGATACCAATCAAGTAAAGACCACTCATACATGCTGTAAAGAAGATAACGAATAATAGATATGCTTGCTTTGTTTTCAGCATTTCCTTTACTGTATAATCCTTTTGGACTCCATTTGCTGTAGTTGCACTTGAAGCGACCTTCGCTTCTCTCAAAAGGAATGAACCGCCGACTACCATAATCAGCACGATGATTCCCCAGAATAAGAAGGTAGAAGTTACCCCAAATGAGCTAATGAAATATCCGTTAATATATTTAAATAAAAGACTTCCTGTACCATATGCTCCTACTGAAATACCTGAAATAAGACCTTTTTTCTCTGGAAACCATTTAATTAAGTTTGATAATGTCGTAATATATGCTGTACCATCTGCAAAGCCGACTACCACTCCGGCGAGAACATAAAGCATTCCAAGTGATGATGCTTGAGAGCTCAGCATCAATCCTGCACCAAGCAAGACACCTGCTGCTGCGACTAAGCGGCGAATCCCCCACTTATCTTGAAGCTTACCTGCAAACAATGTGGCAAATGCCAATGCGAAGCTAGTGATGGAGAAGGTTATGGCTACAGAGCTTAAGTTCCAGCCAAATGCATCAACAAGCGGCTGATTGAACAAGCTCCATGTATAAATTGTACCAAGACCCATTTGAACAATGATAGTACCGATTACTATTAATAGCCGGTTTTCTGTGCGGTTTTTCATCTGAAATCTCCTCTTTCCTTGTTTCGGTTTCTTCCTATATCAAACTCTTAACTTGAAAGTTTAAGCGTTTTCTTTATAAGAGGATTATACCTCCGAAACAGATTATAAAATCGTTTTCAGAATGAATTGCACATAATCCGGAATGAATAGCATTTATAGTTGCATAATTTGTCGGAATTCTTTTATTTTGCTTCTGCTTACCGGAACCTCTCCTTTAATATCCTTTAATCTTAAGATGTAAGTATGGTTGAACCAAGGAACAATTTCATGGATTTTTGTTAGATTCACCGTATAAGAACGATGACACTTGAAGAAAAGCTCCTCTGGTAGCTTTGCATGAAACTCTGATATGCTCATCGGCATCATAAATTCGTCTGTTTTCGTAAAAACGATTGTCACCTTTTCACTTGCAGACGCGTAGTAAATATCATTAACGTCTGTTACAATGATATTTTCATTTTTACGAAGGTTGATTCTCCTGCTCGTACCTTGCTCTATGACAGGCTCCTTTTCTCCTTCATTACTACGGTCCTTCTTAAAGGCAGCTTCGAGCTTTTTCAGCATCGCTGCAATTCGCTTTTCATCATACGGCTTTAAAATATAATCAAATGCCTCAAGTTCAAATGCTTGGGCGGCATGCTCCTTATAGGCAGTGGTGAAAATAATAAACGGTTTCTTGGCAAATTTGCTAATATTGCCTGCTAGTAGCATCCCATCTAGGGAAGGGATATTAATATCCAGAAAGATCGCATCCACTTCCTCCTCCTGCAAAAACTTAAATACGTCCAGCCCATCCTCGAATGTCCCGACAATTTCAATTCCACTATGTGTTTCGATTAGATATTCCAGTTCTTCCTTTGCTGGAATTTCATCTTCTACTATAATCGCTCTCATCGTTTCTCCTTTGTAATGTCAAAATATACTTTTGTGCCTGGATTTAATCTTTCAATAACAAGTCCTGTTCCATAAATCAGCTTCACTCTTTCATGGACATTTGCCAAACCTATATGTCTTGATGACATTTCACCACGATATAGCTGATCGATGATTTCTGCCTTAATGCCCTCCCCTGTATCTTCAACACTGACCCTTATACTGCTATTAAGATCCTTGACAGAAATAGTGATAAGACCAGGAGCTTTCCTTTTCAGAATGCCATGAACAACTGCATTTTCAACTAATGGCTGGATGAGAAGACTTGGCACCTTAATTTGAACATCGTCAATATCATATTCAACTTGCAGCTTGCTTCCAAATCTCGCCTTTTCAATATCAATATAATCATGTACCTGCTGTAATGCTAGATGGATATCAATTAATTCATCTTCAACCTCGAGGTTATATCGCATATAGCCGGACAGACTGATGATTAATTCTCTGGCTTTTTCCGGATTTCGTCTTGTTGTTGATGCAATGGCATTTAATGCATTGAAAAGGAAATGAGGATTGATTTTTGTTTGCAACGCCTTCAATTCGGCTTTATTCGCAGCTTCTTTAATTTGTTCTACTCGAGAAACCTCCATTAATGTCGAAATGATTTGAGCAAGTCCAATCGCCATCGTTTGAAGCGTATGTGTAATAGTATATGCCTTCCGATAGTAAATCTTTAATGTCCCAGTCACAACACCTCTTTCCTCTAAAGGAATAATGAGCAAACAATGAATTTGCGGTGTATGATGGTCTGCAATATTATTGCGTATTGTTATCTTGCCACTTTTTATCGTATCCTTTGTTAAACCACTGATAATTTCATGACCGTTCTTATACTTTTCTTCACCGAAGCCAACATATGCAAGAACATCCCTTGTATCTGTAATGGCAACAGCATCTGCTTTAATTTCCTTTTGTATTATTCTGCAAATCTTGTGGAGTGATTCGCTGTTAATAGACCGGAAGTAAGGCAGAGTTTTGTTGGCAATACCTAATGCAAGTTGTGCCTGCTTTGCAGCAATTCTTTCCTTTTCGCCTTCGACACTTGCAATCATTAACACGATGAATCCAATGCTGACTTGTCCTAATATCATCGGTAACGCAATTTTGGAAACAATGTCCAAACCTAATGAGAAGGGTTCTGCCATCACAAGTATCAGCGCCATCGTCAGCACTTCACAAATCATTCCGGCAGCTATTCCGTATACCCACCTGTTTTGTTTCTTTACACGAAAATAAATTATGCCGGCAACGATACCTGCCAATATACTCGTAATTAAACAAGGTATAGACGTGACGCCGCCTATATCAATTAAATACCGATGAACCCCTGAAACAATTCCTGTAATGATGCCGACCCAAGGACCAAACAAAATCCCTCCGGACATAACCGCGATGATGCGGATATTAACAATGGAGCCTTCCACTTCAATACCGGAATAGGTACCAAACAATGCGAAAGCACAAAATATAATGGTTATCAGTGTCAATTCTGTTGGAGAATGATTTTCCTTTTGTAGCGTCTCCTTAAATTTTGGCACCCTTGATAGAAAAAACAATGAAATAAGCAGCAATGCTGCCCTTTCAATTAATTGAATGAGCATTTGGATTTCCATTGACGCGTACATCTACAATCCCCCTCTAGTTGCTATTATGTTATGTATTTTTATCTTCTACTATATATTAGCAGTAAAAAATGCCGGCTTCATCCGAAACGATATTGTCATTTTATCGCAAACGAAAAAACCTGCCTAAATTGCAGCAGGTTTTTATCATTAGCGCTTATTGCTTTTCGGATCAAGAGCATCACGCAAACCGTCTCCGATAAAGTTAATGCACAACACGGTTACAAAGATACATAATCCTGGCGGTACCCACGCCTCTGGGCTGTTTCTTAAAATACGAATGCTTTGTGCTTCAGAAATCATGTTACCCCATGTCGGTGTTGGCTGCGGTATTCCAAAACCGATGAAGCTCATTGCAGATTCAATGATAATATAGGTTGCCATCATCAATGTAGCGTTAACGACAATTGGTCCAATTGCATTCGGAATAAAATGCTTAAAGATGATTCGGAAATCACTTGCTCCGATTGCCTTTGCTCCATGCACAAATTCCTGTTCCCTTAAGGACAAATAGGTTCCCCTTATAATCCTCGTCAAGTTCGGCCACGAGGTTATCGCTATAATGGCGACGAAGCTGCCGATTGACACCTTTGGCATAATAGAAACTACTGTCAAAGCAATAACGATAAATGGAAGCATCATGATAATATCTGCGATACGCATGATAGTTGCATCAACAAGGCCGCCATAATAACCTGCAATAGATCCTAACAGCACACCGATAACCAATGTACAAACCATTGCAGAGAAACCGACGATAAGCGAGATTCTGCCGCCATACAGTAATCGTGCAAGATTGTCTCTTCCTGAACCATCATTTCCAAGCGGATGGTCTGCGCTTGGTCCATGCTCAACCATCATCAAATTTGATTTGGTCGGATTTTGGTCTGTTAAAAGTGGTGCGAAGATCACTGCTAAAATGATAATCGTTAATACAATAACACCAAGAACAGCCAATTTATTTTTCATAAACCGTCCTAGCGCAATTTGGCCAGGAGTTTTACTCTTTTTATCTTCTACTTTAATAGGTAGATTTGGTTCTGTTTCAACCGTTTGTTGATTCAGTTGCATTGTTCATTCACCTCACTCATATCGAATTCTAGGGTCAACAAGGCTGTAGCCGATATCTGCCAGCAGATTTCCCAATAATGTAAAGAAACCAATCATTAAAGTAATGACCATGATAACAGGGTAATCCTTGCTGGAAATAGAGTTAATGAACAATGTCCCGAGTCCAGGATATTGATATACACCCTCAGTAATAATCGCTCCACCCAACAGGGCGCCGATTTCAAAACCTAGCAATGTTACGATTGGAATCAAGGCATTTCTCAATGTATGCTTGTACAATACAGTATTTTCGGTCATCCCTTTTGCTCTTGCTGTACGAATATAATCACCAGACAGAACATCAAGGACTTCTGAACGCATATACCGTGTATATGTAGCCATTCCACCTAATCCCAGAGTTAGCCCTGGCAAAATTAAATGGTGAAGCTTATCCCAGAAGAGCTCGGCTCCTTGCAGATTCGGACTTGAAACCGTACCTTGCGACGGAAACCAGCCGAGCTGGATCGCGAAGAAATAAATTGCCACCAAACCAAAGAAGAAGCTCGGAATTGCCAGTCCAAAGAAGCTAAAGGTTGTTACAGAATAATCAAGCACAGAATATGGTTTTCTTGCTGAGTAAATTCCGATTGGAATCGAAAATAAAATCGTAATAATTAAAGAAAAGGTTCCTAATGTGAGTGTATTGCTGACTCTCGATTCGAGCAGGTCTGTCACTTCACGCCCCTTATATACGATTGATTCACCAAAGTCCCCCTGAACGATATTTCCTAACCAGCGGAAATATTGTACATAAATTGGATCATTAAGCCCTAAAGCTTCTTTTTGCTGTTCGTATACTTCTGGGTCTACATTCGGATCAAGCTTTCCAGTAAAGGGATCGCCAGGAGCCGCCTGCATTAAGCCAAATACGATAACCGTCAATGCAAATAGCATTGGAATGAACACTAATACACGACGAATAATATACTTATACATTGCTCCCCCTCCATTTCTAATGTTGTATTTATTAAGTCATAAATTAGTTTTTAAACCTTTTTCGGTTCATTTCGTGCAGACCGCAGCACCACACGAAATGAACCAAAATTTGGCTGAAATCATAAAGAGAAAAGGGCTCCCCTTTAAGATTGCCCGCACCTCGGTAACAGAATAGTTTGCCAGCAAAATATCCAGTTTTGATACGGACTTGAAAAGCAGGAGCCCCCGTTTACCTAACTATTATTCTGTAACACTCCATAAATGTGTGTTGTTCAAGAATGAGTATGGCAATACATCAACGCCTTGAAGACGTTTGTTATAAGCCCAAAGGCTGTTTTGAGCATATAGAATTAATGCTGGAAGATCTTCAGAGAACTTCACTTGCCATTCGCTGTATTTCTCTTTTCGGTAATCTTGTTCAAATGCATCTGGTGGTGTAAATGCGTCCACTAGAAGCTGTTCTGCTTCTGGATTATTCCAACGGGAATAGTTGTAAGCAGCTTTAGAAGACCATAGGCCGCTCGGATCTGGATCTGTGCTGTCTAAGCTCCAGCCAAGTAAGTATAGATCCCAATCTTGTGCGTTCTTTTCTAAATCTTCAAAGTAAGCAGCAGCTTGTTTCGGCTGGCGCAAGTCAATTTTGATGCCCACAGCTTCAAGATATTCTTGAATGATTGGTGCTGATTTTTCACGAATTTGGTTTCCTAATGGATAGTTCAGGTTCAACACCCACTCATTTCCATCTGGATCTTCACGGAAGCCATCGCCATTTGTATCTTTATAGCCTGCTTCATCAAGCAATGATTTCGCTTTTTCTGCATCAAACTTATATTGGTTAGGGTTTGTATCATCATATGCCCAGAATTGTGTAGCAATCGGAGAGTTCTGAACTACTCCTTTGCCATAAAGCAAGCCATTGATGATTGCTTCACGATCAACTGCATACGCAATTGCCTGACGAACTTTTTGGTTAGATAGCTTTTTGTTTTCTGTCCATTTAGATGGATCTAATGATGTATCGCCTTGATCACGATGGTTAACCATCATACCCATTACTTGGTAACCGAAGTCTGCCTGTTCAACAATTTCAACATTGTCATTTGCTGCAACTGACTCATAATCCGCAGCTTGAATTCCAGTTGGATCTGCAACAAAATCTACCTCGCCGCTTTCAAGCATACCAAGGATGACAGATTGGTCTACAACCTTCCAAACAACGCTGTCTAGCTTAGGAGCACCTTGCCAGTAGTCTTCGTTTTTCTCAAGAACGTATTGCTCACCTTCTACAACATTAGTCAATTTGAATGGACCAGTACCAATAACGTCTTTTGTTGTAGCAGCAGCTTTAGGCATGTCAGCGATCGCAATATCCTTAAAGATATGCTCAGGAATAATTGGGAAGCTCGAATCAGAAAGTGCTAACACGTTCGGATTTGCATATTTGAATGTTACAGTATTGTCATCAACTGCAACAACACCTTCGAATTCATCTGTTTTGCCTGTTGAGAAGTCTTCATAGCCTAATAGTCTTTCAACATATTGTGTACGAATACCACCAGCCTCAACGTAGCCAGGGCTTGCAATCGATTTGTATGTAAATACGACATCGTTTGCAGTGAACGGCTCTCCATCTTGCCATTTCACGTTTTCTTCTAAGTGGAATGTAACTTCTGTTTGGTCTTCGTTAAATTCCCATTCTTTTGCTAATTTCGGAATGAAATCAAGGTTTTCATCTTGTCCTAATAAACCTTCATGTGTTAAAGATAAGATATTGTTCTCATATGCATCAGCATAAAAAATCGGGTTAAATAATCCAGCAGGTGCTGTATCCATTGCACCAGTTACAGTGCCGCCCTCAACTGCTTCTCCAGGCTCTGAGTTCGTGTCATCACTACTGTTGCTGCACGCAGCCAAAATACTGCCGAGCACTAACGTCAAGCATAATACAAGTAACCAATTTTTCTTTTTCAACGTCGTTCCCCCTTAAAATATAGTTATCTGTAGAAATCGCAAACCAAACTCGGGTCAACAACCACCTCCTTAAAAGATTAATAATCAATCTTCTTTACTGTATAAGTGGCATGCAACGAAATGGCCTTCCGAAACTTCAGTCAAGTCCGGGCGCACAATGGCACATCTTTCATGTGCTTTTGGACAGCGAGTTCGGAATGCGCAGCCTGACGGTGGATTTGACGGGCTTGGCAGATCACCCTTCAGAATGATTTTTTCTCTCTTTTTAGTCACATCTGTTGTCGGAACTGCTGATAAAAGCGCCTGTGTATAAGGATGAAGCGGTGTTTCATAAAGCCCTTGCTTAGGTGCCAGCTCCGCAATTCTTCCTAAATACATTACCGCTACACGATCACTTATATGTTTAACAACACTCAAATCATGGGCAATAAAAAGGTATGTCAAATTAAATTCTTCCTGCAAATCGGCCATCAAGTTTAAAACCTGTGCCTGAATAGAAACATCCAAAGCTGAAACTGGCTCATCACAAACAATGAATTTAGGATTTAGCGCAAGCGCTCTCGCAATGCTGATACGTTGCCTTTGACCACCAGAAAATTCATGAGGATATTTCGTTCGTGCATCTGCTCGGAGGCCAACCTTTTCCAGCAGACTGATTGCTTTTTCCTCCCGCTCTCGTCGATTTAACTTTGTTTGTACAAGCAGCGGTTCTTCGATAAGCTCTTGTACACTCATTTTTCCGTTTAATGAAGCGAACGGGTCCTGAAAGACAATTTGCATATCTTTTCTGATTGGACGCATCTTTCTGTTATTTAATGTAGTGATGTCTTGCTCTTCAAACTGAATACTGCCTTCTGTCGGGTCAAGCAGCCGCAAAATGACTCGTCCTAACGTAGATTTGCCTGAACCAGATTCACCAACAAGTCCAAGCGTTTCTCCTCTGATGACATTTAAGGAAATATCATCAACTGCTTTGACATGGCCCACCGTATGCTTTAAAACGCCACCCTTGATTGGGAAGTATTTCTTAATGTTTTTCGCTTGAAGAATGTAATCTTCTTCGGTCTTTTTCAATAAATCTTGCTCCATCAATGACATGAAATATTATTCCTCCTATTCATACAGGTAGCAGCGCACCTTATGGTTTTGTCCATTATCAAGAAGATTAGGATTACTAACACGGCATTTATCCATCACATGCTTGCATCTGTCAGAAAAACGGCAGCCAACAGGAAAATCATAGGCAGGCGGAACTGTTCCCTTAATTACTCCAAGTCTGTCGACATCGTCCTCTAATTTAGGTAAGCTTTCTAGAAGTCCATTAGTATAAGGATGCTTGGGATCAAGGAACATTGCATTTACTTTTGCCTGCTCCACAATCTGTCCTCCATACATAACCATAACCCTGTCTGCATATTCAGCTACAACACCTAAGTCATGTGTTATTAACAACACTGCCATGTTGAATTTTTTCTTCATCTCGTCCAACAGATCCAAAATTTGTGCTTGAATTGTTACATCGAGAGCTGTAGTCGGCTCATCTGCAATAAGCAGCTTTGGCTCACAGGAAATAGCTATTGCAATCATCGCACGCTGGCGCATCCCGCCTGACAGTTGATGAGGATATTCATTTACTGTCTCTTCTGCCCTTGGAAAACCAACTATTCTTAATAGCTCGATTGCTCTGTTTCGAGCTTCTTCCTTTGAGACTTTCTTATGCTTTCTAATTGTTTCTATAAGCTGGTTTCCAATTGTAAATACAGGATTTAACGCAGTCATCGGCTCTTGGAAAACCATCGCAATTTCACTTCCGCGAAGCTTTGCCATCTGCTTATCGGAATAAGGAACAATATCTTTGCCGTTAAAGCGGATTTGCCCTCCTTTGATTTTCCCTGGCTTACCAACAAGCTTCATTATAGAAAGAGAGGTAATGCTTTTGCCGCTTCCTGATTCACCAACGAGTGCTACTGTTTCACCAGGATTTATGGAAAAGTCAACACCATCCACAGCTTTTGCCACTCTGTGTTTATCCACTTGAAAATACGTTTTTAAACCTTCTACCTCTAATAACGCATGTTTTGTCATATACTCACCTCTGCTATAATCCTTGGATTCTTGTAATTTGTGCTATGTACTCTGGGTAGTAAAAAAATGGGTAGGATGTAATTTAATAATTAATTTTGAATTGAGGGAACTTTTTAACTAAAGAAATTATTCTGAAAATAGAAACCGTTTTGATAAATAATATAATACCTTCTATAATTCTTGTAAAGACAAATTTTTCAGAAAAATAGATTTTTTGTAGAATCGTCTAGTTTTCTCGTCGAAATCTCCGCTATTCTCCTACATTCTTATCTGTTTACCGAGAAGACTATTCCACTAAATATAATATATAAAGATAATAGTTTCTCCTAACAGTCGTATAATTCCGACCTCATATTCTCTTAAGTGGAAAACATCATAATTATAGTGAAAACTTGTTATTACTGAAATCCAAACATTAATCGACAAACAAAAAACACAATCGTTCCCTTCAGATAGACATCATTTAATATCAGCCGACACAACAAATTATATTAATATAATTTGTTCTTTTTCTATAAATCTATCTCGTTCTCTTGGTAATCTTTAAAACGAATAAATTATACCTTACAGTCATTTTTTTATATTAAAAAAGAAATTTAACTATAAGTACGTACAAACATTATGAAATATGTGTAAAAAAATAGTTAAAATGAATAATATTAATTCGTTATATTCACTATCTTTTTAAAGGATTAACGGGGAAAAGGAAGCCAAAAAAGCCTCCTTCATCAAGTGGGGAGAATTGTTTTTGGATTTATGTATTTCTAAGTGGACTTTGGATAATTAACAGGATGTTAGTTTATCCATGAGCTCATCGCAAAGCTCCTTCATGATTTCCTGTTGTGAAATGAGATCTGCATCCTTCATCATTTGCAAGTACAGAACAGTTTGCATCAGCAGTGATTTTGCTTCACCCTCCGAAAGACCCTTAATGTTTTTTTGAAGCTCACTAATCATATATACCTCCATATTCGACATGTCTATATCACCAATTACTTATTTTAACCGTATTTTATAGAATTTTCCATTACAAAAGGAGTATTTTTTTTGTTTTACCAACCTGTACAAATATATTTCAGCTAAATTAACCACAAAAAAAAGAGCCTATGCTTATAGGCTCTCTGCAAACTTTTATTTAAAGATTCCGAATGGCTTTCCAATCGGCAATACGATTTTCCCAAAATGTGTGTTAAGCACAATTGCACCGCATCCGTAAAATGATAATAGGGCGATACAAAGCTCTGCAATACCTGCAATCGTATGTGTTACTTCGTACATGACATCAAAAGAGCTTAAAGAAAGTCCAATAAATAGGATATCAATAAAGACGAAAATAAAGAAAAGCACTTTATGTGTCTCTAATGCGCCAATTGTCATAAACAGACTAAAGATTAAATAGCCGATGAAAGCAAAGCCAAGTTGTTTTGGATCAACATTTTGTGCAAGTACTTCGCCAAACACTCCAAGTTGAATCAACCAAGAAAAGCCTACACCAAACCAGAATAAACCAAATGCTGCAAAAGCAGTAGTTCCAAAGATATTATTATGCTTCGCATCAAGCAAAGCTGCGATCAATTGAGCTAATCCACCCAAAAAGAACGCCCACGGCAAAATTAAAGATAACCCTTCTGTTAAACCTAACTTTTGTGAAGATGCTACCAATGTAACCATTGCTAGACCGAATAGTCCAAGTGCAGATGGATCTGCCGTCACCATTTTTACTTGGGTATAGTTCTTGTTGCTCATAAATTCCTCCTATAATAAAAAAACATACTTATGTAATGTATAGGATTCGCAGTATTGTGTCAATCAAATTTTTCATAAAAAACACCCTTGCGAAATTACAAGGATGTTTTTAAATATTAAGTAAAGCTTTTTTCTAATTCGTCTATTAAGCTGCCAACATAAGCAACTGCTTTGCTGATTGGTTTAGATGTAGACATATCAACATTTCCAAGCTTCATTAAATCAATCGGTTTTAATGTACCGCCTGCCTTCAGTGCCGAAAGCCAGCGGTCAACAGCAGGCTGTCCTTCTTCTTGAATCATTAAGGCAGCAGCAGTCGAGGCTGTCAGTCCTGCCGAATACGTATATGGATAAAGCCCCATATAATAATGCGGCTGCCGCATCCAAGTAAGGCCGGCTCCTTCATCCAGTTCCACACTGTCCCCCCAGAATGCTGCAAGAAGCTCAAGATTTTGTTCACATAACAGCTTTGCAGTTATCGGTGTGCCTTTTTCTGCAAGTGCATAAACTCGACGTTGCAGTTCACCCTCTAAAATATGTGTAACAAAGTTATGATAATACGTTCCCAATGATTGCAAAATAACCCACCGGCGCATTTGGTCATTATCCGATTTCTGCAAAATATGCTGACTTAAAAGCATTTCATTCATCGTAGAAGGTGCTTCAATGAAATATCTTGATGGACGTGTATTTGAAATCGACTGATTCCTGCCTGCCAGAACAAAATGACCTGCATGTCCGAGCTCATGAGCAAGTGTAAAGGCATTACGCATGGAATTATTCCATGTCATCATAATATACGGATGTGCCCCATATGGACTTGAACAAAAGGCTCCAGATCGTTTACCAAGATTGTCAGCTCTGTCGACCCAGCGATTTTCCAAGCCCTGTCTCATTATTTCTGCATATTCTGGTCCCATTATCTTAAGTGCTTCAAGCACAAGCTCTGATGCTTCATCATAAGAAATTTCCGGATTATAATCAGCATCTAATGGTGCTTTTAAATCACTGTAACAAAGTTGTTCAAGTCCAAGAACGCTCTTTTTCAACCTGGCATACCTTCTCATATGAGGAGCAAGCTCAGTTAAAATGGTATCGAGCTGATTATGATACATGTCATTAGTTACCTGCTGCTCAAATAGGAGCATTTCTGTTACAGACTTATACTTTCGTAATTTTGCTTCAACAACTTGCTTCTTCACTTCTGTCGCAAGTGTTCCTGCATATGTATTTTTGTACCTATCTAATGTTTCAATAAAGGCATCATAAGCCTTTCGCCTGATATCCGTATTTGGTGACTCTTCATACTTAGCGTATAAATTAAATGTTAAAGGATGAAGAGTCCCATCTGCTGTTGTAAAAGAGGAAAAGCTCATATCTGACGTTTTGCTGCGCTGGTAAATCATGTAAGGAGACTCATGGATCTCACTATATGCTGCTAAGACTTGCTCTGTCTCTGGGGAAAGCATATGTGCCTTTTCCGCGAATAAATCACTGAGCATCTTCGTGTAATCCTTTAGTCCACTTTCTTGCTCTAAAAATAAGCCTACTTTCTCCTCTGACATTGCAAGTATCTCTGAATCAATAAAGGACACACTGCTACGAACTGCAGCATACACGGAGGCTGCAATCGCATCATTTGCTTGATTAGCAGGGTCTGTCCCATCAGCAGACTGGTTTAAGCTTGCATACGTCATCACCCGGGCAACCCGCTCCTCCAACGAGTCTCGTTCAAGCAGACATTGCAGGAGGTTAATGGCACTGCTTCCAAGGCTCCCCTTATATTCCACAATCTTTTCTAAATCGAGTTCGATTGCACCAAGCTCCTTCTTCCATGCTTTCTCACAAGGAAACAATTCGGTTAAATCCCATGTTTCTTCAACTGAGACATCTTTCCTTGCCAGTGTTTTACTTTGCAGCTTATTCATTGTAAGGCTTCTCCCCTTTGTTTATATTTCGATATTCGAAACGAATAACTTCATTATATAAGAAAACTGCAAATTTTCAAATTATTAACTGAATAAACACAAAATATCATATTCTTTACACTTTTCTACAATTACCTCTAAATAACTATGTTATGTTAAAAGAGCAATATACTATATGAAACAGGGAGGTAAATGATGAAAAAAAGTGGAAAAATCTATTTTTTACTTTTCGTGATTTTTACTTTAGCAGTCTCGCTTTTCCCTGCAGCTTCAACAAAAGCTGCTACTTTGTCCGTTTCTGATGCAATTAGGATACAGAACGGATCAACTCAGACAGTAGAAGGATACATAGTCGGAAAGCCAGCTTCCGCTTCCTCCGTCCAAACTAGCAGCTTTTCTGACGATTATGCACTCGCTCTCGCAGACAACCCAACAGAAAAAAACACTGGCTCAATGCTATATGTGCAAATTCCCTCATCCTTTCGAGCGAGCTTTGGACTAAAATCAAATCCTAATTTGATTGGTACAAAAATTACAGTAACGGGAAGCACTGCAGCCTACTTCTCTCACCCTGGACTGAAAAATGCAACAGCAATGTCGACAAGCACTGCAGGTCCAACGCCAGTTCCAGATGAGCCTGAAGAAGATACAGCCCCCCCTTCCGGTAGCTATGAAGGCTATTATAACAGTGCCAGCGGTAAAACAGGCGCAAGCCTTAAAGCAGCTTTGCATGAAATAATCGATGATCATACAAAACTTTCCTACAGTGCTGTTTGGGATGCACTTCGCCATACAGACGAGGACCCAAATAACAGCAATAATGTCATATTGCTATATACAGGCAGATCGCAAAGCAAAACCTCCAACGGCGGTGGTGTCGATCAATGGAACAGGGAGCATGTTTGGGCGAAATCTCACGGCGACTTTGGAACATCAATCGGAGCAGGCACTGACTTGCACCATTTGCGCCCAACGGATGTGTCTGTCAATTCAGCACGTGGAAACAAGGACTTCGATGATGGCGGAACTGCCCAGAAGGAAGCACCAGACACTTTCGCTGACAGCGACTCATGGGAGCCGCGTGACGAGGTCAAAGGTGACATTGCCCGCATGATTTTTTATATGGCTGTGCGCTATGAAGGTGACAGCGGCGAATTAGATTTAGAAGTATCAGAAAAAGTAAGTAATGGTTCTGCTCCATTACACGGAAAACTATCAACGTTAAAACGCTGGAATGAGCTTGACCCTGTCGATGACTTTGAACGAAACAGAAATGAAGTCATCTTCACAGATTACCAGCATAACCGAAATCCGTTTATTGACCACCCTGAATGGGTTGAAGCAATCTGGTAAAAAAAGAAAACGGGCCTGCAAGCAGCAGGCCCGTTTTGTTATTGACGTTTTTTCGTTTTCTTGTTATTTTTCTTTTCTGCTTCTGACAATGGTTCATTCGCGAATTCATGGTCATAGGCATTTGATAAATTTCCTTTTACGCCTTCTTGCTTACCATTCTTTTTTGTTGTCATTTATAACACCTCCAGAGCATAGTGTACGTAACAATTTTTATTATTATGTACCAACACTCTTATCATGCTATTGCTTTCCGTGCATAACTTTTTTGAATACCATCTGCTTTAAACGGTCATCCTTCTGATAAGCAATTGCTGATGCAGCAAGCAGCAGCACGCCTGTGAGAATAAACACACTATATGCTGGGAAGATACCGCCTAAGAATCCGCCAAGCATCGGTCCAATCATTCCGCCAATCTGGTTGGCAGTTTGGTTCAGGCCAAACGCTCTGCCGCGAAAATCCTCTGTCGTCGCTTTAACTACAAGCCCGTTCAATGCCGGGAAGACAGCACAGAAGAAAATTCCGAATACAAACCGCGTAATGGAGAAGCCCCATATGTTTTGGAAGATGATTTGCGAGAAAGTCCCTAACCCGCCGCCAAGCAGACCGATAAACAATATTCTGTTAAAGCCGATCTTATCTGCCATCTTCCCCCAATACGGTGCAAACAGCACACTTGCTATTCCAGGGAGGGAGAAAACAACCCCTGCAAGTAACGATGCATTGGCAGTTGTACCACCTAAATTAACAATGTACAGTGGCAGAATTGGTTCAATCGACAGAATGGAACAAGAGGTAACAATTGTCAGTACCATAACGAGCATCAGCGGACGGTTTGACCATGCAATTTTAATGTCGTTTTTAACAGACCCCTTTTCCTTGCTCGGTTTAAAGTTCTCCTCTTTTACAAAGAAGATAATTAAAAACGTTGCCAGAAAAACAATAAAACCAGCACTGGCAAATGCCATTCTGTTGCCTACCAGCTCAGCCATAACTCCGCCAAGCAAAGGCCCAACGATTCCCCCAGTAGCACTTGCTGTGGCAATCATTGATAGTGCATACCCTACTCTTTCTGTCGGCGTATTTGTTCCAACTAAAGCAATTGCACCAGGAATAAAGCCTGACAGCAGCCCTTGCAAAATTCTTAAAATAAGCAGCTCATAAGGATTAGTAACAAATGCAGCCAATGTGTAGATAATAAACAAAGCAAAGCCTGCCCTCACTATCATTGGCTTTCTGCCATATTTATCAGCAATTCTCCCCCAAAACGGCGAGGAAAGCGCTCCAGCAAAAAACGCAGAACTGAATAGGATTCCTGCCCATAGTTCTGTATGCTCATGGACATCGATTTCCAGCAGGAAAATCGGCAAAAACGGAATGACCATATAAAAGCTCGCTGCCGTAAAAAAAACACCAACCCACAACACAAGTAAATTTCGCTTCCACCTTAGCATGCCGTTCGCGCTCCTAAGCTCATCATATTACAGTCAATGAGTAGTTTTAATATTCTCAATAATAACACATCTGAAGATTATTTTCATTCCCGAAATTTCTGTTTTCCGAAGAAAAGGCGGCTGTAACGGTTATTGTATTTAGGTTTTGATGTTTTTTAACAATTTTGTGAAAAAATAAAAATGTACAGTGATGGCTGTACATTTTCAAAGTTTTATTTTATAGACTTGTGTCATTTAAAGCTTTTTTCAGTTTCACAACCTCATCCAAATCAAGAGTTACTCCTTTACCCATTTTTTCATGATTTGGAGCCCAGTCACGGATGTCATACTTAGGTTCACGGCCATTCCAGCTGATTAAGTTCAGTTCCTTTGTCCATCCTTTTGCTGATTCGGAAAGAACCATAATATGTTCAGTAATTTCGAATTTAATCTCTGCCACATTATTACCTCCTAATTGTACTTAAAGAAAAATGATATTCTCATTCTATTATATATTTTTTTGCTTCTTTTAAGCAGCATAACGGCATACTCTATCTATTTTTCTTGGATATTTTTTGGAACATATACAAAATAATCGTAAGCTGGCTCAATCTAGCTAACGACTAGAGACATCTTGCAATCAAGTTCTTACTGGTGAGTGCATTTTTTTGCTCTGCACATGTTCAAATAGGTTACAAACCTTATCAATCAATTCAAACAAAAAAATGCTCCTCCTTAAAGAAGAGCATTTCTTTATGTTATCGATCCCTATTCACAAAATAATCGAGCAAATGCTTTAAGAAGGCTGGGTTGCGTGGTGCTTGCTCCAGTGTCTCAGCAGCGAGACAATAATGCTCCCACATCGCCATTTTCGCTCCGTCTATTCCAAGGATTGACACAAAAGTGGTTTGGTTGTTATCTGCATCAATGCCAGCCTGCTTTCCAAGCTGACTTGTATCTCCTTCTACATCAAGCAAATCATCCTTAATTTGAAAAGCAATCCCGGCATGATAGGAAAACTTCTTCCAAATGTCATTTTCCACTTCATCTGCCTTTGCAAGAATGGCAGGCATCATTAAACAAACCTCAAATGCCATTCCCGTCTTATAGAAGCTCTTCCTGTTCAGCTCTTCAAGCGTTAAGATTTTGCCCTTAGAGTCCAGATCCATTGCCTGACCTTTACACATATCTGCAGTCCTTTTGGAGGAGTACTCAATTAAACGCAGCACAGTTTTTGCGTCAAAGGTGCTAAGAGATGTCTGCTCCTCTACTGCCTTTTGCGTCAGAAAAAGGCCAGTCAATTCAGCAACTGCAATGTTAGTAACTTGATGTAATGTCTGTCGGCCTCTGCGTATATTGGCGTTATCCTGTGATGGCAGGTCATCAAAAATCAAAGAGGCTGTGTGCATATATTCCAATGAACGCAGCAGCGGTAAGATTTCTTTGCCGTCCAACCCATAGCCATGTACACCCATAAACCATGTCATAATTGGTCTTAATCGTTTGCCATCACCATGCAAACTGTAGTTCGCTCCATCAGTGAGCGGTTCTTCAAACGGACTATTTTCCAAACGTTCTATTGTCATCGCACTGTTAATCTGGCTGCGTACTGTTTTAACTTGTTCAAAAAACTGTTCCTGCTCTGCTTTGTCATTTTGGAGGGCTCCAACCATATGATCTCTAAGGAGCTTATCAAAGAAATCAACATCATCCGCCCTTTTGACCATTTTTTGAATGTTACGATTAAACTCTGGCATAGCAGATGCAAACAACTCCATTGTTTGGTTATACTTTTCTGTTCCCCATTTCTTCTTAAAACGCTTCAAACCGTTAATTGCGCGGTCCAATATGACCTCACACGTCTTCCTGTCTGAATTATAAACATTATGAATTAAGTGGGATATAACTGTCCAATACAGTTCATAAGGATTTATCAGATCCTGGCGTGTGCCATGATGCTTCATATAATACGTATAAGGAGTTACCGCTCCATCCTGCCAATCATCAAACATATCAGCAAAATCATCTGCAAGCTGGTTATATATTCCGTAGAAAAAAGATCTGCTCTCAAAGCCTTCCTCAAGCTGTGCACTTATAACAGATCGAACGATTAAGCGGGAAGAGGATGACTTTAAAATGACCGGGATAAACAAGTCTTCATTTGTGTATTTTCTATTAGAGAGATTCTTTTGCCGATCAACTTCTTGGGAATGAAAAAACACATAAGCCTGCTCTAAAAACGGCTTAATCATTTCCTCCCGCTGGTTTGCCTTTATATATTCAAATGCTTCTCGCAGCTCAGCATGAATATAGAAGATTAATTCAGCATTATCTCCAAGCCACTCTCCTAATTCAGGAACATTTCCCGTTGTAAGTGCCGTTCGAATTAAATGCGAGTACTGTTTTTCTTCTTCTGAAGACAGGATTTTGGCGTCAAAGAGGTCATCAATGAACGGGTATGTCAATCCATAAGAATAGCCAAGCCTTATCGCTTCACTTAGCTTTTGCGAGCGAAGAGCAGACTCTGTTCCGTCCTCTAAATCATCCAAAACATGCATGATAACACCAGCAATAATTTTGATAAGCTTGCGCTGGGCGTTAGCTGCATCCATTCCTGCTGGAATATTAGCGGAAACTGACTTCAGCTTATCCATCAGCCAAACCATCGTCGGTTCGATACCTTCCTTCTCCGCAAACCGATACAAGCCTGCCATGCTGAAAATCCCGATTTTGTCTTTATTCTTACCAGTCAAATGCTTTTTCAAGCTCTCAACAGAGCTTCTAATCCCAGCAAGTGTTTCTGGTGAATCTAATGATTTCCCTAAATCTCTCATATAAAGATAAGAAACACTGCGATCCAAATAATTATCAAGTTTGCCTGTTTGATTCAACCAGTGGATATAGTGCTGATATCCCGTCGGAACCTCCTTACCCTTTCGCCGGGAAAAAAGCGAGAAAATAGAAGGAGGTTGAATATGGTTATGCTTCCACTCAGCAAAATCCTTTGTGAGAATCGGGATAAAAGTCTTTTCTGTCACCTGTCCATAAAGCTCTTGGAAATATTGGGACGCCTTCTGCTCTTGCTTAGAAAAGCACGCATCAGGATTTATTGTAAACTGCTTATTCATACAGTAAAGTACCTCAACTCTTTTCATTTACTATCTATATAAATATAGTACTAGAAAAACAGGTTTATAACCAGAAAGGAGCCATTCCATAAATACCAGTCTTATCTTAACTAAAAAGAAAACGCTTTTATATCCAAAGTATGTAAATTATCTATTTGCTATAGCTTTTCGTTATAACCAATTATCCAAATTAACAGTTACTCTATACCAGCATTGCCATGCTATTATACAAACACAATCAAACATAGCAAGGAGAACAAATAATGACAACAAAATCAACAACGATTAAAGCGCGGAGCATTAACCCGTCTGCTGTAATTGCGGCAAGCAAGTTCAATCGGTTTCATTTATTAGTTTATTTATGGTGTGTGTACGCAATTGCATTTGACGGCTTTGATATTGCCATGTACGGTGTAGGCTTGCCGTTAATGATGGAGGATTTTAAGCTAACATCTGTTGAAGCAGGAGCTGTTGGGAGCTATACACTTGTCGGGATGATGCTCGGTTCCTTTATCCTCGGCCCTGTCGCAGACATTATCGGCCGCAAAAAGGTATTAGCAATCTGTATGTTCCTGTTCAGTGTTTTCACACTTGGCTCAGGTCTGGCACCGACAGTCACTATCTTTACAATTATGCGTTTTATCGCATCAATCGGAATGGGCGGTTTAATGCCGAATGTTATCGCCATGATGACCGACTATTCACCTAAGAAAAATAGAGCATTAATCGTAGCGACAATGTATTGCGGTTATTCTGTCGGCGGAATCTTTGCTTCACTGCTTGGCATGTACTTGTTGGAGGATTTCGGCTGGAGAATTCTATATTGGCTTGGCATTCTGCCATTATTCACATTGCCAATCTTTTTGAAGAAGTTCCCTGAATCAATTTCCTATTACACAGTGCGCAAGCAAAAGGATAAAATAGCGAATATCATGAACCAAATAGACCCAAGTGGCAATTATAAAGAAACAGATGAGTATGTATTTGCAACAGGAAAAGAAGCTGAAAGTGGCGCACCACTTAAAAAACTATTCTCAAACGGACGTGCTATCAGTACTTTCGCTTTCTGGATTTTCGTTGTCTGCAGTCTTCTAATGGTTTCTGGCTTGAACACATGGCTGCCAAAAATCATGCAAGAATCAGGCTATGGCTTAACATCCGCCCTTTCGTTCACACTTGTATTGAGTGTCGGCCAAATTATCGGATCGTTGCTTGGCGGCTATCTCGTTGATAAAATCGGACATCGAAATGTTCTTGTTTCCATGCTGCTGATTGGCGCAGTTTGCTTCGTCGCACTAAGCCTAACATCAAATGCATTGCTGCTTTATGTTTTAATCGCATTAGGAGGAGCCTGCACAGGTGGTACACAAAACTTGGCAAACCCTTATATCTCTGAGTTTTATCCGAAAGAAATCCGCTCTACAGGAGTCGGCATTACAGTTGGATTTGGACGAATTGGTTCCATACTTGCTCCAATTATTATCGGCTTGTTGCTTGCCACAAACCTTGAACCAAAAAGCGCCTTTATGGCCTTTGCGATTCCGAGTATTCTTGGAGGAGCAGTCCTGCTGCTAGTTCGAGAAAAGTATGGCAGCTTCGACCGCCTTGGTCCAACGCGAGATAATATTGTGTTGAAGGTAACAGATGAGGTTGGAAGCAGATAAGTTTATGAAGGAGGCAACGACATCGTTCGTTGCCTTTTTTGTTTTAAATACTTTTTAATAAAGAAGAAGATATTTTTGAAAAAAGGAAAAATACGAAGGCACCAAGCAAACCAAAGAAAACAATTCCAGAGAAAGTAAATAGACTGGACATCTCTGACGAGTTATTATACATTTCACCAAGCTCTAGCGAGAGGAAATGGAGTTTGTATGAAGCATGTATATTCAGCAGCAGTAAAATAAGCGACACTACTAAAATAATAACTACATAACCTAAACCACAAATGAAAAACCCATTGCTTACTATCTTTATATTTCCCACCCTTTTATTACTCCTCCTATGTTTTCTTCATTTGCAGCTCCGTTCTACCGATATAAATTTCCTAGCTAAGTCTACTCGTTATTTCTTGTTAATTTTACTATTTAAACACCATTCAACATGTACCATTTCTGAAAAGTAAAAACCCACAAATGACACTCCAGCTATTCCAAATAAAAAACTCCACAAAGCAAATAAAGTTTCCTCTATCTACCTTAATGGAGTTGTAATGCTTATGATAATTATTTCGCATTTTTATCTGGCTGGTGAATCCCAAAAATATTGCCCTCTGGATCCTTATAATAACCTTGCCAAGCCATTCCAGGCAGCGCATATTTCGGCAATGCGACTGTCCCGCCATTTTCCAATATTTTCGCTTCACTTTGATCGTAATTTTCTACTCCCATCGTACAAGCAAATCCATTCAATGCTTGGGTAGCCTCAGGAGCTGGGCCTTGTCTTTGCATTAATGCCCCGTTTATCCCCAACTCTTCCTCTTTACCTGTTACAGCTCCAAAGTAAGGCATTCCGGCATATTCCGTCCAATCCTGAAATGTCCAGCCGAATACCTCTCCATAAAACTTCTTTGCCCGATCCATGTCACTAACATGAATCTCGAAATGTACTAATCTTCCCATGTTTACCTCCAAGGTTTATAGAATTATTGTTTGCCATTATTAGATTCCGTTTTACTGTCGTGTTTTCCTATATAGGATGGACAATTTTCAGAAAAATAATTCCACTGTAAAAGAGAAAACCCCAATAAATCTTATTGGGGCAGAGTTCTTATATTATCCAGATGAACAAACTCATACATCCATAACCATTACTTAACCGGGACACATAGCTCACAATAATGCCTCTCAACAAGCTCCATGCTGTACCGCTCCAACACAGGTCTCGTTTTATCAAGCTTAAACTCCAATGCAACCAATGCTAGAAATACTTCATCCCATGCCCTTTTAACAGCTTCTGCTGTGTGGGTTATTTTGAAGACAGCGTATTTCCCTCCGCTCATACCCCTTAGCTTTACTTCCTTATCTTCTGTAATAAAACCTTGAGGAACAATTAAGCAAACGTCGTATCGGCAAGCTTCCGGTGCTGTCAATAAGGGATTATCTTGGGCAATACCGAAAATACTAGATTTTTGCTCCAGCAGGTTATTAGCATCAAGCCAACCTTTGAATTTCTCCATTAATCGTCGATTCTCAGGACCATATGAGCCTATTTGTCTCATATAGATGACTGTGCAAGACGGCATTATCTCTATATTAGGTTTCATCTTTTCTTTCCTTTCCATTAAAGTACATCGATGTCTGAACACATCGTATAATGTACTAAAATGGAAAACAACTGGAATTTTAATAAAGTTTTATATTTTTACACTCCGAGCTCATTTATAACAGAAATTACTTGGATATTGTGCTTTTCTAGTATTTCAAGTATATTTTCCGGCACTTCCTTTTCCGTAATAACGATATCAATGTCTTCTAAACCGCATACTTTTTGGAAAAAGGTTTTATTAAACTTCGTAGAATCTACAAGGACAATAACTGTATCAGAACTTCTTACCATTTCACGGTTTAGCAGGCCTTCTTCCTCAATGGACGTAGATAGACCCGTTTCAGATATACCGCAGGTTCCAATAAAGCATTTGTTTACTTTATAATCTTGGATATCTTTAATTGCCCGAGAACCATATATGGCGCGATGATTTTTAGAAACCGTCCCGCCTAAAAGATTAATGCGGATATTTTCTTTTCCTAATAATTCATTCGCAACATCCATCGAATTGGTTACAATATGATGGTTCTGGCTAGATAAATATTTTGTTAAGGCCAAAACTGTTGTTGATGCATCTAAAATAAGATGATCTCCTTCACGAATCAAGGACGCTGCCAGTTTGCCAATCTCATTTTTTGCTGCTAATGCCATTTCAGCACGCTCATCAAAATTATAAACCTCATTGTGTAAATGCGCTCGTTTTGCTCCGCCTCGTATTCTTATCACTCTTTTTGTTTCTTCCAGAAGAATTAAATCTCTTCTCGCTGTATCTTTTGATACATGATTCAACTCACAGATTGTGTCTATATCAACTCTCTCATTTACTTGTAAATATTGGACAATTGCCTCAAGTCTTTCATCCTGTAACATTCCTTCACCTCATTCCTTATATTATAAGTTTTTTTAAGTATTCTTGCAAAATAATGAGTTATTTTAAGTTTTTCTGCTTGAATATGCATTTTTAGTTCGTTATGATTACTGTAAACAGCTATGTTTAACTTATTTTGCCTTAATACTTATTAAAATAGAAAGTGGTGAGCATCATGTCTTCATCCTACTGGCTAACGAATGTTTGCTTAGAAAAGGGATTCCGCTACGACAATGGCGCAGTTATTGGAACGGAAACAGAAAACTGTCATCTGCTTGTGGAAAATGGCAAAATCGGCAATATCATCTCTGCTGAAACATTGCCCGATGACCAGTTACCAAAAAAGGATGTTCATAACTTATTGGCCTTGCCATCCTTCACAGAAAAACATGTTCATTTAGACAAGACAATTCTCGGAGACAAATGGCGGGCAGTAACTCCTGTAGCGAGCATTTTTGAGCGATTTGAAATCGAAAAAAGAGTACTTCCCTCTCTCTCCACTACAACAAAGGAACGAGCAAAAGCACTGATTGAAGTACTGCTACAAGCAGGTTCCACACATATTCGCACACATGTTGATATCTATCAAGAAGCTGGACTCGATAACTTCTTTGCAGTTCAAGAAGCACTTGCAGACTATGAAGGAAAATTATCCTCTGAAATTGTCGCTTTTCCCCAGCATGGGTTGCTTCGGAATAACTGCGCAGATTTAGTAAGAAATGCTGTTCGTAACGGCGCTAGTTTAGTAGGCGGTGTCGATCCTGCTAATGTGGACGGAAATATGGAGCAATCATTACAGCAAATGATGGATATTGCCACTGAAGGCAACGCTGATATTGACCTGCATCTGCACGATCCAGGCAAGCTTGGAATAGCAACGATAAGAAGGCTGGCAAAACTGACAGAAGAGGCTGGCTGGCAAGGAAGAGTCGCAGTCAGCCACGCATTTGCATTGGCTGACATGAATGGTGGCGAAGCGGATGAAATCGCACAGATGCTATCAGAGCTTGGTATTTCAATTATCACTAGTGTTCCGATTGGCAGAACGATTCCGCCCGTCAGCTTCCTTCATGACAAAGGAGTACAGATTGCAGTTGCTTGTGACAATATTTTCGACTCATGGTCACCGTTTGGAAATGGAGATATTTTAGAGCGGGCCAGCCGGTTAGCTGAACTTACAGGCAGATCAACAGAACAAAAGCTTGCCGAAACACTTGGGTTTATTACTGGGGGTATTACACCGTTAAATAAACAAGGACAGCAGGTTTGGCCAAAAGTCGGTGATGATGCGAGCATTGTCTTTACAGAAGCAAGCTGCTCTGCTGAAGCAATTGCGAGAAGAGCAAACCGCCCTGCCGTTATGTATCGCGGAAAACTAGTATCAGGTGAATTTACGAAAGGATGATAGCATGACATATTCTTCTTATTGGCTGACAAATGTCCGGTTAGAAACTGGATATCAGTACGACAATGAAACCATTACAGGCACAAACACAGCGATTTTCCATCTTCTCGTTGAAAATGGGAAATTCGCCAAAATTATTCCTCAAGAAACTGCAATTAGTGATGAAGTAATTAAATATGATGCACAAAAATGGCTGTTGCTGCCAACCTTTAAGGATATGCATATTCACCTTGATAAAACCTATTATGGCGGACCATGGAAAGCCGTTACACCAGCGAAAAGCATCTTTGATCGCTTTGCAGAGGAAAAAGAACTGCTGCCGCAATTATTGCCGACTGCCAAAGAAAGAGCAGAGAAAATCTTAAATTTACTGATTGGGTTCGGTTCCACACATGTCCGCACCCACGTTAACATTGACCCTGTAGTAGGACTGAAAAATTTAGAAGCTACACTCGATGCACTGCAAACATTCTCGGGAAAGATTTCACATGAAATTGTCGCATTCCCGCAGCATGGCTTACTTCATTCTGGGGTTGAGAATCTTGTCAGAGAAGCCTTAAAACACGGTGCAACACATGTCGGCGGAGTTGATCCCCATACAGTCGATGGAAATATCGAAAAGTCATTAAATACGATAATTGAAATGGCTGTTGCTACTAATTCCGAGGTTGATATCCATATACATGATAGAGACCATTTAGGATTGTTTACGATGAATAGATTGGCAGATTTAACGGAACAGGCGAATCTGCATAACAAAGTAACGGTTAGCCATGCATTTGGATTTGCTGGTATTCCAGATTCAAAAGCTGCTGAATTGGCAGCACGGTTTGCTCAGCTTGGAATTGACATTACTTCAACAGTCCCAATCGGAAATATCATCATGCCTATTCCCCTACTTAAGGAGAAAGGTGTTCAAGTATCACTTGGTACAGACAGCCTAACTGACCATTGGTCCCCTTTTGGCAACGGTGATAATTTAGAAAAGGCAGGCCGTCTGGCAGAACTTTATGGATATGTTGATGAATGGTCTTTATCACAATCACTTAAGTTTATTACTGGTGGAAAAACACCATTGGATAAGCAAGGCAAACAAGTATGGCCAGCTGTTGGAGACGATGCTGATATGAATCTCGTTAAGGCGTCATGCAGTGCTGAAGCAGTAGCAAGACGGGCAACTAGAGAGGCTGTTTTTTATAAAGGGACATTATTATCTGGTTCGCTCTCCCATTAATAGCATATTCTTAAGAAATGGAGGCTAAGTCTATTTGAAGAAACTATTAAGCATATTATTAATGGCCATCATTTTAGCTGGTTGTCAAAAAGCGCCTGCACAACAGAATAATCAATCAGAGCCTGAACATACAAAGGCGAATGATTCAGAAGAACCAGTGCCTAGTCTTAAAACGGAGGCTGAAGAACCAATGACTACACAAGAAAAAGAGCAGTTTTTTCAAGCAGTCGAGATTGGTAATATCTCAGAAATTACAAGCTTTATAGAAGACGGTGCTGATATTAACAGCGTAGACCAAGAAGGCCGGACTGCAGCAATGCTTGCCACTTACAATAATGACCCTGAAACAGTAAAGCTGCTAATTAATAATGGGGCTGACGTTAATATTCAAGACAATATGAAAAACAACCCCTTTCTGTACGCTGGGGCAGAGGGTTATTTAGAAATCGTGAAGCTCACAATAAACGCTGGAGCAGACCCTAAGCTGTTAAATAGATTTGGCGGTACAGCATTAATACCAGCCTCTGAGCACGGTTATGTTTATGTTGTCAAAGAGCTTCTCGAACAAACCGATATTGATGTTAATCATGTCAATGATCTTGGCTGGACCGCTATATTAGAAGCTGTAGTGCTTGGGAACGGCGGGAAACACCAACAGGATACACTCCAATTATTAATAACCCACGGTGCTGATGTTAACATCCCCGACTCAAACGGAGTTACTCCCCTGCAGCACGCAAAGAAGCTAGGGTATAAAAAGATAAGCGATATACTTTTAGATGCAGGCGCAAACTAACGTAACTATGGAAAAGAGACCAGTTTCAACTGGTCTCTTTTCCATAGTCAGTGTAATCACCATAAAATGTGAAATTATTCACAAAATAGTCCGTTATGCTTCTCTCTTAAAAGACTTAACAACTGCTTGTGTCTTTTCTGAAATATTATACCAATATGCTGCACCAACAAAAACTGCGCCGCCGATAATATTGCCAATTGTCACTGGCAGTAAATTAGCAAACATTCCACCAATAGACACTGTTTCAGGATGTGGAATGATTAAAGCAATAGACATTAGAGTCATATTTGCGACGCTGTGTTCAAATCCAGAAGTGATAAATGCAAAGAGACACCAGAATATCATGATTAATTTGGCTGTTTCATCCTTTAGCTTAACGGAGCTCCATACAGCTAAACAAACTAAGATGTTACAGAGAATACCGCGAATAAGCAACTCTATAAAAGGAGCACTCATCTTCGCTTCTGCTCCATGTGTAATAAAATCGGCTACTCCGCCAACAGCTAAACCAGAATAACTGAATAATAATGCCACAAGGATAGAGCCTATAAAGTTGCCTAAATAGCTAAATCCCCAAACCTTCCCAGTATCCTTCCACGTTACTTTGTTTTCGAGCATGCCTATCGTCATCACCATATTATTGCCAGTGAAAAGGTCTGCTCCCGCCATAATTACTAAGCTCAACGCAATTCCAAAGGAGATACCCATAATAATTTTTGTACCGGCAAAATCGGCAGGTGTGAGCATTCCGCCGATTGTAAAAATAAGAATAATCCCTAAGCCAACAAAAAAGCCAGCAAGCATTGCACCAACTAAATACTTACTTTTGTTCGTATTAAGCGCATTAATCTTCGTTAATGCAGTGTTACTAAAAGTTGTAATAACATCCTTCATTTTAATCACTCCTTTTATTGCTTTAATTAGTTCGTTCGGCCATTAATTGCTCTCTCATTCTTTCTAACAATACTTCCTTCAGCAATGAATCGTATTGTAAAGGCTGACAAAGAATGACCTCATCCCGACTGTTCGCAACTGCACTTTCCATCCTTTTTAACAGCGTACCTGTAAATAATAAATATGGCATTATATATATTTTGCTGTATTCTTGCTGGAGTTTATAAAGCTCATTAGCGAATGCCGGCTTCCCCGCAGTTAAAAAGGCTGTATATACTGGTGAATCTAGTCTTTGATAAACATGATTGCTTATTTCCATCAGCTTTAATATTGGTTCAGGGTCACTGCTGCCTCTGCCGACAATTAAGATAGTCCCTTCATTGTCAGTTCGTTTTTCCGCTATGCGCTTAATTACTAAATCTATCATCTTTGGGTGAAGATCAAATGGCTTGGAAATATAAAAGCTTACGTCTGGAAATTCCGCTTTTATAAGGGCCAACTCTTCTGGAATATCTCTTTTAAAATGTGCTGCAGCAAATAATAAATTAGGGACAACTAAAATTCGCTTTGCACCTGCTTTTATTACTTTTTTGATTGTTTCATAGATTGTCGGTGAAGCAAGCTCCAAAAATGCAATTTCTTGAACTGGTATGTTTACTTCCTTTTTCACTTCTTCGATAAAATTTATAAACTGGTTATTCCCTTCAGCTATAAGGCTGCCATGTCCAATGTATACAACTGCATCCATTCGTGATCACGCATCCATTCTTTTTTATCTAGTTCCTGCTGTACCTGTTCATCTATTCGTCTAAATCCCATTTGCAAAGCATATTTTTTTACAGATGGACCCATCGCAGCAAATGACATTTCTTTTGGATCTCTATCGCTGTACTTAGTCCATTCTTGTAAAAAGACATCGATTGACTGCTTATTTGGAAAAACAACTGTTTCCCAATTATCCTCTGTTAATAATCGCTCATTTATCTCATGATAGCGGGTATCTATTTCGGTAGTATGACTTGGAAAAACATGCAGATTATCTGAGAATGTGCTTTCTGTTAATAGCCTTCTATCGCCAATTAAGACTGCACTGCTTTTGTCAAATCCTGCCCTTGCACCTCGCAGCCCTCTTTTTTCAAGCTCCTGACGGGTTTTATCAGACAGATATTCTAACCGTCTAGGAAAATCCCGAATATCATATCCCGCCTTAAAAAGCTGGGAAAATACAATATCTACTCCTGCTGACGATGCAAAAATTACTCTGTCTGTATTCATTATCAGCTGTAATTCCTCATTCGTATAAGAATGAGGAATTGTCATTAAAGCAGGAAATGCATATGCCTCAGCACCATTACTTGTGAAAAATTTTTCCAGAGAACTTTCCGCAGATGAGCTTTTGGCAACAAGCAGTTTTCTTTGATAAAACGGCTTTTTCTCAAACCACGCAATAGAGGACCGTAACTTGACCACGTCTCCAACTATCGTTAAAGCAGGATTCTTAATTTCTGCTGCTGTTATTTTCTCTACGATTGTACTTAATGTCCCCTCTACCACCCGCTGTTTTCCTAATGTTCCCCATTCAATAACAGCTGCCATTGTGTCATGAGAATACCCTTGTGCTTTTAACTGCTTGCAGATTGTCGGCAAGCCTTGAACGCCCATATAATAAGCAAGTGTTTCTCCTGTTGCTTCCTGCTTAGGCTCACAAGCTAGTTCTTCATTTTTTTTACATTTATGACCAGTTCTAATAGTGAAACTAGTACTATAATCGCGATGGGTGACTGGAATACCTGCATAGCTGCTTGCGGCAATGCTTGATGTGATTCCAGGAACTATTTCAAACGGTATATTATATGCTGCTATCGCTTCTGCTTCTTCGCCAACTCTTCCAAAAACAGACGGATCACCGCCTTTTAACCTAACTACATATTTGCCCTTTAATGACTCGGTAATTAAGGTCTGATTAATTTTCTCTTGTCGCATAATATGGTTATTAGGCAGCTTTCCACAATATATAAAAGCACACTCATTTTTGGTATAGCGCAGTAATCGCGGATTAGCGAGACGGTCGTATAATACAACATCCGCTTTTCTTAAGCACTCCATCCCTTTATCCGTCATTAATCCAATATCTCCAGGTCCAGCTCCAACAAATGCTACATACCCCTTGTTTGTATCCATCATTTACACCATCACATAAATATCGTCGTCTTTTACTTCTATCTTGTATACTTCTACACAGCCATTGTCTGGTTTTTGGACAAGTCCAGTAACAAGAGAAATCTTCCAGTCATAAAGCGGGCAGAAGACATACTCTCCAGAGACAATCCCTTCTGCCAATGGACCATTTTTATACGGGCTGCGGTTCTCTATCGCTCTGACCTCTCCATTGGAAAGATGAAATAAAGCGATTGATTTTCCTTTTATTTGAACTTCTTTGCCGATTTGTTGCGGCAGTTCAGATTTCTTCATGATTTTCGTCCATTCTTTTGTTGCAGTCATCCTTTTTCCCCCTCCAGTATAATCGAGAAGATTATCCTTTAATCACTTCAAACATATCTCGTTTCTTTTGGTCGCTCAGTACAGAAGACCATGCTTCTTCGTATGTTGCTCTTGCTTTATCAAAGCTAGCTACAAGCTTACTAACATTTTCTTCATTCAATAGTGTTTCTTTAACAACCGCCGCGCCTGTGCGTTCGACCCAAGGAGCTGTTCTTTCCCCATAAGTTGCATTTTCACGGTAATATTGCACATATGCTTTTGCCATTGTTATGACTTCTTCTTCCGTTGTTACAGTTATTAAGCTGTCACATTCACGAACTTCCGTACCGCCATTTCCGCCAAAATACAGTTGATAGCCATTTTCTACACAAACAACGCCAAAGTCCTTTGTTAGCACTTCTGCACAGTTCCGCGGACAGCCTGTAACACCCATTTTCATTTTATGCGGCGTATCCACCATCTCAATTGCTTGCTCTAATTTAATGCCAAGTCCAAGAGAATCCTGTGTACCAAATCGGCAAAATGCTGAACCGACACATGATTTTACGTTGCGCAGTGATTTAGAATAGGCATAACCAGACCGCATTCCTAAATCCTCCCAAACATGCGGCACATCCTCTTTCTTAACACCATATAAGCCAATCCGGCTGGCACCTGTGATTTTTACTAATGGAACATTGTACTTCTTCGCTGCTTCTCCCAATTTAATTAAATCTTCTGCAGTTGTTGTTCCACCATACATACGAGGAACAACCGAAAATGTCCCGTCATTTTGGATATTCCCTTCCATCTTCTCATTTACAAATCTTGATGCTTTGTCATCTTCATACTCTTCTGGGAACAGCATGCGCATATAATAGTTCAAGGCCGGACGACATTTTGAGCAGCCTTCAGCACTTGCAAAATCAAGGACGATACGAACTTCCTTCGGTGATCTCATTTGCTTTTCTTTTATTTGTGCGACAACCTCGTCACGAGTAAGTGATGTACAGCTGCACATGCCTGTTTTTTGCAGTGAAGCATCAAAGCTGTCACCAAGTGTGTGTGCAAGGATGCTTTCGACCATTGGTTTACATTTACCGCAAGACCCGCCGGCTTTTGTACAGCCCTTCACTTCTTCAAAGGTTGTCAGTCCTTGCTCAAGGATAGAGTGGACAATCGTCCCCTTTGTAACACCATTACAGCCGCACACCGTATCTTCTGCACTCATGCTTGCAACTAAATCCTCTTCTCCGTCCTGACCCGCCTTGCTCAAGACAGACGAACTTGTATACTCACTTATATCAGCTTGTTTTTTCAGCATATTAAACAAACGGTTTCCGTCAGTGGCATCGCCGTAAAGGACAACCCCAACAATTTTGTTATCTGTCACCAGGATTTTTTTGTATAATTTTGAAAACTGGTCATGGACTATTATTGCCTGTGTATTTTCATCCTCATGAATTTTCCCGCCCGAGAACAGATCACAGCCTGCAACCTTCAGCTGAGTTGAAAGCACACTTCCTTGATAGCCCTTGCCCTTACCTCTTGTAATATGATCAGCAAGAGCAATTCCCTGCTCATAAAGCGGAGCAACCAAACCGTAAGCAACACCATTATGCTCTGCACATTCTCCGACTGCGTAAATAGATGGATCTGATGTGAGCATATAATCATTCACCACAATACCTCGATTCACTTCCAAGCAAGCATCTCTCGCAATCGCAACATTCGGACGAATTCCGACAGCCATCACAACAAGGTCACATTCTACAGATGTACCGTCTGTGAACTTTAAGCCTTGAACACGTTTCTCCCCATAAATCTCAGCAGTCTGCTTTTCCATTAAAAATTTCATGCCCTGTGCTTCTAAATCCTTCTTAAGAAGCTCTGCTGCTGCAGCATCGAGCTGCATCTCCATTAATGATGGCAATAAATGAACAACATGCACGTCCATGCCACGGTCAATTAACCCTCTTGCAGCTTCAAGTCCTAACAACCCGCCGCCGATGACAACAGCCTTTTTATAGTTTTGAGCTGCTTCCATCATCATCTCTGTATCCGCAATTGTTCGAAAACCAATAACACCGTCTAAATCACTTCCAGGTACGGGCAGAATAAAGGCACTCGATCCTGTCGCAATAATCAGCTCATCATATGCAAGGATTTGCTGTTTATCTGTGATTACTTCCTTCTTGTCCTTATTAATGCGAACAACCTTTTCCCCAGTTAATAGATTAATATGATTGTCCTTATACCATTCATAATCGTTTATATTAATATCATTTATAGTCGTTTTCCCCTGTAAAACATTGGATAACATAATGCGATTATAGTTTGGGTATGGTTCATCCCCAATAATCGTTATTTCAAAAGTATCCGCATTTCGTTTCAATATTTCTTCAATTGTTCGAACTCCTGCCATCCCGTTTCCAATTAGAACTAATTTCTTCATTGTCTTCCCCCTCCAAGGTTGGGCTAGAAAAGCGTTTCATGTGAATTGTTTCACATGACCAATCAATAAGATTCTTACGGCAATAACTTTATCTGTACGTATGCTTATAGCCATAAGTTTAGTAAAAGAAGTGGTAAAAATACCTCTTTTATACATTCATTATATCTTCTTTACCGAGCAAACAAGTCTTGGAAATTCGACGATTTTATGACAACTAATATCTTGCTCTGATGTAGACTAAATAGCCAAACCCAATCTCTCTAAAAAAAGCTGTACATCTGTTGATATCAAGCGTTTTATTAGAAATTCATCATCAAAGTGACTTATAATAATAACGAAGGCCAAAATTCACAAAATTGCCATAAATTAAATTATACCTAATTGAAAGCGTTAACAAATTAATGAGGAGGTTTTAAAATTGAAGAGATTAGATAACAAAGTAGCCATTATTACAGGAGGAGCAGGAGGTATTGGAAAAGAATCTGCAAAACGCTTTTTAGAAGAAGGCGCAAAGGTTGTTTTAGTAGATTTATTTCAAGACTCACTTGATCAGACAAAAGCCGAATTAGACAAATTAGGCGAGGTTATCACCATTCAAGCTGACGTATCCCAAGAAGAAGATGTAAAAAATTATGTGGACAAAACCGTCGAGAAGTTCGGAAAAATCGATGTTTTCTTCAACAATGCAGGAATTGAAGGAAAAGTCGCTCCAATAACAGAACAAAAAGTAGAAGATCTAGACAAGGTACTTGCCGTCAATGTACGCGGCGTATTCCTAGGACTAAAACACGTACTAGCTGTTATGAAAGAACAGGGATATGGCAGTGTCATTAATACCTCTTCTGTTGCCGGACTTAGCGGCAGCCCGAATGTAACACCATATATCGCATCAAAACACGCAGTCGTCGGCCTAACAAAAGCAACCGCAGTCGAAGTTGCTCCATACAAAGTGCGCGTCAATTCCATTCACCCATCACCAGTCAACACAAGAATGATGCGTTCCTTAGAAGAAGGCTTTGCACCAGGACAAGCTGAAGCAGCAAAAGCAGACATGGAAAAATCAATTCCATTAGGAAGATACGGAGAATCAGAAGACATTTCTAATCTGGTTCTATTCCTTGGATCTGATGAAAGTTCATTTATTACAGGAGTACAGTACCGTGTTGATGGCGGTATGGGTGCTTTGTGATTTAATTAAAAAAGTCAGTTCTTCTTTTGGAAGGACTGACCAATATACGCCCATTCAAATTTTAGGAAAAAATCAGACACAACACCGCAAGTGTTGTGTCTTTTTAGATAAATTTTCACTTCTCAAGCAACTTAACAGATTTCTCAATACTGTCTATCACTTCTTCAAGTGATTTATCTGCCATACTCGCTAATTTCAGATGATAATTCTCAAATGGAAGATGCTCTGTAATTTTATTAGGAACTATCACACAATTCAATCCCGCTGCAAGTGCCGCTTTAGAGCCATTAGCTGAATCTTCAAAAGCTATTGCTTCACGCGGATTAACTCCTAAAAGCTCCACTACATTTTCGTAAAGCTCTGGATCTGGCTTAACTTTTTTGACATTATCTCTTGTTTGAATGACATCGAAGTAATGTAAAATATTCAGTTTAATTAAAAAATGTTCTACCCATTCTCTATAGGAGCTTGATGCCAAGCCAATCTTTAATCCTTGTGCTTTAGCAGCTTTCAAGTAGTCCTCTATCCCATCCCGTGCAATGGGCTTATTCAATTTAGCCTTATGCATAACAGCTGATTTTTCGATGATTTCGTCTCTCGTTAAAAGTCCGTTCGATTGGCTTAAGATGAAATTATAAAGGCTGCTAGAGTCCGTACCAATATGGACAGCATATTCATTTATAGGCAGATTACCTGGGTTCATTTCTAAAATATCACAAAAACTTTCATATAAAGCGTATTCTGTATCAACTGTTAACCCGTCAAAATCAAAAACAATTGCTTTTATCATCTGCTAACCTTCTTTCTACTTTAATGCAGCTTTAACTTAGTCCAAAAGGCTGTTACTTCCGTATAATCCATACCACTCTTTACTAAATGTTTCTACATTCTCTTTAATAGATGGCACTTTAAGAAATGCTTCAATAATGTCTGGAGAAGCTGTAACTCCTTGTGCCCCCGCTAGGCAAACCTCTAGTACTTGTTGGGTGTTTTTAAAGCTTGCCGCTAATACTTCACAATTAAAATTAGACTTCGCAAATATTTCTACTATATCTTTAACTACTTGGATACCATTTCCTGACAAATTGTCAATTCGATTCACGTATGGCGCTACATAGCTTGCACCTGCTTTTGCCGCCAAGTATGCATTCATAGGTGTATAAACAGTTGTAGCTAATGTCCGAATTCCCATTCTGCTCAATAATTTAATTGCTTTTAAACCTTCGCTTGTAACAGGAATCTTGATTACTATATTCCCTTGTAATGAATCCTGTATATACTTCGCTTCTTCCACTATGTTTTCTGCCATGTCAGCAATTGCTTGCACAAAAAGCACCTTTTCCGTGCCTATACTGCTTTGTATATCCTTTAGTAAAGGTAAATAGGGTTTTCCTTCTTTAACGATAATACTTGGATTAGTGGTCACTCCGTCTATTGAATAATAGTCACTAAGCAATTGAATTTTGTTGACGTTTGCAGAATCAATGAATAGTTTCATATTTTCACTCCTTAGGAAAAAATAAAATAGCTTAACTACCGACAATCATCTTTTAGTTCATCTGGAAAAGCTAAGCTATTAACTTTATAGGCGAGACATGATTAGTATATTCGGATTATATCCCCTTGCTTCACATCAGCTATTTCACTATCTTCTAAATATAATGTTCCTGGTAGCTCTGGTTGTTCAGATCCATCAAACTTGAGGGTAATATGCCCAAGAGATGTAAGATTTTTTTCAACAGCATCACCAACTGAAGTAATTGTGTATTTTCTTTCTCCTAATTGAAGGGTGTCACCTGCTTTTATTTCATTGTTAATATCATTAACTGTAATAGATAAGCAATAATCAGCAAGTTCTGCTGGAGCATTTTCACCAAACAAAATCAACATTTTATCTCCTAGAAACGCGGATACAGACTCACCTATTTTATTAACTACTGTCTCATATTTCTTTTGCATATCCTTACTCCTTTTCTATGTCTATTTGTGAGTTTTCATAATTATTTATATTTTATTAAATAGTTATTCGTATAAGCCAAAGCTTGCTAGCCAAGCAATAAATACGGTTGGTGCACCGGTCAAAAATCTGCCATACAGAACAGCTGGCACCCCTACTTCGACTGTTTCAGGTTCTGCCTCGGCTAATCCTAAACCAACAGGAACAAAATCTGCCGCAGCTTGGGAGTTGATTGCAAATAACGCTGGTAGTGCTAAATGTGGCGGAATATTGCCTTTTCCAATTTCCACGCCAATCAGTGTTCCTACTACTTGAGCAATAACAGCACCAGGACCTAAAAATGGTGATAAAAGTGGGAATGAACAAACAAGTGCTATCGCCATTAATCCCCAAACGCTACCAATAAACGGTGATAAAATATTTGCAAAAAGATCACCAATACCTGTTTCTAAGATAATCCCGATTAGCATCGCAACAAAAGCCATAAATGGAAGGATTGTTTTAATTACTGTATCAATAGCATCTCTGCCTGCTTGGTAGAAAACACTAGTGATATTTCCCATTCCCATGCCGACTCTTGCCATTAAACCCTTTGGCTTCTGTTGTTCACTGATTTTCTTACTAGAATCATATTTGTATTCTTTTTCTGGCTTTTTCTCAGCAGGTTGCTCAACTTGCATTACTGCCCCATCTGCAAGCTGGATATTATTTATTTTCACACCTGATACATAAATATCTTCCGTAATGTGTTTCGCCAATGGACCGCTTTGTCCTGTAGGCATTATATTAATTGTTGGAATCCGCTTTTGTGGATATAGACCACAGCGTAATGTACCACCACAATCAATAATGACACATGCCATTTCTGTTTCTGGAACACTTGTTTTAAACCCATTCACTAATTCACAGCCAGTTAATTCAGCAATTTTGTCTGCAATATCAGGTTTCTCTCCACCTGTAATATAAACAACCTTATTTTTTTCTTCTGTTGGAGTAATTATTAATGGACCGCCGAATCCGCCTGAACCTTTTGTTATTTTAATAGCTTGATATGTTGTCATTTTCGCTCACCATCACTTATTTATAGTTTAACAGTATCTTTTAATTTTACGTTTTGTTGTTTAGCTACATATGCTGTCATATAATCTGTGATCCACCCGCGCAAGAAGTTCGTTACAATACCAACTAGGAAATAACGAAGAGCTAATTCAGCAGTATCAAATCCTAAAGTAGTAATACCAGCCGCAACACCTAAGAAAACAAACAACTCTCCTGGATTAACATGTGGGAATAGCCCGTTATGAGTGTGGCATGAATACGATGCAGCTGCATAATAGCTTGGTTTATATTTCTCAGGAAGGAACTTTCCAAGTGATAATGTCATCGGATTAGCTAAAATAAAAGTTCCGATAATCGGTAATACAAAATAGCGAGTAAACGGGTTTTTTGCAGACTTTCTCGCCAGCTTTTCTACTCTCTCTTCCCCAACCAAACGGACAAGTGCGTTCATTGCAACAAGCAGCATAATTAATAAGGGAACAATATCTGTTACCATACCTATAAATGTCTCGCCCCCATGTCGGAACAAGTCCATGAATTTTTCTGCGCCTTTAATTAAGATATCCATCTATTAATCTCTCCTTTTCTATCAGCTCTTTTTAGGAATTAGATAATCAATCCAGCCTTTTTTTACTCTTAACTCTCCGCCTTTAGCAATAATATCGTAGCTTTTTAAAGCATCTTCTATCGCATACTTTGTTAACTTGTTAATACCTTTGTAATCATCATCTGAAATTTTTAAAAGGTTTTTCCCTTCAAACCCTTTTAGTTCTCGCACTCGGGAAAACACAGTAACACCTTGCATTTTAGCTGCCTTTAAGATGTTATTACGCTTATCAATGGCAAACATAACAACAGTACCAGCTTTAAACATACCTGTTTTTTTGCCGATGGCTACACGCCCTAAGCGTCTTAATTCACTATATTTCCTATTAAAATGTTTGATTTGTAGAAAACCAAAAATACTTTGCAATAACCACGCAATACCGATCATTATAATAAATCCTAAGAACATTTTTTACCCCACCTCATTAAATTCTCTAGCTGTTAAAATAAACGCTTACAAATTTTTGTAACTTAGTTTAACTAAACTTGCTAATCTTCTTTAAACATTCAGATACTTCCTCATAATTTGCCGCACTTGCTAGCTCGTTAATTAGCTTCTCATCATTTGCTATTCTGATTATTTCATCATAAACACTCACTAGCTGATGCTCGGTCATTTCAGATTGTTTCTCTGGAATGCCTAATAAGAAAATAAGTTTAATTTCTTTACCATCAGAGATTACTGTATCAGGGAATACTCCTAGCGCCAGTTCTATTTGATCTGATTTATAATTAAAGGTATGTGGTATTGCGATAAAGCGATCAAATACCATAGAGCCTTTTTTCTCTCGTTCCTTAAGACGATTCATGAATTCATTATCCAAATGTTCTATCTTAATCAACTCGTCTACCATCATATATAAACTTTCATGATAGCCGGCCTCACTATTCAATAGAAAGAAGCTTTCTTTGCTTATTAAATGATTTAGTATGGATGTATGCGAGTTAAAATCAGCTTTTAACATAAATGCTTGCATATATGCTACTTCTTCTATCTTCCTGGCAATAGCTTGTTCATCAAAGATTTCATTTATTATTATGAGTGGTTTACTTGTTTCAACGGAAAGCTTCACTGTAGAAAAAATGATATCAAAATCGTTTAACATATCTTCTGTTATTTCTGTTTCTGAGAAAAGTCTCAATTCCGTATCTTTATTAAGGATTCGCTGCAGCTGATTAGAAACTAATTTAGCTGTTCCTCTTCCCGTTCCACAGATGACTGCTGCTTTTCTAATGCTTTTCACCTTCACTTCACTCTGCGAAATGAAAACTCCAAAATAGAACGCAATATAACCAAGTTCATCTTCTGATACTTCTATGTCATATTCATTCTTAATGATTTCACCTGCAATCTTTGCCATTTGAAAAGCCACTGGATACTTTTCCTTTACATCCATTAACATCGGATTCTCTATACGCAACCCATACATTAATCTGTTTAACATAAATGTCAAATGATATTGCAAGTCGGTAAAAAATGATTCATTTTCCTCGATAATATCCTTTTTAAATCCGATATTTTCTACAATCATCTCTAGTAATCTCTTAATTTCACTTGGTATAGCAATGTTTTCCATTGTACGATTATTTGTTGGAGTTCTTCTTCCAGCTATAGGAATGGTAATGAATAAAACTTCTTCCTCTGGAATTGTAATTGGAAGACATCTTTCAATTACTTTTGCAATCTCCAAACCAATTTGATAATCATGTGTAGCTTTAAGCTTCAAATGACTTTCTTTCAATCTTTTTAATGGCTGATTTTTAAGCAACCGATCAAGCATTACTACTACAAATTCCATTAATCGCTTTTGCGTACTAGTTTCAAAATCATAGTGGGCTGCAATAGTTGCTATTTCTTCAGCAATATCAAGATCTAATGGGTATGACCTGTACATGATATCAAATACATTATTAATGATAAAAAAGCGTATATCCAGCTCTTCACCATCCAGCCGCATTCCAGTATTGGGTTTACCATAAATTTTCAGATTATAGGCTTCTAATGATACAGACGCTTTTTTCAACTCATTTACAAGTGTTGTTCGCCCAATATTAATCGCGTATGCCAACTCATCTAAAGTATTAATTTCCTCACTATTCAAAAGCCTTTCAATGATATAAGCAATACGGCGTTTGGAGGAATCAATAGAGTCCTTTTTAGTACTTATATGATCCATCAGGAGATTGAAGCTAGATTGATCTTTTATTGATAACCAAAAACCTTTGCCTCTTTTGTTATCTAAGAAAGCAATACCTTCTAATTGTTCATTTACTTTCTTGATATAATTTCTGACCGATCTTGTTCCAACCCCTAAAGCATCTGCTAAAAACTCTAAAGAGCTATACTCCCTTTGTTGCGATATTTCAATAATCTGAATTACTTTATCCTCTAATGTAAAGTCAGACACTCTACCACCTCTTTGCTAAATGAATGCCAAAAACACCAGGTTTGGGAACTTAAAGTGAACGACAGTCAACCTTGTATTATGACACTCATCAAAGGTATTCTGACTTCACTATTAACCTCTAGATTTCCCTCCTGAAATATTTAATGTTGTACCCGTAATATAACTGGAACGATCGGAAGCTAAATAAGTCACCAAATCGCCAATTTCTGTTAACTTACCTTCTCTGCCAAGAGGAATAGATTTACTGTAATCTGTGGATAATCCATCTACCGTAACCCCACGAGTATACGCTAGAGCTTCGTTATACGCATCTGTTCTTAATCCTGTAGTTTCAATAATACCTGGCGCAATTCCAACTACACGGATGTTAAACTTCCCAAGCTCTTTTGCCCATGCGCGTGTAAAGGAAATTACAGCACCTTTAGTAGCAGAATAACAGCTTTGTCCTGCAGAGCCTTCTTGCCCTGCCTCAGAAGAAACGTTAATGATGACACCTTTGTTTACCTTTAACATTTCTTTAGCAGCAGACTGTGCAAAGAGATAAGGACCTTTTTGATTAACTGCTACCATAAAGTCAAAATCACGCTCACTCAATTCATACTCCGGTCTTTCACCCTTATCATCCACTAAAAGTCTTGGCAGATTTACTCCCGCATTATTTACCAAGATATCGACAGTGCCAAAAAGTTCAACTGTTTTAGAAACAGTGTTGTTTACACTTTCTTTATTTGTTACATCACATTTTAGAAAGTAAGAACCATCTTCTCTAGCTCCTTCCTCTCCATTTAAGTCAGCAACGACAACTTTAACTCCATTGTTTAAAAGTCCCTTTGTAATTTCTAAACCAATGCCAGAGGCTCCACCTGTTACAATCGCGACTTTCCCTTCAAGATTTAACCATGTATCACTCATTAGTAATTCCTCCTCATCATTTTGAAAGCACTTTCTATTTCTTGATTTCAGTATAGGAGGTAATCTAATGTAATTTAATACAGACTTTTTCACATAATAGTGAAAAAGTCTGTATTATTAATCTGATTTATTTAGATACAGGATTTTTATGTATGTACTTTAACATAGTCGAAAAGTTTAATCCGCTTAACCACTTGCCATGAAGAACAAATTAATAGTATATCTAATTAATTCGGTATGTTTAGAATGGTTTAAAAGCATGATTTTATAAAATAGCTTTACAACAGGAGCTTTAAAGACTGGCACAAACTCTGACATCGTAAACGATTGAAAGAAGACTTGGTAAAGATTTGAGTTAGGCTTAGGCTATCTAAATGGGAATCTGAAAAGTCCTTCCTCCATATTTATTAAATAAAAGTTGTTCTCCCCCTAGTATAAAAAAGCTACAGAAAAAATCCTTTTGTATAAATTTTTAAGCAATTGTTTTAGACAAAGACCAATAGTTATATTACCCTATTAAACTACAAAAGAAAATATAGTTTAAACCTATTTTCTGTTCCTACTAAAAAGAGGAAGCTACTCAGCCTCCTCTTTGTTCCCTTTACATGAAAGGTTTATCTTTTTGGTCACTCTACTGGTATTAATAAATAGAGCATATTGTACCTTCATCTAGTTCTTGAATTTCCTGATCTACTCCCATGCCTTCTCCCACAATAAAAACCAAAAGAAAAAATAGAAATTACAATGATTATCACAACTCCATAATTCTTAATTATCTTGAGCAGATTAGGTAAAACAGTTTTCATCATAAAAGGCAGTAACGCCCCTTTTGTGTGAAGATAGTAACCATATACAATAACCAATATTATTAAAATAATAAGCGACAACCGAACAATTCTAAAGAATACATTGTCACTCACCTTGCTCCACTCCCCAACTTCTCATTTTGGCTTACTTTTTATTTTTATCTACAATTACAGTTCGATGAAAAGTGCCTCTGTCCTTCTAAATCTGATTTATTTAATACGAAGAACCCGGATTTTTTAAGAAATCCGGGTTCTAATGATTATTTTAAAACCAACTCCACTACACACTCTACATGCGCCGTGTGGGGGAACATATCCACAGGCTGCAAATACTCTACCTTATAATCCTTGCTCAAATAATCAATATCCTTCGCTAATGTCGACGGATTGCAGGATACGTAAATGAACTTCTTCGGTTTTACCTTTTTGATGGCGTTAAGCAGCTTTTGGTCGCAGCCTGTTCTTGGCGGGTCGACTACTACTACGTCTGGGCGCCAGCCTTCTTCGACCCATTTTGGGAGCCAGTGCTCGGCTGTTCCTGTTACGTATGTGGCATTTTTGATGCCGTGTCTATCAGCATTTTTTTGGGCGTCGATGATGGCTGCATCGATGGTGTCCATGCCGCGGACTTCGCTTGCACCGTCAGCTAGCCATAATCCGATTGTTCCAACACCGCAGTAGGCGTCAGCGATTTTTTCTTTGCCTGTCAGGCTGGCAGCTTTTTTGACTTCGTCGTACAGCTTGACTGTTTGTGTCGGGTTTAGCTGGAAGAAGGCACGTGCTGACAGCTCAAAGTTTAAGTCGCCTAATGTTTCTTGAATGACCTCTTCGCCTCTTAGATGAATAGTCTTTTCACCGAATATTAGGGATGTCTTGTTGCCGTTAATATTTTGCACTAGTGACTTCACTTCAGGCAGACGTTTTAGAATTTCTGCCATGATTTGTTTTTTGCGCGGCACTTCTTTTTGAGTTGTAATTAACACGACCTGTACTTCTCCTGATTGGAAGCCTGCTCTTGTCACGATTGTACGGACGATACCTTTTTGTGTGCGTTCATCGTAAATTGGTACATTCAGCTCTTCTAAAATGTTGCGAACCTCTTCTGACACCTTGTTTGTCAGCGGATGCTGAACCATGCAGTTTTGGATTGGGACAAGGCGATGGGAGTCAATCCCATACAAGCCTGCGATTACTTTGCCGTTTTTCTGCTGGCCGATTTGGAATTGGCTCTTATTGCGGTAATTCCAAGGCTCTTCCATACCGATTGTCGGACGGATATCTAAGTTTTCTATTTTCAGTTTTGTGTGTCTTTCTAGTGACTGGATTACAATATCGCGCTTTTCTCTAAGCTGCTGGTCATATGCTAAATGCTGAAGCTGGCAGCCGCCGCATTGCTCGTAGATCGGGCATGGTGCTTTGACGCGAAATGGTGATGCCTTTCGGATTTTCTTTACTTTTGCCTCTGAAAACTTCGGCATGATCTTTGTTGCTTCCACGACTACTTCTTCGCCTGGTAGTGCTCCTTGAACGAAGACGACCTGCCGTTTGAAATAGCCGACACCCTCTCCATTGATTCCGAGTCTTTTAATTGTGAGCGGGAAGGTTTGTCCTTGCTGTAACTTTGCCGTGCTTACTTGCTTTTTATCATTCATTCTATTGCTCCTATAAGTAGGTTTCTATTTTTTTATTTATTATAATCAGTGTAAACTGCAACCTTTATACTAATACTTCTTTATTGGATAATCCAGCTATCTTGCAAATAAAAATCCCTCAAATCTTAATCTTTGAGGGATTTTCTTCTTATTCTATTCTAGCTCTTTTCTTTTTAAAAAGAAACGCACATGCACCGATAACAATCATGGCAATACCTGCCATCAAATAATTGAAGGAGTTTGTGGCTGTATTAGGCAGTCCATGCCCTTGGCCTTTAACGCTATCTTTATTACTATCATCTGTAACATTGCCCAATTCTTCATCTTCAGCTGTTTCCTTACTGCCATCTTCCTCGCTGCCGTTGTCGTCCGGCTTATCTGTTCCTGCTTCCTCCTCTGGACCTGTTGTGTCATTTTCCTCAGGTTTATCTGTGTCCTCATCTGGCGTTGGTGTTGCTGGCTCAGACACTACTGGAACTGTCCCAGTGTTGTAATAATCCTTGATTGTATCCTCACTCAATGCGACAGAGTCATAAACAAGCACTTCATCCATAAGCCCTTTAAATGGAGTATCCCAATAGTTTACTCCGAGTGCAAACAAGGAATTTTTATCTGTGAAGACATTAAAGAAATCAGTGCCACTGAATGCCTTTTCCCCATTGATATAGATATTAAGCGCTCCATTATCAACGGTAAAAGCAAGATGGGACCATTCATTAACTGGTATTTGTGTGCCAGCATCTGCATCATACCAGCCGTCATTGTTCGACCAAAGCATGCTGTTATTGCCGACACCATCATGACCTTTCGGAACAAAGCTGATCCAGTTTACATCTGATTTTGCGCCGAAAAATGCCGTCGTATAATTAGTCAGCTGTTCTGGGTTCAACCAGAAAGAAACGCTGTATTTATTACTGGAGATAAGCCCCTTCGGTAAAAGCACTCCTGATGCTCCGTCAAAAATCGCCCCTTGGCCGGTTTTCCCGTCTGTATAGGTAATTGCTCCACCAGTATTAGAAACGAGATTTCCTGTCGGCTGTCCATCTGCCTGTGTGCCAGTGCTGTCCGTTAAATTGCCTTCAAAGGCATAATGAGCTGCAAGCTTGCCTTTTTCCTCTGGCAAAACGGTGATTTCAAAGGTTTTCTCAGCGTTAGCTTCCCCCTTTGTTATTGTTGCTGTTAATGTCACCGTTGCCGCCGCTCCATTAGTCGGTCTTGTTACCTTGCCGTCATTTGTAACAACATCGAGATTCGAGGAGCTCCAGCTAATAAGTGCACCGCGTAATCCTTCTGTTATAAGTTTCAAGTTGCTGATAACTGCCGTTGTATCGCCTAATTCAAGGCCACTCTTGACTGCCTCGACAATTTCATTATCTGTTTTGCTTTCTGCTTTGCTTCCCCAGACAGATACACCTTCACTTGATATGGCTGTAAATGTCAGCACATTCGTTTTCGTTGTTGGGTCCCACTGGCTTATAAACACGCCAGTATACAACTTGCCGTCAATGGTAAGCTCTGCTTTGTTAGAACCTTTTTCCTTCCACGTTCCAGCTGCTTCACCGCTGATTGTTCCGTCACTGTTCAAGCTAATCAGCACAGATTTTTTGATTTCTGCAGAAATATCCTGGCCATGGTTAATGAATTTGTAGTCTCCTGCAATATCAGCAGCCGCAACATCCTGCAAGCTTTCTCCTGCATACTCATATGGAGATACAACTGGCCATCCAGCTTCATTCATATACATTTTGTGAACTCGGATTTCATGCTGTTCCCCTCTTTCTGGGAAACGAGTATGGAAAATCAAGTATTGCTCATTTGTGCTTTCATCATAATAAACGGAATTATGACCTGGCGATACATAGCCTGTGCCAATGCCTGTCCCGCTTTCGCCTACCTCACGTTTGAACAGGTAGCTGCCCATCAGCTTAACACCATATGGCTCAATCGATTTGTCATCGAACAATGGCAATGTCGGGTCTGCCTTAACATTTGTCATATCATTGCCTGCGGCGTCATAATATGGGCCGTCTGGAGTTTTCGAGCGGACAGCTCTCATGTTGTAGCCGCCAGTCGAGTCTAACCCACCGAATGACAAGTACATATAATAATAATCTGTTTCCTTGCTGTACTGGATATACGCACCTTCAATCCGACTGTGGTTGCCGCCAAGCAGCTTTTTCCCATAGCCTTGGTTTGGTAGCTGCTTGCCTGTTTTCGGGTCCATTTCAAGGATGAAAATCCCGCCAGAGTAAGAGCCGTACACCATCCAAAGCTTGCCGTTTTTATCGAAGAATACGTCAGGATCAACGGCATTTGGATGCTTTGTTGCATCATAAATGGTGCCATCCTCACTCTCTTCATCCCACATGCCTGATTTCAAAATAATGCCTTGATCCTTATATGGTCCGTCAACACTATCTGAAACAGCAACACCAAGTGCTGAACGTGGGGAATCTCCTTTACAGGCATTATAGTACATATAATATTTCCCGTCCTCAAGCTGGATAACATCTGCTGCCCACAGCGTATCAGACTCTGCCCAATCAAATGTTTCCTTCAACTCCTCGAGAACATTTTCAAACAGCGGGTTGTCTGCAGACACGTTTGAGGAGATTTGCTCCCATTGCATAAAATCCTTTGTTTTTGCAGAAGCAAGATGCGAACCAAAAACATAGAACTGGCCATCTGCCTCAATTACAGACGGGTCATGGACAGAAGCCCTTTTAAAGACCGGGTCTTCTGCTGCCTTAACTACTGTTGTATCATTGCTCAAAAGATACTGCGGAATTACAAGAACAACTGCTAAGAAAAACATCAATAAACTTCGAGATACATTCCTTTTCATTGCGCCATTCCTCCCTGCCGTGTCAGCTTAACGAAAGCAGCATAAACCTGTTTCTTGCACACAAGGTATAAATAATAGCCATGCTCCTGTCCATACAGCCAAAACGGTTCTCTATTATTGGCTACGAAAGCACTCCCCTCTTGTCTTAATAACTATGTAAACACTTTCATAACTTTGATTATCGTATTACACATATACGTACATGTCAATATACATAAAGTGATTGTATGTACATATTCATAAAAATTAACATGTCACATATACGAATGAATTTTCTGTAAATAGATAATTATTTCATAATATCATTCACAAAATAGACATAAATACCATTATAGAGTAAAATTACACCATAAGAGGGGTGATTTCACATGCTAAAAAAAGCAATCTGGATTTTCACCATCCTGTTTGCAGTCGGTGGTATTTCCGTTTATAAATATGGAGAATGGCATGGATTTACTTGGATGGAAAAGATATCGAAGCAGAAAGTCTTACAATATTTGAAGGATACGGGAGAAAAGGAACAGGAAATGAAAAGCATAGAGCCTTCTTATGACTATAAATCAGGCCATTATTATGTCACCGTTGTATTCAAGGATGAACAAGACTTACGTTATGAGTTCATCTATAGAAACAAAAAAACTGTCTTTATTGGCAGATATGATGACGGCAACAACACATACGACAAAGGCAAGCATCTTCAATAAAAAGAACAGCTCAAATTCTTGAGCTGTTCTACTCCTTATTTAGCAGGATGAAATGTCACACTTGCGGACTTTTTTGCTGCTGTCTCCTTGTCAATGTTTTCCTGAAGGGCAGCCATTTTCTTTAGGGATCGGATAGCTGTTTCAAGATGCTCTGCTGCAGGTCTTGCTGTGAATAAAAGATATTGTAATCCGTATCCAATATAGTAAATCGGAGTCAGCACCTTTTTCACATGTTTATTACGGATAATATACAGCTCGTAAGCAAGTGACAGAACTACAAAAAGGACAACGATGCCGTCTATTTGATTCGAATAAGGAATAAGCCAAACAATCAAACTGATAAGACTAATAAAAATCACCAGATTTAAGTGGCAGGTTTCACTTATACGGGACTGACTTTTTACATTTTCTAGTGTTAGTTCCTCGTGCTTATTAAAGCAATTGGCAGCCATATGTTCTGCTGCATGGTATTTACCGAGCGGTGTGAGCTTGAAGATCATTAAGTATAAAATGATAAATATGATAACAGCTATTTCGATCTCCGCTGCACTTAAATCCCCTATCGACCAGCTTCCTTTGGACATCACAAATAGAAATAAAAATCCAAAAACAAACAGTGATAAAAAGGACTTCCATGTATCAAGGAATGTTCGGATAAAAAACCACATGCCTCTTACAATGGGAACTTTCCGCAAATACTTGTCGATATCAAAGTCTTCAATTTCTTCCTCTTTCGCTTTAATTTGATGAGTTGTCTTGATTTCACCATCTTTGCGGACTGAGATTACTTTGACATCGTCAGACTGAAACTTTACGCCATTGATTAGCGCTTTTCCTCCATACTTCATAAAGGGTCTCCATTTTTCACAAGATTTTTTTCAATTCATTTATATAATATATTCCCCAATTGCACAATAAATGTGCTGTAATCATATGTTTGTCCTTATTTATAGACGGATAGGCACATAGATTGGTTTCATGGATTTATTCAATGCTGCGCCATAAGTATAGAGACGCATAGCTTAAATAGGGCTCCCAAGCTGGGATTAATTGCTCAATTTCTTCTTTTGTCGGCTTTGCTTCAAGTCCGAGCAGATTCTTTAATGCATTTTGGATGCCGATATCTGCAATCGGGAATAAATTCTGCCGTCCAAGCCCGAATAAAAGCACATTCTGAATCGTCCATTGGCCAATTCCTCTGTAGACGATCAATTCCTTCATAATCTCTTCATCTGTTCGATCATAAAGGCTCTCTAAGCTCAGCCTGCCTTCAGCAATTTCCTTCGATATATCAATAATATATTCTGCTTTTCTTGTGCTGAATTGCAGCTCTCTTAATTCTTCTACCGTGAGTGCTGCAACAACTTCAGGATTCGGGTAAAACCATGCTCCATTAAGTTCTGTTCCGTATGCTTTAACAAATCTTTCTGTTAAGGTGTATGCGAATTTTATATTAAGCTGCTGATGGATGATGCATTTTACGAGACAATTATATGGATGAAAGTCGAGTACGAGCGGTGTTCCGAAATGACTGTTAAACAGCTCCTTCAATTCGGTGCCTTGAAAATGCTCATGAACACCAATAAGTGAGCTTTCCCATTGAAAAATCCTTGTAAGCTCTCGAATAACTTTCTCTTCATACTTTATTGGAAGTTCTTCTAGCTGGAAGACTGGCCCTTCCGTTGTGCCAATTGCTTTCACCTTGACAACAATTTTTTCATTTTCTATACCAATAGGCACCTTTATGGACCTTTCTAAGGCATCCACTTGATGCAATGGATCTAAAGCTAAGCGGCTTAACACAAGATCAAAATTATATGGACCTGATACCGGGACAATACGCAATAGAATCACCTGTTCTGTTTTCCTCTATTATAGCATGGATATATGTGGAAGTTCTATGAAACAGCCTATACTTTTACAAAAAGAAAACAAGCCCACCGTAAAATGGGCTTGTAAGTTTATTTCTTCTGCTTTGCCATAAAATCATCAAGGCTTTTGAATGTATAGCCTCTTTTCTTCAAGTCTTTGATTGATTGCTCAAGAGCATCTGCATTGTCTTTAGACACAGTATGAAGGAGCATTATGCAGCCTGGATGTGCCTGCTTCATGATATTGTCATAGCTGTATTGCCAGCCTCTTTGCTGATCGGTTTTCCAATCGACAAACGCTAGTGACCAAAACACCTGTGTATATCCTAGCTCCTTGCCGAGCATTAAAGTCCGCTCACTAAAAATACCGCGCGGCGGCCGTAAGTATTTCATGCCTTTTTTCCCGGTTATCGCTTCTGTTTCTTTCGCAACCTTCTCAAGCTCATCTGTCAGTCTTTGATCAGAAACTTGTGTGAAGTCTGGGTGATGATAGGAATGATTTCCAATTATATGACCTTCGTCAGCCATTCGTTTCACTAAATCTGTGGCACTTTGCAAATAATGTCCTGTCACAAAAAAAGTGGCTGGTACCTTTTCCTTTTTCAATACATCAAGGATTTTTCCTGTATAGCCATTTTCATAACCATTATCAAAGGTTAAATACAAGACCTTTTTATCAGGACTGTCCTTATAAAAAGCCCCGTATTTTCCTAAAAGATCATCAAGCGGCTGCCCTGCTTCTGCTGGCTGCTCATTGCTTGCTTTTTTGAAACCCCAATGCAGTGGCTGATTGGAAACGTTCGCCAATACTGGATGCTGAATGAGCAGAAACATAACAAAAAAGGCCGAAATCAATTTGAAGTGCTTCACCTTTCTCCCTCCTTTTAACAAATCTAAACTTATTATTTGTTAGAGTTAGGGAAAAATGATTGGTAAATTAAACAATCATTTATAAACAGGTTCTTTAAACTGAGTGAGCTTCTCTAATGATGATTTTTCAATATCCTCATGTAGGGAATTACCATGAGAATCCATTGTCACAACAGCCCGGAAGCCCTCCACCTGCAAATGCCACATTGCTTCTGGGATACCGAATTGCATAAGGTCAACACCTTTAACTGCTTTTATGCAATCAGCATAATATTGGGCTGCACCGCCAATTGCATTTAAGTAAACACCGCCATGCTCGGCTAAAGCATGTAAGGTTTTTGTTCCCATCCCGCCTTTACCCATGACAGCGCGGATGCCGAATTTTTTCATAATATCTCCTTGATAAGGCTCCTCACGAATGCTCGTTGTTGGTCCTGCCGCTTTCACATGCCATATGTCTTCATCATCTTTTAGCATTACTGGCCCGCAATGGTATATTACTTGTCCATTTAAATCAACAGGAGAATCGTTTGTGCTTAAGTGTTTATGAATTGCGTCTCTTCCGGTATACATCATTCCGCTGATTTCAACAACATCGCCGACCTTCAGGCGACGGATTTCCGCCTCAGATATTGGTGCATTAAGCTTAATGACTGTATCATCGTCAGTTGATTTTTTTTTGCCGGCGAAGGTAATTTTCTCTCCATCCTGGTATTTCCATGCAATAATGCTGCCTGTATTTGCATCAAGCTTTATTCCTAATCTGCGGAATGCCCAGCAATTATATGCAACAGATACGAAGAAGCTTGCAGGAATGCGATTCATTACACCAATTTTGCAGCCAAGCAAGGTCGTTTCTCCGCCAAATCCCATTGTACCGATTCCAAGCTTATTAGCATTTTCCATGATATATGCTTCTAGCTCAGCAAGCTCCGCGTTTTCATTAACATCGTCAACCGTCCGGAAAAGCTGTTCCTTTGCTAAATCATAGCCGCTTGAGCGGTCTCCACCGATTCCCACACCAATAAAGCCGGCGCTGCAGCCTTGTCCTTGTGCTTGATAAACAGAATGGAGAATGCATTTGCGAATGCCATCCAAGTCCCTGCCAGCTCTTCCAAGCCCATCAAGCTCACAAGGCAGGCTGTATTGAATATTTTTATTTTCACAACCGCCGCCTTTTAAGATTAGACCGATATCTATGTAATCCTTTTCCCACTGATCAAATTTGATGACAGGTGTTCCTGCTCCTAAATTATTGCCGCTGTTTGCTCCATGAAGTGAATCTACAGAATTAGGACGAAGCTTACCTTTTTGTGTTGCCAATTCTATGCATTCATGAATTACTGCCTTTATTTCCAGTTGGTTTGTACCGACAGGTGTCTTAATCTTAAATGTTGGAAGCCCTGTATCCTGACAAATTGGTGACACTTCCATATCCGCCATTCCGATGTTCTCTTGAATTGTTTCAAGGCTCATCGCTGATCTCGTTCCAGCGCTTTCCCATTGCGCTGCTGATTTGATGGCACGGCGGACATCCTTCGGAAGATTTGTAGATGTTTCTTCAATCAATTGATATATACTCGTTCTTAAAGCTTTGATATTCATTTATTTTCCCCCTCAACCCTTTTTAAAGCATGTCTCCTTTTAAATTATACTCTTACTCATAAGTCTGTAACAGCCATTTGTAATCGTTTTCATATTTACAAAATAAAAAAAAGCCCCTTAGTGGAGCTTTCTCATTATTCATCTCTATGTTTAAATTCATTACATTTCGATTCAATATCGTCGATCATCTCAATCAAGCGGTCGATATCCTCAAGCTCCGCCTCTTCCGGATCAATAGCATCCAACACATCAAGAAACATATTTAATCTCGTTTTTAAAAAATCTACTTGTTCATTTTTGTTTGTAATAGAAGTGCCCAACAAAAATCTCTCCTTTCACTTTCATATCCATCGTACCGAAAATATCAGCTTCCGGCAATCTTTTTCCTTCTATACATATGTTTGCACAATAACACCGTTTTTACACCTGTCATCATTTTTGTTCCGAAAAAAAAGATCACCTACAGGTAATATAGGTGACGAGTTCGATTTTTTTTATGTTACACTATACTATACGTGCGTTTCGCATCATAATTATAAGGTAGCCTTTTCCCTTTCTATTAGGGAGTGGTCTTGTGCAACGACAGGGAGAAGCTCTGTGTCATTGGATGAGTTATTGTTCATTCCAATCTGGGACTTTGTCTCCTGTAATTTATGTTGGATAGACTGATATTGGCGCTTTGATTGAAAGTAAAGCTGCTTGAAATCTCCTGCTATTTCTTTTAAATCCTGTGTCCTTGCATTGATTGTGTTTTGAATATGCTGAAACATCGTTTGGCTGTCATTCATAACCTCTCGCATTGTATCACTTAAATAATGCAATTTTTCACTAGTGTCTTGCTTTACTTGAGCAGGGTTTTCTCTTAGCTCATGAACTAGCTGGTTGGTTGAATCCTTCCACTGCTGCACTTTCACCTTAGCATTTGTCCTTGTTGTACGATCCATGAGGGATAATGTTGTCCCGATGACACCGCCGATGACAATTCCAGCCAATAGTTTACTGTTTCCCTTGTTTTCATTAGACATCAGATCATCTCCCTTTTTTATATCAATACTTGTCTATTTCCCATATGATTTGAGATTTAAACAAGCAGATGCTTAATACGCAACTTTTTCAAAGGAGTAATAGCATGATTTCTCAAAAAAATCCGATTGTAAATCCTAAGAACGACCCTTGGGAAGCTTATATGGATATAACCCAGCATGGAGGGATGACCCTCTCCAATATAGAATTTACAACCACAACATTATGTAATATGCGCTGTGAGCATTGTGCAGTCGGCTACACTCTTCAGCCGAAGGACCCGAATGCCTTGCCAATCGATTTGTTACTGAAAAGACTTGATGAAATACCTCATCTTCGTTCTATGAGCATAACAGGCGGTGAGCCGATGATGAGTCGCAGGTCTGTGGAAAACTATGTTGTTCCGTTATTCAAGTACGCCCACAGCAGGGGTGTGAAAACACAAATTAACTCTAACTTGACTCTTGACCTTGGCCGCTATGAGCCGATTATTCCATATTTGGATGTTCTTCATATCTCCCATAACTGGGGAACAGAAGAAGAGTTTGCAGAAAGAGGCTTTGCGATGATGGCAAGAAAGCCGTCATATGAGCATAGAAGCAAGCTTTTCCAAAACATCATCACTAACAGCCGGGCATTGGTTGAAGCTGGTGTTGTCGTATCAGCGGAAACGATGCTGAACAAGCAAACACTGCCTTACTTAGAGCATATTCACCGCCAGATTGTTGACGAAATGAAATGTCAGCGCCATGAAATTCATCCTATGTATCCTTCTGACTTCGCTTCTACGATGGAAACTTTGTCACTAGAGGAAATGCGTCAAAGTATTCATCATTTACTTGATATTAGAGACGAAAATGTATGGATGCTTTTTGGTACACTGCCGTTTTATCCGTGCAGCAGCACAAAAGAAGATCAGGAGCTTTTAAAGCGTTTATACGCAAGTAAAAACGTCACTGTCCGCAATGATCCTGACGGCCGTTCTCGATTGAATGTTAACATCTTCTCAGGAGATGTTATCGTTACAGACTTCGGTGATACGCCAGCTCTTGGTAACATTAAAACAGATAAGCTTCCGGACATCTTCCAGAAGTGGATGGCAACAGACCTTGCTGCCTCACTTAACTGCCATTGCCCAAGTGTGCAATGTCTTGGTCCAAACGTGCTTGTCAAAAACAGCTACTATCGTGATATCGACTTCACAAAAAATAAAGCGCTAATAACACGCTAAAATAAAAAGCAGCGATTATCACCAATCGCTGCTTTTTTTATTATCTCGGTTTTTCGCTTGCAAGAAACCCGAAGGAAACATGATCCTGAACAGGAATCCATGCACCAATGCCTTGGGATGTCACGTTTTTGACGACAATTGATTTTTTGCCACCCTTAAGCATTAAATACACTTCACCGTAAGTGACCTTTCCCTTTTCATTAACTGCAGGTGCATATCCGTATAAATAGCCTAGTCTTTTGGCAGGAATGTTATAAATTTGGTCCTTTTTCGTTCCAGTTCCTATCACTGTTTCAAAGGCAAGTGGCAGCCCTGAATTTTGCATTGCTTTTAGCATCATCATTTTTTTGACTTCTTCTGCATTAGGTATCTTCGCAGTCAAACCGCCCCTGATGATTTTTTGGGATTCTTGTACATAATGAATTTGAAATGGTGCTTTGCCACCTCTGTTGTCATAAAAATTCGTATTTATTTTTTGATATTCCCAGTTTGGAGCTGTTTCTGTTGATTCGTAATTTAATGGCCATTGTCCAATATAAACAATCGCTTTATAACCAATTGCAAAAGGTGTGCTGTTAACAGTTGTCTCATTAAGCATGCGAATCAAATCAGGATTTTCTATCTTCACCTTTGAGGAATTAATAAGCGTCTGTGTCAGCTCACTTGGCTGCAGCTTCGGCAAATCCTGAGAGGGATTTGGATAGGTGTTTTCCTTCGTGATATTCATAACCGAATTCGGAATAGCAACCAGCTTTGATTTTGGCATATCTTGTTTGTCCTTCGGTTTTTCTGCAAATGCTGGTGCAATACTAGGCAGTACCATAAGCAAAGCTAGTAGAATAATACCAATGCGTTTCAAATTAAAGAACTCCTTTCAAACCTAACAGTAATGTTTACTGTTATTTTTTTCGGAGTTCGCCTAGATTATGCTACTTTGGACAAACAATTTTTTTCAGATGCTATTTAATCGCCAATTTATCCATGATCCCGCAGCAGATTGGATGGAATACTTGAATGGCAGGTCCGATTCCAATCGCAATAATAACTGTTCCAACTCCAATCGGTCCATTAACCATAAAGGCAAAAATCAATGCCAAAATCTCACCAATTAGCTTGGATGCCATGATATTAAGTCCAAATCTTTCTTGCAGACTCACCATAAATTCGTCAATTGGGTTTAAAGGAAAACTAGCCTGCAAATATAGAGAAATTCCCAGTCCGATAATAACAAGTCCGCCAATTAACAGCAGCAGCTGATTCATAAACAGGAAATAATTGAAAACGTTGATAAGATGCGCCATCCAAAAATCAACAAAAAACCCAAGAATAAACACAGTGAACAATGACAGCAATGCAGGCTTTCTTCTTAGCAAAAGTGCATTAACGAAGATTAGCAGGATGCCGATAATGACAATCCAACTGCCAATTGTTAAGCCAATTAATGCCGACAAGCCAACATTCAAGGCATCCCAAGGTCCTGCTCCCAAATTTGCTTTAATGGTCAATGTCGCCCCAAATGACAAAATCAACAGTCCAACAATGTAAAAAAGGCTCCGGTAAAACAAAGCCATATGATAACTCCTCCTTTCTTTTAAGCTCGTCTTTTATACATATGCGCTAGTCCCAGAAAACTTGTACAAAAAACTTAAAATTAAATTAACTGAATATTTACATTAATCTAATTTTATATTATAATAGGCTTATCAAACAAAAGGAGGGCAGCTAATCACTTCGCTTAATACAAAAGGAGGATAGACCATTTTTGACAAAGGACAGTTTAGCATTAACCGTATCTATTAAAGAAAAGTTGGTGGTGGTCCGATGGAAGCGACTTGATTTTGTCCGAGGAAACATAAGCAAACAATAATTATACTTATTTAACCTACATCAAAACGATAAAGGTGATGCCATCTATAAAAAGCCGTCCAGCTGTAAAGAAAGCTGGACGGCTTTATGTTTTTTAAAGTACTGCTTACAGCAGGTAGAATCCCACTCCCATAATCAAGTAAGCAGCAAGCAGTGTTGCGCCTTCAAACCAGTTCGTTTCCCCATCATTTGAAATGATAATCATGAGTAAAACAGCAGATGCCATCGATACTAGCTCTGGTAAACTAAATACAAGTGACAAGTTTGTCGGGAACATAAGCGATAGCAATACGAGCAACGGTGCTACAAACATTGCTACCTGCAAGGTGGAACCAATTGCAATTTCAACAGAAATGTCCATCTTGTTTTTATATGCCATAAGGACTGCAGAAGCATGTTCTGCTGCATTCCCAACAATTGCGACGATAATTATCCCGATAAACAGCTCTGACCAGCCGAACGATTCTGCAACAATTTCAAATGTATGAACAAGATTCTCAGATATGTAGGCAACCGCCAATGTTGCAAGGGCGAGTATTAGCACACTTCTCTTTACACTCCACTCAGGCACCTCTTCATGGTGGCTTCCTGCAGCTCCACCCTCTTTGTTACTTTCTGTTTGATATACGCCTCGATGTGTAACAAGCTTAAAGAATAGTGCTGCTAAGTATAACAAAATAAGAATGATGGAAATTCCAATACTTAATGTTAATGTTTCTGATTCATTCATGGATATCGAGAATACCTCTGGAATAACAAATGCAACGATAACCGCAAACATCAGTAAGCCTGAATTATGTCTTGCATCAAACACATTATATGTTTGTACCTTGTATTTAAGGCCGCCAATAAAAAAGGACAGTCCTGCAACAAGCAGCAGGTTTCCAAGAACGGAACCTGTCAAGGAAGCCAAAACAACCTCTGTCAGTCCCTCTCTCAAGGCAAAAATCGCAATGATTAATTCGACTGCATTGCCAAATGTGGCATTCAGCAAACCGCCAATTCTTGGTCCGGCGACAATCGCCAAGCTTTCTGTCGCTCTCCCCATAAAGCTTGAGAGGGCAATGATGGTCAAACAGTATACGATAAACATGAGAATGCTCGGCCAGTGCAGCAATGAGCCAATAACAGAGATTGGAACCCCAATGAGGACTGCCAGGGCAAAAATTTTATTTATCACTTACCCCACTCCTTTTATTTTTAAGATTTAAAAGTCCCTGAATTTATTTTTCCTAAACATCGTTTTTTCAAACCTTTCTCACAGTTCACAGACCAGTATATTTCAGGTTTATCTAAACCATTCCGTAATATACCAACATTTTCTGCTTTTTTAATTAGGAATCAGGGTATATAAAATACAGATAATCCACCAATACTAACAAGGAATGGAAAGGAGTTTTTTAAATTATGAGTGAAGCATTAAAGACAAAGATACTGGAACTATTTAAAAATCAAAAAACTGGCACATTAGCGACAATACAGGATCAAAAACCATACAGCCGCTTTATGCTTTTCTTCCACGATGACCTGACACTTTATACAGCAACAAATAAAGAGACACATAAGGTTGATGACATTGGACAAGAGCCAAATGTTCATATTCTTCTTGGTGCCCAGGATGCTAACCTTGCTGGTGCATATTGTGAAATTGAGGCAACAGCCACTATTGAGGATTCAAAAGATAAAAAAGAAAAATATTGGGATGACTCGCTCAGCAAATGGCTGGGAGGTCCCGATGATCCCAATTATGTGCTATTACAATTGAAGCCACAGAAAATTCGTTATTTCGCAGACTCTGCTTCACAAGCAGAAGTGCTTGAACCGTAAAAATTTGAGCTGCCGCAAATATAAAGCGGCAGCTTTCTTTATGTAAATCGACATTTTCTTATTGCCAATTCTTCGCTCCTTACGTTACCATTATTTAGGGATACTAAATTTTTTTACAGCTATAAGGAGCAATACATAATGACTAATAAAAAGTTTGCAATACTGATCAGCATTGTCAGCATATCAGGCTTCAGCCAAGGGATGCTGCTTCCACTGATTGCTGTTATCTTTGAAGGTGACGGCCTGTCTTCAAGTTTAAATGGATTGAATGCAGTAGGCTTATATATGGGCATCCTGCTTATTTCTCCGTTTATGGAGTACCCACTCCGAAAATACGGATATAAACCAGCCATTGTTTTTGGCGGACTGCTCGTTATTATATCTTTAGCTATGTTTCCGTTATGGAAAACATTCTGGTTTTGGTTCTTTTTGCGTTTGCTTATTGGCATTGGAGATCATGCCCTCCATTTCGCAACACAAACATGGATTACAACTGTTTCCTCAGAAAAAAACAGAGGAAGGAATATTTCCTTGTATGGCGTGTTTTTTGGTATCGGATTTGCAGCTGGCCCTCTAATGACACCATTAGTGAAACTAAATGAGGCCATTCCCTTTATACTCTCATCTGTCTTATGCTTTGCCGCATGGATATTCACCTTGTTCTTGAAGAATGATTTTCCTCGGCAAACGGTCGAGACAAATTCATTTAAAGATACAATTTCTCGTTTTTCATCTGCTTTAAAATATGCATGGGCAGCTTTTCTTCCTCCATTGGCATATGGTTTTTTGGAATCGAGCTTAAATTCCAGCTTTCCTGTTTACGGACTGAGACTGGATTTTCAGCTTTCTGAAATCTCCATTCTATTAACATGCTTTTCCATTGGTGCGATTGTTTTTCAATTCCCGCTTGGAATATTAAGTGATTCTTTCGGACGAAGAAGAACTTTAATAACCATTCTTTTTGTCGGCTTTGTCTGTTTTCTTTCAGCAAGCTTTGTGGAACAAAGATTTATCGGGCTTGCAATCTGCTTGTTCATCGCTGGCATGGCAGTTGGCTCGACCTTTTCCCTTGGTGTCAGCTATATGACCGACCTAGTGCCGACAAGCTTGCTTCCGACTGGAAATTTGCTGTGCGGAATGGCATTCAGCATCGGCAGCTTAACAGGACCATATCTTGGTGGCCTGTTTATTCAATATGTTGATAATCTTAGCTATTTCCTTGTTATAAGTACAATGCTATTGCTGTTGGGCTTCATCATTTTTATTTCCGCCAAACAAAGAGGTCAGAAGCAAGCAAATACAGTCCCAAATTAAGGCAAAAGTATACCAATTGCTGTTAGTTTATGTTAGGATGAATATAACTAAATACGAATGAAAGCACAAAGTCTGATTTTCTATCAGCGTGCTTATGAAATTTTGCTGTCACCTATACAGGTGGCAGCTTTCGTGTTTTTTAGGGGTAATGAAGCTGATTATCTTTCTCATTAATAATAAAAAAAATTAGGAGGAATACCTATGTTGACGGAAACAAAACCAAATACACAACAAGCACCTGCACCTAAGTCAGCCTTCTTAGAAAAGGTCCTGCCACATCTTGAACTGATTGCTGCCGGAATATGTGGTCTGTTGATTCTTACAGGCTGGCTGCTTAATCACTATCATTCAGAAGCACTATCCACTATCTCGTATATACTCGCATTTATTATCGGCGGCTTTGCGAAAGCAAAGGAAGGTATCGAAGAGACGATTGAAAACAAAGCATTGAATGTCGAAATGTTGATGGTGTTTGCTGCTATTGGCTCGGCAATTATTGGCTATTGGACAGAAGGAGCTATATTAATCTTTATTTTCGCTGTTAGCGGGGCTCTAGAAACATACACGATGAATAAAAGTCATAAGGAAATATCTGCATTGATGAATCTTCAGCCAGAAAAGGCATGGAAGGTTATGGTTGATGGTTCAGTTGAGCTAATTCCGGTAGCCTCCCTTTCCATCCATGACAGAATTTTAATAAAGCCAGGCGAAAGGGTCCCAGCAGATGGAAGGATACTTTCAGGCGAAACGGCAATAGATGAAGCAGCTATAACTGGCGAATCACTGCCTGTAACAAAAATTATTGCTGATGAAGTTTTCGCTGGGACAGTGAATATTAGCGGTTCTGTGACAGTTGAAATAACGAAAAATGCTGATGAAACACTTTTCCAAAAAATTATCGCACTTGTCCAGTCAGCGCAAAGTGAAAAGTCGCCTGCTCAAGCATTTATTGAAAAGTTTGAAGGCACTTATGTAAAGGTAGTATTAGCCATTGTTGTTATTATGATGTTCCTGCCTCATTTCGTTTTAGGCTGGAGTTGGACTGAAACATTTTACAGAGCAATGATTCTTTTAGTTGTTGCTTCTCCTTGCGCACTTGTGGCGAGCATCATGCCTGCGACCCTTTCCGCCATTTCTAATGGAGCACGAAACGGGATATTGTTTAAAGGCGGCGTCCATTTGGAAAACTTGGCAGCAGTCCAGGCAATTGCCTTTGACAAAACAGGAACACTTACAAAAGGAAATCCGACTGTAACAGATATATATGTGAAGGATGGCTATGAAGAGGAAACGGTACTCCTTTATGCAGCAAGCATTGAGAATCACTCAAATCATCCACTAGCCAAAGCAATCGTGGAGAGTGCAGCAGCAACCATTCAAAAGCCGCTGTTGGCACTTGCTAATGTTCAAGACAGCTCTGGTTGGGGCGTTACTGCAAATATTAATAATATAGAATGGAAAATCGGAAAAGCAGAATTTGTGGGTGCAAGTGAAGCAAAAAGCTTCCATGGCTCTATTTATGACCAGTTATCACAGGAAGGAAAAACAGTAGTTTTTATTGCGACAGACGGTGAAATAATTGCATGTATCGGCTTAAAGGATATTGTCCGCAAAGAAACGCAAGCAGCAATTCAGCTATTGAAAGATTATCAAATTCACACACTTATGCTGACAGGTGACAGTGAAAAGACAGCACATGCGATTGCCAAGGAAAGCATGGTCCATGAGTATATAGCAGAATGTCTGCCAGAACAAAAGGTTGATCATATAAAGACACTAAAGAGTCGATATGGTATGGTGGCCATGGTTGGTGACGGCATCAATGATGCACCTGCACTGGCCACTGCTCAAGTAGGAATTGCCATGGGCGGTGGCACAGATGTGGCCCTTGAGACAGCAGACATTGTCCTAATGAAAAATGATCTTCCAAAAATTGCAGAAGCGATAAAATTATCAAAACGCATGAATAAAATCGTCAAACAAAATGTCGTATTTTCTATCACTGTTATTATGCTGCTGATTATTTCTAATCTCCTGCAAGCAGTTGATCTCCCCTTCGGCGTTATCGGCCATGAAGGCAGTACCATTCTTGTCATTCTCAACAGTCTCCGTCTACTGCGGAGCTAAATAAAAAAACAGCCACTTCACACTGAAGTGGCTGTTTTTTTATTTAGTGATAACCATTTTGTCCGTTTGCTGAACCGGATGTTTTATGTTTTGGCTTGCTCTTACTGTTTTGTTTAGTCTTTTTGCCCATTGTTATCACCCCGTTATAATAATTTCCCCAAGCTTATTTTATGTTTCCTGGTCATTTTTATAAGAGGTAAAATTCGGGCTTTTTACACATATGCTGGCAATTTAGCAAGGCTTCTTCTTGCGGCTTGTGAATATTGCGTTGACAATTCCGCCAATAATGATAATAATCCCTGTTAAATAAAACCAGATCATCAGCACGATAATTGCACCAATCCCGCCATATGTTGCTGAATAATTGCCGAAATTACCTACGTAAAAGGAAAAGCCCAGTGATACAAGCACCCAGCCTATTGATGCAAAAAGGGCGCCAGGAATGGCACTTACACAAGTGATTTTCTTATTCGGAGCTACCCAATATAATGCAAGAAAAACAATAAACAAGATGACAGGAGACACTAAAAAGCGCAGTGCTCTCCAAACACTTAGAAACTCATCCGATAAATTGAACTGTGAAAACAAAAACACACCTATCTGTTCACCAAACACTGGCAGCAGCAATGCAATTACCACAACAGCAATCATACCAAGTGTTAATACAACAGACATAGCTCTTGCCACAATAAAGGAACGTGTTTCTTCTACTTCATACGCCTTATTGAGTGCCTTGATAATCGCATTCAATCCATTTGAAGCAGACCAAATTGTTGCAATGATACCAAAGGAAAGCAATGTCCCGTTTCTGCTGAGAACTTGCTCTAGGTTTGTTTCAATGATATCCATACTGTCACCTGGAGCAAATTGTGCAATCAAATTTAATAAATCATCCTTTGTGATTGGCAAATACGGCAATAATGTCATCATAAAAATGATGAGCGGAAAAATTGAAAGTAAAAAATAATATGCGAGCTGTGCCGCAAGACCAAATACATCATCATTTTTCACTTTTACTGCTAATTGCTTCACAAAACTAGTTGCCTCTCCCATAAACCCCACCTGCCTATTTGTCGGTTTAGCTAATATTGTTCTTTTCCCCTACTTCCAGCAAGGACAAACCTGTTCTTGATATTATCCCCTTAGGACAGGCATTAGCTATAATAGTATTGGGTTTAATGTGTATACTGAGGCAAGTACTGTGTGCTTGATGTGCTTGATATGCTTGATGTTAGTCCTTGCGGCTTGTACTCCTCCTGTATACTGCCTGAAGTGAACGCATCCTTCGTTTCCTTCACAATGCTTGCGATTGTCGGCGTAACCTCTTTTAGCTCCTCGACCTTTTCCATAATGAATGCAACATCGCTAGAAACCTTCTCAGCTGTCAGCTTTACCTTTTCAGATGTATCTGTAATACTTGAGCTCATTGAGTCAAAATCGGTGAAGGAGGACTTTAAATTTCTCATTTTATAAATAGAGTTCTGTCTTGTTTGTTTATCAAGCATACTTAAAGAAGCTCCTATCAAACCGCCCAATAAAATCCCTTTCGCTAAGCTAATCTGTGCCATATGCATCTTCCTTCCGGTTAGAATTTGGATAGTTACAGATGGTATTTATTCCTGATTTTTGTCAGCAATCCCTTACATCCATCTGTTACCATCTGGAATACCTCATCAAAGTTGCCAGTATAATACGGGTCAGGTACTTCTTCATATACCCGATTCTTTGCAAAATCCATCAGCAAATGGACTTCGATTTCTTCGAGTTGTTCATTAAGAATCCTAATATTTTCCCGATTGCTGTTATCCATTGCAATTAAATAGTCGAAGCTGTCCAAATCAGCTAGTTGCAGCTGCCTTGCCAGTATCCCTGTATCGCTAATTAAATTCTTTTTCAATATTTCTCTTGTTCCTTGATGCGGCGGATTACCTGTATGCCATCCGCCAGTACCTGCTGAGTCGCATGTGATGCGGTCTTGTAGCTTTTCTTTTTTGACAAGATCTCGAAATATTGCCTCTGCCATTGGTGAACGACAAATATTTCCTAAGCAAATAAATAACACACGAACTTCCATCCTATTTTTCCTCCAATTCATAAGAACATACATTAATTCCTAACAGCATGTTTTGTTTTAGCTTATCGCAATTTGCTTCATTTTGAAAACACAAATATGAATTGACATTTGTTCGTGCACATGAAAAGATAGAAAAAAAGTGGGACAAAAGATTTGCTTGATCTAAGATCCTGCAAAAAGGAGAGATTTTTGTGAACTTAGAAATTAAATCAACAGAAAATGTGGAATATATGATTGAACAAATAAAAGAAAAGCTTAAGGTGCTTAATTTTGGCGCAATCAAACCTACACATTTTGATGAAGAGATGTATGTGGAGTTAAAAGAAATTTATGAGCATATCATGAAAAGAGATTCCTTTAGCCCAAATGAAATGCAGGCATTGGCTGAAGAATTAGGAAACTTGCGTAAGAAATAATATGGCGCTTCTTTTTTTTGCATCATAATAACAACAAACCTGTTAGCATCAGCTAACAGGTTTGTTGTTATTTCTCAAGCAGCTTTAATGATTCTCTAGTAAATGCGGGAATATCTTCTGGTGTTCTGCTTGTCACAAGCTGGCCGCCGCAAACTACTACTTCTTCATCTTTATAAGTTGCGCCTGCATATTCCATGTCTACTTTAATAGACTTATACCCAGTCGCATTTCTTCCTTCTAATGTTTTAGCTGTAATCAATAGCTGCGGTCCGTGACAGATTGCGAAGACTGGTTTATTGCTGTCCATAAAGGATTTTGCGAATGCAACAGCACGATCATCTCCACGGAGCTGGTCAGGCGAAAATCCACCAGGTATAAACAACGCATCAAACTCATCTGGAGTAACATCATCGATACTTTTATCGATTTTTACTTCTGCTTCCTTTTGTTTGCCTGTCACTGTTTTTCCTGCTTCGAATTCAATTGTTACTACCTCGTGTCCAGCTTCCTTGAAGGACTTTGCCGGCTCCGTATACTCTGAATCCTCGAACATATTAGTTATTAATGTTGCAATTTTACTCATATAGGGAACATCTCCTTCTTTTTGATTTCACAGATAAAATTCCCCAAATGGACAAGTTAAAACATTAAAATGCTAAAATTATTCATTTCGCCTTGCAAAATCAACAAATCTGAACTTGTCTGGCCTATGTCTTGATTCAGTATATTGGAAAAGGGTAGCGTTTTCAAAATAGATATAATTCTTCACAACAACAATCGCTTGAAACCCGTCTAAATCAAGAAGCCGATAATCCTCTTCTGTTGGAATCTCAACCGTAAATTCCTTTCTCGCAAAACCGATCTTCAGCTTCAAATCCTTTTCGATATAATCGAAGATCGAATGACTGCAGATTTCCTTTGTAAGTCCAGGCACAAATCTTTCTACAATATAGTCTTTATCAAGAATGATTTTTTCTTTATTTATTTCCCTGATACGAGACACTTCCCAAATCGGTTCATCCTTTTTTAGATTCATTTCCGTTTGGAGAATTGCTGTAGGTATGTTTTTATGAAAGCTCTCAATATGAGTCACCGAGCTACTGCCCATTTTTTCAGCTAATTCCTTAAAGCTTACAAGTCCTGATATTGGAAACTGCAGCTTTTGCATATCTAGTACTAGCGAACCTTTTCCGCGCAATTTTTGGATATAGCCCTTCTGAGCAAGTATATTTAATGCCTTGCGAATTGTTTCTCTTGATGTATCATACCGCTCTGCCAATTCATTTTCAGAAGGCAGTATACTGTTTGGCGCATATTTTCCGTTTCTTATCGCTGTTTCGATTTCTTCAAAAATTACTAAGTATTTATTCATCCTTTTTCACCAACGTTCAATTAGCCTTTTATTTCTTCGCCTCTATTCTACCTTTTTTATTATGGCTTGTCTAAATACGAAAAAACTAAAAAAATTGTAAAAAGAGGTTTAGGCGGTGAAAAAACAGGGTAATGACTATGATGAGTATTAATAAATAGGATACAGGAAAAAATTTTGTTCATAATTTTTCATAAATTAGTACCATTTATTTCGGTAAAATTGTATAATTTATGAACTTTTTTTGGTAGTATTAACAAAACCATCGAACAATTTGTTCTTTATATGGAACTTTTGGATTATATTTGTTATGATATTATTACATATAGTGATAAGGTGTGTGAGACTGTATGATCGGTGATCGTGTTAAAAAACTTCGCTTAGAAAAAAGAATGTCATTGTCAGAACTTGCTGAACAAGCAGGTGTTGCAAAATCTTATTTAAGTTCCTTGGAGCGCAATCTCCAGTCAAATCCATCCATACAGTTTTTAGAAAAAATTGCTTCTGTTTTTAATGTTCCAGTGGACCATCTTATAAATGAACAGCAAAATAAAGATGACCTTGATACAGAATGGCTGAAAATTGTGAAAGAGGCAATGGACTCTGGTGTTTCCAAAGCTGAATTCCGAGAGTTTCTTGAGTATAATAAATGGAGAATTGAACAAAAAAAATAGAACTTTTACAGTTCACTTAAATAAGATAATCATAAGACACAAGCAATTGTGTCTTTTTCATTTATTCTTTAAAGTAGTCTGTAAAAGCAATATATAAACGTACAAAAATAAATCTATGCTTGCTTCATTATATATCTGAATTTTAAAACAATTTAAGGTGTAATAAAAATAAAAAATTGCGCGCAAATTTTCCCTTTACATGAACTAATGAGGTTTTATTAAATACTATTTTTTGAATTAAGTAGTCTTTTAATCGTTATTGATGAAATTACGCACATCTTTTATGTCCAGTCCTATTTTTTTTGCTTCCTTCATTAACTGAATCCATTCTGTGTCTAGTTCTTCTACAACTAATTTTTCCTCTATCACTTAATTCTGCCCCTCTCCCAAAAATACTTATTGTACTTTGGCAGTCCGGCTGTCATTGTTTCACAACTTTAGACCCGTGACTTTGCGTCCCAATCTTTCGAATTGGTTTGCCCTGTTCTTTTATGCATTTTATTATATAACTTTTCTTTTTACATATGTGCATAAATTTGTCAGAAATATAGTATTTTAACAAATTATTTTTCTACTTTTTTCTACATTCTACCTTTTTTTGGTATGTATTTTCGTGCTATTTGTTTAATCCTGTTGGTTTCTGTCAAAATATCCGACTAATTTTTATTTGTCTTTTTTTACATATTGATTTCTATATGCTGATAAAACTTTCTTAAAAGAATAATTTACATGAATTTTTTCAAAGGTCATTGCATCAAAAAACGGGTACTTGGTAAGGTCATTATTACAGACTGGACAAAACCATTCTCCTCTTTCACTACTGCTGTATGATGGCCTATTGCACTGATCACAGTTTTTTCTATACATATTACACCTGCTTTACATATTCAATAGTCGCTTGAATGGCTGATGACCATTAATATCAAAAATAGTTCTTTTTAAATGATTTTTTGTTCTTTTTATAGAACTTATAAATTCAGTATAGTTCAATTATCTCATTTTGGAAAATTCTAAAATCTGCTATTTTTTCTCTTTAACGAACGAATATCGTTCTTTTTCTCGAATATACTCCGTTTTGCTAGCTTTTTTGTATTTTTTATTGAACAAAACGTTCGTTATAATGAAATTATGTTTTATATTACATAAGGAGATTTTTCTAAATGGTTGGTACAGCATTGAAAAGATTGCGGTTAGAAAAAGGCTACTCTATTAATGAGTTATCTGACCGGGCAGGTGTCTCGAAGTCTTACTTAAGCTATATTGAGCGGGGAATTCAAAAGAATCCTTCCTTACAGGTCCTTTCAAAGCTTGCTTCTACCCTTGACACACATGTGGAAGAGTTACTCGAAACAAATCCAACTTCAACGGACAACTTGGATTCAGAATGGGTAAACTTAGTAGAGGAAGCCATTAAAGAAGGAATAACAAAAGATGAGTTTTCTTGCTACTTGGAGTTCATTAAATTCAAAAAGTCATCTGCAGATTAACGGCAGCTTTTAATGGATTCGCTTCCATTAAAAAAAGACATATGGATCAACCAAAAAAGGAAGCACCATATGTCTTATGCCGGATCACTTTTTGTTTAATTCAACAGCAATCCTTGAGCCTACTTCAGCATTATTTTTTACTAATGCAATATTTGCAGTTAAGCTTGTACCTTCAGTAAGTTCCTTCACTTTGCTAAGCAAGAAAGGTGTAACGTTCTTACCGCTAATGCCATTTTCCTTCGCTTCATTTAATGCCGTTTCAATGATGTTTGTAATATATGACTCTTCCATAGCATCATTTTCAGGGATTGGATTTGCAATTACCACTCCGCCTTTAAGGCCAAGCTCCCATTTTGTACGAATCATGTCTGCTGCCAATTGTGGCTCATCAACAGTGAAGTTGACGTTAAATGGACTTGTTCTTGTATAGAAGGCAGGTAATGTTTCTGTACCATATCCAACAACAGGCACACCGAATGTCTCCAAGTATTCAAGTGTTAATCCAATATCAAGGATTGACTTCGCACCAGCACATACAACAGCTACACTTGTTTGAGCCAGTTCCTGTAAGTCTGCAGAAATATCCATTGTTCGCTCTGCTTCACGGTGAACTCCGCCGATTCCGCCTGTCACGAACACTTCTATCCCAGCAAGCTCAGCACAAATCATCGTTGCAGCAACAGTAGTTGCACCATTTTTCTTATTTGCAATCAAATATGGCAAATCTCTTCTGCTTGCTTTTTCAATATCATTGCTTTGTGCTAAAAATTCAATTTCATCATCAGAAAGTCCTATCTTAATTTTCCCATCAATAATGGCAATTGTTGCAGGCACTGCACCGTTTTTACGGATAATGTCTTCAACTTCTTTCGCCGTTTCTACATTTTGCGGATATGGCATTCCATGAGAAATAATCGTTGATTCAAGTGCCACAATCGCCTTGTTGTTCTTCTTAGCCTCTAATACCTCATTTGAGTACTCTAGCCAACTTGTTTTCATGTATTCATTTCTCCCTTTTAATCAAAGTATTTTTTGAAGGTATCTTGCAGTTTTTTCTGGTTTAATAATGGATTAACTGTTTCGTGTGATTGCAGTGTCAACAGTGAGCAAGCAATGCCAATTTTGCAGCAGTTTTCTGTATTCAACCCTTTTAAATAAGAGTACATTATGCCAGCAACTAAAGAATCTCCCGCACCTGTTACGTCTTCAATTTCAATAGGAGGGGGCAAAATGACACCAGCTTCCCCTAGTTTTGTAAAGAAAATCAGCCCCTTGTCCCCACGAGTTATTACCACTCGCTCGACGCCTTTTTTCATGATGATTTCAGCGGCCTTAAAGAAGTCACCTTCCTCGTAAATCCTCATATCAGATAATGCCTCTGCTTCATCCTTATTGGCAATAAGCCAGGTTACTCCCCTTAGGTCATTCGGCAGCTTCTTCACTTTTGGAGAAGAAACAGGTGTGACACAAAGCTGCAGATTTTCCTTCCTGCTTCTGACAATAACTTGCTCAAGAACGTCAGCAGGGAAGTTTGTATCTAAAATTATTAATTCGGCGGAGGCAATATGACCCCAGCGCTTTTCGATTATGTCTTGTGTCATACTGTCGTATATAGACATATCGGCCAAAGCGACTGTCATCTCTCCTTCTACATCAAGTAAAGCTGTGTATGTACCTGTAACATAATCTTCTGAAACGAGAGTTGGTTTCATATCAGCGTAAAGCTTTGTATAGTCAATTATCCAATCACCGCTATGGTCTGCCCCCACCATTGTTAACAGGGAGCTGTCCATTCCAAGACGCCCAAGGTTTTCTGCAATATTGCGGGCAACCCCGCCACATGATTGACTCGTGCTGGCAGGATTTGAGGTTCCGAACTTAATCTTCTCCTCGACTTGAATTTTTCTGTCTATATTAGCACCACCAATGCAAATAACTTCTCTTTTTTGTGGTAATACATAGGCCCTTCCTAGCAGTTTCCCTTCACGTGTTAACGCAGAGATATATCCTGCAACTGCTGATCTTGATAATCCTGTTTTTTCGGCAAGTTCATTTTGCGTTAGGAACGGATTTTCTTGTATCAGCTGCAATATCGTAATCTCTTTTTCATTCATTTTTTTCACCTCCATATTTTACAACTTATGTTTAAATTATAAACTTATGTTTATTTCAGAACAAGCATTATTTTCTAATTTTTCGAAACTATACGGTTTTGACAAAAAAAAGAAGACTATTTCTAGTCTTCTGAAACGGTTCTTGGCTGTATTAAAATTTCAACACGTCTGTTTTTCTCTCTGCCTTTTTCTGTTTTATTGCTGGCAATCGGCTTAAATTCACCATAACCTTTTGCACTGAAGGAACTTGGATTCAGCTTGTCATTATTACGCAATAACAGCTTCATAAAGTTAATCGCTCTGGAGACACTTAAATCCCAGTTTGATTCGAACTCCGCATTCTTAATCGGTACATTATCTGTATGACCGCTGACAATGATGCTTCTCGGCGGGTCCATGATTAAAAGATTGGAAATCTCTGAAACTAAATGTTCATCCTTTTCTCTAATATTGGCATTTCCTGATGTAAACAGGACATTATCTCTTATGGAGACAAGCAAACCTTCATCTGTTAAGGAAGTCTCCAATTTATCTTCTAAGTTGTTTTTTTCTATATAACTATCTAATTTATCTTGAACACCTTGCAGCTCTTCTTGATCTTGCTTTTGCTGCGCCTCTGAAAGCTCTTCCTCTGACACATTTGTGCTCTTAGAAGATTCTTCCTGAGATGCGTCTCCCTTGGTTTTATTGTTTTCATCCAAGTCGGACTTTTCTTCTACTTCAGCAGGAGTAGGACTTGGATATTCAAAGATACCTGTTCCTGCTTGAAATTCCTGATTAAAAACTTCTGCCAATGCGGCAAACTTTTTCTGATCAACAGAGCTCATCGCATATAAAACGATAAACAATGCCAGCAATAATGTCAGTAAGTCAGCATATGGAACAAGCCATGATTCGTCAACATGCTCCTCATGATGCTCCTTTTTCTTTCTTTTCTTACTCATTTCCGCTCACGCTGCCTTCCATTTCCTCAAGGAATTTCTTCCTTTCAGATATCGGCAAATAGGATGCTAGTTTTTGTTCGATAACACGTGGTGCTTCTCCTTCTAAAATAGACAGGATTCCTTCAATCATCAAGTATTTTTGTTTTGCCTCGATTTTTGACTTTCTTTTCAGCTTGTTAGCAAATGGATGCCATAATACGTAACCTGTAAAGATACCAAGCATTGTTGCAACGAATGCTGCTGAGATAGCATGACCAAGACCTTCTGAATCGTCCATATAACCTAATGCGGCAATTAGCCCGATAACAGCTCCAAGTACTCCAAGTGTCGGTGCATACGTTCCTGCTTGAGTAAAGATTAATGCAGAAGCCTGATGGCGATCTTCCATCGCTTCAATTTCTTCTGATAGAACATCACGAATATATTCAGCACTTTGACCATCTACTGACATAGACAAGCCATTTTTCAAAAACGGGTCTTCCACTTCATCTGTTTTTGATTCTAATGCCAACAAACCTTCTTTACGTGCTAATTGAGCCCATTCAGAAAACATGCGGATAAGCTCCTTCGTGTCTGGAACCTTTTGTTCTTTAAAGATGACTCCAAATAATTTAGGAACTTTTTTAATTTCACTTGTAGGGAATGCAATAACTACCGCTGCTATAGTCCCTAATATGATAATCAAAAGGGCAGCTGGGTTTGCAAGAACAGAAGGGCTTACCCCTTTAAAGACCATTCCGACCCCGACTGCGATAATTGCTAATATAATACCAATCAATGATGTTTTATCCATAAAAACCACCTATCATACAGTTTATTCTTTTATCTTTTATTGCTATTACTTTTTTGTTTTATTACATTTTGATGACTTTCTCTTCCTTTTCTTCGACATTTCTCAGCAAGTTTTTAGAAAAAAATTGATTTTTATTTATATGAATTTTGTGAACGTTTTTTGAACACGACAAAAACAGCTGAAAAAAAAGCAAAATATAACCTTCTAAACATCAATAATTATTATTTCTGCTAGCTAAAACTACCTTGGGATTTCAAATATAGTATAGGTTTACATTTAGTTCATCCACTGCGTGCGACGACTAGCTTTCCCTTAGTAGAAGTCGTGTGTCTCCGCTCCATCTCACTAGTATTTAAAACTAAGAACAAAAAACTGAACTATTAATCGATATCCGATAAATAGTTCAGTTTTAACTAAGACTTATTCTTATGTCACAACATCTTTCTAACGGTGAATAAACACTTTAAAGGTGGATTGAGTAAGTATTGTTTCTAAATAACCAGGCTATCTCCTCAATTTATCCTCTACCTTTTGCTGGTAGCTGCCAAATAGTTTTGAATGGCTGGTCCCTGTTCTTTTTTTCATTATTTGGTGGAATTGGATTAGCTTCTGATTGTATTTGGTTTGTAATTTTGCTGTTTCAGCTTTATCCGTGCATGCCTTGATAAGATCCTCGATTGAAAGCAATTCTTGCTTTATTTCATTTTCTTCGACTGAATGTCCGCTATTTTTCAAAATTCGGTAGGCCATGCGCAATTCCTGCGGCACAGCTGCCAAGCTGTCTTTAGGCAAGGGTTTTCCGAATCCAGGAAGATTATTGAATTCTCCGTCTTGATAAGCTCTTTTTATCTTATCTTCCGATACAATTGAAGAGAAATCCATCAATGCACATCCTTTCTTTTTTTATAAGTATAGCCTAGCAAAGGAGGAAATTCTTCACTTATACCCGTATTTGCGATTAAAAATATAACGTTTAGAAGAATAGAAATCTTTCTTTATCAGGACACTATTACAGTAAGAAAGGGGTGTAATAATGGCTAGAGGAAAACATTTCGAACATAAGAAAAAGCATCACCCAGGTCCACTCCCAGAAGGTGTAAGAAAACATACACATGCAGAAGATGCACCTGAAGATGAAGAATTTATCGTGACACAAGAAGCTTTTAAAAATCGTATAGAAGAAGAATGACTGCATGGAAAGGCGGCTTACTTGCCGGCTTTCCTCTCCATAACTATCCTCCGTTTATCCATTCCCGAACAACAAATGGTATAATATTGTTGATAAGACCTGAAGGCTGCAGGCGATTTGCCTGTTAAGATACAACAGGTGCTGGAAGGAGCAAATATGAAATCACTCGTACTTTGTGAAAAACCGAGTGTGGCAAGAGAAATTGCCAGAGTCCTCGGATGCAATAAAACATCGAAAAGCTATATAGAATCAGACAAATATATCGTGACATGGGCATTAGGTCATCTTATTGAATTGAAGATGCCTGAGCATTATGATCCTAAATATAAAAATTGGGATTTAGCCGACTTACCAATCATTCCAGACAAGATGGATCTTAAAGTCATGAAGCAAACAAGCCATCAGTATAAAGCAATTGAACAGCTTGCTAAAAGAAAAGATGTTCATGAATGTATCATCGCAACAGATGCCGGGCGTGAAGGCGAGCTAGTAGCAAGATGGATATTGGATAAAATGCGTTTCCAAAAGCCAATGAAGCGACTATGGATTTCTTCACAGACAGACAAAGCAATTCTCGATGGGTTCCGTAAATTGAAATCAAGCAAAGAGTTTGATTCATTATATGCATCAGCAGTATGCCGGGCCCAAGCAGATTGGCTAATCGGCTTAAATGTAACACGCGCATTAACGACTAAGTTTAATGATCCCCTTTCTGCCGGAAGAGTACAAACACCTACTTTATCTCTTGTTATTGAAAGAGAAAAACAAATTCAAGCCTTTGTACCGAAGGAATATTGGACAATCAGTGCCAAGATAGGAGAATCAAGCGCACAGTTTGAGAAAAATGGAGACAAACGAATTTTTTCTCAAGAACAAGTGGAAGGAATTATTAACAGCACGAAAAATGAGCGCGCGATGGTCACTTCCATGACACGTAAGGAAAAAACAGAGCATCACCCTCTTCCATATGATTTGACAGAGCTTCAGCGTGATGCAAACAAAATTTTCGGCTTTTCTGCTAAAAAGACATTAAATGTTATGCAAAAGCTGTATGAACAGCATAAATTAGTGACATATCCAAGAACGGACTCCCGCTACTTGACGACAGATATGAAGGATACCATGCTCGATAGGCTTCAAAGCGTGTCAGCAGCTTACAAGGAAGAAACACAAAAGCTGCTTGTCAAAAAAGGCAAAATGGAAGCAGCAAATATATTCAATAATGACAGGGTTTCGGATCACCATGCCATCATTCCAACAGAACAGGCTGTGTTCCTTCATAAGCTGGATAATGATGAAAAGAAAATATACGATTTAATTGTTAAGAGATTTCTAGCACTCTTTTATCCGAAGTATAAATATGAAGTTATTGCGACAACATTGACAATTGGCGGACATAGCTTTGTTATTCATGATACAAATGTAATCGAGCCTGGGTTTAAAGTTTTAACGGGCACAAAAGCTACAAGCAACACACTTCTCAGCTCCTTAAAGCAAGGTGAGGAAGTCGCCGTCAGCTCTGTTAAGAGTGAGCAAAAATGGACAGAGCCGCCACTTCGTTACAGTGAAGCGGATATACTAGGCAAAATGGAGAAGTTCGGCTTAGGCACACCTGCTACAAGAGCTGAAATTATTGAGCGCCTTGTTACAACAGAGGTTGTTGAAAGACAAAACGGCCGCTTCCACTCAACTCAAAAAGGGAAACAGCTTCTTGAACTGGTTAATGATGACTTGACTTCGCCTGAGCTGACAGCGACATGGGAGCAAAAGCTTGAGGACATTGCAAAAGGCAAAGCAAATCCAGATAAATTTATGCAGGAAATTAAACAGCAGACAAAGCAGTTTATTCTTGAAATAAAAAACAGCGATAAAGCATACAAAATCCAGAATCTTACTGGTTCTAAATGTCCAGAATGCGGCTCTTTCCTGAAAGAAAAGAACACCAAAAACGGCAAGCTTCTTGTCTGCTCCAGCATGGACTGCAATTTCAGCAAACGGAAGGATCCTAAGCTTTCCAATAAACGCTGTCCGCAATGCCATAAAAAGATGGAAATCCATAACGGAAAAGCAGGCACCTACTTCCAATGCCGTAGCTGTAATGTTGTTGAAAAGGCAGAAGATCGCAAGAAAAAAGTCAGCAAAAAAGAAGAACGAAAGCTTGTTCAGAAATACACGAAGGATGAAGGCTTCGGCAACAGCCTTGGTGATTTATTAAAGGCAGCTATGAATAAAGAGGACGATAAATAAGAAAAAGCAGACCAATGGTCTGCTTTTTTCAATGTGAAATTCGGTCTACATGGTGAAGATGCTTTCTGCCTGTTGCAACAGCTGCCATTGCCAGCAATACAAAAATTGCTCCGACTATAAATGGCACATGCGGAGAATATACCTCTGCCAATTTATTCGCAAGCCACGGTCCAACTGCTCCACCAAAAAAGCGAACAAAGCTGTAGGCTGCCGAAGCTGTTGCTCTCTCAACAGGAGCTACTTCCATAACTGCTGTCGTTATAAGTGTATTGTTTGTTCCTAAGAAAAGCCCTGCCACAATAACTGCAACAATAATTACTGCCTTGCTGTCTGTCCAGATGCCCATTGCGAGTAGTGTTGAAGCAAATAAAATCAGCATGGCAGTCATTGACTTAATCGTACCGAATCTTTCCTGCAGTCTTGGCGCAATGAAAACAGAGGTAACAGCTAGACATAAGCCCCAGCCTAGAAAGACGTAGCCTAAACCATGTTCATCCAATTCCATCACAAAAGGAGAGTATGCCATCAATGTGAAAAAGCCTATATTATATAAAAAGGCCGTTAATCCTAAACGGAATAATCCAGGATATTTAAGTGCCTTAATCGGATCTAAAACAGAGCTTTTCACCTTTGGCTTTTCTAATTTAGGCATTTTCAGCAATAATGCTAAAAAGGCGATAATCATTAAGATACTTACACCGAAAAATGGTCCTCGCCATGAAATCGAGCCAAGTTCCCCGCCAAGAAGCGGACCTACTGAAATACCTAAGCCAATTGCTGCTTCATAAAGTATAATAGCTTTTGCCGTTCCACCCGTTGATAATCCAACAATAGCTGATAATGCTGTTGCAATAAACAATGCATTTCCTAAGCCCCATCCGCCGCGGAAGCCGACAATCTGCCAGATACCATTAGAAGATCCTGCTAAGCCAGCAAATACGATTGTAAATAAAATCCCTGTCAGCAGTGTCCATTTAATCCCAATCCGGCTTGATACAACCCCAGTGATTAACATTGCAATCCCTGTGATCAAGTTATAGCTTGAAAACAATAAAGATACCTGACTTGGTGTCGCATCCAACTGCACAGCAATTGCAGGCAAAATCGGATCAACAAGCCCCAGTCCCATAAAGGAAATAATCGTTGCACAAAAGATTACCCAAATGACTAGCGGCTGTTTATTTGGTGTTTCCAATGAAGTAACAGTCTCCCTGCTCATTAATATCATCCTTCTTTTTATTAATTAATCGATTTAATAATCCATGTAAAGTATAACCCTTATTAACGTTTACGTCAACGTTAATGTTTGGTGGTGAATCGCTTGCTCTTTTCTTTTCAATATGCCAAAGTTAATAAGAGTTAGTTGGATTACATGCTGCTTTTTTAGAGCATTGTTAAAAGGAGCAACAATATGGAATTTCTGAAAATTGATGATGTAGCCAAAAGGAGCGGATTGACTAAACGGACAATTCGTTACTATGAGCAGATAGGACTTATCCCTTCCCCAGAAAGAAGTGATGGGGGTTATCGTTTATATACAGAAGAACATGTGACACTATTACAGAAAATCACCAACGCAAAGGATGTACTTGGCTTCTCCCTTCAAGAACTGCAGGAGTTCATTGCTTTAAGTGATGCTTTGGAGCTGCAGAAAATTGATTATCGGCAAGTAAAAGGAACGAGCCTGCAAAGAGAAAAGCTGGAAAGAATATTAGAAACGACATTAGAGCAACTGAAGCTGATTGAGTTAAAAAAGCAAAATATCCTTAAAGTCGAGGAGGATATAATCTCATTAAAGAACCGGGCGGAGGCTGCATTAAAAAGATGGGCCGAAGAAGACAGTAAATAACAGAAAGCCAGCATTCCTCATGCTGGCTTTCTGTTATTTACTATTTGCAAACTGGCTGAGCAATTCCTCAACAGTTAAATAATCTGTACTCGGTACATTCCACTCTGCTTGCTTCAATGTAGCGGAATTTCCGATGCTGACGGAAAACATTTGTGTTTCCATTATTCCTTTAAGCCCTGCCTCCCCATCTTCCACAGCTGCACAGCTCTCATATGGAACACCAAGGCAGTCGGCTGCTGTTAGGAATATTTCCGGATCTGGCTTTCCGTTTTTCAGCTTTTTGGGATCAACAATGCACTCAAACCAATCTTTTATACCGAATTTCTCCAACAGAAATGGAGCATTGGAGCTGGAAGAAGCAATCCCCATCTTAATGCCAGATTTTTTCAGATGGAACAGGAATTCATACATACCAGGAAGCATGTCTCCTTTTGTGAATTCAGCAATAAGCTCCCTATAGTACTCCCCTTTTTTATTTCCTAGCAGCAGCTTCTCTTCCTCTGTAACATCCCTGCTGCATCTGTTCGAAAGCTCGTCCATCAATACCTTCCGAGGTATCCCTTGAAAGCGAAGGTTGTCATCTATTGTATATGGAACCCCAAGCTCATCAGCAATTCTTTTTGTTGCTTCATAATAATGCTCGACAGTATCTGCAATTACACCATCAAAATCAAATATAACAGCTTTTAAAGTTCGTTTCATGATTTCCTCCGTCACGTAATAATCTATATATTATAGCAAAAACTTAGAGGTGATGCCGTCTCTCGCTAAATCAAAAATAAAGGCTAGTTATTATCGGAACATAGCTTTATTGCAAATAAATCTTCTACTATTATGACAAATCAGTTTATTTATGAACGTAAACAAGCTACAATGAATAAAAGGATTTGCCACATCAGACATTATATTGATAAAGCAGAACGACTCTTGCATGCAAATTGCGAGATATCGTATCAGCTCTTAAAAGGCAATCGTTACATATTACGCTCTTTAGCAAAGGAGAATAGCAATGAGTACATTTCAGCAGAATTTAGAAAAATACGCAGAACTTGCAGTGAAGGTAGGAGTTAATATCCAGCCTGAACAAACGCTTGTAGTTAATACAACAATCGATGCAGCAGAGTTTGTCCGCCTAGTCGTTCGCAAAGCATATGAAGCAGGTGCAAAAAATGTTGTCGTGAACTGGACAGACGATACTGTTACAAGAACAAAATACGAGCTTGCGCCCGCTGAGGCATTTTTAGAATATCCGGAATGGAGAGCAAAAGAAACAGAAGAGCTTGCTAAAGCTGGGGCTGCATTCATGTCCGTCCTATCATCAAGTCCTGATTTACTTAAAGGCATTGCAACAGAAAAAATCGCTAACTTCCAAAAGGCATCTGGAAAAGCATTGAGCACCTTCCGTAAATATGTGCAATCAGATAAGGTCAGCTGGACTGTTGTCGGTGTCCCTTCTGCTGCATGGGCGAATACTGTATTTGCAAATAAACCGGAAGAAACACGCGTTGACCTTCTTTGGGACGCTATCTTCAAAGCATCCAGAGTGGATCAAGAACAACCAATCGAGGCATGGAAGCAGCATGACAAGAATCTTCATGAAAAAGTTGATTACTTAAACAACAAAGCTTATAAAAAGCTGCATTACAAAGCTCCTGGCACAGACTTGACAATTGAACTGCCAGAAAACCATCTATGGTGCGGTGCTGGAAGTATTAATGAAAAAGGCTTTGAATTTATGGCAAATATGCCAACTGAGGAAGTTTTCACAGTACCTCACAAAACTGGTGTAAACGGCACTGTTGCAAGCACAAAGCCATTAAGCTATGGCGGAAACATCATCGACAACTTCTCCGTAACATTTAAAGACGGCAGAATTGTTGATGTGAAAGCAGAGCAAGGCGAAGAGATTCTGCGCCAGCTTGTTGAAACAGATGAAGGCTCTCATTACTTAGGTGAAGTCGCACTTGTACCGCATCGCTCGCCTATTTCAGAGTCCAATATTCTTTATTACAATACATTGTTTGACGAAAACGCATCGAATCATTTAGCAATTGGAAGCGCGTATGCATTCTGCATTAAAGGCGGAAAAACAATGTCCAGCGAAGAATTGGCTGCTGCAGGTTTGAACGAAAGTATTACACATGTCGACTTCATGATTGGGTCTGATAAAATGGATATCGACGGCATTACAGCAGATGGAAAAACAGAAGCAGTCTTCCGTAATGGAGATTGGGCTTTCTAAGAATAACCAAAAACAACCCTGGGAGATAAGTCTGCCAAGGTTGTTTTTTTATTTACTGTCTTTTTTGACAAGCTGAATTTGCTCTAATTGCTGGCTGCTGTCCAGAACGAATTTCATTTCATAATGGTTAGCAGAATACATAGCAATGTAGCCATCATGATTCTTGTTTGCTGAAAATGTATTTGGCTTACCTAATATCTCATTGATAATAGACATATTTATCTTAAGGCGCATGCCAGGAATCGCAATCGAAGTTACCTGCTTTGTCTGATCATCATAGTAGTATGTGACTTCCGGGTAAGTTACCATCATTGTTCCATCACTTTGCTTTGCATCTGTATACTCTTTATTTGACTTGGTAATTTCGCTTATGCTTGTACCAATTGGATACTGGCTGCCTAACAGCATCCCCTGCTCCGCAATTGTTAAAGCATCTTTTGAGAGAGTAAGATTTTTAAATGGCAAGTAGTATTCTTCCTCCTCAAGCCATTGCTCCATTTCCGTTTCTTTATCAATATAGGTTGTGTCCGTCTCTTTCAGCTGCAGACGCTCTGAACTCAACGTCCATGTAGTCACTTCGTACAAATCGGAATTCTTTTTTTCTGCTGTCTGCAGATAGTTTTGCTGGATACTTTTGATTTTGCGCTTTAAGACTGGAATTTCCTTATTAGAAAGGGACGCAAGCTCTCCGTCCTTCATCACATACAGTGATGCAACAGTATTATCCTTAGCCTTTGTTTGATAGACTGCAATAATACTATGCTTATTGACGGTATATGTGCTAATATTTTTATTTTTAGTATTAAATACGAGCGGTTCCCGCAGTTTAATCGCTTGTTTAAGCTCTTTTTTATCATCGTCTGACTCCGCCGTTAAATAAAGGGAAAATTCCCCTTCTACAATAGAATCATCTTTATCTCCGAGAAAGCTATCCTCTTTAAGTGGATATTTTTCTGTTTCATCGCCAACTAAATATGCTTCGTATACTTCATTGTCCTCCTTAAGTGTTAAAGAGGATATTGCATTTTCCATGATCCACTCTACCTGTGTTTCAGCAAGTTTCGCCGAAGCCTCACTCTCTTCGGTCTTTTTTGAACTTAGTTGAATTGCCCCCACGACAACCAAAACAGCACACAATATAAGTATGCCAATATATATATATAGTTTCATTATATTCTCCTGATTATAAAAACACGTAATTTGCTTATCTTTTTTTAACGTACTTATTAATATTAACAAAATGGCTACCTTTCTACAAATCAAGGTTTTTCCAGTTTTCGTTTACATATTATTTGGAAAAATCAGCATAAGGCTGCAGCCCTTTTGGGACTGGCTCCTTTTTATGTTATCCTATACTTAGTTCTGGTCAGAAAAACGATATATGGAAAGGGTTGATATTTAATGGTTCAATATCATCTTACCATCAACGGAAAGGTTCAAGGCGTCGGCTTTCGCTACTTCGTCCAAATGAAGGCAATGGAATATAATGTACATGGCTGGGTCAAAAACAGAGACAACGGTTCTGTTGAAGCTGTCATTTCAGGACCAAAGGAAACGCTTGAAGTATTTATTGCTGACATTAAAAAGGGAAACAGGTTTGCCGCAGTACAGAATGTGGAAATCACTGAACAGCAAGCCGAGTCGTTTCGCTCCTTCAGCATTCGTTACTGACTCTTGGTTAGGAACAACAAAAATTAGTGTTATTAAAGTTAGGAGTTTTTTTATGTGGAAAGAATTTAAAGCCTTTGCTGTCAAAGGCAATGTCATCGATCTAGCAATCGGTGTAATTATTGGCGGGGCATTCAGCAAAATTGTCAGCTCCCTTGTGAATGATATTATCATGCCGATAGTCGGAGTTCTCCTTGGGGGTGTTAATTTAACAAGCCTTAAATTAACCTACGGCAAGGCAACTGTCCTTTATGGACAATTTATCCAAACAATATTAGACTTTTTTATTGTCGCCTTTTCTATCTTTATGGTTATCAAGCTGATTACCAAGTTCAAAAAGAAAAAAGAAGCAGAAATTGTCGAAGAAAAGGCACCATCCATTGATGCAAAGGAAGAATTATTGATGGAAATCCGAGATCTCCTGAAAAAAGACCGAGTCAGACAAGAAGAAAATTAATTTTTTTTGAAACATAAACTATGTTTCATACGTAAAGAGGTTAAAATATAAACAATGGAGTGACTTTATGTACGCGCATAGTGTTAACACAAATCATTTACCTGCTGTCTTAAGAGCATTTGCCTTATCCTTAGGAATTGCAACTGTTGGAACATTAGTAGGTAACTTTATTCCAGCTTCACTCTTTTTACCATTAGCAATATTAGAGGTTGTGATGCTTGTTATTGCCTTCTTTCTTAGAAGAGGGAAATCAATGTCCTATTCCTTCCTTTATGCCTTTACGTTTATTTCGGGAATAACGACATATCCAATCGTTTCCCATTATATATCCACTATTGGTGCAAATGTCGTGATAATGGCTTTAGGAACAACAACAGTCGTATTTGCTGGACTTGCAATATATGCAACGACAACAAAACGTGACCTTTCCTTCCTCGGCGGAATGCTAATGGCAGCATTACTTGCCTTGATTGTGATCTCTATATTTAATATCTTCTGGCCTTTAGGCACCACTGCGATGCTTGTCTATTCCTTTATCGGAGTGCTTGTGTTCAGCGGATATGTACTTTTTGACTTTAACCGTATGAAGCACTACGGAGTTTCAGCAGAGCAGGTACCATTAATGGCTTTAAACCTGTATCTAGACTTTGTGAACCTGTTCATTAACATCTTAAGAATCTTTGGAATTCTTTCAAGTAAAGATTAACCTAAATGCTGCCTGTTCACTCAGGCAGCATTTGTTATTTCAGCAATCTTCCTTTCACATTGCGAATGAATTCGGCTGGATCATCCTTAATAATAAACGAGAAAACTCCTTTATTTGTGTGCAAGTACAGCATTTGATAAAGGTTATTTGTTTTTTTTACAGATATGTCATAAACAATCTCTAACTGAAAAACATTTTCCTCAGCCATAATTCTGTCACTGCAAAGAATCAGGCTTTGTTTTATCTCTTGGACGACCTGCCTATTAAATTCAATCCTTCTTGTGACAACATAATAAGCCAATTCTGCCATTATTACCTCCTGCTCATTTATGCATATTGTCTGTCAATAATGAATCATAAATACTTGTTAGTAAGTGCATTCCTTTTCTTATGCCTTGTTCATTTAGAAAGGAATAGCTGAGCCTTATATATGGAATATCCCGTTCTAAAGGGTCACAAATCTGACCCGGAACATAAGAGACAGAGTTTGCAAGCGCCATAGCCTTTAGCTTGTTTTTATCCATTGTCTCGTCTATACGCACCCAAAGGTTTAGCCCGCCTCCAGGGCTATCCCAATGGAAGGAATGGTCCCGAAGTGCCTCTTCCATCTTTTCCTTCCTTATCTGCAATGCTATTCTCAGCTTTTCCATATGTGTACGCACCCTGTCAGATGTTAGATAAAACAAAAAGGCCTTCTGGCTTAGAAGTGGTGTCCCATTATCAGCAAGTGCCTTTCCTTTAATCAGCCATTTCATCAGACTTGGATGTGCGACCATTGCACAAATTCTTAATCCTGGAGCCATATATTTGCAGAAACTTCGCAAGTAAATAATATACCCACCCGTATCATAGGAGTAAATAGGCGGTGGCGGAGTTTCGTGAAAGTAGATTTCACGGAAGGCATCATCCTCGAGAATGATACATTGATATTTTTCAGCAAGCTCTGCCAGCTGTTTTCGCTGCTCAATTGGCACAGTATAGCCTGTAGGATTCTGATATGTCGGATTTGTGTAAAACAACTTTGGCTTATACTTCTTCATAAAGTATTCCACTTCTTCTAGACAAAAACCTGCTGCTGTTATAGACACAGGTATAAGTTTTGCCCCTCTGTTTGCGAATATATCAGCCGCACCACTGTAAGTCGGGCTTTCTATCAGCACATAATCGTGTGCTTGAACAAATACCTTGGCAATGATATCAATCCCTTGCTGTGCTCCAGATGTGATTACTATTGATTCCTCTGGTATGTATAAACGGTCGTACTTTTGAAAGTAGGCTGACATACCTGCTATTAGCTCTTCATCACCTTTAACATTTGCATAAGTTCCAAGCAAAAGCGGATATTTGTCAAAAATCTCCTTAGCATGCTGAGAAAGGTACCTATTAGGCAATAATGTCGGATCAACAACGGATGCTGAAAATTTATAAGTGACTGGCTCACGATGGATATCGGAGAGATGACTGTTATGAATATAAGAACGAATTGCTGGCTGCTCCTCTGATATATTGCTTATATGGTCACTATCTTTTCTGTAATAGCCTGTTTTATCCTTTGCATAAACATGCCCTTCCTCTTTTAAAAGCTGGTATGCCTTCAAGATAGTCAAACGATGAACACCAAGAAGCCCGGCAAGGCTTCGTACAGAAGGAAGCCTTTTATCTTTTGGCCACTCCCCTGTTTGGATACGTGTTAGCATATATTCATATACTTGCTTGTAAAGTGCCGTTTGTTCAGATTTCATAACCATATTGATCCCTCCTTTATCCATTATTGTACCATTTCCTTAAATCTGTTCTATGTGAAATTATCTGGTCTGTCCTACCTGTTTTACAATAACGGCAGGAGGGATTTCATAATGACCATTTTCTTGTATAGTTTAATGTGTTTTATTTTTGGAACTACTTTTTTAGCAATCAAGGTTGGAGTTGACGAAGGCTTTCCACCCTTTCTGTCTGCAGGAATCCGTTTTTTGGCTGCAGGCGCAATTCTGTATATCATCCTGCTTGCCCGTAGAAAGACATCTTGGAAGCTTCTTTTGCGCAAAGAGCTGATGTTCACAGGATTTACCTTAACATTTATAACATTTGCTTGTCTTTATTGGGCAGAACAGTTTGTTTCCTCAGGAATTGCGGCAGTGCTGTCAGCTTCTGCTCCGATTATCATTATTCTTATCCAAACTGCCTTTATGGGAGTAAGAATTGATAAAGCCAGCATTGTCGGTATCATACTAGGATTCGCTGGAGTTTTCTTCCTATTTCTTCCGGGTCTATCCATCACTTGGAATACTTTCTGGATTATCGGGTGCGGAATTATCCTTTTTGGTCAATTTGGCTATGCAACAGGTTCAATTTGGTCTGGGAAAACGATTAGTACATTTAAAAAGGAAAGTCCAATGGCATTGAATGCTGTGCAAATGATATACGGAGGACTGTTTCTGCTGCTTTTATCTCTATTCGCAGGGGAACCTGCGCCTAATATAACCATACCGGGACTTTTGTCGATTCTTTATTTGACTGTAGCAGGGTCCATGATTGCCCATACTATCTATTACTATCTTGTCGCAAAAACAAATGCCTTTCTTCCTTCGACGTGGTTATATGTTTCACCTTTAATCGCGTTAACAATAGGTCACTTTTTTTATAACGAAGCTGTTCATCCGGTCATGCTTGTTGGTGTTTTACTGATTTTATCAAGCCTTATTTTAGTAAACCTTGGAAAGATACTGCAATTTGTGTCCATAAAAAAAATGGCATCCTCTAAATGAGGACGCCATTTTTTCAAGGGCTTTCGTCTAAATAAGACAAAGAAAGACGGATAAGACAAGATTCTAGAAATATCATCATTTCCTGGAAAATAATTTAGCTATTCGACAGCATTTCCTATAAATCACACTTCTAGATATCTGTTCACTTGGACTTATATTTCCGAGCAAGCTCCTGTGTCTCTGCTTTTCTGTTTCTTCTCATCTGGGCACGAACTTTACCTGATTCAAACAAACTGATTTCTTCTTCCGTTTGTGGGACAACCTGCGGCACTGCTGTTGGTTTGCCGTGTTCATCTATGGCAACCATTGTCAAAAAGCTGAGAGCACAAAGATGTTTTTCTCCTGAAAGCAAGTCTTCAGATGTCACCTTTACGAACACCTCCATAGAGGAGGTTCCTGTATAGGTTACAAAGGCTTCTAAACAAACTGAATTGCCCTCTTGAATTGGATGAAGGAAATCAACTGAATCAGTTGAAGCTGTCACAATATGCTTTCTTGCATGTTTCATGGCAGCAATAGCAGCCGTATCATCGATATATGCCATTAATTTTCCTCCGAACAATGTGCCATAAGTGTTCGTATCTGTGGGGAAAACAATGCTCGTTTTAACAACAAGCGACTCACTGCAATATTTAGAACCTACCATATATCCTCCTTAGGATTGCTTTCTAAGATTACTTACTATAAGTATTATATGTAATTTACTATTTGCCGTCTATTGGGCTTCATGCTATTGAAAAAAAGAATTTTTCTTTTTTGCCTTTAGAAGATCTCCCATCCAGCCCCTTGTTTTTAAATAAGCATAAATCAGTACAGTAGTCAGGACGATTAAGGCAAGCGAAATGGCATAGCCAAATTTCCAATCGAGCTCAGGCATATATTTAAAGTTCATCCCCCACAACGCTCCAAGTGCCATAATAGGCGTACAAAGGGCTGTAAACACTGTCAATGTCTTCATAATTTCATTACCGCGATGCTGAGAAACAACCTCTTCAAAGTGGACGAGATTATTTAATTCTTTTTCATACTCATCAACTAAAGTAAGTCCTCTCTGAATTCGTTTAGAAACGCGCTTATAATCTCTGCCATCTGTGACATCATCCCCAAAGGCTTCCTCAATGGCAAACTTAAGCTCTAAAAATGGCATCATGACGTTTTTCCAAATAAGTATTTCATGCCTTGACTGATAAATCTTATCTAAGGTTTTTGTACTATTTTTCTCTTTTACGTCCCATATCAACTCATCTAGTTTCTCCTCGTATGTATCAATATGGTAAAGAATATCTGTCATAATGTTGCCAAGTATCACCATAAACCCATCTACAGAGGAAATCGAATTGCTGGCAGATTGAATAATATCTGACCTTTTATTAAGATGCAGGCTGTTATCATGATAATCCAATGTGATGAGATATTTATCAAATAGGTAGAAGTAAAACAGCTCATAATCTCCTCTTTCCTCAATTTTGCGATTATAGATAAGCGAACCACTTAAAGACTCCTTGCCGATTATGGATGTATCCATTTCCAAATAGTTTCCCTTTTTTTCATTGATAATTTTGTGCCAATCTTCAATAGGAATGTCCACGTCTGCTTTTAATTGGTCGATCTCTTCAATCTTTTCAAGTGCATACCAAATCCACTCGCCCATGTGATGCTTTTTCAAAAAGACCACTCCGATCGTTTTTTGTTTCTATTTTCCCCTATTTCTGTAAAAAAAAACTTAAATGTATTTGAGCAAGGTTTCTCCGCTAATACTCTTGGGTAAATATAAGTAAGCAATAATTATTGGACAAACTATTCGGAGGGATGAATTATGAAAACGATGCGAACATTGGCGGTTGTAGGTGCAGGCGTTGGGAGTTATCTTCTCTTTACCTCAAAAGGAAAAGAAATGATGCAGCGAGTCACTCAGATGTTACACTCCAAAAAGGACGAATCAACTATCATGAAGGCTGGAAACCCCGATCCGCAAGATATCGATGACAATAATATGGTTAGTGAAGGCGCAATGTATTCAGTAAACTACTATAATAAGCAGCGACCAGAGTAAGAAAAAAGGTCTCCACATTAAATGGAGACCAGCTTATTTACTTTCGGACGCAATTGCTCTTTTGCTCTTTTCATGCGTGTTTTAACCGTTGAAAGGGGCGTTTTTGTTTTGTCGCTAATCTCTAACAATGTATTGTTATGATAATAGAATAATAGAAGAGGCTCTTTGTACATTTGTGGCAGCTCTTCTAATGTATCAATCATTTCTTCATGAGCGCATTTGTTTATAATCGTATCCTCTGGAGGCAAGGAAACGGACGTCTCCCGTACATATGTATATACCGTTTCCTCCCAGAATTTCTTCGATGTCTTTTCTTTTCTCCAATAATCACGGCATTTATTTATCGCTATTTTATATAACCAGCTTTTTGCTTTACTGTAATCTTCGAAGGAAGAAAACGATAGATAGGAAGATATAAGTACTTCCTGATAAATATCTTCGGCTAGTTCTTTATGTTTGACCAATGAAAGGATATAAGCAAATATCGCATTTCCATGTTCTTTAATTATCTCTTCATAACAGGCTTCATTACAATCACCTGTGTAGTTATTAATTAGGGGTTCCATCATTATCCTCCTTCCCCTAGGACGCTTCTACACAATAAACGAAACAGCACCTATAAACCCCTACACTTTTTTTAAAAGTTTTTTATTTTTTTATTGATGTGCTTGTTTGCCTGGTGAAAGCCAGATGGAAAAGCCGATTTTTTTGCAAATGGTTAAATAATGCAGCAGTGCCAGGATGACAGCGCCTAAATTCATGCCTATTGCTATGCCGCCCATCTGTAAATGGCTTAAGGAGCCAAGATAGTAGATAGCTGTATACGAAAAAATAGTAGCCCAAACCGAGTGGAATACCGCATCCTTTAAGAGTCCGAGGCCAATAAGGAAAGCCTGCATTGGAATCGTGAAATAGTGCAAGAAGAAATACGGCCATAATAATTGCACAATGGAAGCAGCTTGAGATGAGTGAAAGAATTTCATTGTCAGCGGCTCTGCATAAAAGTAAAAAATGGCAATAGCAACTGAACCGTACCCAAGAGTGATCAGCATCACTTGCTTAAGCAGATGCTGTAAATGTAAGTAATTCCTTTCAGCATAAGCCTTTGACACGGTCGGAATAAGCATTGTCATAAAGGAATGCGCAATGAATGCCGGAAAAAAGCCGATAGTCAAGGCAATCCCTGCAAGCATCCCATACTGCTCTGTCGCATTAGCTGCTGTTATACCCGATGCAACCAGTGCCCCCTTTATTAAAAAGGGCTGTATAGCATGGGACAAAGCATGAAAAATCCGCAAGCCTGTCGTCGGAATGGACACAGACAAAAGATCCTTCCAAATTGCCTTGCCACCCATCCGCTCATTTTCACCTTTTCTAATGCGTTGATACTGAACGAAAAACATATGAAGCAAATACAAAAATACAACTAAATCACTGCCAACAATGGTACAGAATGCGATTAAGACAGATGTTTCCAAATCAAAGGAAAACCATTGAAAAAGAAAAACAAGCATTCCTAGTTGGACAATTTTCCGCAGGAAATTAGATGCTGCTATTTTTCCCATTTGCTGTTTGCCCATAAAGAATCCTCTTGCGATCGACGTAAAGGAAATAACCGGCAGCAGCAAAAGAACGAGCCATTTTAAGATTGGGTGATAGTCCTGGAATATTGGAATAAACGGAATGACGAAACCAGCGACTATCGTCAGCACAATTGTAAAGATGATTGTCCATTTTATTACTTGTTGAAGCATACTGTGATGATAGACTGAATCCTTTTCAGCAATAAACTTCGAAATAGAGACAGGAAGCTCAAAGCTCGCCAGCAGCACAATAAGGAATATTGTTGGCAGAACTGTCATGAAAAGTCCAAGTCCCTGTTCCCCCAATTCCCGCGCCATAACCATGTTAATCAAAAACTCAATACATTCACCAAAAAACGCCGTAACAATCAATAAAAGCGTACCCTTATAAAATGAGCTCATCGATCTCTCCTTACAAAAAAAATAGATTATTTTCTTTTGCTTTTAAACCATCATATGAGACAAGTTATAAAAATATATTTATTTGTTTTAAATTGATGTTAATCAAACGTTTGTTTAAATAGGACAAACCCAATAACGACAAGGCTTTATATCAATTGAAATAAAAAAAATCCGCAAGATTTCCCTGCGGATGCTTCTATTCAACAAGCCGATATTTAAATGCATAAATAACAGCCTGGGTCCTGTCCTGCACTTGTAGTTTGCTTAAAATATTACTAACATGTGTTTTGACTGTTTTTATGGCAATAAACAAAACATCAGCAATTTCCTGGTTGCTTTTCCCTTCAGCCATTAGCAGCAGTATTTCCATCTCTCTTGCTGTTAGTTCGTCATGAAGCAAGATTTGCGGCTTCTCTCTCATTTTCATCATCATTTTATCAGTGACCTCTGGTTCGAGAACAATCTGACCATTAAAGGTAGAACGGACTGCCTCTGCTATTTCACTTGCCTTTGACGTTTTCAGCATATAACTGGTCGCTCCTGCCTGCAATGCTGGATATACCTTCTCATCATCCAGAAAGCTCGTTACAATAATAATTTTCGCTTCTGGCCAGGCTTCCACAATATGCTTTGTTGCTTCAATTCCATCCATTTCATTCATGACCAAATCCATTAAAATGATATCAGGACGCAATTCTAAAGCCATATCAATTGCCGTTTTTCCATTGTCAGCTTCACCGACGACTTCAATATCCGACTGTGCCGATAAATAGGAGGACACGCCTATCCGCACCATCTCGTGATCATCAACAAACAAAACTCTAATCATGCTTTCGCCTCCACATCTAAAATCATTGGCACCTTCACTTCAAGCCGTGTCCCTTTTTGCTGCAGACTGACAATTTTCAGCTGACCGCCAATTTCCGCTGCCCGCTCCTGCATATTCTGCAGTCCATATGAGCCGGTTTTGCTTTCTTCCACATCGAATCCAATCCCATCATCCATGACCCTTAAGATAATATATTGTTCTCTATGTAAAAGCTGCACATCAAACTTACTTGCTTTTGCATGCCTAAGAGTATTTGATACAGATTCCTGCAGTATACGGAATAAATGGTCTTCAATCCCTTTATCTAAACTAAATTCCTCTAGCTTCCATGTGATTTTCATTTCTACTTTATGGACAAGCTCTGATAAAAGCTCCATTATTCCTTCTTTTAACGTTTTATCCTTAAGAGCTGCAGGTCTCAAGTGCAGCAGCAATGCTCTCATTTCAAGCTGTGACTGGTGGATCGTCTCTTCAACTAACTTTAACTGCTTTGACTCAATCGGATCGCCTTCTGGTTGCCTTCTTTCATTGATTGCAGATAATAGCATGGATGCAGCAAAAAGCTGCTGACTGACAGAATCGTGAAGCTCTCTTGCCAGCCGATTCCGTTCATCAGCAATGACAGCTTGCACTCTAGTATGCTGATCCTCTGCTTGCTCTGTCACAAGCTTTTGTGATAGGCGAATCTGTTCCTTAAGTTTGTTTTGTACATTCGTTATTTTTGCCCCTAAAGAATGTATTTCCTCATAAAAGCCAGAGCTCTCTCGTTCCAATTCCTTATTTTTGTCTCCGCTGTGAATGATTCCATCAAGTGCATTAAACTGCTTCCTCCACGAATACCCGCTCATAACACCAAAAAAAAGACCTATTGCCACATCCGCACTTACCAGAAATAAAACAAATGGGATATCAAGGACTTGCTTTTCCCAAATATCATTCCAGCTATCTAGTGGAAACACAAGCAGGAAGGCACCAGATGTGAACAGAAGCAGAATTAATGCAATACTCATTCCCCATAAGATTTGCCTTTGAATTATGCTCATATTCTTTTCACCTCAAGATTTCCTACAAGGAAAGAGGTGATAATCTTCACTCTTGTCTCAGCCTGGTCAAAGCCAGTGCTGCTTCTCATAATATTCATATTGAATGCATTGACCGCATTTTCTTCATCAAATATATACGCAGAACCGAGCAGGACAGAATGGTTGACACTGACCTCTAAATCATAAGGAATGTATATCTTGACATTGCCGACTAAATTTCGTACTGCTATTACTGTCTCCCCTTGCGGTAAAACGGTATAGCTTAGATCGATGATTGTGTCGCTTGCACCTGTTTGAATATTGATATCCTTCCATTCATAAACATGATCAGGTGTCTCATTCCGATGAAACAGGCGATTGCGAAACATTGGCTCCTTTTTAATAATGACTTCATCATCATCATCTACTGCTTCCTTATGCTTGATGATCGGCTTGATTACTTCTTTATTGTTCTTTTTCTGGATATACTGCACAAACCAGTAAAAAAGAAGACTAAACAGCAGGAATTTAACTGTAAACATATTTAGAACACTGATTAAAAGTATAAGCAAGCCAGCCCAAAACATCAGCTTTCCTATTTTCCTTTTTCTTCCCTTTTTACCGTAATACATTAATCCAATCGAAACTACAAAGGAAAAAATCAGCCCTGGGTGTAAAACAAAAATCTCTAATAGAAGCAGGAATCCAGCGATGATGACAATCCAACCTGCAAAGTCTTTCTTTATTCTCTGAAACAACGGAATTCCTCCTTCCATTCATGCTTGCTACGCTCTTCCGGCTATTGATAATAGTATATTATCCACACTCGGAAAGGCGTATAAAAAACCTACGCCTTTTAAGAATATCATTTTTTTCAGGAAGTGAAAGTTTCATCTTTCTTTTCCTCAATCTTTTTTTCTAAAGCAGCTATTTTTTCATCAATTGTATGCTGATAGTACTTGTTTGTTATCTTTTTCTCCAGACCGTCAATATATGTTTCCATTTCGTCGAACTTAGCTGTTCCTGCAGAATTTCCTTGTTTATCGGTAATTTTATTCATTGTGTAAGAAGCTCTAGTCATGTTTTCCTTCCCCATCAGCTCAAGACGACGAATATTCATATCCTTCAGTTTGTGCTTCATTTCTGCATATTTTGCTTCTAGCTCACTTGTCTGCTTATCAGTGATTTTCAGTGATTCCGTTAAACGGACAATTCTTTCCTCATAATGATGTTGTTCTGTCTGTGCAAAAGAGAACAATTCCTCTTCGCCAGCCTGTGAAGCAATTTCTGCTTGCTTTTTACGTTTTGCTGCAAGCTCCTCAGCCTCTTTAAGCTCTTTTGTGAATGCTTCTTTTAGTACGTATTGTCGTTTCACAAGCTCTTTTACTTTTTCTGTTTCTTTTTCACATTCTCTTAAATATTGGTTAAGAAGCGTTAGGGGATTTTTGTTTTCCTTTTTGTCGAGCACTTCGTTTATATCTGCCATTACTGCATTTTTAATTCTTTCTAATAGGTTTGCCATAATTTTTTCCTCTTTTCTGTTTAGTTTTTATTTAGTTCAGACCATTGCTTTTCAAAATTCTGGAACGGATCATCTGAGTTTGATTTCTGTGTAACTGCGCCTGATTTTTTCCACTTCTTAAACACTAACAACAGGACATATGCTGCAACAAGGGCAATAATTGCTGGAAGGTTGCTTGCTGTGATGCACAGTAACACGATACCTAAAGCACCCCAGCCTATTTTTGCTCCAGTTGTACCTGCCTTCATAAATTGCTTGAACACAAGGTACAGCAATACTCCGCTAATAACTAATCCTACTAAAGGACCTAAATGTGACAGCAGAACAATTGCCGCCGTCGCTCCTATAAGAAATAAACCAACTTTTTTCATCAATCAATCTCTCCTTTCTTATACTCCTATCATAGCTTTCGACATGATTTTTCATAACGTGCTTCCGCTTGATTTCTTTCTAAGACTTGAGGCTTAGTGAATGCTCAGCATTTTAAGGCATACGAAAAAAAGACCTTCATGCAGAAGGTCTTTATATGTAACACCTTATAAACTCAATCCTTTTCACCCCACGAGTCTGCTGTAAATCGCCCTTGCTCTTGTCCGCTCGCTTGTACCATGAATAATGGCACGGCCGTCCTTAAAGAGAACAATGCGATGGTCTTCATATTCACATGCAAGCAAATATGGATTTACTATCATATTTTGAACAACATGCTGGATGCTTTGGGACAATGCCTTTAAATCATAAATATGGGAAATGCCAGGGCGTATTTGGATGGCATCTCTGCCGCATAGTATGTCTGTCTTTGTTTGATTAACAGCTTCTAAATATGGAAAGGCCTTGTGACTGCAGGCAGGACAATGCGAATCCTTCAGTTTTCCTGTATGAATTTCTGCTTTTTGCATATTCCAAATATCATAGGATATAAGCAAAGGTTCCACGGCCTTTCCAGTGAGAATTTTCAAGGCATAAGTCGTTTGAAATGCTGCCACAAGCTGGACAATTGGGCTGATGACTCCGACACTGTCACATGTCTCTGTTTGTGCAGGGAGATGCTTAACAATACAGTGCAGGCAGGGTGTAGTGCCTGGAATGACGGGATATGTTAAGCCATAGCTGCCGACACACGCACCAAATATATATGGTATATTCATTTTTACGGCTGCATCATTAATGATGAGTCTTGTTTCAAAGTTATCCATGCCATCGATGATAATCGAAGCGTCCTTGATGATTGTCTCAATGTTTTGACCTGTTATATCCTCTATACGACAATCTATGGAAACATCACTGTTTATTTTCTCTAATCTCTGTTTTGCAGCTACAGCCTTAGGTAGCTTTAAGGCAGCATCTTCCTCGGTATACAGCTGCTGTCTCTGGAGGTTGCTCCATTCGACATAATCTCTATCTATTATAGTCAGCTTCTTGATGCCTGCTCTTGTCAGCATTTCCGCTGTCGAAGAACCAAGTGCGCCGACACCTAAAATAACCGCATGACTTTCTTCCAGTCTTTTTTGGCCTCCAGCTCCGATGAACAGCTCCTGTTTGGCATACTTTCTTATCATGATGTTACCAATCCGCTTATTGGGCTGCTCGCTTCGCCATATTCCTTCACATCCATTCGGCCAGCTTCAAAGCCAAGTCTTCCTGCTTCAATTGCCAGACTCATCGCCTTTGCCATTTTAACAGGATCGCCTGCATTGGACACTGCCGTGTTCAGTAGGACGCCATCTGCCCCAAGCTCCATTGCATAAGCTGCGTCCTTAGGAGAACCAACACCTGCATCTACAATAACAGGAATGGCTGATTGCTCAATTATCAGGCGGATATTTAACGGGTTAATGATTCCTCTTCCAGAACCGATTGGAGCTGCGCCTGGCATCACAGCATGTACACCTAACTCCTCGAGACGCTTAGCTAACACCACATCGTCAGACGTATACGGCAAAACAGTGAAACCTAACTCCAGCAGCTTTTCTGAAGCCTTCAATGTTTCAATCGGATCTGGCAGCAATGATTTGCTGCAGCCGATAATCTCCACCTTAACCATGTCACAAAGACCTGAAGCCTTTGCAAGCTTTGCAATTCTAACAGCTTCGTCCGCATTTTTCGCTCCTGCTGTATTAGGCAGCAGCGAATATTTTGTTAAATCCAATTGCTCAAGGAAGTTAGGCTGAGATTCCTCAAACACATTCATTCTTCTGACAGCAAATGTTAATATCTCGGCACCTGAGACTGCTACAGCCTCTTTCTGTATATCATATGATGGATATTTACCTGTCCCAAGCAGTAATCTTGATTGAAATGTGTGATTTCCTATTTTCAACATAATTATCCTCCTCCTACAAAATGAATAAGCTCTAATATATCCCTATTAACAAGGGTTGTAGATTGATAGTTTTCTTTGTCAATAATTTCTCTGTTTAGCTCTGCTATAACTATTCTGTCCTTAAGTCCATACCATACTAGTAAATCTTGCAATGTCACAATCTCTTCCGGTATATCCGCAGATTTCCCATTCAATTGAATAATCATTGCAGCACACCCTTTCTTTCTGCAACTTTTTCTGCCCTATCAAGCTTGAAGGCAGTAACCCAATCCTTGTTAACACTTCTTCCCATTAATAAATCCCTGATCATCATCGCTGTTGCCGGTGCCATTAATATCCCGTTTCGTTGATGTCCTGCTGCAAAATAAAGGCCTCGGGTTTCAGGATGTTCACCGATAAATGGTCTTTTATCAAAGGATTGAGGCCTTAATCCTGCCCAGAACTTATGTGGCCGCATTGTCGAAATTTCCGGCATCAGGATTTTGGCCTTCTCCATTATTTCCTGGATTCCTCCGAAGGTCGGCAATTCATTCCAATCATTCCATTTCTGCGTTGCTCCGATAACCAATTGATTGTTATTCCTTGGCACGATGTAACTTTTCTCATGAAACAATGTTTTCGTTAATGGCATTTTGTCATTTATAACAGACAAACATTCTCCTTTTATGGGAACTATGGCATGCTGCAAGCCAGCCTCAGAAAAAAACTTATTTGACCACACTCCGCAAGCAATGATTACATTATCCGCATAAAAGCTGTTGTTCGTTGTCTTTATTAGAAATCCTGTACCTTCTTGGACTACTTCAAGCACCATCGTATGTTCAAAGATTCTGGCACCGTTTTTTAGGGCGCCCTTACAAAATCCATTGCAAGCAGATAATGGCGTTACATGAACATCGTCTTTCATATAGACAGCACCGAGTATTTCCTGACTGGCATGCTTTTCAGCCATATACACCTCTTCCTTTGACAGCCATTGGACAGGGGGCAGCTTCATAACATCTTCTAGTTTTCTTTTCTCGCCTTCTGAAAACACAAGGTTTAAAATGCCGCCTTTTTTCAGCTCGATATCAATACCACAAGTATTTTTTAATTGCTTTGATAGACTGTCATATTGACAATGGCTGTTTGCAACAAATGAGTATATATCCTTGAATTCCTCCCATTCAGAATGGGCACCGAGCATTCCTGCTGCAGCACTCGTTGTTTTTCCGCCGACTTCATTTGCTTCAAATACAGCGGTTTGAATGTTTTCTGCCGATAGGTAATAGGCAATCGCATTGCCTATAATACCGCCGCCAATGACAGCCGCTTCAAACTTTTGAATTTGCATACACTTTGCACCTTTCATAATAGTTTTGAGCGGCAAGTTGCGGATTTTCCGCCCCAAAAATCCCTGACATGATGGCAATGCCATCCGCTCCGCAATTATTTATTTCACTTACAAGCTCCTCCGTAATTCCGCCGATTGCATATACAGGAATGCTGACCTGCTTCTTTATTTCATGCAATATTTTGATTCCATTTGGAGGAACCCCTCTTTTACTTTCCGTATGAAAGCAATGCCCGTAAAGGAGATAGTCAGCTCCCTCCCTTTCTGCATCTAATGCTGATTGAAGGCTATGCACAGATCTTCCTGCAAGCCGGCAGGCAGTTTTCTTTCTGACTGCCTCAATTGGTAACCCCTTTTCAGGTAGGTGTACATGAAGCATATTGGCCAGCAGCAAAATTTCTCCCCTTCCATTAACGATTATTTTTCTTTTATCTGCTCCTTTTGCCAGCAGCTGTTTGCATAGACAATAAATTTCTAACATCGATTTTGACTTCTCCCTTATATGCACATAATCAACATATGGAAGAATTTTCAGGATGATTTCACCTGTTTTTTCAACTGAAAAGGAATCATTTGTTATTGCAGCAAGCTTCATTTTAAACCACCTTTACCTATCTACTTACTCAACATTAAAGTTTAGCCATCCCTCCAAATTCTGTCTTTTCCCAACAAAAAAACCACTTTCCCGCATAGGAAAGTGGTTTGTGATTTTGTACAATACTCCAAAAAGTGCACAACAAAACAATCTGCCACTTTCCTACGCAGGTGCGAACCTGTTCAGGTTATGAGGGTTTAAAAGTAGCTACTTTATTCTCAGCCCTTATCAAGGGATCCCCTAGTGATGATTTTCATTTTCGTTTTCTTTTGTACTTAAAGGATATCATATTCACCTTATATTTCAAGCAATTATGTGAAATTTTAAGAATCATTTATCTATTTCGTTATTTTTCTACTTCGTCAAGGAAGCTATCTGATCTAATTCCTGTCCTTCTTAGAATGAAATCAAAATTCACATTTACCTTCGCTTCCGCAAAGTAGCTATTCCAGTCATCCTTGATTTTTGCAAACTGATTATTATGCTGTCTTCTCATTATTTCCCCAAATCCAAAGATATCAAGTCCGTACTCATTTTGCATTTTCGCGACAGTTTTTTGTATTTTTTCAGCAGCTGACTTGCTGACAAGATCTTCATATTTCTTAAAGGTTTCTATTTTATCCAATGACTTATAGCATTGCGTTCCTTCAATATAACCCTCGGATTTAACGTTAATAGTAAATTCAGGCCTAACTCCGTCCATCTTCGTTTGAACATTTGTTGTTGAATGAATAATCCTAACAGCACTATATTCATTTTCACCGCATTGTACTGTTAATGTTGTATTTTTGAATTTGTCTGTTATCCATAAATATACCCTCGTATCGTCTAATGGCAGAAAACCCGCCAGCTTCTTCTTATTGAAGAAGGCAAGTGAATCAACTAATACAATCGCTTCGGGCGTTACATTATTCATATTCTCAACAGATGCTCCGACCTTTTTATCCCCTTCGACAACTACTGTATTTAAGACAGCCTCTTTCCCCTCTAAGGTGACATCATTGATAAAGTCATTTATCCGCATGTCCGGATCCCCGCCCCAATCTTGGAACATATTCTCAAGCTGTGTGGACAGCTTCAATGAAGACGACTTACGGTACAGATTTGTGACCTTCAATACATCAGACGCCTTATTACCTTTAGCGATGAGAATCTTAAAATCATCGCGCAGCTCTCTGTTTCTCTCTAAATAATCAATAAAATCAATCATACCTGACTTTGCCACTTCTTCTGAAATAACAAGCAGCTTCATATGAGAAAACACAAGATACTGTGCATAATATTGGCTGAACTGATGGCTGACTTCTGATAAGGTTTCCCCTTCAATCGTTTCAACTAATGACGGAGCATTTCCTCCGCTCGTCCGTGAATTCAGCTCTGCAGCATTCAAGGCTTCAACAGTAACCTCATATTTCCCGTCATCACCTTTATCGATAGCCATCCCAGAAACTAGCTTTATCTCTGAAAGCTCCTTTCGATCCCAGCATCCACCCAAAAGGCATACAATTAAAACAGAAATTAACATCTTTCCAAACAGCTTCAATCTCCGCTGCCTCCTTTCGACTGCTTAGGAGGAGATGGAGAGCCTTGAGGCTTTTGCTTATCCAGGGTGGTAGGACTTAAATAAGCTGGCCGCTTGTTTTGGAACCAAATCGGTGTGCGAATAAAGATATCCTTCTGATCCTCGACTATAAATGGTGCAACTGGCGCTAGATAAGGAACACCGACAGAACGGAGTGAGCTAAGATGTGCCACCATGAATATCAACACGAGTAATACACCATACAATCCTAGGATGGAAGCGACTATAATAAGAACGAATCGGATAAGCCGTGAAGCATTCGCAAAGCTGTAGTTTGGAAATACAAAGTTGGCTATTGCCGTAATTGCCACAATAATGACCATGATATTAGAAATGATTCCCGCTTCTGCTGCAGCCTGACCGATAACTAACGCACCAACAATTGAAACTGTCTGCCCTACGGCCCTTGGCATACGGACACCGGCTTCTCTTAGTATTTCAAAGGTTATTTCCATAATAAAGACCTCAATTACCGCAGGGAACGGCACACCCTCCCGCTGGGCAATAACGCTTAACAGCAATGTTGTCGGCAAAAGCTCTGGGTGAAAGGTCAAGACTCCTACATATGCAGAAGGCATAAGCAGACCAATCATAAAGGACAAATATCTTATCATCCTGATAAAACTGCTCATAAAATAGTTTTGGTAATTATCCTCAGACGATATAAAGAAATCTGTCAGTACAGCAGGAACTAGTAAAATAAAAGGTGTTCCATCTGTAATAATACAAATTTTCCCATCTAAAAGCGCAGAACTGACAGAGTCTGGTCGCTCTGTATTTAAAGCTAGCGGAAAAACAGTCGCTGATTTATCTTGGATAAGCTCTTCTATATTTGCAGACTCGAAAATAGCAGAAATATTGATATCTTTTATCCGCTTCCGAACCTCTTCTAGAATCTTCTCATTAACAATTCCTTTTATGGAACCAATGTACACACTTGTTCTTGTTTCATTACCTACCTTGAACTTTTCAAATTGGAGATTATGATTTTTGATTCTTTTTCGGATCAAGTTAATGTTTGTAGATATATCCTCAACAAAGGCATCCTTCGGTCCTCTGACAACTGTTTGTGTTGTTGGCTCTGAGACCGTTCTTCCTTCACTGTTAATAAAGCTTATAGTGAGTGCTGCCGGAACGCCCTTAATGATAACAGCAATTCTTCCTTCTAGAATAGTCTCAGTCATTTCACTTAGTGTATGGATGAGCTTATATCCTGAAACTCCAAAGGCTTTTTTTCCGAAGGCTTGCAGTTCATCTACACTGGTGATTCTTATATCCTGTTCAACAGGACTTTCTAAGGTTTGTCCAAGCATATCTTTGAGGAAATCCGTGTTAATTACCGTGTCCAAATAGAAAATAATTGCTTCAGACTTACCAACTAGGATGTCATCTGCCTTTAAATCAGCAGTATGTCCAAAAATCTTTTTCGTTTCATCCTTTATCGTTTCAAAGCTGATGTTTTTCATCTCAATTTCTTGTGCTTTGCTTGGTGTGGAATTGGAAGGAATTTGTTTTTTGGCGTTAATATTCATCAGTTTCTTCAAAAACTTATTCATGCTTTTACCTCCTTGCCTGCACTTCGGTCTTTTCTCCATTTCTTAAACAATAATGTGACAAGCACTAATATAGGCACTCCATATTCCATCGGCAAATGCAGGACAAAGATATCCACATAAAGACCTTCCCGAATATGATCCGAAAAATCATTACTAATGAAAATGGAAAACATCGATACGATGCATGCGATAGGAATGGAAAAAAAGCGATACGGCTTATTAAACACATATTCCAACCCCTTAAGACCTCCGTATATAAAAACAGAGCTTTTAATTAAAATCCCAAGCATAATAATGAAGACGACTAATGCATCAATTCTTTCAATAAATTCCCCGATGCTTACTAGCCTCGCCGCACTAAGTAAAGGAAAGTTAGAACGGATAGCGATGTTCTCCCCTAATGACGTAATTATTAGGAAAACAGACAGTAGCAAGAGCATGCTGGCGATAATAACGCCGAAAATACTAATAACTCTGCTGTATTTAAAGTTAGTCACATCAGCAAGCACCACTGTAAATGCAATCATCTCTCCATAAGGAAAGACAGATATTGATGGTACAATTGCTTTCACTATCGGTTTCCAGCCATTAGCAGCAACCGGTTCTAAATTAGAAATTTCAATATTGCCGCTGCCGTACAAGAAAACAAAAAGCATCAACATGAAGGCAAATGTATATGGTGTGAAAATTTCCGAGGTTCGGCCAAGTACCTCAATACCCATATAAAGAATGTAGCCTATTACAAGCGCAAGCAAAGCAACGGTGACCTCGATCGGCGTTAAGGGTAATATCGCCGCTGAAATCATTTCTCCAAAGTCCCTTATTACCCGACAGGCAATATAAAGAAAATAACAAATATATCCAAGTGACATGACAATTGCAACAGGTCTGGAAAAGCAAATTTCCAATATTTCGAAGAAGTTTTTTCCGGGCTGCAAGGAAAGTAAAAAATAATAAGCAGATATAATAAGCAAACCAATAAAAAGCCCTGCTATGATGACAATCCAAGCATCACGCTTTGCTTCCATACCTACCCCGACTACAATAGCGCTGCCGAGCAGGAAATTTATAACTAATGTAATTAATTGGCTTAATGATATGTTTTCCTTTAGCATACGCTCAACACCTTATGTCTTAATGCACAGCAAGATTTACATATTCCTTTCTTTCATCTGCTTGCTATGTTTTCCCCTCCATTTCTTAAACAGGAGGATTACCGTCAATAGAAGTGGCAGTCCGAACTGGAGCGGCACATGCAATAAAAACGGGTTGGAGAATAACCCTTCATCTAAATGATCCGAATACCCTTTTGCAATAAAGATCGAGAAAAGAGAAACCACACATGATATTGGGATTGCAAAAAAACGAAATGGAATAGTGAAAATATACTCTAGTCCCTTTAATCCACCATATATGTATATAGAGCTCTTCACTAATGTTCCTAATACCATTGTGAAGACAACAATAGCATCAACCCGCTGAATAAATTCGCCAATTGAAATTAGCCGTGCTGCACTCAACAGAGGGAAATTAGAACGAAGGGCAATATTTTGACCCAATGAAAGAATAATCAACAATGATGATGCTATGAGAAGAAGACTGGAACAAATCACACTGACCATCACAACCTTGTTGCTTAAATCTAATCTCGTTACACTCGGAAGAATGAATGTTAAGAAAAGGAGCTGACCATATGGGCGGATGAGCTCATATGGAAAAATCACCTTCCATAAAGGTTCAAATCCCTCTCCCAATACTGGCTTAATATTGGATAAATCTAAATTTTTCCCTGAATATAAAAACACACATAATAAGACCATAAATATGATGGCATATGGTGTAAAAATTTCAGAAGTTCTTGCAAGTACCTCAAGCCCTAAATAAAGCACATATCCAATAACAAGCAGCAGTGTAAATATGCTGAATTCAATCGGAGTTGTCGGAAGAACTGTAGCTGAAATCAATTCGCCAAAGTCCCTGATGATACGACACGCATAGTACAAGAAGTAGATAGAGTAGACTAAGCTTAAGCAAATTGCTATCGGCCTCTTAAAGCAATACTCAAACATCTCGTACAGGTTTTTCCCCGGAAGAAGCGCGCTTAAATATAAATAAAATGTGGTAATCAGTATCCCAAATGCAAATGCAATTAAGAGGGCAATCCAAGCATCCTCTTTTGCGTCTAATGCAAGTCCGAAAACAATGGAGCTACCAATTTGGAAATTGAATACAAGTGCTGCTAGTTGGCTTAAAGAAATATTCTCTTTCAGCATCGGACTCCACTTCCTTTAGTTTTTAGCTTGTGATTTATTGCCTTGCAGCTTCTTTTTCAGTCTTCTAAAGTCAACTACTACAGACCAGATAAAGCCAAAGACTGCCGTTAGGACAATGGTGATTGCTCCTGCTCCAACCTCCGCCTTGTAAATGTTCATAAAGCAATTTTTTAAGCTGTCATGAAAAACAAACAAATCAAGTATGAGTGTAAGGCTCCCCATCATGCCAATCATTAATAAATAAACAAATGTAACCATATATCATTTCACCTGCAAATAGTAATATTCTTGTCTTATCTTGTGAAAATTCTCCAATATTATGTAGAAAATATTTGCAGGGATAAAAATAAAAAATGCTGGTGAAAATTTCGCGGCATTTAAACTGCAAAAAAGCCGCTAATTAGTTAGCGGCTTTTCATTTGTCTATTGATTATTTACTTCTGAAATTTCACCTTTAAAGAAAACTTTGCGCTCTAGCGGGAGTTTAAGTTCTTTCAGCATTTGCTTTAATTCTCTTTCTTCTCTGTCTGTCACAAGGCTGATGACTGTTCCTTCCTTGCCGAATCTGCCTGTACGACCGGAACGGTGGATATACTGTGTTTTGTCTTTAGCAAAGTCATAGTGGACAACATGTGTTATATTTTGGATATCTAATCCGCGTGCTGCAACGTCTGTTGCAAGCAGCATAGATGTTTTGCCTGAACGGAATAGTCTTGTATATTTTTGTCTGTCCATTTTGTTAAGATCGCTATGAAGTCTGCTTGTTTGAATCTCTTTAAAGGCAAGTTTTTCGTGGAGTACATCCAATGTACCGATATCCTTAACAAAAACAAGCACTTTCGCATTCTCCAAACGAGAGATTTTCTCCATTAGCTTGATCTTGTCTCGATGCTCTGCCTGGAAATAGATATGGTTTACATCTGCTGCTTCAATACTCGTATCCTTTTTAACAGTGATAACAGCAGGTTCTTGCAGCAATTCCTTGCCAAGCGATGCTGTTCTTTCTGTCAGTGTTGCTGAGAACATAACAACCTGTCTTTCCTCTTTCTGTGTTGCTTTAATGATTTGACGGACATAGTCAATATGTTCAGGAACTAACATTTGATCTGCCTCATCAAGCACAATCGTTCTTACTTCATGCATTTTAAGCTTCTTCTGCTTAATAAGCTCCAACGCTCTACCAGGTGTACAAATAGCGAGGTGAGGACTTTTCTTCAGCTTTTCCAACTGTCTTTTTACATTGGCTCCGCCGATAAAGGAAGCGGAACGGATTCCACTGTTTTCTCCCCATTTTTGAACCTCACCAAGTATCTGCATAACCAGTTCTTGGGAGGATGCTAATATGATCGCCTGCATAGCTCTTGATTCAGCATCAATTTTATTTAAAACCGGCAGTAGGTATGCCAACGTTTTTCCAGTTCCTGTTGGTGATTCAGCGATGATATCTTTTCCAGCTAATATTTCAGGTATCGCCTGTTCTTGAATATTTGTCGGTTTTTGAAAGCTTGCTTTCGTCCAATTTTCTGCTACGAAAGGTTTCATCTTATTTAAAAGGTCTTGATTACTCATTTTATTCTCCTTCTTTACACAGCTTACGCTTTTGCTCTTCACTAGGAAGAAATAGCTTTTTTGCACTATGGCTGTTTATTGCCTAATATCTACTTATTATAGATTATTCTCCTAAAAATAGATATGCAATCATGATAGCTGTTAAACAATGAAAAAAGACTGTCGGCAAAGTTGCTGCCGACAGTCCTGTAAAAGTTTATTAAACAAGGGTTTGGGCATCTCCGACTGTTTGGTAAATATCCACCCTGTCCTTAATCTTTTTCATTTTAACATCCAGTTCATGTGCAGCATCTGCTGCTTCCTTCAGCTCTGCAAGCAAATATTCTGGAATGCCTTTATCAAATTTATAATATATTTTATGTTCAAGGCTCGCCCAGAAGTCCATCGCAATTGTTCGTATTTGCACTTCCACAAATACTTCTTCCATTCCATTGCTTAAAAACACTGGGACCTTGATGATTAAATGCAGGCTCTTGTAACCATTTGGTTTTGGATTTTCAATATAATCCTTTACTTCGATAATTTTCAAATCGCTTTGTCTCTTAAGCATTTCATATAAATCATAAATATCTGAAATGAATGAGCAGGTGATGCGGACGCCGGCAATATCGTGAATATGCTCCTTCGCATTTTCAACCGTTATGCCAAGACCTTTCCTATTAAGCTTCACCATAATTCCCCTTGGATCTTTAATCCGGGATTTTATATGTTCAATCGGATTATGATTGTGGATAAATTGAAATTCTTCATTTAATATTTTAAGTTTCGTATTAACTTCCTCTAAAGCAAAACGATAGACAATCAGGTTGTTTTTCCACTCTATCAGTTCATTGGAGAGATCATCTAAATTCCATTCGCTTATAGGTAGAAGTCCTTCATTCTTGTTAGTACGATCCATAAATCAATAAGTCTCCTTTGGTTTTCTTATAACCTTTTCTGCATTGACTCCTATGTTTTTCAAAAGCTCGATAATCTGATCGATCGTTTTCATTTAACCATTCACCTCTTCGCCAATGTTAAGGATGACAGCATCTAACCCTATTATAAAGAAAAATGACCGGTCAGTCAAATATCCTTTACCTGGCAATTTAAGGACAGGTTTCGTCGTTTTCGCCAGCATCTGTGCTGAACTGATTTTGGTTCAAGCGAGCATAAAATCCATTTTTTTGCAAGAGCTCGTCATGTGTCCCACGTTCGATGACTTCTCCATCATTCAAGACTAAAATACAATCAGCATGCTTAATTGTGTTAAGTCGATGGGCGACAACAAAGGAGGTTTTCCCTCTCATAAGCACCTGCAGCGCTTCTTGAATTTTCACCTCTGTTATCGTATCAATGCTGCTCGTTGCCTCATCAAGAATTAGAACCTTTGGATCGGCGAGTATTGCTCTAGCAATCGACAACAGCTGCTTTTGACCTTGACTTATGCTGTTTCCGTCTGCTTCCAGCACAGTTTCATAGCCGTCTGGCAGACTATCAATGAAGCCATGTGCATTGGCAAGTTGCGCTGCCTCCTCTACTTCTTTATCCGAAGCATCTAATCTTCCATAACGAATATTTTCGCGAATAGTTCCGCCAAATAAATAGGCATCCTGAAGAACAAAGCCCATATGCTTGCGCAAACTCTCCCTTTTTATTGACGTAATATCCTTACCATCTAGCTTGATGACTCCACCAGTAGCATCATAGAATCTGGACAGCAGATTAATGACCGTTGTTTTCCCTGCTCCTGTTGGCCCAACAAGAGCAACTGTTTCACCAGGCTTAGCACGGAAGCTAACACCCTCAAGTATTCCTTTATCTTCTTCATAAGCAAAAGACACATTGGAAAAGACAACATCCCCTGATACTTGAAAGAGTGAAACTGCCTTTTCTTCATCCTTTTCCTCGCGCTGCTCATCAAGCACTTCAAACACTCGTTCAGCACCGGCAATGGCCGACAATAATGTGTTGAACTGGTTGGAAAGATCATTCAAAGGACGAGTGAACTGTCTTGAGTACTCAACAAATATGACGATAACTCCAATAGAAATGTTTCCTGTTTTTAAAATAATTAGACCGCCGACGCCAACTATTAGGGCAAAACTAATATTATTGAGCATATTCATCAGCTTGGGGATAAACCCTGAATAAACCTGTGCCCAATAGCTGACATTCTTCAAATTTTCACTTTTATCCACAAGCTCCATAATCATTTTATCTTCTAATGAGAAGGTTTTAACAATACGCTGACCTGAAATGGACTCTTCAATAAAACCATTAAGCTCTCCTAATTTTTGCTGTTGCTGCTTAAAAAGCAGGCCTGTTCTGGCTGTAATCCATTTCATGCCCCAATACATGGCAGGTATGATAATTAAGCTCAAGAAAGTTAGGAGCGGACTAAGCCAAAGCATAATCGAAATTGTCCCTATAAGTGTCAGTACACTTGAAAAAATCTGAATGACAGAGCTGTTAAGTGTTGAGCTGACATTTTCAATATCATTTGTCACCCTGCTCATCAATTCTCCATGCTGTTTCTTATCAAAATAAGAAATCGCAAGCTCATGAAACTGGGCAAACAAGTCAGTTCGGAGCTTATAAACAGTCGATTGAGAAATGCCAATCATCCAGTAATTCTGCAAGAATAGGCTGACAGAATAACAGAAGTAAATAACACCCAATAGGAGCAGCATCGTGCCAAGCCCGTTAAATTCTTTATTAACAATATAATTATCAATGGATACTCCTATTAAATATGGGCCAAGCAGTCCTAAAAAGCAGCTGGCAGCGACAAGGAAAAGCACAAGAATAAGCAGACCTTTCTGAACAGCTATGTATTGCCATAATCGGTACAATGTCTTGCCCATATTACGCGGTTTTGCTTTAACCTTTTTCTTTACTGTCTTTGTGTCTAAATCTGGCTTCGGATAATGAAAGGCTTCTGTTAATGTCTTAAACATGGCTTGCCTCCTCTTTACCTAGCTGTGATTCTACTATTTTCTGGTACAAGTTATTTTCCTTGAGCAGCTGGTCATGATGAGCATATGCAAGGATTTTCCCCTCCTCCATTAGCAGAATTCTATTTGCCTTTCGGGCAGTTGCGATTTTTTGCGTTATTAACAGTGCCGTCGTATTGTATGTGGATATTGCTTGAAGCAGCTCTTTTTCTGTTTGTAAATCTAAAGCACTAGTACTATCATCTAAAAGGAGGATTTTCGGTTTTCTTACAAGTGCCCTCGCAATGGATAGCCTTTGTCTTTGACCACCAGATAAATTAATTCCCTTTTGCCCGATTCTAGTATCATACTTCATTGGAAGCTTCATAATCGTTTCGTGTATTTGCGCGTCCTTAGCTGCCTTAACAATTTCATCATCTGTGGCAAAAGGATTTCCCCAGCGAATATTTTCTTTAATTGTTCCAGTAAACAACAAGGAAACCTGTGGAACATAACCAATTTGCTTTCTTATTGAATCAAGATTGTAATCCCTTATGTCTGTGCCATCAATATAAACTGCTCCCTTTGTCGGTTCATATAGTCTTGGAATAAGCTGAAATAAAGTTGTTTTCCCTGCTCCAGTTATTCCCATAACAGCAATCACTTCATTTGGCTCGACAGTAAAGCTGATACCAGCAAGCACACTTTGTTTTGTATTTGGATAAGAAAAAGCAACATCTTTGAATGCTAATTCCCCGTTTATTTCAAGCTGTTTTGAGGCATTTCCATGTCCGCTGCTATCCTTTCCTTCTATGTCGAATACTTCCTGCAGCCTGTCAGCAGATGCCTTGCAACGGGATACGACCATAATAAGCATGGTAATGACAGATAAAGAAGAGGTTATTCTTAACGAATAGTTTATGATTGCCACAACATCCCCAACCTGTGTTTGCCCTGCTGCAATTTGACCTGATCCTAACCAGAGAATGGCAATAATGCATAAGTTCATAATGAACAACAGGAGTGGAACGGTAATTTCCATTAACCTTAGTGCTTTCTCCGTATTTCTTCTTAAGTCATCGCTGGCAAAAATAAATCGGTCTGTTTCAAATCGTTTTCGAACATATGCCTTAATCAGCTTAACGGCTGTTAAGTTTTCAAGCATAACATTGTTCACAAAGTCTAATTTCCCTTGAACTTTTTTGAACAACCTTGCGCCTTTGCGAATAACCCAAACAAACATTAGGATAATAACTGGAATTGTCACTGCAAGCAAAAGAGCTAGTCTTGCATTAACAACGAAGGACATGATAATTCCTCCAATTATTAACAATGGTGACCTTAACAGAAAACGCAGACCCATAAATATCATATTTTGCAGCTGTGTAATATCATTTGTCAGCCTTGTTATTAAGGAAGAGCTGGCAAACTTGCTGCTGTTGGCAAATGTGAAGTATTGAATGATTGAGTATAGATCTTTTCGAAGGCTGTAGCCGAAATTTTGGCTGACATGAGCGGAATAAAAAGTATTAATAATTCCTGCTGCAAAAGCAAGCAGTGAAATGCCGACAAGGATACTTCCCCATAGGATAACTGTTTCTGTGTTTTCCTGTGCAAGTCCATCATCAATAATTTTTGCCATGATAAGTGGCTGGAACAGCTCTACTGCAAGTTCTGTCAGCATAAGAATTAGTGCAATGGCGATGCTGACTTGATATGTCCAAAGCCTTTTGAATATTTTTGTCATTATTCTCCTCCCGCCTTTTGCACATATAAATTAGCGTTTACGATTTCTTTAGGAAAACTAAATATTGATAATATCATACCTCTTTTTCCATAAATAGAAAACACGGTTTCATCCATTGTCACAGTATTTTTTCAAGAGGAGAAAACTATTCATACTAAAAAAGACTGTAGAAAGCATTCTACAGTCTTTTCCTTAACTCTTAATTAAATTTACAATCATTCTGCTCCTGTCATTGCCCAATTATACAGCTCGTTATGGAAGCCGAATACTTTTGGACCACCGACTGCAACGTCTTTAGAAATTGCTCCGAAATCAAAATCTGAATACAGGGTAAATACAGGCAATTCCTTGCTCCAAATTGCTTGAAGCTCGTTATATATCTCTTTACGCTTCTCTGTATCTGGCTCTTGTTTACCAGCTAGCAGAAGCTTATCAACCTCAGGATTGCTGTAGTTTGTATAGTTACTAGTAGCATTGCTACCATAAACCGTTGTTACGTCAGGATCGATTGTGTTTGTGAAGCCCATCAACAGCAAATCGAATTCGCCTGCTTTAGCTTTTGACATAATAGTTGGGAAATCATATGTTGTTGTATTCAGTTTCAAGCCAATTGCCTCTAGATTTTGAGCAATGATGTCTGCTGATTGCTCACGGACTTTATTTCCGATAGGTACAACAAAGTCGATTGTTTTGTCAAAGTCCCATCCAGCTTCCTCAAGCATTTGTTTTGCCTTTTCAGGATCATAAGTATATGTTGCTAAATCCTTATCCAAGTATGGACTGATGGATGTATATGGTCCGTCGACAATCTCGCCCTCGCCTTTCAATAGCTGATCAACAATTTTTTCACGGTCGATCGCATAAGCAATTGCCTGGCGGACTTTTTCATCCGTGATTTTTTCTGTGTTGAACATCATGTTTTGATAACCATATGTTTTTTCAGTTTTTGTCGTTACATTTTCAAAGCCTTTCACTGTATCAAAATCCTGTACAGCAATCTTACCGATACCACCGGCAGCATTCATTTGAATTTCGCCTGTTTGAAGCTGTGCAACAAGATTTGCTGCAGGCATGATTTTTACGAACATTTTATCAAGTTGTACTTCACCTAAATAGTAATTATCATTCTTTGCATACTCTACATATTGGTCTTTAGCATATTGTACGAACTTGAATGGTCCATTTGTGACAGTTGGCTTTTGCATGAATGGATCCTTTTGTAAGTCTTCTGGAGCTACATCCTTTAATACATGCTCTGGAAGAATCATAAACTTAGAGCCAAGCTGCTCTTTTACCATGTTTGGATCAACTGGCGTTTTTGTTTTAAATTGGATTGTTTTGTCGTCAACAATTGTCAAAGATGGTATTTCCGTAACGCCGTCTGGGAACTTACCACTTTCGTTCAAACCATCAATAATCGTTAAATATGTTCCTATTGCTGTTTCTGTTTTAGGGTTTGCAACAAGATTCATTGTAAATGCAACGTCATTTGCAGTTACTGGTGTGCCGTCAGACCATTCTGCTTTATCATTCAACTTAATTGTGAATGTTTGATTGTCTTCTGTTTCAAATGAATCTGCAAGCTTTGGAGTGAACTCCAGTGGTCCTGTCATCTCCAAAAACGTATCGAACATAAATTTTTCCAGCCATGAAGCCGCAATATCTGATGAGTTAATAGGGTTGAAGCTGACTGGAGCATTTACTAGTCCAATATACATTGTGTTGTCTTTAGAGCCCCCTGAGTTCGTTCCAGTGTTTGCCACACCAGAACAAGCTGTCAATAAAAGCAGGAGCGCAATTGTGAATAAGCCTAATCCTTTTCTGAATACATTCTTCATCTGTTTTCCCCCATTTATCTATAGAATGTGAATCATATATTCTCATCACTTACTTCAAGCTTTTTGGATCCATTGCATCACGCAGTCCGTCACCCATGAAGTTAATCGATAGAACGGAAAGTAAAATCATGATACCAGGAGGAATCCACAGCCATGGCTGTGATGCCAATACCGTAATTGATTGTGCTTCAGTCAACATATTGCCCCAACTTGCTGTTGGCGGCTGAACCCCCATGCCGAGAAAACTTAAGGAAGCCTCCATAATAATCGCAGAAGCAATACCGAATGTTGCATTTACTAGAATTGGAGCAATACAGTTTGGCAGTATGTGCTGGAACACGATTTTCGGTGTTGAGAATCCTAACGCGACTCCTGCCTTAACATAGTCCATTTCCTTAATGGAAAGAACACTCCCTCTCACAAGCCTTGCAATGGACGGCCAACCGAGCAGGCCTAAAACAAGGATAACGTTAATTAGCTTCGGTCCCATGATGCTAACCAAAACAAGGATAACCATCAAATATGGGAAAGACATGAATACATCTGTTAAGCGCATGATAACCATATCTACCCATTTCCCAAAGTATCCGGCAATTGCTCCTAACACTGTGCCAATGGCAACATAAATGGCAACAGCGCCAACACCTACGGATAAAGAGACTCTAGCAGCATATATAAGTCTGCTGAATAAATCTCTGCCTACCTCGTCTGTTCCAAGTAAATGCTCTGAAGAAGGTGCTGCAGCAAATTCCCCTTCGACAGCATATGGATTATGGGGAGCGATAAGCGGAGCAAATAGTGCCATCAGCACAATTAAACTGAAAATGATCATCCCGACAACTGCCAGCTTATGTTTAAAAAAACGTTTCGTTATTAGCTTTAAATAGCTTTCCTCATTGCCAAGCTCTTCTTTAACAGCAACAGGCATCTGATTAATCGGCAATTCTGTACCAAGTTTTGCGTTTGGTATACTCATTCTACTTCCTCCCCCCTAGCTATATTTGATGCGTGGATCGACAACAGAATAAAGAATATCTGTCAGCAAATTAGAGAACAGCACCGCGAATGCTGCCAAGAAGTTAATCGCCATCAATGTTGGATAGTCCCTTGAACTAATGGATTGTATGGTTAATTGACCTAAACCAGGCCATTGAAAAATCTGTTCTGTTACAACAGCACCGCCGATTAACACTGGTATTTCCATACCTATAATCGTAATAATGGGAATAAGAGCATTTTTCAAAGCATGCTTATTTGTGACAACAAACTCTTTTAACCCTTTCGCTCTTGCTGTCCGCAAATAATCCTGCCCAAGCACTTCTAGCATGCTGCTTCTTACATAACGGACCGTGCTTCCTGCTATCCCTGTTCCTAATATGGCTGCCGGGAGCAGCAAATGTATAAATGTATCCATAAATCCGCCCGTACTTCCTAATGTGAACATTCCACCAGTTGGGAGAATGCCCAGCACTAATGAAAATAAGTAGATTGCACCAAGACCAAGGAAAAAGCTTGGTATGGAAACACCTAAAAAGGAAAATGTTGTTGTCAGATAATCAATCCAAGAATACTGTTTTGAGGCACTGAGAATTCCAATCGGAATCGCAATAATATAAGCAATGACAAGCGCAGCCCCCATCAGGAGTAGTGTTGGCCCGACTCTGTTCATGATTAAGTCAAGAACAGGTTCATATGTTGTATAGGAAAAGCCAAAATCACCATGTAGCAGGTTGCCAAGCCAACGGATATATTGGACATAGATAGGATCGTTCAACCCGAGCGCTTCCTTTTTTGCTTCTGCATCCGCTTCTGTTGCATCCGGGTTTAGGTACATGTCAACAGGGTTACCGGGTGCCATATTAATGATGAAAAAATTAAAAATTGTAACCCCAAACAATACTGGAATGGCAATTAATACTCTTCGGATAATGTACTGTAGCATTTATGAGCTCCCTCCCTTAGTTATGATAGTGGAAAATGACAGGCTACCGTATGGCTGTTCCCGCTCAAAACCGGCTCCTTCTCTTTGCAAATACTTGCCGCAAATGGACATCTCGTATGGAATCTGCAGCCTTTAGGAGGATTTGCCGGACTTGGTACATCACCTTCAACTACAATGCGCTCTCTATTTCGTAAATGCGGGTTTGGAATTGGATAAGCGCTTAATAATGCTTGTGTATATGGATGCTTTGGTTTTGAGAATATATCTGCTGTTTTGCCAAGCTCGACGATCTTACCTAGATACATGACAGCGATTCTGTCACTGATATATTTGACTGCACCAAGACCGTGGGCAATGAACAGATACGTTAGATTGAATTCCTTTTGCAAATCCTTGAGAAGATTCAGCACTTGTGCTTGGATAGAAACGTCCAGTGCAGACACAGGCTCATCACAAACAATCAATTTCGGATTCAGCATAAGCGCTCGGGCAATTCCAATTCTTTGTCGCTGTCCACCTGAAAACTCATGCGGGTATCTGCCTTTATGGAATTTTGTTAATCCAACTGTCTCAAGCATTTGATCAACCTTTTTGTTCACCTCTTCTTTAGAGGCCAGCTTATGTGCCAAAAGCGGCTCTGCCAAAAGGTCCCCAATTCTTTTACGCGGATTGAGCGAGGAATAAGGATCTTGGAAAATGATTTGCATTTGTGTCCTGATTTTCCGCAATTCTCCTTTACTTAAGTCCGCCATATCTTTTCCTTCAAACAACACACTCCCATCAGTTGGAGGGTCCAGCTTAACAATTGCTCTGCCTGTCGTAGATTTGCCGCAGCCCGATTCCCCAACAAGTGAAATTGTTTCACCAGGATAGATAGAAAAATCTAGTCCGTCTACTGCTTTTACATGACCAACCGTTTTAGATAAAACTCCTTTTTTGATTGGATAATATTTTTTGAGATTTTTTATTTCCAAAAGCGGCTCGTTTAATTGTCCTAATATTCCGTCTTTTTCAGGTAAAGTTATCATGCTCATACGTTTACCTCGCTTCCACTAGTATGTGTACTTGTCTTGCTGCCTATTTCCTCATAAAGCCAGCATCTCACTTTATGATTACTGTTGTCATCAACAGCTAAATGGGGAGGTCTTTCAGTTACGCACTTTTCTGTTGCATACGGACATCTTGTATGAAAGCGACAGCCCTTTGGCATTTGCTGCAATGTCGGTACAGACCCTGGAATCGAATAAAGCTTTTGGTCTGAATCGGATTCCAAATGCGGGATAGAGTCAATCAAGCCCTTCGTATAAGGATGCTTCGGTTCATCAAATAATGTAAACACATCAGCCTCTTCTACAACCTGCCCTGCATACATGACGATTACCTTATCAGCCATTTCAGCGATAACGCCTAAGTCATGGGTGATCATCATAATAGATGTATTTGATTCCTTTTTTAAGCTTTTCATCAATTCAAGGATTTGAGCTTGGATTGTTACATCAAGGGCTGTTGTCGGCTCATCTGCAATCAGCAGCTTCGGCTTGCAAGACAACGCCATTGCAATCATAACCCTCTGTCTCATTCCCCCCGAAAGAGAATGGGGATATTCATCAATGATTACTTCTGCTCTTGGTATTCCCACCTTCTGAAGCATTTCAACCGCATACATCTTTGCTTCTTTTGCACTGTAATCCATATGCAGACGAATCAATTCAACCATTTGGTTTCCTATTGTGAAGACAGGATTTAAGGATGTCATCGGCTCCTGAAAGATCATGGAAATTTCATTGCCGCGGACCTTTCGCATTTCTGCCTCCGAGACCTGTGCCAAGTCCTTGCCATTTAGCTTAATAGAGCCTTTTTTTATAAAGCCATGTGTTCCTAGAAGTCTCATGATAGATAAAGAAGTGACACTTTTTCCACAGCCTGATTCACCGACAATACCGATTGTCTCACCAGGCTCCAGCTGGAAAGTCACTTCTTCGACAGAAATGACTTCCCCCTTATCTGTTTTAAAAGCCGTTTGCAGTTTATCTACTTCTAAGATATTGTTCCCCATTCTTCCCCCTCCAGTTTTAGTTCATTTAAATAGTAGTAGATTCTACTAATGCACCAGCCTTTTCTGGATTGATATAATAATCGACAAGACTCAAGAAAATCTTAGCAGTATCGAGCATCGCTCTCTCATCAAATGTAAACATTGGATGATGATGCGGATAAATAGCACCGATTTCTTCATTTCTTGCACCAACTGAAAAGAAGGTTCCTGGTCTATGCTGAAGATAATAGGCAAAATCCTCGCCGCCCATCCCTGGCTTAATTATTTCCACAAGTTTTTGTTCTGGTAAATTTGCTTTAACACATTCTACTAGAATATCAGTCTCTTCCTTCGTATTCACAGTCGAAGGGTAGCCCCTTGTATAGTTAAATTCATAGGTAGCATGAAATGCCTTGCAAACTCCACTAATTAGCTCATCCATTTCTTTTTCAATAAGATCACGAACATCCTCGTCAAAAGTTCGGACTGTACCTGTCAATTCTGCAGTGTCAGCAATAACATTTCCGGCATTTCCGGCATGGAAGGATCCGATTGAAATGACAGCTGGTTTTTGCGGATTAACACGGCGGCTGACAATATGCTTCAATTGGTTAGCAATTTGCGCCCCAATTGCAATCGAATCAATGGTTTGGTGTGGTGATGCCCCGTGACCACCCTTGCCTTGAATCTTCAATTCAAACGTATCACTTGCAGCAGATGTTGGACCAAATCCGTAAAGAACCTCTCCTAGAGCATTTCCTGAAGCAAGATGTGCTCCAAACACAACGTCTACTCCTTCCAAGCATCCGTCTTCAATCATTGCGATTGCGCCTCCTGGCGGAAGTTCCTCTGCATGCTGGTGGAGAAGGACAATATTGCCTGCAAGATGCTCCTTATTGTCATTTAGCACCTTAGCTACAGCTAGCAATGTTGCTGTATGGCCATCATGTCCACAAGCATGCATAACGCCATCGATTTTGGATTTGAAAGGCACTTCCTTCTCATCCTGGATTGGTAATGCATCAAAGTCTGCTCTTAATGCAATAGTTTTCCCCGGCTTTGACCCGTAGATTTTTCCAACAACTCCATTTCCTCCAACATTCCTTATTGCTTCAATTCCGAAGCTCTCCAGCAGATCACCAATCATCTTGCTCGTATTCACTTCTTGAAAGGAAAGCTCAGGATTTTCGTGCAAATGCCGTCTCCATTCCACCATAGAATCATACATTGCTTCTATTTCCTCGTACCATTTGCTTAACATTGCAGATCTCTCCCATCCATTATTTTTTAATCATTGCTTGATATTGATTATTTTATTGAACGGCTTCGGCCACCTCTTCTTCTGATTTAACAGCAATATAGTGATCAACAATACTTAAGAATGCTTTACCTGCATAAATCATTGCTTTTTCATCAAAATCAAACATTGGATGGTGGTGCGGATAGCTTTGTGCCCCTTCGACTCTTGCACCAGTGTGAAAGAACATGCCTGGCTTCTCTAAAAGATAGTAGGAGAAATCCTCTGCTCCCATAATTGGTGAAGACCTGACAACCATTTCTTTATCTAAGCTGTCTGCAATTGCCTTTTCGAAAACAGCCACTTCCTCTTCATGATTAAATACAGCAGGATACCCCTTTATGTAATTCACTTCACAAGTTGCCTGCATACTTTCGCAAATACTCTCTGCCATTAAGCGTATTTCTTCTTCCATAAATACACGCAGATCCTTATCAAGTGTTCTTACCGTTCCAGTTAGAGTTGCCTTTGATGCAATAACATTTTTGGCATTACCGCTGTGGAAGGAACCAACTGACAACACAACTGGATTTAATGGGTCGACTCTGCGGCTTGCAATAAATTGCAGCTGTGTGACAAGGGCAGTGCCAACAGCAATGGCATCGACTGTTTCATGTGGTGAAGAGCCATGTCCTCCTTTACCTGTTACCGTTATTTCAAATGCATCAGCCGCCGCTTGTGAATAGCCTGGTTTGCAATAATACTTGCCTAATTCACTCAAGCTGGAAAGATGTGTCCCGAATACTACATCGACTCCTTCAAGGCAGTCATCCTCAATCATTGCTTTTGCTCCTCCTGGCGAAAGCTCCTCTGCATGCTGGTGCAGCAGCACAATATTGCCTGCGATACTTTCCTTGTTATCCTGAAGGACCTTAGCTACAGCAAGCAATGTGGCAGTATGTCCATCATGTCCACAAGCATGCATGACTCCGTCTACTTTTGATTTATAGGAAACCTCCTTACCATCCTGAATTGGCAGTGCATCGAAATCTGCACGCAATGCGATTGTTTTGCCTGGTTTAGCACCATAAATCTTGCCTACTACACCTCTTCCACCAACATTGCGTCTCACTTCAATTCCAAATCCCTCCAAGATATCCGCAATCATCTTTGGGGTTTCTACCTCTTGAAACGAAAGTTCTGGATATTGGTGCATATGTCTTCTCCACTCCACCATCTGATCAAACATACCTTCTAGCTCTTCATGCCAACTTTGCAACATACGTTCCCTCCTAATTATAATGAAGAATTTTTACATCTTTTCCTAAAGGTTGTTATAACTTTTAACATTATTATATTTAATCGTAAAAAAAGTATAATTATGCCATTTTCACAGATGGAATGACTTATCAATTTCCCTTTAAATATTGATTTTCTCCTTTCTTACTTCCTATTAATTTTTCTATTTCTTATAAATTAACTTCAAAATTAGGATTAGTATACTAAGTTTTTTTAATTATCATAATTAACAGAATTAATAGTTAATTATGCTTTTTAGACATATTTTTTGCTTTTTCTTCTTTTATCAATGTTGTGTCCGCTTTCATTTTTAGGTGGTTAATCCGATTGTGTAAGATAATCTGACATTCAGAGGCTTTTAAATTTTTTTCCTGACAATTCTCTTGTCCGCCTGTAACCTGCTTCTATTTAAGAAAAAACAAAAAACTGCCGCTTTTAATAGCGGCAGCAATTTTTCACTGGAAAAATTCTTCATATAATGCTTTAACAGCTTTTTTCGCAAATTGTTCCTTTACACCAAACATCATGCTGACTTCTGATGAGCCTTGGTTAATCATCTCGATATTGACTCCAGCCTCTGCCAAAGCTTTGGCTGCGCGAGATGTTGTGCCAACATTATGGCGCATTCCTTCCCCAACAACCATAATTAATGAAAGGTCATGCTCTATGACAGCTTCTTCAGCATTAAGTTCTTCCTTTATCCTTGCAAGCAGTTCGCCTTCATCAATATGTTTTAATTGATCTTGGCGCAAGATGATTGTCAGGTCATCAATACCTGAAGGCATATGTTCATAAGAGATTCCATATTCCTCTAAAATAGAAAGAATTCTTCTTGCAAAACCAATTTCTTTATTCATTAAGTATTTACTTATATAAATGGAACAAAAACCTTTATCGTTTGCAATCCCAACAACTGGTCCATTATCATTAGTGCGTTGTGCTGCTATTTTTGTACCTGGTACAAAAGGATTATTAGTATTTTTCACATGGACTGGAATGCCAGCACGATACGCAGGAATCAATGCTTCTGCATGGAAAACGGAAAACCCTGCATAGGATAACTCGCGCATTTCCCGGTATGTGAGCATGCTAATCGCTTTTGGCTTGGAGACAATCGCTGGATTAACAGTATAGACTGCATCAACATCCGTGAAATTCTCATAAACAGACGCCTTTACACCGTTTGCCAATATCGCACCAGTAATATCAGAACCGCTTCTGGAAAAAGTGACAACATCACCTGATTTGCTATAACCAAAAAAGCCTGGAAACACAACGATGTCCTCATATTCTCTTAAAAGCTGCAAACGGTCATAAGACTCAGGAAGCACCTGAGCATTACCAGGTTCATCTGTCACAATCAACCCGGCCTCCCGCGGATTAACATACACTGCTTTTAAGCCTCTGTCAGTTAAAAATGCTGCGACCAATTTAGCATTATTGTCTTCCCCGCTCGCCTTGACTGCCTCCATAAAGGAATGAATATTGTCTTTCTTTCCATCCAACAGTTCAAGAAAATCCTGTTTAATTTTCGTAATAATATCACTGGAAAGGTCAAGTTCTCTGGCAATATCCGCATATCTTTCAATCACTTGCGCCACTTCTTCTCCAGGGTCCTTGCCTGCTAATACCTTTTCCCCGCAGCTAATAAGCAGGTCTGTCACTTTTGTATCGTGCTCATTCCTTTTTCCTGGAGCAGAAACTACTACCACTCTCCGCTCCCTGTCATCCTTTAAGATTTGCAATACCTTTTCTAATTGCTGTCCTGATGCTAAAGAACTTCCACCAAACTTTACTACCTTCATGCCGCCATCTCCCATTACGTCAATTAATATTAATGCTTGTATTATTTCCATTGCTAACATTCCCATAAACTGCAGAACATTTCCGATAATATGTTTTTTAAATTTTCCATTATTTTATGCTAAACATATTATTACTTTTTTGCATGTAAGATGCAAGATATTTCTTCATTGGAAATACATTTGTACATTAAGAGAGGACAAAAAGTACTTTTTTTTAAAAAGGTACTGATGGACTAGCACATTTCCATTATTTTTGTAAAGCAAAAGGCTTTCCACTTTGGAAGAATTGCGTTAAGATAATATTTAGAAAAACGAAATGTTTTCGGAAAGAAGTGTTATTTTTGGACGATTATCAACAGTATTCAAAACGCAACTTGTCAATCATGTGGTTCGCAAATTTTTTTATAAGCGGAAGCATGACAATGGTTTTACCCTTCCTATCCCTTTATATTGAGTCAATGGGAAACTTTTCAGAGAAGTATGTTCAGCATTGGTCTGGCCTCTGTTTTTCTGTCACATTCATTGCAGCCTTTTTGTTTTCTCCGATTTGGGGAAAGATTGGGGATAAGTTTGGAAGAAAAAAAATCTTAATCGCATTAGGCTTCGGTCTCGGTCTCTCTATCTTCTTAATGAGCTTTGTCACTTCTGTATGGCAACTGTTTGCACTCCGCTTTTTTACAGGCTTCTTTACAGGCTTTATTCCTATGTCACAGGCATTTATCGCTACACAAACTCCTAAAAAAACGGCTGGAAAAGTACTCGGTACCCTGCAGACTGGCAGCATTACAGGTTCCCTTATCGGTCCTTTACTTGGAGGAGCAATAGCTGACAGCATTGGTTACTCTGATACATTCCGCTATACTTCATTTGCGATACTTCTGTCAGTAATATTGGTGTTCACAACGAAGGAATTTATGCTCCCTGTCGCCAAAGGCATTAAAAACCACTATTCTACAAAAGAGGTACTTGCGTACATCTTAAAAAACCCTATATTTATTACGGTATTACTTATTTCGGCAGTTATCCAAATTGCCCATTTCAGCATCCAGCCAATTCTGTCTTTATATGTAAGTGAACTGCATGGGACAGAAAGCATTGCTTTATTTTCTGGCATTGCCTTTTCAGCAGCAGGATTAGGCAACTTACTGATGGCACGGAAGTGGGGAGAGCTTGGCGATCGAAAAGGCTATCTTAAGCTATTGGTGATCTTGCTATTTATTGCAGGCATTGTCTATTTCCCCGGCGGGTTCGTTACGGACTATTGGCAGCTGTTAATTATCCGTTTTCTGCTCGGTGTGTCCATTGGCGGACTTATTCCAGTTAGAATTGCCTATATAAGACAGGAAGTTCCGATTACTATGCAAGGCGAAGTAATGGGATACGAAACAAGTCTCCGCTTTCTCGGAAATATAATTGGTCCAACCTTTGGCGGATTAATTGCAGGTCATTATGGCTTTTCAGCTGTGTTCTTCACGACAAGCAGCCTTTTACTTATATGCGGTATATTTTTAGTAACGATGATGCATCGACACCCGAAATATGTAAAACATTCCATGTCTTAATAAACTGAAAGGCTCTTCTTTCATTAAGTTATGTTATATAATAAAGGTATACTTTAGTGCATTTAGTGAATGCTGCTTTTAGTATACCTTTATTATATTTCTTAGGAGGAATCAGACGATGGCAAAATCTACAGCAAAGAAAAAACGCGAAAAACAGCTGCGGGAAACTGGATTTAATGTTGCTATTAAAAGAGGCAACTGGGGAACGATTAACCCGATGACAAAAACGACAAAAACGAAGCTTGAGCTGCTTAACAGCAGAGCCAAGAAGCATAAAAAGAACCATTCATCCGGCGATTTGGAGAATGGTTCTTTTTTATTCTGGATAATAAATCAGGACAAAAATTGTTGCTAGTTCATCTCCTGTATTAATGTACATATGATCCCGATTGGATGTGAAGGATAATGCGTCTCCTTTTTCCAAATGATACTTATCTTCACCGATAACGATTGCAACATTTCCCTCTCCGACAAAAACATACTCCTCCCCAGCATGCTTTTCAGAGAAATGCTCTGTTTTTGCATCCAGTTCTACCGTATACACCTCAAATTTCTTTTCAGGATGATAAGGAAAAAGAGAAAACAGCCGATAATGATTGGAATCATCCTTAAATGGCTCTATGTCTTTGAAACGAACTTTTTTAACTGTTGTAGCATTTTCTGTCATGAAATAGGAAAAGGAAACCTGCAGTCCCATTGCTATTTTCCATAATGTTGAAACGGTCGGATTTGATTTTCCCTTTTCTATTTGAGCAAGCATTGCTTTACTAACCCCTGTCAGCTCAGCAGCTTTATCAAGACTATATCCTCTACTTTTACGAAGACTTTCAAGATTTTTTCCTATTACATTTGAAATTGAATCCATTTTCCACTCCTTAAAATTATCATTGATTAATTATACAGGCTTTTATATACTGTACATTATAACATACATATATATAATATATTAAACATTTAGGAGGTTATCATCCTGGAAACTTCAAAGGTTTATGTACGGAAAGAAGATGATTCCTTCACCTTTTTGGACGGAGTCAAAGATTGCATCCCAACATTGTTAGGCTATATCAGCATTGGTTTGGCAATGGGAGTTGTTGGTGTATCTTCTGGCCTAGACATTTTTGCCGTGTTTTTAATGTCGCTCCTTGTTTATGCTGGATCTGCACAATTTATCATTTGTGCAATGATAGCTGCTGGGAGTCCTATTGGAGCAATTGTGCTGACAACCTTTATCGTTAACTTAAGACATTTACTTCTCAGCTCCGCTTTAGCACCGAGGTTTACGCAATATTCTTTATTAAAAAACATCGGTATCGGCAGCTTAGTAACAGATGAATCTTTTGGAGTTGCCATAACAAAAATCTCCAAAAATATTCCTGTAACAGATCGCTGGATGAATGGTCTCAATATTACAGCCTATACTGTCTGGATTATCTCCTGCACGGTCGGAGCATATGCAGGAAAATGGTTTCCAGATCCAAAAACATTCGGCCTTGATTATGCATTAACAGCCATGTTCGTCGCACTATTAATTCTCCAGCTCCAGACTATCAAGCGAACGAAATTAAGGCATTACTTATTTTTAATGGCTGTTATGGTCGTATTAATGGTGCTGCTTTCAGCTGTCATGTCAAGCAGCCTTGCCGTCATTGTGGCAACAATTATTACAGCAACGATTGGAGTGGTAACTGATAATGAGCACAACAACTGAATACCTCCTGCTGCTTGTTGGCTGTATGCTTGTAACGCTTATACCGCGAGTGCTGCCATTTATCGTTGTCAGAAGCTTCACTGTTCCAAAGCCTGTGGAAAGGTGGTTGTCTTATTTACCAGTTTGTATATTTACCGGGCTTATTGTTGAGAATTTAATAACTGCATCCAATACAGGCATGCAAATAAACTGGAATGTTTTATTAGCAACAATCCCAACACTTCTAATTGCGATCTGGACGAAAAGTTTACTGACAACCGTCCTTGCCGGAGTAGTCTTAATGGCATTAATCCGCTTCTTTTTTTAACTAAAAAGACTATTCTAGTACTTTCGTTTCTTTTCTAGGAAGTTTATAATAAAATATTGGATATATTATTGATATAATCAAAAGAAGAATTTTTTTTGCTTTATCATTTATGCAAAAATGTGCTAATGTCTTAAATTTTGGCACATTTATCTTTATACATAGGAGAAAGGTGGTCATATAGTGGAGAACAATTCAAATTTTATTAAGAATATCATGAAAGAAGATTTGGAAACAGGGAAGCATAACACGGTTATTACCCGATTCCCTCCAGAACCGAATGGCTATTTGCATATCGGCCATGCTAAATCAATCTTCATTAATTTTGGACTAGCAGACGAATTTAACGGGAAAACGAATTTGCGTTTCGATGACACGAATCCTCTTAAGGAAGACATTGAATATGTTAATGCCATTAAAGAAGATGTAGAATGGCTTGGTTACAAATGGGAGAACCTGTTTTTTGCATCTGATTACTTTGAGGAAATGTACAATCGTGCTGTATTGCTTATTAACAAAGGGGTTGCATATGTTGACGACTTGAATGCAGAGCAAATTCGTGAATATCGTGGAACATTGACAGAACCAGGTAAAAACAGCCCACACAGAGAGCGTACAATCGAAGAAAACTTAGAGCTATTCCAGGCTATGCGTGCAGGCAAATTCGGTAATGGTGAAAAAGTACTGCGAGCAAAAATCGATATGGCATCACCAAATATCAATTTACGTGACCCAGTTATTTACCGCATTTCTCATGCGTCACACCATAATACTGGGGACAAATGGTGCATTTACCCAATGTACAGCTTTGCACACCCATTAGAGGATGCTATTGAAGGTGTAACACACTCGCTGTGTACAACTGAATTCGAAGACCAACGCCCGCTTTATGACTGGGTTATTAGAGAATGTGAAATGGAAAGCACACCTCAGCAAATTGAGTTTGGCCGCCTAAATATCACAAATACGGTTATGAGTAAGCGTAAACTGAAGCTTTTAGTTGATGAGAAATTTGTGGATGGCTGGGACGATCCTCGCATGCCGACAATTTCCGGCTTAAGAAGACGAGGTGTAACACCTGAAGCAATTCATGAATTCAGTAAAGAGCTTGGTATTTCCAAAGGATCAGGGGCAGTTGATTCTGCCATGCTGGATCATTTTGTCAGAGAAGACTTGAAACTGAAGGCTCCTCGGACAATGGGTGTTCTTAATCCATTAAAAGTGGTTATTACAAACTATCCTGAAGGCCAAGTTGAAATGCTGGATGCAGAAATTAACCCAGAAAATCCGGAGATGGGCACACGCCAAATTCCATTCTCTCGTGAGATTTACATCGAGCAGGAAGATTTCATGGAAGATCCTCCAAAAAAATACTTCCGCTTGTTCCCTGGCAATGAAGTCCGCCTTAAACATGCTTACTTCATTAAATGCGAGGAAGTTATTAAGGATGAGCAAGGCAATGTCATTGAATTACGCTGTACCTATGACCAAGAAACAAAAAGCGGATCTGGCTTTACAGGCAGAAAAGTAAAAGGCACATTACACTGGGTCGAAGCTACAAATGCAATTCCTGCTGAATTCCGTCTATATGAACCACTTATTTTAGACGATGAAGCAGAAGAAATGGCAGAAGGCGAAACCTTCCTTGACTATGTTAATGAAAAGTCTCTTGAAATCGTCCAAGGCTTCATCGAACCGAATATGAAGGATGTACAAGCATATGATAAGTTCCAATTCTTCAGACATGGCTATTTCAGTGTTGATCCTAAGTACACAACACCAGAAAAGTCAGTGTTTAACCGAATTGTTTCATTGAAGAGTTCCTTTAAACTTTAAGATAGACTTAAACAGCATATCTCATTAGATAGCTTCTAGGGCAGGAGTTCGGCATTATATACCGGACTCCTGCCCTTTTCATGTTGTTATCACTTTTAGTCATTATTAAAAGCTTTAATGTTAGGATTTTTGTATGAACCTAAAAAGGCACCTCCACTGATTAGACTTAAGTCTAATCAATTGGAGGTGCCTTTCAACTTTAAGCAACTGTTATAACTGTATTTTAATGCTTGCTATAAGACAGCTTTCCTGGACTCGTAAGCCAGTCATATTGAAGCAGACGCAACTCAAATAATCTAAGCGGATCATGGAACATTTCCGGGTTATTCTTCAACCGTTCCAGTAGTTCCTGATATTCGTGGATCTCGACATTCTTATCCTCTACCGTCTTTTGAAGAACATCATATGGATTGCTAAAGAAGATATGGATATCTCCTGCCAGCCCATTCTCATAGAAGTCAAACTGTAATAGAAAAGCATCAACAATATTTTGAGCAACCTCTGTAAAATCCTCTGTCTCCAGATATTTGTGATATCTTGTATGAAGCATCTTTTTATTTTGTGGAATACTGCCAAACAGCTTGCCAGCACTCTTCAGCAATACTTGTGATGGCTTCAAGCGAAGTAAAATATTCGCTTTGTCGATTCTGATACTGTTTGTGAACCTGCGTGCATCTCTTTTCCAATCATCCAAAATAGAAAAGTCACATTGAAGTGCCAGTTGTTCCTCTTCATATAACCCATTAAAGCCCTCGCAAAGTTCATTCAAGAAATACTGACTTTCGTTCAACTGCTCTTGGGACAGCCTAATCCAATCATTTATCCTGTCGTAAACCTTTGGCAGCAATGTTTTGTGGACATATTGGTCGATTTCCTTATTCATTTTATCATTAAGCTCAATATGAATTTTCCCGAAATCGCTGTCCTCCTTCACGAAGTCCTTGCAATCTCTTAATATTTTCGGAATTTCCGCCATAATTTCCCTTGTTGTAGTGTCTTTAATATCTTCAAAGGCGTTTACGATAGTACGTGTTTTTTCCGCTTCCATATCTGACAGCTGGTTATTTGCACCTGAAAGCTTGCTGACAATCTCTTCATACATCCGCAATGTTGTATAAAGACTTTCCTCCATTTCCAATCTTTTTTCAAAAAGGCTGGTCAGCAAATCTTGAACAATCGCAATGCTTTTGACTGTACGCTCTTCCGCAAGATTTCTTTCTGCGAAGTGCCTTCTGTAAAAGCTGCTAATATCATTAAGCTGAATACTGCGATCATTTTCTTTTGAATAAAGGAAAACAGCACTGTTTGGAAAATATTGATCAATTGCTGCTGTTGCCTTTTGCAGTCTTTTGGCTGCTACTTTTTCATTTTCCGCTTCATCTGCATAAATTAAGAATTGAATGGTCAGATGTGGAGCCTTTTCCTTCCAATCTAGCAATCTTTCATAATCACTCGATTGGAAAAGCGACCTTTCATTTATTACAAAAAGGAGACTGTCTGCCAACAAGGCGTAGTCCGCATACTTTTCTTGATGCGGGAATGGCAGTGTTGTTATAGCCCAATTATTTTCATGTAAAAAAGCTGACGGTGCATATAAATGGAAGATTCTCGTATCTTCGCCATACCTTGCATACGAAAGCTGTTCCTCATAAAAATCAGACAATGTGTCAATAGGACGAACACCTTCTTCTGTTACTTCCGCCATTTCTAAATAATCTTGATCTTGGATAGATATCAAACTGTTTGTGTCCTCAGACAGCAATGTTTCCCCAACAAGCTCATTGATGCAAGAATTTACACCACTGCCAGGTGAGCCGATAATGAGAAGCTGATGGCTTTCAGAAGGAATTTGCTCCACGACTTTTTGCGAGAACTTTTTGTCAATAATAATGTCATTGTTTTGCGCCCAGATTGTAATGGATTGCAGTAATTGCATAATTTCTTTCAAGTCAACAGCAGCATCTGCATGATTAATTAAATGCTCGGAAGTGCTGATGATATCCATTTCAATCGTTCCAGGGAACATTTCATTCCAAGCCAGAACAGCAGATGCAGCAGTGATTAAACGACTGTTAGTTGCTGTTACTAATAAATTGCTTAAAATAGCAGGTACAAGCCCTCTAATTTCCTTTATCGGATAAGCAGAGCTAATTAAATGTAAATAGGCGTTCTCTAACACCTTAGGAAGCTCTTTCCACTCTTCTGCTTCCTCCCAATGAAGATTGTGAAACAGCTGATTGAAGTCTCTCAGCCATGCTAAGTAAAAAGGGCTGCTTTCATAGTTTGCCCAAATTGCTGTACACAGTTTTTCGAATAGCCTTTGATCTAGCTCTGAAACACTTCTGATGCTCTCCATAAAATAACCGGGCTCATGCTCTGCGATAACACCGATTTTCGCATATTGAATTAATGCTTCATACCATTTTAAGGAATTGGTTCTGTCGCCTTCCTTAACAGCCAGTTCAATCGCATCTTCCCAGTTTTCATTTTCCTCGAAATAAGCCTTTGCAAGCATCGTCATATTGGCATAATCAGGATTTGTTGCAAGCAAGCTTTTGATTGTATGCTGTGCCATATCGTGATTGCCTTTTTCAATATATAAGGCAAACAGCTGCATGGATATTTCTGTATTTAATAATTCTGAATCAGACAATACAGCCTTATAGATGCTTTCCGCTGTCGATAACTCACCAAGCTCCATATAAGCATCAGCCAAGTTTTTCTTCGCCCAAGGCTCAAGCTCGTTTGCAATATTCTCCCACTTGAATATTGCTGATTCATAGTCATGAACTAGAAAATATAATTCACCCTGTGCAAAACGGATAGAGGTAAGGTCAGGCACATTTTTTCGTTGCTCAGCAATATACAATTGACCGAGCACCTCAATTGGCGGCTCTTCTCTATCCATCGTCAATCCTTCATAATATGATTTATTAATTAATTTCTTTTCTAATGTCATAACTTCCCCCTGTTATTCATTAAGAATGTTGATAGTTAGTTTTTCTTCATCCTCATAATCACGTTTTTTAGCTCTTTATCTATCCAACTGTAATATTATGCAAATAAAACAGCAATCATAACTAATGGCTTTGTCCATACTTCCTTTTATTGTAGCAAAGACATCTGTTTCGTACATTTCGGCAATTGTTCATTTATGTTACAAAACATTTACTTATATTTATAACACTAGATTACTAAAATTCTCGCACGTCTCTCTAGTGCCTATATACCCTTTCTCTTCTTAAGCTAACAGGACAAAAAAAAGAATCAGCATTATGCCGATTCTTTACTTATTCCTGTCATTATCATCTTTTTCAATCTTTTCAACAGGAGATTGGCCATGCCAGTCTTCCCTTCTACGGCGTCGGCGCTTTCTAATCTGTATCACGGCAGCGACGACTATAATAATAAAGATGATTGCTATTGGGAAACCAAATACCCCATAAAATATACTAAATACTCCATTTAAAAAATCATTCATTGTACTACCTCCTTCGCCCATTCTTCAATGATGAAGAAATACGTTCCGTTCTATGTATCCATGTAGATAATATTCCCTAATCCTCTCATTTTAAACTCCGTTCTTTTTAATCCAATAAAAAAACACAAAAAAAGCGTGGTGAGATTCACCCGCTTTTTTCTGTCTATTATTTTGCTGGAAGCTTCTCCAAGTAGTCTATTGCATCTTGTAATGTACTGACAGGCACGATTTTGATGTCATCATAGCCTTCCTTTTTTACTTGTGCTTTAATTTCCTGCTCATTTGTATCAACGCTAGTTATGTCCTCTGGATAGAAGAATATATCTACATCAGCTTTATGTGCGGCAACGATTTTATGCTTTATGCCACCAATTTGGCCAACATTCCCTTTAGCATCCATTGTTCCTGTACCAGCTACTTTATAGCCTTTCGTCAAATCTTCCTTGACTAATTGATTATATATTTCTAATGAGAACATGAGCCCTGCTGACGGACCGCCAATATTATCACTGTTTATTTTTACATTAACAGAAGGATCAATCGACATATTGTTTTCTGGATTTATTCCTATACCGACTTGGCCTGTCTTCTTATCAAGCACAATCATTTCTACCGTCGCCTTTTCCTCCTTGTTGTTATGTGTATATTCTAATACTACCTTGTCACCAGCTTTTTTATCCTTTAAGTATGCAATCAAATCCGTTGCTTCTGTAAATGCCTTCCCATCCGCCTGATGGATGATATCCCCAACATGAATAACTGATTTTGCTTTCGATGTTTCCAAAACTCCTGCTACAAAGATACCGTTATAATCATATTCAACTTTTTCATCAGCAGCAGCTAGACTGGAAATAATAGCATTTTGTTTTGAACTGTCCATCATATGGAGCAGCAAAGAATTATATTCCTCATCTGAAAGGTCGCCCTTTACTTCTTCTTCTTTTTTGATTTCTGTATGAGGAGCCAATAATCCATAAAGCAGTATGTAAGGATTACTTGCTTTAATAGAATAAACCGTTGTTAAGTTTAAACTGCCTGCTTCTGTCTTATCCCCATCCTCTACAGTAACTTTTTCCGCAAGTGGTTCAATAGAACCTGGCTGATTTAAATAATAAGGAGTTGGAATGAAGAATAATACTAGCAAAATCCCCATTAGTATAAATAAACTTATTTTTAATTTTGTGCTCTGCCCTTTTTGTTTCATCACGAAATATAACTCCTTACTGTCTTTTCTGGTATTCTTTTTTATAACATAAAATAAATATTGGTACATTAAAAAATGATGTAAAACACTTAGATACCCGTATCAAGCACCCTTTTTAAAATGCTAATACCCATGGTTATTTCCTCCGGGGAAACACCGCCATAGCCTAAAACAGCAAGATGCATATGCTTGCCCTTTTGCATGCTGTATTGTTCAACAGGATATATACAAACACCGTCCTGCTTCATTCTTTTCATGATATCCTCTGTAAAATGAACACCTGGAAATTCGACAACAAGATGCATTCCAGCTGCTTTTCCAATGATTTTTGCATCAGGAAAATAGCGTTTGATACCATCAACAAGCACTTGCCTTCGCTCTTGATAAATTTTCTTCATTTTACGAATATGCCTATCAAAATGCCCTTCCTTCATAAAACGAGCGAGCACATATTGTTCAATGGTAGACGTGTGTCTGTCATTAAACCATTTAAGCTGTTGAAATTCATGCAATAAATTACGCGGTAAAACAACGTATCCAATTCTTAAAGCTGGGGATAATATTTTGCTGAACGTACCGACATACAGGACATGCTGCTGGTCAATTCCCTGCATCGAGGGCACAGGAGCCCCTTCATATGTAAATTCACTGTCATAATCATCCTCCACAATATAACAGCCACTTCGTCTTGCATACTCAATCAGCATTAATCTTCGCTGGATGGATAAAATACCACCTAAAGGAAACTGGTGAGAAGGAATGACAAAAAGGAAGTTAGGGGCATCTTCAGGCAACTGCTCGGGTATTATTCCATTTTCATCAACAGGCACTGGATACACCTTTGCATTTGCCATCGCAAAAATGTTTCTCATTTCATCTGCAACAGGATCCTCTGATGCAATGAAGCCATCAGGACTCAAGAGCATCTCTGTAATGATCCGCAAAGCCTGCGTTGCCCCTGAGGTAATTATGATTTGATCTGAATCACATTTAACTCCTCTTGCCTTGCGTAAATACTGGGCAAGTACATTTCTTAGTTCCTGGACTCCTCTGGGATCACTATAGCCGAATATATGCTGAGGCGAGTCCATGCATACTTCTTTTGTAAGCTGGCCCCATTTTTTTCTTGGAAAATAATCAGTTGCCGGATTACCACCGCGAAAATCAATATATGGCTTTTCCGTCGAAAAAAAATCTTTATGCAAATTTTCATGCTCCATATGCTTAATGGTAGTAAGTGTCGTTCCCTTTGAAACATATGTGCCTGCCTTTGGCTTGACCTCTAAAAAGCCTTCGGCTATTAATCGGTCATAAGCTTCCATAGCAATATTGCGTGAGACACCGATAGTTGCAGAAAGCTCTCTTGTTGACAGCAATTTCTGTCCTTCTTTTAAGCTATTGCCAAGGATACTTGTTCTTATTTGTTCATAAATTTGCTGTGTTAAGGATATTGAACTTGACCTATCTACTGTAATAAATATCATACTAAGCCACCTTCATATGAACTGGCACTATTAAAGTTTATAAAATGTGGTCCTACTTTATACCAGAATAGCATGTTATGCTTTTGAAAACTATAAACAAAGGAGAAAACATGAAAACAATTGGACTAATCGGCGGACTTAGCTGGGAATCAACAGCAGACTATTATCAAATCATTAATACTTTAGTGAAAGAAGAGCTTGGAGGATTAAATTCTGCAAAATGTTTAATCTATTCCTTTAATATGGAGGAAATGGCTGTTCTTCAGCGTGAAGGAAAATGGGAACAAGCAGCTCAATTAATGGAAGATGCAGCCAAAACATTGGAAACGGGCGGTGCAGAGGTTATCCTTATTTGCACGAACACGATGCATAAGGTGGCACAAGAGGTGCAAGAAGCGATTTCCGTTCCCCTTATTCACATTGCGCAATCAACTGCACGAAGCATTACAACAAAAGGTCTTAAAAAAGTTGGTTTGCTTGGAACGAAATTTACGATGGAGCAAGATTTCTATAAAGAAGTTCTTGATCAATACGGCATCGAAACAATCATTCCAGAAGCTGTTGAGAGAGAGGATATTCACTCAATCATTTTCGATGAGCTTTGCCAAGGAAAATTCTTCCCAGACTCGAAGGAACGTTATTTAGAAATCATCCGTAAGCTTTGTGCTGATGGTGCAGAAGGAATTATTCTTGGATGTACAGAAATTCCCCTATTGATTAAGGATGAGGATATTGACATTCCTTTATTTAACACAACTTACCTTCATTCCAAAGAGGCTGTTGACTTCTCCTTTGGCAAGGAATAATCAATAAAAAACTGCACCGTAAAAACTTACGGTGCAGTTAATTTTGTTAGGAAAGGAAAATAAATGATTGCTAATTACTCACTAAAAAATTCACTGTCTTGGGCAATCGCTTTGCTTAGTGTGGATGCAATGGAAATATCATTAAAGGATAATCCTAACTGAATCGCAGTTGTGGCAATCTCCGGCCTGATACCAGAAAGTGTGGAATGAACTCCAATTAAACTCAATCCATGAATCAGCTGAAAAATTTGGTGTGCTACCATCGTGTCAATAATGATGACTCCAGACAAATCGATAAACAGCTGTGTAACCTTCTTGTCAGCACATTGTTTAATAGTATTTTCCAAAATAGCAGCAGCACGCGCTGTATCAATGTCGCCAACAAGCGGCAGCAATGCACGGTTTTTGCTGAGCAAAATAACAGGCGAGCTGAGTTCATTAATCATTTCCTGTTGTGCCTGAAGCTGTTTAATGGAGTTTTCATGGAATTGTTCTGTAAATTGGACGATGACAATATCAAATATCCTCACTATGCTCCGATTCCAAGCTGTAATGCGTTCCTCTGGAACATCGTTCTGTTTCTGAAACTCCCTCACTACCTGAAAATATTGCTCTCTCGTTCGGATGAATTCTCTAATGATAAAATGAATAGGAGTTTCTAAGTGCTCCTTATCGGAAGCAATGGCTACCACCCATTCCTGAAATTCCTTCAGAAAACTTTCCTCTTCCTCGATAAATACCTTTGCTAAGTAATAATGAAAATCGTTATTTTGCTTTTTTAATGTTCGGATAACCTCCAGATTATCGGAAGCGTATACACCGTTAGGATCTGTTCTATCCAAATTTGCATACCATTCATCAGTTAATCTGTCCGCATTTTCAATGAAATAGTTATATAACTGTTCATTCTTCTGCAAAATGTTCCCACCTATCTAAAATTTATGCTTGGAAATTTCAAAGGAAAAAACCGACTAATTATCTTCCTCTTCTTTAAACATCACTATTTAAAATTTTAATAATAAAGTGGGAATTTCGCAATTTTTTTTATCATGAAACTTGAAATATTATTTAAAGAACTAAACGAATAGTATTTCCAGACGGATCTTTAACATAGTAAGCATTATTATCCTGCTTCACCTCTGCATTCATATCTGTCAGTCTTGCAGCTATTTCCTCTCTTGCAGCATGACTTGGGACCTTCAAGTCAAAATATTTCATGCCAGGATTTGTTTCCTTCGGTGCAGGAGCACCAACTCCATTCCATGTATTAAGGCCGATATGGTGATGGTACTTGCCAGTAGATATAAAGAAGGCTTGTGTTCCATATTTCTGAACTATATCAAAGCCTAAGCCTTTCACATAGAAATCTGCCGTTTCCGCTAATTCGGCAACATGAAGATGAATATGTCCCATTTTTGTCTCTTTTGGCAAGCCATTCCACTGTAGTTGACTGCCTGAATCCAACACACCTTGAGCATCCATTTGTAACGTGTCCATTTTTACAAATTCTCCATCCCAAGCCCATTCATCCGCAGCACGGTCACGATAAATTTCGATGCCATTTCCCTCTGGGTCTCCAAGATATAGTGCCTCACTTACATTATGGTCAGAAGCCCCTTGCAGCGGGTAGCCGCTTTCCAGTAAATGCTGCAATTGCGCGCCAAGATCCTCTCTTGTCGGTACAAGAAGGGCAAAATGATATAATCCTGTTGTCCGTCTTCTTTTGTCTTCTGCTTCCTCAAGCTTTTCTAAATGTAACAACGCTGTTTTCCCGTCTGCACTTAAAGCTGCCTTGCTGTCAGTCTGCTCTAATATTTGAAAGCCGATAATCTCTTTATAAAAGGAAATCATTTTTTCTAAATCTTTTACTTTTAACGTTATATGCTCTACATATAAATTTGGGTACTCATGAAAACTCAAGTGAACCCCTCCTATCGTTAATATCATTTCACTTACTTTATGTAAGTAATTATATTTTAATAAATAACAATTGTAAAGTAACTAATTTATAAATGATAATACTTTTACTTAAGGTAATAACTATTGTATAATAGAAAAAAGGAGTGAATTTATCATGAATCCATCTGTCATTTGTCCAAGGTTTGAAAAAGCCATGGGACTGCTAAGTCAGCGTTGGACTGGTTTGATTATTTATCAGCTCCTAAATGGATCTCAGCGCTTCTGCACCATTGAATCATCTATTGGCATCAGCGGGCGTCTTCTTTCAGAAAGGCTTAAGGAATTAGAAAAACAAGGAATTGTCTTACGGGAAGTCTTCCCTGAAATTCCTGTGCGTATAGAATATTCTCTGACTGAAAAAGGCCGTTCATTACAGCCACTAATGAACGAAATTGAAAAATGGTCGCAAACCTGGCTGGAGCCGTAAGCTGACAAAGCACACTGTTTGTGTCCAGTTTAGTATTTCCGCCTTGACACAAACACATGAACAAAAGGCGAATGAGCTTTATCCCCATTCGCCTCTTTTCTATAGAAAGAGATTCTTGTTTAATCTTCATCCTTAATATCTTTATCTTCTGGTATTGGTTCGTTTTCCAGTTCTTGTATAAGAAGCTGATATTTTTCCAGCTGCTTAAAATGAGTCTTAAACTGATCTTTATAAATCAGCACATTCCCTTCCTCATCATGCAATACTCTAACTTTTCCCTGCAACACTAAATTTTCCACATATGAAACAGATACAGACAAATATTCAGCTGTTTCTTCTATTGTTAAATACATTATTTTTTCACTCCTCGTCTGTCTACTATATCATAAATTCCAGTCTCTACCGTCCGCTATACATCTAAATTAAAGCTTCATAAATATCATACATTCATTACTTTAACTTAATAATACATTAATAGTAGCTAAATGGTTATTGGATATATTATAGAAGTAAGAAGCAATCATATCGGAGGGATGCAAAATGTTAAGCACAATCCTTAATGGTTTATTTCTAGTAGAAGTAATCGGCATTTTCTCACTGATTTTTTATTGTTCTTTTATTCAAAAACCGAAAAAAAGGAGAAACCTGTAAGCAATAGAATACTCCTGGATGCATCTCTTTTTTAAACAAAAAAGAGCTTCTTTTTTGTTTAAAAACAAATAAAGAAACTCGTTGCTTTCTTAGTTAACAAATAGTTAATTCACTTATAAATTTCTCCCGCCAGTCCTCCAGCTCTGATAGAACCATCGGCTTGGCATAGAAATAGCCTTGAAGCACTTTACATCCATCTACATGATATAAATAGTCCACTTGCTGAGCTGTTTCAACACCTTCAATAACAATATTCAAGTGCAAGGAATTCCCTAAAGCAATAATTGCTTTCATAATTTCCGAATCCTTCCGGGAACCTGGTACGCCGTCAACAAAGGACTTATCGATTTTTAAAGTAGAAACTGGCAGCCTCTTAAGGTACGATAGCGAAGACACTCCTGTACCAAAATCATCAAGAGCAACTGAAAAGCCACTGTTTCTGAATGCATGTACTGCTTGGATTGCTCCTTCAATATTTTCAACAGCGCTTGTTTCCGTCATTTCAAGCTCTAATAGCTCTGGTTCAAATCCATATTTGTCAATTGACTCTCTCAAATAAGACATAAGCCTTGGGGAAGTCACATAAGGACCAGGAATATTAACAGACACCTGTATTTTTTCTCCGTTTTTCTCCCAGCTTGCAATCTGCTGACATACTCTGTCAATAACCCAATCAGTCACATCAAACATTTTGTCCGCTGATTCCAGAATTGGAATAAAAACTGCTGGCGATAAAAATCCATACGTGGGATGATTCCATCTCAACAAAGCTTCTAAGCCTGCTAATCTCTCAGACACCATTTCCACTTTTGGCTGATATACAAGGTAAAAGTGATTTTCCCTCATAGCCTGTTCGACATCGGCAACAAGTGTGTTCTGGAAGGACTGAATATGAACCTCCGGATTGTAATGAATCACTTCATGATCATAGCGCACAGAGTGATGATTTAAAACAGCTATGGCATTGTCATAAAGCAGCTTTTCATCCCGTTTCTTATCAAGCAACGAAAGGGCAAAGACAGTATTAACAATAATCATTCTGTCCTTAATATTTATGGCTGATGAAAGAATCGCTGAGATCTGAAAAGCCATTTCCTCCAGTTTTTTATTATCCTCCTTGCTATTACTTATAAACCCGAGCCTATTCCCTTCAATTCGATAGACCGCGACGGTTTTCGGTTTAAGCTTAACTATTAGCTGTTCAATGTATCGGATAATTTCATCACCGAAGTCAAATCCATACGTACTATTCCATTTTTCCAACTCATGAATATGGAGAATGGCTAATCCATTAACATTTCCGGGAGTATGAATAATATTTTCAAATTGCCTTCTATTCGGCAATCTTGTTAACGGGTCAAAATAATTAATTCTATAATCAACATAGCGGTCAAGCAATGCCGATAAGCCGGATATAAGCAGAATCACAAATGTCCCCGCTGCAACGGCTAGAATTAATATTCCTACATTCATTTCATGCATTATGCTGTAATCTAAATACTTATCTGCAGCCACATAGTACTTCACCGCATACATTCCGGTATAGTGCATACTAGCGACAGCAAGTCCCATTATAATCGAAGTTAACAGCTTTAAAAGCAGATTACTCATATATCTGTTCAAGCGTGAAAAAATAAATAGTGACACAAATGATACTGTTATCGCAATGATTACTGATAGGATAAAATATTTAAGCTGATAAACATACTTTACATCCTTCATAACCATCGCCATCATACCTACATAGTGCATGGCAGAAATACCTACTCCCATGACAATACCTGAGATTACTATCGTTTTAGTCGAACGATTTCCAGAGCTTGTCATATAAAACGCGAGGAAGGACGCAAGCATCGCAGGTAATACAGATATAACGGTCAAACCTATATTGTAACTCATCGAAGTCGGAAGCATTAGTGCACTCATCCCGATAAAATGCATGGACCATATCCCAAATCCCATTGTTAGCGATGCAAGGGTCAGCCATACATAGTGATGAAAGAAGCTATTGTATCTTATTCTCTCATTCATGGATAGAGCAGTATAAGATGAAATACACGCAATAATAATGGATAATGCGACAACAGGCATAGAATAATGGCCTTCTAAATAAACTACCTTACTGCTATCTGGCAACGAAAACATATATTTTTCTCCCTTTTACTCAATTTATAGCAGATTAATGATTAATAGCATTGTAGTTTATCAATTGCCATCACAAACTTTAATCCTATGTCCTTTTTACTATATACATATGACTATATAGGATAATCATTGGTTCGACAAGATATGCAGATACAGTACTTTTTTCCAATTCGCACAGAGTACCTTTCTTTCTTAGTAAAGCCTGTAAACAACAAACTTTTCCCTCGATTCTTTATGAAAAGCAGGGATGGAAAATACAGTTTCTCTTACAAAGGAGGGATGTTCATCCAACAGGAAAATATACTCATCTGATGGATAATATAAGATGATTTTAATGCTTCGCTCAAACTGCTCTGTTGAAAATAAAATATTATTTATTACTTTTGTAAATATCTTGATTGAAAAAGGATTAAAAAAATAAAAAATTGTATCAGCAGGATCAATTGCATATTCTTCCGCTTTGCATAACAAAAATTGTATGTCCTCCTGCTTCTTAGTGCTTCTAAAATAGCTCTGTTTATTTCTCTGGGCATCCTCATAAAATACTTCATTCATTTCAATCCCAACACTTGTGAGCTGGAATAAATGATGAAGTAAAAATAGCAGCCTCCCTTTTCCACAGCCAAAATCAATGAGCCGGTCGTCTGGTTGAAGCTGATACTCCTCAAAAAATACTTTTAAATATTCATATGGAGTCGGTTCATAGCGATGATAGTGGAGTGAGTTATTAAAGCCAGCCTGCTCTCCTTCTGTTTTTATGCGCAGGATTTTATCATAATCTTTTCCTTTCATAGATAGAGCTCCTTTTTTGTCTTGCTTTTTCTTACACCCACTATACACTTATTCCAATAAATTGATAAGCAAAAAAAGCTTAACCATATTGGCTAAGCTTTCTCTTAGGAACTAACTGATAAAATATACTCTTGTTTCGTATGGCTTAAGAGCTGTTTGCTTGCGAAGCTTCTTATCCCTAACCTCATAATTATGAAGGGCAAGCTCTGAATATTTGTAGGTGAGTTCGGAAGGAACCTTAAATATCGTCGGCTTATCACTGAAATTGTTAATGATGATTGCCTGTCTTTTCCCTAAGGTTCTTGTATAGACAAACAATCTTGGATGGTTTGCCAATAATAGCTGATAGCTTCCATAAGTAAATAATGGGCTGCCTTTTCTCAAACGTATTAGCTCTTTATAAAAGGCAAGGATAGAATCAGAGTCCTGCTTTTGATCCTCGACATTTATCTCCAGATAATTAGGGTTCACACCAATCCATGTATGATTCGAAGTTGTAAAGCCAGCCATATTTTCTTTATTCCATTGCATTGGGGTTCTTGCATTGTCACGGCCCTGCTTCCAGACAACGTTCATGATGTCCTCATGAGGCACACCCTTCTCTGATTCGACTTTATAGAAATTAATCATGCCAACATCATCATAATCATCAATAGAAGGGAATTGAACATTTGTCATGCCGATTTCCTGACCTTGATAAATAAATGGCGTTCCCTTCATAAGGAAATACATGGCAGCAAGCATTTTAGAGCTTTCCTTCCAGTAGCGCTTATCATTTCCCCAAGAAGACACCCTGCGGGGCTGATCATGGTTTTCAATAAACAAAGCATTCCAGCCTCTGCCCTCTAATCCGTTTTGCCATTTGGAGAGCACTTTTTTCAAGGCAATAATATCTACCTTATCTTCCTCGTCTTTATTCCATAAACTTAGGAACTCAAACTGAAAAATCATATTGAAATAACCTTGCTCCTCACCAACCCACTTATCTGCATCATCTAAACCGACACCGTTTGCCTCGCCGACCGTCATAATATCATAATTCTTAATTGTTTTATTAGCGAACTCGCTCAAAAAATCATCAATTCCATGGACGTTCATCATGTAAGGGAAGCTTGGTACATAATCCAAATGATTCGGATTGTATAAGTCCGGCAAGCCTGGGGCCTTTTTTATATGGGAGATGGCATCTACTCTGTAGCCATCAATTCCCTTATCAAGCCACCAGTTAACCATGTTATAAAGGGCTTCTCGCACTTCTGCATTCTCCCAGTTAAGATCAGGCTGTCTTGCTGAAAATATATGCATGAAGTATTGCTCTGTTTCTTCATCGAATTTCCATGCAGAACCGCTGAAAATAGACTCCCAGTTGTTCGGCTCTTTTCCTTCCTTACCGTCTCTCCATATATACCAATCTCGTTTTGGATTGTCTTTCGATGAGCGTGACTCAATAAACCATGGATGTTCATCACTCGTATGATTTATGACCAAATCCAGAATCAGCTTCATGCCTCGTGCGTGCACCTCATGAAGAAGCTCATCAAAATCCTCCATCGAACCAAAGTCTTCCATAATATCCTGATAATCCGAAATATCATAGCCATTATCATCATTCGGTGATTTGAACATAGGAGAAAGCCAAATGACATCAATGCCAAGGTCTTTCAGATAATCAAGCTTTGAAGTGACACCCTTTAAGTCACCCACTCCATCACCATTGCTGTCCATAAAGCTTCTCGGATAAACTTGATATGCTACACTTTCTTTCCACCATTTTTTGTTCATCTATACGCACCTCATCTATTCAAAAGTCCAAAGAGCTAGTTTGCGCCCCTTTGCCTTGCTGGTTCACTATTTTGATATGTTTCCTATATATTCTAAAGCATCCCCACCAGATTGAAACTGCTTATATTGAGCAAATAGGGTGGAATATATTGAACATCCTTTTACCCTTATATTAGTAAATAAAACAATTTAGACCTATTTTTCATGTTTTCAACTATCCGTTAATCTTCGAATCTCTGTATTCATTTGGGGTAACTCCAACTGTTTTCTTAAACAGCTTACGGAAATACTTATCATCCTGATATCCTATCAGATTAGCAATCTCATATACTTTTAGCGAGCTGTTCACAAGCAGAGATTTAGCCTTTTCCACTCTTATTTTAGTTAAATAGTCAGTAATCGTAACATGAAATTCTTTTTTGAACTTACGCGAAATATATTCTCTGCTTATATAAAACTGTTCTGAAAGCTCCTGCAATTTAACATCTCTGTTGAAATTCGCAATAACATATTTTTCAATTTCATAAATAATGCTTCTTTCTTTACTTGAAGCAGCTCTTTTCACTTTTTTCAAGAACACAGCTATTTCTCTTGTAATATAAGCCTTATATTCCTCAAGAAGAAAGCTGCCCTCTGGTTCAAAAAAGGCATCCGTTCTATTGGTGGCACTATCCCATGCACTTGGAAGAGGAATTTGGAAGTGCTTATACCACCGTTCTCCAACAATCCGATATTCCTTTTCAAAATGCAATAGCTGCTTCCATGATAAAAAGCCGTTCTCTGTAAATTCATTTTCTATTTGCTGAATAATGTCTGTAAATGCGCCAATTTCTCCTGTTTGCATTGCCATCTTAATCGCTGTGTTGTGTTTCATTAAGCTTTTCCACTCTAGCTTAGGCAAAACCGGTTTAATATAAACTCTTGTTTCCCGTTTTTCAAGAACATTCCTAGATAACAGCTGCTCTTTTCCCAATTCATAAGAATCCATCAGCTTTGCAAGCTCACTTACAGGTCCGCCAACCGCTATCGGACAGGAAATATTAAAGGCTGCACGGATTTTTTGATAGATTTCAGTCAGTTGCCTGTCCACATCCTCAGCCTTATTCCAAAGAATAATAGCGATTTCTCCTTTATTCGCTAAATAGCGAAACGCAATGCCGGTTCTTTTTTCATTTAAGGCTTCACTTATAATATTCAGGATCGAAAAATAAGCTAATTCCCTGTCCTTGTTGAATTGCTCGATTGTTTTTTCCGTTAAGGACATTACAGCAACCCGGTATTCACTTGCCAAATAGAATTGGAATTCGCGAAAAACCTCTTCGTTGACAGATCTGCTTGTTAAAAAATGAGTTAGTTTTCTGTCCCGGTATGCAGGCTTCATCTTGTTAACAAGCTGGTCAAAGTTCAGCTTCTTTTTTCTGTCTAACTCCTCTTCATTCCATTTTTCCACTGCGTTTTTCAGGGTATTATTCAAGATTTCAGGATCAACTGGTTTTAATAGATAATCAAAGCTGTTGAAATGAATTGCTTTACGCATATAATCATAGTCATCATAACCTGTGATAACAACCGTTTTGCTTGTCGGTCTATTTTCCTTAATCCATTCAAGCAATTTTGTTCCGTCCATTTTCGGCATCTTCATATCTGAGAAAATTAATTCTGGCTTAAAGCGCTCAATGATCTGAATTGCATCTTCCCCATTGCTTGCCTCATAAATCTCTTCTATATTATTCTCTTCCCAATTCGCAAGCAGCCGAATGCCTTCCCTTACATGCTTTTCATCATCAACGATTAAAACCTTCATTTTTCCTGCACCCCATTAAGTTTCTTCGGAATATATATTTCTACCATAAACCCATGTTCTTCCTTGCCGCTTATGATCATTTCAGCCTGATTGTTATAATAAATTTGCAGCCGTTCATAAATATTTTTCAGGCCGATCGATTCCCTTTGACCAGGTTCAGTGACAGCATCCTTCCTATACAGCTTTTGCCTGATATCCTGAAGCTGCTTTTGGCTGACCCCCTTGCCATTATCACTAACAGACAGAACAATATAGTCATTTAATAATGTGGCCTGAATTGAAATTTCCTCCTGCTTGTCCTGGTCACCAAAACCATGTTTGAAGCAATTTTCAACAATTGGCTGGAGAATCATTTTCGGGACATGCAGAGTCCCAATTCCTGGTGCAATTTCAATCGTGTACTCAAAGCGCTCATCAAACCGCTGCTTTTGCAAGGCTAGGTAGCTTTTTGCATGCTTAACTTCCATCGTAAACGGAACAATGTCCTCCTGCATATTCATGCTATACCTCATAATGTTTGATAAAGACGTAAGCAGCGAGTAAACATTTGCAGCTTTTGCCTTCAATGCCAATGTTCCGATTGATTGAAGACTGTTATATAAGAAGTGCGGATTAATTTGGGACCGTAACACTCTTAGCTGTGAAGCCTTATTCTCTATCTCCAGCTTATATTCTTTATCAATCAGCAAATTAATCTTTTCTATCATTGATTTAAAGTGTTTGCCGAGCATGCCAATTTCATCATTTCCTAACGAGTCAAAATCCGCTTCCAGCTGGCCTTTTTCTACCTTTTTCATATTGGCAATCAGTACTTTAATCGGCGCTGTTACCTTAACAGAAACAAGTGATGTAATTAATAACACAATCGCTAACGCTATAACACCAATTAAGCTATTCATCACAACAGTTTCTCTTGCTGTCTGGTACAAAACGGCATAAGGAATCCGCTTTGCTATATACCAGTCTTTTTCTTGGACAGAGAACTTCTGAAATACAATCACACCTGAAAAGTCCTTATCCTCCCATTCCAGACTGTGCTTGTCTCTCTCTTTCGTCATTTTATTAAACCAATTATCTGCCATCCCTTTACCTATTTCCTCTTTAGATGAGGAATAAATGATTTTTCTTTGATCATCCACAATATACAAATCTTCATCCCCTGCTGTATAAAGCCGTTCTGCTATGCTCGCAATTCTTGACAGGTTGATATCAATGGACAGAAAACCAAGAAAATCCTCTGATGGGATGTTTCGAATGATATTATGAAAACTTAACACATTCACTTTCTCTGAATTGGGTATTTCAGAAATATTGTTGTAACTGTATATTTCATGTGGCGCCTCAATAAGAGAATAGTCTGTCGTATTCGTTTTAAATTGAGCATAATAAGGGTGATCAAAGACATTTTTGTACTTAACTCTGGCACTGATTTTGCTGTGATAATTTGTATAAGAGTCAGAACCATTGTTAATGTACAGGTGCATTTGCTCTATTTCCGTCCTTGTATTAAACAAATACGCAAGCAGCCTTCTGACCTCTTCCTCATTAACCTTGCTGTCATCAGATATGCCATTTCCAAGTACATTCATGAAAGGAGTATAGCGATACAGGACAGACGACATCTGGGCAATATCCTCGAGATAGACGGACAGCTCTTCCTCACCTTTTTTGATAAAGTCATAGTTGGTTGTGACAGATCTTTCTTTAATAGAGTCAATCGTATAGTAATAAGTAATGATAATGCCCGTTCCGAAAGGGAGAATTGTTGCAATCATCAGCAGCAGTATCAGTTTCTTCCGAATTCCCCATCTCATCTGTTTGGTCAGCAGCTCTTAGGTGTTCTCTCCTGACCTCCCCTCCCTTCTATATGTACGAATCATGTTGCACAAGTATGAGCAACTTTTTTTCTTTTATCACATTACTTCTATTAATATATTCACTTTCAATAAATTACTATTTTAAAAAAACACTTCTATTTGCGAAAGTGGCAGTTTAATATTTTCCACCCTTCTCGTCAATGTAAGCAGTTTCATAAAATTCGTTTATAACTTACATTATACATACAGGAGGTGCGGAAAGTGAACAACGAAAATAATTTGCAGGAACAGAATAGTTCCAATATCATTACACCTAATAAAAGAAATACAAAAAAATCTGTCACTACAGCCAAGAAAAAGAGGCTTAAAAATGCAGGGCTGTTCACACTGTTTGTAGGTCCTGTCTTCCTCGCCTTTACTATTATTGTTTTAGTCCCATTCTTTACAGGAATCTATTATTCTTTTACTGATTGGAACGGTATAACAGGACAAATAAAATGGGTTGGACTGGATAACTTCAAATATTTGTTTACAGAGGATAAGCAATTCCAAGAGTCATTTTTACTGACGACGAAGTATACAATTGTCGCCATTGTATTGACGAATCTTATCGGCTTTGGTCTGGCGCTTCTTGTCACTCAAATGCTGAAAACTAGAAATATACTGCGGACTGTCTTCTTTATGCCTAACCTTCTCGGCGGCTTGTTGCTTGGATTCATCTGGCAGTTCATCTTCGTTAGAGGATTTGCTTCCCTTGGAGAATTAACAGGCATTCCACTCTTTGAGTTGGCTTGGCTTGGAGATGCTAATACAGCGTTTTGGGGAATTGTTATTGTCAGCGTCTGGCAAGGTGCCGGTTATATTATGATTATTTATATTGCTGCATTGCAAAATGTACCACAGGAGCTTATTGAAGCAGCTAAAATTGACGGAGCAAACAAATGGCAAATATTACGCCATATAACAATGCCTCTTGTTGCGCCTGCTGTAACAATTTGCTTGTTCTTAACAACAGCATCTTCCTTTAAGATCTTTGATGCTAACCTTTCCCTAACAAACGGTGGACCATTTAAGTCAACTGAAATGTTAGCGCTTAACATTTACACTGAAGCATTTGTCAATAACCGCTATGGTATCGGCGAAGCAAAAGCTTTAATATTCTTCCTTGTTGTGGCAACAATCTCTGTCCTTCAAGTTACACTGTCTAAGAAGAAGGAGGTTGAATCTTAATGGGCAACAAATATAATGGAAGAACCTTTATTCTAGAAATATTTGCGATCTTAATCGGGCTTGTCTTTTTAGTGCCATTTTATTACGTAATTTCTAACTCCTTAAAGCCATTTGCGGAAATTTTGACGAATACATCTGCATTGCCTAAGGCACTTCAATTTCAAAACTATGTTAGTGCATTTGAAAAACTTGATTACTTAAAGGTTTTGAGTAATTCATTAATCATCACAATAGCAAGTAATATCGTTCTTGTTGTTTTCTGTTCAATGGCTGCGTACATGCTTGTCAGAACAAAAAAGAAAATTTCTAATATCATCTTTATGTCCTTTGTGGCAGCAATGATTATTCCATTCCAATCAATCATGATTCCTTTAATCAAAACAGCGGGAAGTCTTAATCTGCTTAACAGCATCTGGGGACTTGTTATCATGTATTTAGGTTTTGGATCTGGTATGACTATCTTCTTGTATCACGGATTTATAAAAGGAATACCGGTAGAATTGGAAGAGGCAGCCATCATTGATGGATGTTCACGATTCGGCTTATTCTGGCGCATAGTCTTCCCGCTCCTTAAGCCAATAACTGTGACAATTGTAATCTTAAACAGCCTTTGGATCTGGAATGACTATCTGCTTCCATCCCTAGTCTTACAAAATCCAGATTTAAGGACGATTCCTTTGGCAACCTTCTTCTTCTTCGGCCAATATACGAAGCAATGGGATTTAGCACTTGCAGCATTAATGCTCGGTATCATCCCATTATTAATTTTCTTCTTTGCGATGCAAAAACACATCATCAAGGGGATTACAAGCGGCTCTATCAAGTAATGTACTTAACGGGATCTACCTCCATCCTTTCTTAAAAAGGATGGAGATCCATATAAAAATTTTTTCCTAATTCAGGAGGGGAAACCAATGGGTTTTAAATTCAAAAAATTTTCATTAGCAGCAGGTGTATTGTCTGCAACACTTCTGCTTGCAACTGCATGTTCCAACGAAACGGCTTCTGATAATTCCGGCAGCAAGGACGGCAAGGTTGTTGTTGACATTTTCAACGGCAAAGTGGAAATTGCTGACCAATTAAAAGCACTAACAGATGCATATACAAAAGAGCATCCTGACGTTTCTTTCAACATTGAATCTGTCGGAGGCGGCGCTGACGGCTCAGCTGCACTGAAAGCAAAATTCGCTTCCAATAAAGCTCCAGATATCTTCGGCAATGGCGGCTACCAAGAAGCCCTTACTTGGAAGGATAAATTCGAGGACCTATCCGATCAGCCTTGGGTTAAGGATGCTTATGAAAGCGCTCTAGTACCAATGACTATTGATGGTAAAGTATACGGACAGCCAGTAAACTTAGAAGGCTATGGCTTTGCCTATAATAAAGAATTATTCACAAAAGCAGGAATTACAGAGCTTCCAACTACTTTCACTGAATTAGAAGCAGCAGCTGAAAAACTAAAAGCTTCAGGAATCACTCCATTCTCAATCGGATATGGCGAGTGGTGGGTACTAGCAAATCACGGCTTGAACGTGCCATTTGCTTATCAGGATGACGCAGATGCCTTCATTAAAGGCTTAAATGATGGTACATCTAAAATTGAAGGAAATGAGTATTTTAACAAGTACTTTGATCTGTTGGACGTAACTCTGAAATACGGCAACAAAAATCCTTTAACAACAGACTACAATACACAAGTAACTCTATTTGCTACAGGTGAAGCAGCAATGATTCAACAAGGTAACTGGATTCAGCCGATGATAGACAAATTAAATCCAAATTTGGAAGTTGGCTTTATTCCAATGCCGCTTAGCGATGATAAAGAGCAATCAGATAAATTAATGGTCGACGTTCCAACAAACTGGGTTGTTCACAATGGAGCTCCAGATGCTGATAAAAAAGCAGCTCTTGACTTCCTAAACTGGATGGTTACTTCTGACGCAGCGAAAACAATGTTAGTAAAAGACTTCAAATATGTACCTGCTTTCAAAACAATTGAAGCAAGTGCAGATGATATCGGCCCACTAGGTGCGGAAATTCAAAAATACTCTCAAGAAGGCAAAACATATACTTGGCAGTTTATGAAATACCCAGATGGCGCTGGACAAGAATTTGGTGCTAGCTTGCAGGCATATGTTGGTAAAGAAAGCACAAGAGAAGAAACAATGAAAGCTCTTGATGAAACTTGGAATAAGCTGAAAAAATAACTCTATCAAAAAAGCAGTGTTCTCTTCTATAGAGATACACTGCTTTTTAATTCATTAATAGTCTTTAAAGCTTCACAAACTTGTTAAGAAAAGTTGATAGTTTTGTCATAATTTCTTCATAATTGCGGGGTACAATAAGTATATGTTAAGACAATTACTCTTTTTCAAGTTCCCCCTTGAAATAGATATACTTTGGAAATCCAGCTAGTGATAGCTGGATCTTTTTTTGTTAAAATGCTGGCAATGCAGAATCTTTATAGTCTTCCTCAAGGAATTTCTTCACTTCTGGTCCTGTCATTTTTTCAGCTAGCAGTTTGATTGCTTCTGAATCAGCATTATCCTTGCGAGCTACAAGGGTAATTGCAAATGCAGACTCAATTCCTTCTGTTAACAGAGCATCCTTGTTTGGCTTCAACCCTAACGGCTCAGCATAAGCAGGAGTCATGATTGTTAAATCTGTATCTTCATATACACGGGCAAGCATAAGTAAATCTACTTTTTTGATTTTAAAGTTACGTTTGTTTTCAACAATATCTGCCTCTGTAGCATCCGTGCTAGTTGCATCATCTTTCAGCTTAATCAAGCCATACTTATCCATAAGCGCAAGAGATCTGCTTATATTAGTCGGATCATTCGCAATTGCCACAGTTGCTCCATCTGGAAGGTCATCCAATGATTTAAATTTAGGAGAATAACCGCCATATACAGCATGGTAAATCGGCTGAACTGCCACTAAATCAGCATTGGAATTGTTGTTGAACTGCTCCATATACGGTACGTGCTGGAAGAAGTTAGCATCCACTTCTTTGTTTGCCAAAGCATTATTCGGCTGAACATTATCGTTAAGAACAACAATCTCTAAATTAACGCCTTCCTCCTTCATCAACGGCTTCACTATTTCTAAAATATCCGTCATTGGAGGAATTAAGGAAGCTACTTTAAGCGTTTGCTCCTTTTTCTCTTTCGGTTCTTCTTTATCTGCATTGCTGGCGCATCCTGCAAGGCACAGGACACTGAACAAAATGAATAACATTAATTTTTTCATATGTAGACCCCTTCAATTTTTTCTGGCACATTTGCCAGAAGTAATTATAGCATGATTCTTTCCATTATGAGAATTATTCTCAAATATTCTGATATTTCATACAAAAAACAAAAAAGGTGCAAAGCTCAGTCGCTTTGCACCATATCATTATTAATCAAGTATTTTCACTTTAACTGTCTTTCGTCCCCAAGCTTTTGCTTTGCCGTTATTAGGCATCAGAACGTCGATTTTATGGCCTTTAATAGCACCGCCTGTATCGCCAGCGATTGCCTCACCATAGCCTTCTACCCAAACTTTGCTGCCTAATGGGATAACTGCAGGGTCAACTGCTATCAGCTTCATGTTCGCATTCTTCTTGATATTATAACCAAGGGCTGTATAATCAGACTTTGTGCTTTCATGGCTGTATGCTGTTGCAGATACATACATTGTCTCTGAACTGCTGCTTTCCTTTTTAGGGCTTGAATTCTTATTTGAATTTGAGCTTGAATTACTCTTACCTTTAGAGGATGAAGAAGATTTGGGTGCCTCAGTCGTTTCAGCAGATACTGCAGTTTGTTGCTGCACAATTACCTTTTTACGTGCTGCTGCCTCTTCTTTCTGTTTCTTGATGCTTTCCTCTGCATTCTTTAATTCTGCTTGGATAGCTGCCTTTTCTGACTCTGCTATCTTAATTTCCTTTGAGATGCTTTTGTACTTTTTATTTGCTTCAGTTACAGCTACCTGTCTTTTTTCCAGGTTCGCTTCAAGAACAGATTGATTTTCAGCTAATGATTCATAGCTTTGCTGAAGCTCTGCCTCTTTTTCATCCACATCCTTCTTTTCTGCCTCAATAGTCTCGAGATCCTGCTGCTGCTGTTCCAGAAGGTCTTTATCGCCATTATAGAAAGCTGATACAGCTGCTGCACGATCTAAGAAATCAGATAAATCTTGAGCACTAAGTATAACTTCCATAATTATGTTTGTTTTATCTGTATTTTGTAAGGCTACCAATCTATCCTTCATGACATCCTTACGTTCTAGCACTTTATCTTCTAACTCAACAATCTGATCTTTTTTCTCTTCTATCAGAAGTTTCGTCTCTTCTATTTTACCTTCAATGGATGAGATTTCTTTTTTACTAGCCTCTAATTGGCCTTCTGTAGATTCAAGCTCATCCTGCACAGCTTTAAGCTCCTTCGATGCTTGCTGCTGTTCTTGCTCTTTTTCATCGAGCAATCTATCGTTTTCTTCTAGTTTGCTTTTACCATTTGTAAGTGTTTCTTGACTCGTTTCTGCATGTGCCATCAATGAAGTAGAAAAAAAAGAAGCACAAATTAATGATAAAACCATCATTTTTTTAATCAGACTCATCTTAAAACCCCTTTCCATTAAGTTATAACACATGAAAGGGGCTGTTAAATTACAATTCTATTAAATTAACGAGTCAATTCCTTTAAAATACGCTTACATACTAGAATGTTTTACTAAGAATGTATTTTATTTCTATTAAAAATTCTATCATTTACCAAACAGCTTTTTTAATTACATCTTAAAATTCTTCACAAGCACCGATAAATTATTGGCTTCTGAAAGCATTTCCTTGGTTCTAGCAAAGATGTGTTCTAGCTCTGCATCCTGTTCCTGCAAGGATCCGGACGATGAAACAGCACCTGCGGCAAAGGTTTGTGAAGCATCTGCTGCCACTTCCACCCCTGCTTTAATCTCCATACTGCCAGTCATAAGGTGAGCAAGTGTATCTGATATTACAGCAATGTTACAAACCATGTCTTCCACTTCCGTTTTTATCGTTTCAAAGCCTTCTCCAGTTTTCTTAATTTTAACAGAGCCATTTTCTAACTCTTGAAAACCGTTCTTAAGTGAGCGGGAGACTGCTTCTGAAACATTTTGCACCGCTGTTACTGTACTGTTGATTTCCACCAATGAAGTTTCCACTTGGTTTGCAAGCTTCCTCACTTCATTTGCCACCACTGCAAAGCCCTTGCCTGCATCACCTGCTCTTGCTGCTTCTATTGCAGCATTTAGTGCCAGCAGGTTTGTTTGTGCGGCAATCCCTTTGATCGACTCAACTAGTGTATGAATATTTCTTGTCTTCTCTTCCATACCTAACACTTCTTCATATGTGTCTCGAATCATTTCATAAACAATATTAGTTTGGGTAATTGATTCTTTCATCGAATTATGGCCTTTTAATGTAACAGAGAGAACCTTTTCAGAGCTATCCTTTACCATTGCTCCATTATCTGCGGCAACTCCAAGCTGTCTGTTAAAGGACTCGTATGCAGAAATCAGCTGGCTTGTACCTTCTCCCTGCTGTTCTGCACTTGCAGATAAAGCTGCCATCGTTTCAGATATCTGCTGACTTGAATGCTTAACATTTGATGAGCTGTGAGCGAGCTCCTCGCTGTTGTTAGTAACAGAAACTGCAGCGTTCCCAATGCTGTTCACCATGCTTCTCAGACTGTAAATCATGCTATTAATCGCTTTTTCCAGCTGGCCGATCTCATCCTTGCCATCATAAAGAGATTCTTCCTCCAACAAATCTCCTTGTGCCACCCTGCTAGCTCTTTGTACAACCCTTTCCAGGTTGTTTTTTAAGGAACGGGAGACAAAGTAAACAAATACTCCGCTAAAGATAGCAGACATCGCTGCTGCCGCTATTATGAGCCAAACAAAGGACGTCATGCTCTGTTCCATGTTCTGCATCGTATTATTACGGTCCGACTCTACAAAGCTAACTAAATCTGCAAGTGTCGCTGCATTATCCTCTCTAAGCTGTGCGATTTCCATCCTTGCATCCGTGTAAATCTTTTCATCAAGTCTCACAACCGCCGGAGCGACAACCCGAATAAACAAATCATCTATCTTTTCATTATTCTCTTCAATTGTATGGATAAGCTGTTTTTGCTCTTTATCTGCAATTGTCCCATTTAAGCCTTCTAGCGACACGTTCAGTTCGTTTCGCAGCTCTCGATAGCTTTTAATGTCCTCATCTTTTAAAAAGGTTATATAGTCTGCAATACGAATATCCTTGGCCCGTATAAGCGAGCCTATTTCCTCAATTGCTGCAGCCTTTTCTCCTTGAGTTTTTATATCAATTGTTTTTGTCCAGAACATATTGAGCAGTATAATGACAACTATTGTTGTAGCGAAAAACAGAACAGCGTTAAAGCCAAACAGTAAATAGAGCTTTGACCTAATTTGCATATCCCTCCACCTGAAAAAGGTTTTCTCTCGATCCTTACTTCCTGATTTCTTTTTAACAATATTCAATGTCCTTGGCTTCAGCTTTAATTTCCATTTCCCAGACATGACTTTCCTCCTGCAAAAAAAGATAAATAAGACAATATACCTAATTACCAATATGCAGGATTTAAGAGGTTTTATCTACAAATTTACAGAAATTTTACAAAAATATAACAATAAAAAAATCAGCAGAGATTCTGCTGATTATGTGTTCAAATCGTATCGTTTCCCTGTTACTAAATAAATAACGTTTTCGGCAATATTCGTAACATGGTCGCCGATTCTCTCAATGTATCTGCAAACGAAGGCAAGCTGTGTTACCTGCTTTGTTTCACTTGGGTGCTCACGGATATACCCCATAAGTTCTTGAATAAGACGGCCATACATTGCATCAATCTCGTCATCCTTCTCAGCACTTGCTTTTGCAATCACCGTATCCTCCGTATAGAAGGCTGTTAAGGATTCCCTTAGCATATTAAGTGCCTTCTCCATCATTAGCGGTATTTCCACTATATCCTTAATATGTGGTTCACTGCCAATATGAATGGTGGATTTAGCAATATTAACAGCCATATCAGCGATTCGTTCCACTTCAGACGAAATTTTGAGTGCCACGATTATCTTTCTTAAATCAGTTGCTACTGGGGATTCCTTTGCGATTAACAAAATTGCCTGATCGTTAATCTTATTTTCCATTTCATCAATTTTGTTGTCCCCTTCAATTACTTCCTCAGCCTTTTGTAAATCTTGACTAATTAAGGAAACCATCGATTTTTTAATGGCATATTCTGCTTCTTCCGCCATATCTAACAGACTTTGTTTTAATTCTTTAAGATTACTGTCAAAATTCGTCCTAGTATTCATCCTTGCACCCCAATCATCCAAATCGCCCGGAAATATAATCTTCTGTTCTTTGGTCAGCCGGTCTTGAGAATATTTTTGATGTTTCGTCAATTTCAACTAGCTCTCCCATTAAGAAAAAGGCTGTTTTATCTGAAACACGTGCTGCCTGCTGCATATTATGTGTCACAACCACAATTGTATATTTCTCCTTCAACTCAAGCATTAGCTCTTCAATTTTCAATGTTGAAATCGGGTCAAGAGCAGACGTAGGTTCATCCATAAGAAGCACATCAGGCTTTGTCGCAAGTGCTCTTGCGATGCAAAGACGCTGCTGCTGTCCACCTGAAAGTCCCATTGCCGGAGTATGCAGACGATCCTTTACCTCATCCCAAAGTGCAACGTCACGAAGTGATTTTTCTACAATCTCTTCAAGCACCTTTTTTCGCTTTTCGCCGTGAATTCTTGGTCCGTAAGCAATATTTTCAAAGATTGTTTGCGGAAATGGATTTCCCTTTTGGAAAACCATACCGACATTTTTGCGCAAATCAACTAGATCGATTTTTTTGTTAATAATATTTTTGTTTTTATAGTTAATCTCACCAGACATCTTAACGTTTGGCACCATATTAATCATCAAGTTTAATGTTTTAATAAAAGTCGATTTCCCACAGCCGGATGGCCCGATAATAGCCGTAACTTCATTGCGGTTAATCGGGAAATTGATGTTTTTTAAGGCATGGTGATCTCCATACCAAAGGTTTAAATCATTTATTTCAAATACAGGCGCGTGCGTAACTGCTGTTGACATGATAGTCCCCCTTATCCAAATCTGCCGGAAATATATTCTTCTGTCTTTTTAACAGACGGGTTTGTAAAGATTTTCTCTGTCGCATCAAACTCAATTAAATCTCCGCTCAAGAAGAAGGCAGTCTTATCTGAAATCCTTGAAGCCTGACCCATGTTATGTGTAACAATTAAAATAGAATATTCCTTTTTCAACTCCACAATTAACTCTTCGACCTTGGCATTTGAAATCGGGTCAAGAGCTGATGAAGGCTCATCAAGAAGCATAAGTGAAGGCTTCATTGCAATTGTACGGGCAATGCAAAGTCTTTGTTGCTGTCCGCCAGATAGTGATAAAGCAGATTTATGAAGTCTGTCTTTTACTTCATCCCAAAGTGCTGCTTTCGTCAAGCTCTCTTCCACAAGGACTTCCAACTCACTTTTTTTCTTAATTCCCGCAAACTTCAATGCATGAGCAATATTTTCATAGATTGATTTTGGGAAAGGATTTGGCTTTTGGAATACCATGCCGATCTCTTTTCTTAATGCAACAACATCAATATTATCACCAAGGATATTCAAGCCTTCATATAGAATTTCTCCCTTTGCTTTAGCTCCAGGAATAAGGTCGTTCATGCGATTAATACTGCGAAGGAAAGTTGACTTACCACAGCCAGACGGTCCAATTAATGCAGTGATTGAATTTTTTTCGATATCCATTGAAATCGTATTAACTGCTCGTTTTTCTCCGTAATATATGTCCAAGTCCTTTACTTGAAGGATTAGATCTTTATTTGTAACTGACGCTTCAGAAATCTGTTCTCTGTTAAGGACGGCAGTTCTTGGCAATGTACTTGTATTCATTTTCATCATCCTTATTCGTTATTTAGATGCTGTAAGTTTACGATGGATAAAGCCTCCAATTAAACGCGCACCTAGGTTGAAAATCAGCACAGACAAAATCAATACTGCGGACGCACCGTTTGCGATATCCTCCACATCCGGAATAAGTCCCTGTGTGTTAACAGACCAAATATGAACAGCTAAAGTTTCTGCAGGTCTAAATATATTTAATGGAGAGTTTTCAACGAATGGATTCCAGTTTGCATAATCCAGTCTTGGTGTTGACAATCCAGATGTAAATAATAGCGCAGCCGCTTCCCCGAACACCCTTCCAGAAGCAAGGATTGCACCTGTTAGAATCGATGGAAATGCTGTTGGTAAAAGAATCGTTTTAATTGTATGCCAATGTGTAATTCCTAATGCAAGACTAGCTTCTTTCTGATCACGCGGCACTGAACGAAGTGCATCTTCACTGACACGCACCATAACTGGTAAGTTGAACACTGTTAATGCCAACGCACCACCAAGGATTGAATAGCCCCATCCTGTTAAGTTAACGAACATTAATAGACCGAACATACCAATAACAATAGAAGGAAGTGATGCAAGGACCTCGATACAAGTACGGATAGTGTTTGTAATTTTCCCAGGCTTTGCATACTCAGCCATATAAATTCCACCGCCCACTCCAAGTGGAACAGTAATAATCATTGTGATAAACAAAATGTAAAATGAGTTAAATAATTGATCTCTAATTCCACCGCCTGCACGGACATTACTTGATGGATTCGTTAAGAAATCAAGCGATATGTGGCTGACGCCATTAAACAAAATGTAAGAAAATAATCCGACAAGAACGGATACAATAACGATTGCTATCGCAACAAACACACTGGTTGCGATACGATCTGCTACTCTGCTGTTCATTATACTTTCCTCCTAGATGACAGATAACGGATTAGCAAGATAAATGCGAATGACATAACTAACAAGATAAGCCCCATTGACCAAAGTGTATTGTTTTCAACACTTCCATATGTTGTATGACCCATATTCAATGTGATGATAGTAGTCAATGTTCCGGCTGGATCTAAAATGCTTCCAGGGATAATTCTCGTGTTACCGATAACCATTTGAACTGCTAATGCTTCCCCGAACGCTCTTGCCATACCTAAAACAATTGCAGTTAACAAAGAAGGTAGTGCAGCAGGAACAAGTACTTTCCTGATTGTTTGCCATCTCGTAGCACCAAGTGCATAAGAGCCTTCACGCAATGATTTAGGCAATGTTGCCATTGCATCTGTTGCAATTGTCGTAACTGTCGGCAGGATCATGATTGCTAAGACGATTGTTCCAGATAATAAACTGAAACCAAGCCCGCCTACATGCTCCCTGATAAAAGGCACTAATACTGTAAGCCCTATGAATCCATAAACAACGGAAGGAATACCAACAAGCAACTCAATTACTGGTTGAAGTATCTTCTTCCCCCATGACGGAGCAATTTCTGTCATGAAAATAGCTCCACCAATTCCAAGTGGTGCTGCAACTAGTGCGGCAAGCATTGTTACCGCAAAAGAACCAAAGATAAAAGGCAGTGCCCCATACATCGGGCTTTCTGGATCAGTAGGATTCCAATTCGTACTGGTTAAGAACTCAATCGGACTTACACCGTTTTTAATGAAAGACTGTAAACCTTTTGTACTTAGGAAAATTGTGATTGCAATAGTAGCAGAAATCATGATAATTGCACATAATGTTACTAAAACTTTACCCCGTACCTCACCATTAAGCCTTGTTTTATTAGATTTTATTAATCTCTCTCTAACAGGAAGTGATGATTTTTCCATAATTTTTGAAGCACCCCTAATTTACGTCATTAATTGGTAATGAGGCAACGCCAGGTCGGCATTGCCCCTTACCTATTTCGTTTATTTTTGATTTCCTTCAGCGTCACGCTCTACTTCCATTTCGCTTCCAGGAATATATCCTTGGTCTTCGATCAATTGTTTTTGCTCATCAGCAGCCATGTAATCAAGGAATGCTTTAGCAAGTTCATTTGGCTCACCTTTAGTGTAAGCATGTTGGTAAGCCCAAACTGGGAATTCACCAGTTTTTACTTTTTCATCTGTAGCTTCTACGCCGTCAATTGCAAGTGCTGTTACAGTGTCATCAGTGAAGTATGAAAGTGCAAGGTAACCAACAGCTCCTTCAGTTTCAGAGATAATTTTCTTAACTGTGTTTGAAGAATCTTCCGTAACGCCTTCAGCAGGTGTAGCGCCATCTAATGCATATTTATTGAAAGTTGCACGTGTACCAGAAGAATCTGGACGGTTAACTAATGTAATCTTTTGGTCAGCACCACCAAGGTCTTTCCAGTTAGTGATTTTGCCTGTAAATACTTTAATCAAATCTTCTTTAGATATATCTGTAACTCCAGCAGATGGGTTAACAGCAGCTGTCATACCAACTACAGCAACTTTGTGGTCAACTAGCTCATCAGCAGGAATCCCTTCTTTTTCTTCAGCAAAAACATCAGAGTTTCCAATATCTACGGAACCTTCAGAAACTTGTGATAAGCCTGTACCAGAACCACCAGCGTTAACTTGGATATCAACTTCTGGATTTTCAGCCATAAACTCTTCAGCAGCAGCTGCTACTAATGGTTGCATTGCAGATGAACCAGAAACTGTCAAAGTGCCTGATAGTTTTTCTTCTGAACCACTATCTTCATTGTTATCTCCACTTGTGTTGTCATTTCCTCCGCATGCAGCGATGAATGCCATAAGTGCTGCAACTAGCAGAAGCAGGCTTAGCTTTTTCAAACTTTTCATTTCTTTAATTCCCCCTAAGGATATGTTGGTGTTTTGTCCTACAAGAATTAGAATAAGGGAAAACTATTAATGTTGTTTGAATCAATTGTAAAGGTTTTGTAAATGCTAGGTTTTTGTGAATAATTGTCGAAAAAGTGGTTACTTCCTCGTATTTATAGTTATCAAGTCCCGTTTTATTCGAAGAAATCCCTTCTGTTAACCATAAATCCGTTAATTTACAAAAGATTGCTTGTGACGTAATATAGAAGAAAAAGGTCCTATTCTCATTTAGCTGAAGAGGTATAATACTATGTCAAACGTTCAATCACTTGAAAGAGCATTAACGATATTAAACAAGCTGTCTGAATATCCAGATGGCCTGCAAATCGCCCGCCTGACCGAACAGGTTGGCCTCTCCAAAAGCACCGTGCACCGGCTTTTGGCAACACTGACTAACATGAACTATGTCGAAAAGGACATGGATACAGACAAATATAAGCTTGGATTGCAGACACTTTTCCTCGCAAGGAATTTCCTAAACAGCAATACACTTGTTCAGACAGCAAAGCCGTTTCTGACGAAATTATGTAAGGAAGTCAACGAAACAATTCATTTATGCACGAAAGACCGGGAAGAAGTCCTTTATGTGGACAAGATAGAAAGCACACAAACCATTCGCATGTTCTCCCGTGTCGGCAGCAGAGCACCAATGTACTGCACAGCTGTTGGAAAAATTCTATTATCAGGGCTCGACTCTCAAGCTTTCGAAGAATCGCTTTCCAAAATGGAGTTTGTAAGCAAAACAGCTGCCACCATCACGTCAACAGAAGAATTACGCGCAGAAATAGACAAGGTGAAGCAGCAAGGCTATGCATTAGATAATAACGAGAATGAACAGGACTTGCGCTGCATCGCTGCCCCTATTTACAACCATGAAGGCAGGATTATCGCAAGCTTCAGCATTTCAGGTCCAAGTACAAGAGTGACAATGGATTTAATAAATGAAGCCTTGATTGAAAAAATGAGGCATTATAGTGCGGACATATCCCGCCACTTTGGCTTTATCAGCTAATAATAGAAAAAGAGCAAAGCTGCCTCATTGGCAAACTTTGCTCTTTTTCTATTTATCTATTTAATTTAGGTTCCATAAAGACGTTCAGCTCGTTTCTGTCAGGAAGCCCATCATTGTCACCTGGAGCCATGACTGCAAGTGCGCCGATTGCAGTTCCTCTTCTAACCGCTTCCTCTAGCGGTAAATCCTCCAACAATGCACTCGTTACACCAACAGCAAACCCATCTCCAGCACCAACTGTGTCAATGACTTTGTGAACCTTAAAACCTTCTGTATAGAATTTTTTATCTTTAGTACTAGTATAAGCCCCATTTGGTCCAAGCTTTATGATTACGTTTTTCACACCAGCATCATGATAAAATTGTGCTATTCCTTCAGGAGTTTCTCTGCCCGTAAGCAGCCTTCCCTCTTCCATTCCAGGAAAGACAATATCAGCTAAATAGGCCATGTTATTGATAACTTCCGCCATCTCTTTTTTATCTGGCCAAAGAGCAGGTCTAATATTAGGATCGAATGAAATCGATACTCCTTTCGCTTTTGCCTTACGCGCCAATTCATAAACCATTTCCCTGCAGCTCATTGATAATGCTGGAGGAATGCCTGTCAAATGGAGATGCTGAAAGTCTGTAATAGGCAATGAACTTATTGATTGACTATCCATTGTCGAAGCAGCCGAATTTTTTCTTAAGGAAAACACTTCTGGATCTCCTGCGGAAACCTTTTGCTTCCATTGCATTCCTGTAGCATGCTTGTCGTCGTAGGTAACGAAGCTAGTATCAATACCATTATGCTTCAAGAAGCTTTCAATATTTTTGCCGAATGGATCATTCCCGAGCTTCGTAATATATGTGACATCATGGCCTAAACGAGCCATCCCGATTGAAAAGTTCACTTCTGCGCCTGCCACAAACCGATCAAACCTGTTTACCTCTTCCAAAAGCCCTTCAGACTCTGCCGCAAATAGGGCCATCGGTTCTCCGACAGTGACTATTCTGCTCATACTTTAATCAACTCCTTCTATAATATAGGAAGAATTCTGCTCTTTATAGTGCACGAGTATTTAAGCCGCTTCCACTATTTGTGTTGTTCTTTTTTTGCATATATTTATACCAAAAGGCAGTTAGTATCGGAACTAAAATGGAGGTTACAATGACAGATGCTGCTACCAATGCTGTTGCAGACTGGGCAATTGGCATAAATTCCGGTTTCATACTTGCAATAATCATTGGGTTGGCAACAGCAGCACCAGCAGTACTTGAAGCCGCAATCCCAGCTGTTCCGTTTCCTCCACCGATAAACTTGTCTGCGAGTATTAATGGAATGCCTGTAACAATAATAACGAGAATACCAAGCAAGATTCCGGCAAAGCCTGTTTTCACAATTACGCCAAGATCAATCGTATTTCCTAAAGCAAACCCGAAGAATGGAATCATTGTATGTGTAGCCTTGCTGAAAAAACTTCTAAAATCAGAATCAAGATTTCCTAAAATAAAACCGACTAAAAATGGAAGCACTGCTCCGACAAATGCTTGCGGCTCAAAGGCAATTCCAGTTGAGCCAAGAATAAGCATCGTCACAAGTGGACCTGACTCAAGCGACATCAATACAAATGCACCGGCTTCCTCCTTTGTTCCGTATTGCTGCATCATGGACGCATACAAACCACCGTTCGTCATATCCATCGCTGCAACAAGTGTCAGAACCGAAAATCCGGCGAAAAAGCCAGTTTGTACTCCACCCTCTGGCAGAAATGCTCCTGCGACAAGGGCCACAATCCACGCAACCCCAATCTTTGTCACCAGCAGCGTTCCAGATTTTCGCAAAACAACTCCTGTCGATTTCAAATTAATTCCCGCACCCATGCAGAAAAACCAGACAGCAAGAATCGGAATTGTACCTGTCATCAGCCCATTTGTAAACGAGCCGAAATACTCCCCGGATTTTGGTGCGAACGTATGAATAATTGCTCCTAAAAACAGCGGAACCAGCATAAGGCCCCCTGGTATTCTCTCAATCGACTTCATGATTTTCATTCGGCATCCTTACCTTCCCATTTAGGTAATTTAAGCAATTGAAAAAGATGCTGCATCTGATATGTAGTAGTTGAATTATGTAACCTGCTTTGGACTTGCCCTCCAACGCATCATCTAGTTCTTCATGCTCTAGAAAACAACTTAAACGATAAATCATAACAAACATTTCATAGCCATGCTGGTGTTCACTTACTAAACAAAGAATACGCTTACATTATTTCGTAAAACAAAAAGCAAAAATCCTCCTTTCAACAACCAATCAGCGTTCCACATCGTGGTACACTGTTCCATAAATTAATTATACCGCTTACATTTTTATAATTCAATAATCTGGCAAAAGAAAAGGATATTTCGACAGAAAAAAACAATATCTGTTTTGATATTGCTATCTGTTATCATATTATTTTATTAACTAAGAGGTTAAACATCGGGCATTTAAACACTGATGCCTAATTTGAAAGCTTGCGTTTTGCGTTGATTTTTGTTTTGCTACTTATAACAAATAGTCTCTTTACATAGACACCATCTAAAAATTCAGCATATGATGCAGCAATGTATGATAAATAATATTACGCTTTGAATGAAACTTATCTAGAACATTTTCGATATTCATGTTGTTGTAACTGATAATGTGGATATTCACTGAATAACTAAGAGTTTAATCAATAGTTATCAACAATATGAGCTTTTTTAATAACAAATGTTAATATTTTCAGATATTATCCACAAGTCCTTGCAATGTATAAAAAAATATTCACAGTTTACAAAAGACGATCTATTGTCTTCCTAGTTATCAATAAAACAAAAAATTCTGGATTCCTTTAGGGAAATCCAGAATTTTTCCAAGAGTCGATATTACACTGATAATACCAACTGAGCCACAGCCTCAACATGCATTGTCTGCGGGAACATATCCACAGGCTGTACTTCAAGTGTTTTGTAGCCGCCGTCTTCAAGGACGCGCAGGTCTCTTGCTAATGTTGCTGGGTTGCAGGAAACGTATACGACTTTTTTTGGCTTCATGTCAATGATTGTTTGTAATAGGGCTTCATCACAGCCTTTTCTTGGCGGATCAACGACTAGAACGTCTGCTGTGTTTCCTTCCTTATACCAGTTGGGGATAACTTCTTCTGCTTTGCCGACAGCAAAATCCACATTGTGGATATCGTTTAGGAGTGCGTTTTTGCCAGCGTCTTCGATTGCTTGTGGAACAATTTCTACACCAAACACCTTTTTCGCTTTCTTCGCTAGGAACAGTGAAATCGTGCCGATACCGCAATAAGCATCAATAACATTTTCTTCGCCTTGCAAATTAGCATATTCAAGTGCTTTATCATATAAAACCTTTGTCTGCTCAGGATTTACTTGATAGAAGGAGCGGGCAGAAATTGCGAACTTAACATCTCCAATATAATCGGTAATTGTTTCTTGTCCCCACAACACATTTGTTGTATCGCCCATAATGACATTTGTTTTTTTGTTATTCACATTGTGGATAATTGATTTTAAACCTGAAATCTCTGCGGCAATTTCATCCACAACTTTATTTTTGTTTGTAATCTCGTTTGTTCTCGTAATAAGCACAATCATCATTTCACATGTAACTAAACCACGGCGAACCATGATATGACGAAGCTCTCCTTTATGTCGCTCCTCATTGTATGCCTTAACTCCGTACTTTTGACATATCTCTTTTACTTTTTTTACGACATCATCATTTTCTTCCTGTTGTATAAGGCAAGCTTCCATATTGATAATTTGGTGGCTGCGCTGTTGATAGAAACCGCCTATCAGACCGCCTTCCTGCTCTCCAATTGGAACCTGTGCCTTGTTGCGGTAGCGCCATGGCTCGTTCATACCGATTGTCGGGTGAACGATAGCGTCTATTTTGCCGATTCTTTCAAGGACATCCTGAACATGCTTATGCTTCACTAGAAGCTGTCCTTCATAATTAAGATGCTGAAGCTGACAGCCTCCGCATTCTTTATAAATTGGACATGGTGCTTCCACTCGATATGGGCTTTTTTCCTGCAATTCAAGCAAACGACCAAATCCAAAATTTTTATTAGTTTTCACCACTTTAACCTTCGCTTTTTCCCCTGGAAGTCCATTGGGGATAAACAGTGGATAACCTTCAACCTTCGCTACGCCAGAACCTTCATGTGTCAAATCTTCAAATACTATATCTAATATATCGTTCTTTTGAACGGGCAATGTTCTGCTCATCGTCTACTTCCTTTGCTACATGTTATCTATTTTTAAAAAAGTATACCGAACAAAATTGTATCATACTTTTCCTGTTATCTATATTCCTTGTTGGTTTTTTAATTGTTGAAAACAATGGAAATAAGGGGCTTTTTTGGGGATTTGGAGTGGTGGATAGAGTGAGTCGGCACTCACTCTATATCTTTACTCTGCTGTTAGTGTCTCTTCTTTAGGGCGATCCTCGTCACGGATTTGGTCAATTGGAACAAACACCTCAAAATGTCTGTATAAATTAACAAATTCTGCTGGAAGCACACCACCGAATTCACCATCAAGGTTCAGCTGTACCTTTTCCTCTGATGTTATCTTAATACGGTTGGCACTTACATAAATTACACTAGGATCATTAATATGCTCTCCGCGGAGCGCCAATGTAGCGATACGGATAAAGTCTGCTAAGTTGGCTTTTTTTAGGATAAGCAAGGAAAATAGACCGTCATTGATTGAAGCACCTGGTGCAAGCTTTTCAAATCCGCCGACAGAGTTTGTCAGACCAATTAAAAACAGCATGACTTCCCCTTCGAATAACTTTCCGTCATATTCTATCTTTACTTTAGTAGCCTTAATAAAAGGCAGCTTTTCCATACCCTTCAAATAATACGCAAGCTGTCCAAGCATTGTTTTCAACTTGCTCGGCACTTCATACGAAAGCTCAGTTAAATTGCCTCCGCCGCCAATATTAATAAAGTATTTGTCATTATTTATCCGTCCAATATCGACAGGGATTGTGTCGCCTTTAGCAATTATATCTGCGGCAGCTTCAATGTCTCGCGGAATATGCAAGGCTCTTGCGAAGTCATTAGTTGTACCCACTGGGATAATTCCAAGCTTCGGCCGGTAGTCCTGTTCTGCTAGTCCATTAACTACTTCATTAATTGTGCCGTCTCCGCCAGCTGCAATAACAAGATCATATCTTCTTTCAATTGCAACTCTCGCAGCCTTAGTGGCATCCTCTGGACCCGTCGTAGCGTGACAGGATGTTTCATACCCTGCATTCTCAAGTTTTTTCAGCACCTCCGGCAAATGCTTTTTAAAAGCTTCCCGGCCTGATGTTGGATTGTATATAATTCTTGCCCTTTTCATACCCATCATCCTATTTCATAATTTCATGGCTTGTTTTCTATCATCTAACATCATATACGAAAACCACTTCTTTAGGCAATATTTAGTATACTACCAACTGCTTTGTAAAAAATTTTAGAATACTGCTATCAATTATACCCAAATAACTAATTTTCCAACCACATTAAACAGCCTTTGGAAATTAAACAAACGTTTGATTTAATTGTTACTTTTTATCGTTCAGCTGTAACAGCGCACTACTAAAAACATAGATATGATGCTCGGCTTTTCCCTTTTTATAATTACCATTATAAGTAGTATAGTCTTCTGCTGCATCATACTCATCAGTATCTGCCGTTTCCTTGGCAAAGCTCCAATTCTGATTCTCTCCATTTTCCACCTGAGTATTCTCCACAGAAACCATTACATTATTCGTCTCTTGAATATCTATATCAAGCTCTCCGGCACCAGATACTTTCCAATCGCTTTTCAATTCGCGTGGATTAATGGATAGGTTGCTTTTGAGATTAGTAATTTCTAATTGAACATCTGTCGGGACAAGCAAGGTAGCATCAATATTGGAATAATCTGAGTAGAACGTTGATGTTTGATAAGGACGCTCTTTCACCCTTATATACAGTGTATCTCCTTTATGTGAAGTGGTGACATAATCCTCTACTTTCCCTATTTCATCTAATGAACTATCCTGTCTGTATGTACCAAACAAGGAGACGTTTCTTTCCGTTGTACCATCGACTTTAAGCTGCCCTATGCCGTCTCCTTCCACAACAACTCTATTGATATCATTGCTGATATTCTGTTCATATGCAGGAAGGTCCAATGTCCTTTCTTCCTTCTTAATTTCATCCTGAATCAAATCAATGAAGCCTGCAGTTTGAAGAAACACCATTATAATTCCGGCTGTACCCAATATGCCGACGATAAGAATACTGAATATGTCAAAATTCAAATATGGCTTCTCCTGCTTGCTTAGAAATAGGTATAGTAGTATTTCTAAACCAAGCACTACAAGAATAACTGGCCACCATAGCTTTAGAGCAGTCGTAATATCCCACTCTAAGAATTGAGATAGTAACAGGAATACCCCAAGAAACAATAGTGATAATCCCATTGAAAATGTTCCTACTCTCCAAGTCCTCATTTCGTATTTCTCCTCCCTTAATTAAAGCAGGTTCACTTCCTGCCTATTTATCTGTCTTTGCCTTATTGCCAGCAAGCACTCGTAAACCGCCGAAAATAAGAACGATGCAGACAACACCCGTTTGGAAGTAATGATAGAACAAAAATTGCAAGTCAATGCCAAGTAAAAGTTGCAGTCTTGTTGAAAAGACTGGCAGCAAGATATTTACTGTCATATAGTAGAAGCCCACAAGTAGAAGGCCAATTCCGACCCATTTTTGATAGTTTGTTAAATAAGCTATCACTGGTGTGTCCTCCAGCTCCGCTTCACCAATTCTTGACGCTTTTTGAAGGCCATCGAAAAAGCTGTAGAACCAAATAATCGGTATTAAAAACAAGAAAATACCTAAGTAAAGCTCATTAATTAAGAAGATTGCAAACAGGAAGGCAGCCATTAATTGCAGACCTCTTTGCTGCAAGCCTAAGTATAAATGACCTGCACCTGGGAAAATGGACAGGAAGGTGGCAATGATTTTGCTCTTTTTCCCGTCTTCTCGATTTTTTTCAAAATCTTGAAATATGGTTTGGTCAACAAGCTCCTCGCCATTTTGCTTTTTAACAAACTGCTGCATAACATCAAAAAATCCATATACCCAAATAACCGGAAGAATAGCTAGAAACAGCAGAAATTCTCCTGCTCCGGTTAGGATTGACACAAATAAAACCATAATAATTACCCCTAAAAAAGTGGATAACAGTGTTATACCGCGGTACATCAAGCCTAATTGTATATGGCCTAAACCAGGGATAAAGGATAGGACTATTGTATAGAAGCGCTGTGATTCAATCGTATTTACAAGCACTGTTTTATTTTCCTGACCACCTGGAAGTACTTGCCTTTTAAAATACCTGCTTGTGGTTATAAAAGTGTCCAGAATACTGATGCAATAAATAAGAAGCCCTATAAAAACAAGCACGATAACAATTTCATCCATATATCCTGCCATGCTTAGCAGTAATATGGAAAATACAGCAAGTCCGAACACGGCAGCACCGTATAAAGAGCCTCTTATCCGCTTACCGATATAAAATAATCCACCTCCTGGAAAGAAAGCTAAAATAAATGCGACGATCGGGTTTTTCATTTTTTCTTTTCCTCCTTCGTACTTCCATCAAATGTATCGAGCCAAGAAAATGTCTTGTTAACAAAGCCTACTTTTACTTCTTCCTGTTTCATCGGCATTTCCGCCTTTTGGATACTTTCAGTATGTTTGATAATCGATTGGAAAACACCAGTCGACATCAGAACCAGCGTTATGCTGGCAGCAAGTGCGTAGTGAAAGACAGAGGATTGGTAAAATGATTTTTTCTTTTTCGGTTGTAAAACAGGAATATCTGCTTTTCCCGTTTCTTCGGTAATATTCAGCATGATTTGATCTGTAAATGCTGCCACATCTGATATGGACGGAAGCTCCGCTTCTTGTGCTTCAACTGCTTGAACGTATAAATCAAGGCACTGATCACACCCATAAAGATGGTCTTCCATTTGTGTTCGTTTGCCTTCATCAAGCTCGTCCTTTGCGTATTCTAGCCATTGTTCAAAAGAATAGTGCGGTATCATAAGAAATCCTCCTCCTTCCAATGCTTCTTCAACCAGATCCTTGCCCGGTACAGTTTTGTTTCAATTGTCTTAACTTGAACATTCTGCTCTTCAGCTAATTGCTGATAGCTCTTTTCTGCAATATAGTAACCGTATATAACATCGCGATAGTTGTCAGGGATATCATTAAGCTTTTCCCTTAACAGCTTGCGCTGCTGCCTTATTAAGACCTCTGCCACTACATTGTCTTTTTTTCCTGTATCAAGCTCAATTTGTTCTGTGATGTCTTCTTTCCTTCTTTGCTGTTTTCGCTTAACATCAATCGAATGATTGACTGCTATTCTCGTTATCCAAGTTTTGAATCCTTGGTTTTCATATTTGGGGAGAGAGTAATAAATTTTGAGGAACACTTCCTGTGCAGCATCTTCCGCTTCCTTTTGATCCTTAAGAACGCTGTAAATGGTGCGAAATATATACTGGCGATATTTCTCAACTAGCAACCGGAATGCATCATCATCTCCACGCTTGACTAGTTCAATCAATTCTTGATCTGCAATTATTCTCTCCCCCCTTCTAAACAACTTCATATAATAGACGTTATAAAATGCTCAACCCCTACAGGAATGTTTTATTTTTTTCAAATAATATTAGGTTGCTGAAATAAACACTTTTTAATAGTACCATTTTCTCCTGCTGTTATTAGAAGTTTTTTTTACAATGAAACTATTATGGATAGTGTTCGTATATTGATGGAGGCATTATTATAAAGGAGGTTTTTTATTTAATGGTTTATTTATTATCCTTACTTGCATTAACGCTTAATCCATTCGTTTGGAAGACATATTCTCGCAGCAAAGCTTTTTTGTATACACAGCTGCTTCGTGTCATGGTTGGTGCCATCATTATATTTGTTCTAACGTATTTCCAGCTTGTTGATTATTCTGTGCAAGCAGCAATAAAGTTTGGATTATTTTATGTAGCCCTGTTCTTTCTGGGGGATCTACTGTATAGAAAAGCAAAAGGCTTTTACTATACTAGTTACCTCGGAATTGCCATGCTTCTCGCAAGTGCATACTTCCAGTTTGCATACCCATTTACTATTGCAAATGATAAGTATGACTTCGTGGCAGCAAAAGCAACGATTGCCCAGAATAAAGAAGAATCGACAGATGAGCAGCATATTGCAGTTGTACCGGAGAAATATGCTCGGTACCGAAGCGAAAAGAAATTAGGCGAGCTTTCTCACGCTTCTTACTATGATCTAGGACATTCAACTTTGCAAAAGATCGACGATCATCTTTATTGGGTAACACCGATTGAATACACAGGCTTTTTTAAATGGATGAAGAACCAGCCTGTTCCTGGCTTCATTAAAATGAGTGCCGAGGATGAAAATAAAGATGCTGTGTTAGTTAAATCAGAAATGACATATGTTCCATCTGCTTATTTCAATGAAGACTTAAAGCGTCTTGTAAGAAAAGACCATAAGGATAACGTCCTACTAGAAGCAAGCTTTGAGCCGGACGATAACGATAAGCCGTATTATGTTGTGCCATACGGAGATTACAACAAATTCAGGCAAATCGTAGATGTAAAGGGTATTTATATTATTGATCCGGCAAACGGAGAAATAAAGGATTATAAAATGAATGAAATTCCTGATTTCATCGATCATGTCATTCCGACAAGTGTAGCAGAGGATTGGAATGAGTGGTATGGCAAATATATACACGGATTCTGGAATACCATCTTCTCTAAAGAAGATATAAAGGTACCGACTGAATGGGAAGATATTGATGAGGTTAATGGTGTATTTAATAAGGATCTTGCCTTAAATTGGTTTACTGATTTCACTCGACCGAACTCAGACAGCGGAAGCATGGTCGGCTATTCTTTAATCAACGCAAGAACCGGAAAGCTTACATTCTATGAAGAAGCAAATGGTTCCTTAAATGGAAAATCAGCCATCAATGTAGCTGAAAAGACTTTTAGAGCGGAGAAATATGAGGCTGGTACGCCTATCCTTTATACGATATATGGACAGTTCACATGGGTAGTTCCACTTATGGATTCTAACAGTGTGCTAAGACAAATTGTACTTGTTAATGCGAAAGATGAAAAGGTCTATAGCTATAGCAATGAGAAATCAAAGCTTTTCAATGACTATAAATATGCAATTGCCACATTGTTAAAGGATGACAACACAGTTCCAAATAATATTGCTGACTTAAAGGACTTAAATGGGAAAATCAGCTATGTATATAAATCAGAGATGGAAGGAAGCACAGTCGTCCGTTTTATGGTGGAAGGCGATAAGCGCATATTCCAAGTTTCATCAAATGACTTCCCATACAGCATCTTCCTTGATAAAGGGATGGATGTGAATGTTAAGTTTATTGATACAGAAGAAACAGTCGTTACCGTACAAGAACTTGTTATAGACGGTTTTAAATAAACCTTTTGGCAAAGGAGCCTGCATATAAAAACAGTGGCTCCTTTGCCTTTTTTTTAAAGCTTGGCATTAAGGAACAAGTATACATTTCGGCTTGCATATACTAACATAGAAACTGGTAATATTTATCATAATGAAAAAGGAGAATGCTTTTGTATACGCTATTGATCGCTTCTTATTTATTGGGATCTATTCCGGCTGCCATTATAATTGGAAAGATTTTTTTTGGCATTGATATTAGAAAGCATGGCAGCTTAAATCCTGGAGCAACTAACTCGATCCGCGTGCTTGGCAAAAAAGCAGGCCTCGCCGTTCTCATCTTTGATATCGGCAAAGGTTCACTTGCTGCAGCGCTCCCGCTCCTTCTTCACCAGGATATTGATCCAATTTATACTGGTTTGGCTGCAGTTATTGGGCATTGCTTCCCAATATTTGCAGGCTTTCGCGGTGGAAAAGCGATTGCAACAACTGCAGGGATGCTGCTTGTCGCAAACCCGATTATGTTTTTAATTGTCTATTTAACATTCATAGCTGTCATTTGGATTACAAAGTATGTTTTCTTTGGAAGTATTTCTGTCGGGGTTACGATATTGCTCTATGTCTTTTTTGATGCGAGTGTAGAACACGAACTTATTTTTATCATCTATCTGTTACTTCTTATTTACTTACACAGGTCTAACATCATTAATTTCATTAACCAGCAAGAACCAAAAATAAATGATAAAACAATCAAAAAAGACCGCATCGGACCGAAGAAAATCAGCTAAATTCCTAATTCGGACAAGCTTTGCAAAAACTAAATCGAAAATTGGATATTAGCGACTTTTCCTGGGAAATAGTACGGGAAAATGTCGAAAAAAAACCAAGAGAGCGAATCTCTTGGTTTTTTACATTATCTTTTATTTATTTCTTCAACAAGAAGTTTGTTAACCATTTGTGGGTTAGCTTGCCCTTTTGTTGCTTTCATAATTTGACCAACAAGGAAACCGACTGCTTTTTGCTTTCCATTTTTGAAATCATCGATAGATTGAGGATTATTATCTAGTACTTCTGAGATGATTTTCAGCAATGCGCCTTCATCTGAGATTTGTACTAATCCTTTTTCTTTTACGATTTTTTCTGCGTCTCCACCATTTTCAATCAACTCTTTAAATACTTGCTTGGCAATTTTGCTGGAAATTGTGCCGTTTTCAATCAACTTAATCATGCTTGCAAGACCTTCTGGAGTCAATGCTACCTCTGTAAGCTCTTTACCTTCTGCATTTAAAGTTGCTGATAAATCGCCCATAACCCAGTTAGAAGCAAGCTTAGGGTCAGCCTTAGCGTTAACTGTTGCCTCAAAGAAATCTGCCATTTCCTTTGTAACAGTCAAGACATTTGCATCATATTCAGGCAAGCCTAGTTCTTCTATATATCTCTTTTTGCGGGCATCTGGAAGTTCTGGAATTTCAGCACGAATTCTTGCTTTCCAATCCTCATCGATATATAGATCCATTAAATCGGGCTCTGGGAAATAACGATAATCATCAGAACCCTCCTTAACACGCATCAACAATGTTTTACTCGTTGCTTCGTCAAAACGGCGTGTTTCCTGATCAATTACACCTCCGCCAAGCACAACCTCACGCTGACGCTTCTCTTCGTATTCAAGACCTTTGCGAACGAAGTTGAATGAGTTTAAGTTCTTCAATTCTGTTTTTGTTCCAAACTCTTCCTGTCCTACTGGACGGATGGAGATGTTTGCATCACAGCGTAAAGAACCTTCCTCCATCTTACAGTCAGATACACCAGTATACTGAATGATAGATTTCAGCTTCTCAAGGTATGCATATGCTTCATTTGGTGTTCTAATATCCGGCTCAGATACAATCTCAATCAATGGTGTTCCTTGACGGTTAAAGTCAACTAATGAGTAGCCATTGGCATGATTCAGCTTTCCAGCATCCTCTTCTAAATGGACACGAGTAATTCCGATTCTTTTCTTATAACCGTCCACTTCAATATCAATATAGCCGTGCTCCCCGATTGGTTTATCGAATTGAGAAATTTGATAAGCTTTCGGATTGTCAGGATAGAAGTAGTTTTTTCGGTCAAATTTCGTTTCTGTCGCAACTTGGCAATTCAATGCCATAGAAGCCTTCATTCCATATTCCACAGCCTTTTTATTTAGGACAGGCAATACTCCTGGATATCCTAAATCTACAACTGTTGTATTTGTATTCGGAGCAGCACCGAAATGGTTCGGGCTTGCGGAGAATATCTTCGATTCTGTTTTTAACTCCACATGGACTTCAAGTCCAATGACTGTTTCAAATTCCATTTATTTCACCCCTTACAGCGTTGGTTTTTGCTTATGATAATCCGTTGCCTGTTCGTATGCATATGCCACTTTGTAGACAGACTCTTCATCAAAGTGTTTACCGATAATTTGCAAGCCAAGCGGCAAGCCGTTTGAGAATCCACATGGCACTGAAATTCCTGGTACACCAGCAAGGTTAACCGGGATTGTCAGAATGTCATTTGCATACATCGTTAATGGGTCATTTACATTTTCGCCGATTTTGAAAGCTGGTGTCGGGGTTGTAGGTCCTACAATCACATCGTATTTCTCAAATACATCCTCAAAATCCTTTTTTATCAATGTACGCACTTTTTGTGCTTTTTTATAGTATGCATCGTAATAACCAGAGCTTAAGGCAAACGTTCCAAGCATAATTCTGCGTTTAACTTCATCGCCGAAACCTTCTGCTCTTGTCTGTTTATAAAGCTCAATTAAGCTTTCTGCATTATCTGCACGGTATCCATAGCGAATTCCGTCAAAGCGGGAAAGGTTCGCTGAAGCCTCTGAAGAAGAAAGCAGATAATACGTAGCCAATGCATATTTACTATGTGGCAATGATACTTCTTCCCATGTTGCTCCAAGCTTCTCCAATACCTTAAGGGCATCAAGTACAGACTGGCGTACCTCTTCGCTAACGCCTTCTCCCAAATACTCCTTAGGAACAGCGATTTTCAAGCCTTTAACATCCCCTGTAAGACCTTTAGTAAAGTCCGGAACTGCCACATTTGCTGATGTGCTGTCCATCGGATCTACACCTGAAATAGCATTAAGCAGGAAGGCATTGTCTTCAACTGTTCTTGTAATTGGTCCGATTTGGTCAAGTGAAGATGCAAATGCTACAAGGCCAAAACGTGAAATACGTCCGTATGTTGGCTTTAAGCCGACAACTCCACAATATGCTGCAGGCTGTCTGATCGAGCCGCCAGTATCTGAACCAAGGGAAAATAGAACCTCTCCAGCTGCAACAGCTGCTGCAGAGCCGCCAGAAGAACCGCCTGGCACTGTATCCAGATTCCATGGGTTTTTAGTATTCATATAATAGGAATTCTCTGTTGAGGATCCCATTGCAAACTCATCCATATTCAGTTTCCCGATTGTAATCGTGCCTGCATTATGTAATTTTTCCATAACAGTCGCATTATAGATTGGGTTAAAATTCTCTAAAATACGGCTTGAGCATGTTGTTCTCAAATTCTTTGTGACAATATTATCCTTAATACCGATTGGAAGGCCGAACAACGGTCCAGTCTTTTCACCTGCAGCAAGTATAGAATCAAGCTGCTTCGCCTGATTTAAGGCATTTTCCTCATCTAATGTTAAAAAGGCTTGTACTTTTTCATCGACATCTTTAATTCTCGTGTATGCTTCCTGCACCAAATCTGTTACAGAAAGTTCTTTTTTAAGCAGCATTTCCTGTAAATCAGCTGCTTTATGATCAAATAAGCTCATCCTCTTCCCTCCTTACTCTATAATCGATGGCACTTTGATCTGGCCGTCCTGATGTTCTGGAGCATTCTTCAATACATCCTCAACAGGAAGACCTTTTCCTGCAACATCTTCACGCAATACGTTTTTCACATCCAGCACATGGGATGTTGGTTTAACACCCTCTGTATCGATTTCATTTAATTGTTCAGCAAACGTAATGATTGCATCAAGCTGTTTCTGGAATTGTTCAGCTTCTTCTTCTGTAATTGCAAGTCTAGCAAGGTTTGCTACATGCTTTACCTCTTCTTTTGTTATCCTTGACATAATCGTCACCTCCAAGTACGTTCCATGCAATAATCTGATGATATCAAACAAGCCTCTATTAAGGCAACAGGAACAATAAAGTTATTTATATCTCCAGCCAATCCGCCTGTTTCTTCCATTACACATTTTTTACTTATTATGTGGATATAAACATTATGTACTTCTTCATTAGGAAAAAAAACTAAATTGGATTACAATAGAAATATGGAATGATATTTTAAAGTTGGTGAACTACATGACAAATGAAATAGACTTGCTTAGACTGGAAAATCAGCTCTGTTTTTTGCTTTATGCCAGTTCAAGAGAAATGACAAAAAAATATAAAACCCTGCTTGAGGAATTGGATGTAACTTACCCTCAATATTTAGTCCTCCTATTATTATGGGAGCATAAGGTATTAAGTGTAAAAAGCATGGGGGAACAGTTATACCTTGATTCAGGCACATTGACTCCAATGCTTAAGCGTATGGAGCAGAATGGTCTCATAAACCGGGAACGCTCCCAAGAGGATGAGCGCTCTGTCATGGTTTCCTTAACAGAACAAGGCAGCAGCCTTAAAGAGAAAGCAGCCTGCATCCCATTAGAGATATTTAAGCTTGCAAATAAAGAACCAGAGGAATTCAAACAGCTGAAGAACTCCCTCACCCAGCTTTTGCAGCAGCTTGGCAAATAAGGAGAAAAAAGGTTTAGACATAAGTATGTGAATCAGCGTAAAGACCGAACTACTTAATCAACTATGATTAAATAGTTCGGTTTTTTTGTTTTTAGTTTAATACAATAATTAGAAATCTCAGTGGAATGGAGCGGAGGCCACTCGACTCCTGCGGGAAATAGAGACGATTTTGACCCCGCAGGCGAAGACGAAGAGGCTGAAGCTTTCCCCGTGGAAAGCGAACGGGTGCAGCGCAATGAAACGAACTAATTTTAACTCCCCTATTCTATTTAGTAACAAGCTTCATTCTTCAAATTCAGATGTAATTTTATCATTTGTGTTTAGAAAGGTTATCTTTTGTTTTGTCCCAGCCTCTTTTTGTATAAAAAAAACACCATCGTATTTCTACGATGGTTAAATTTATTATGCAGCAATAACTTCCAGTGTCACTTCAATATTGCCTCTAGTTGCTTTTGAGTATGGGCAGAAATTATGTGCTTTATGAACAAGGTCCTCTAAAGTTGCTTTATCTACGCCAGTTCCTTTGACAGACAATTTAACACCAAGCTTAAAGCCTTGATCTGTTGGATCTTTAACCAGGCTGACACTCGCTGTTACTTCTGATTCAAATTTCACACGCTCTTTTCCAGCAATCATTTGCAGAGCTGAATCGAAGCACGCCGCATAACCTGCTGCAAACAATTGCTCTGGGTTTGTTGCATCCTCAATTTGCTTCGCTCTTGGAGTTCCAGGCATCGCTGTTTCTAATTGAATAACATAATCCTCTGATTCAACTCTTCCTTCTCTTCCGCCGACCGCTTTTACAGTTGTTGTGAATAATGTATCTGACATAGTTAAAACCTCCGATTAAATTTTTAATTTTACACAATTGTATTGTACACAATTTAATTTTATATTACAAGTATTAATACTTCCCAATTTATAATTCCCCAACATAAATAAATTAAGTTATTATTTCTTTATCACAGGCTCGTCTAATTTAAACGTTAACTTAAAATAAAAACCAGGAAAAAATTCTTTTTCCTGGTCCATCCTATTACTTGTTGAAAAGCTTTGCGAAAAAACCCTTCTTTTCCTTCGGTTCGTCTGTTATCTTGTCAGCTGTCGGTTCAGTAACATAAATGTCTTGTTTATCTACAGCATGGTCGTATGCGATCAATAAGCCGATTTCACTGTTATAATCATTGTTCGTCACCATTGTATATTCCATGTTTTGCTCGTTAGCTAATTTTAAGTACTTAGACAAATAAGAATAATCCAAGTGGCCATTTAAATACAGCTTAGCTCCTTTATTGCTCTTAATCGCTTCCTCGGCCTCTTTATAGATATTTGCTTCACTCACTTGATTTTGCAGCAGCGCTAGCACAACACGCTCTCTAATTGTTCCAAGAAATTTTCTTCTCTCTTCTGGCTTTGTCTCCTTCGCCCCGTACATGCCTTGCTGCAGGTAATCATCTAAATTTGGATTTGTCATACTTTCCAACTCCTTATATAGATACTCTTTACCACTATACTAAAAAAAATCCACACACAGTCATTTAAAATGTTGCAAAAAAATGAACAATCTAAAAAAATTACCCCAAAACTTTTTGGGGTAATTTTTTTGTTTATTGATATATATGAACAAACGGCTCGTCTTGACCTGCATCCCTAACAATAAGGGCTTCTTCCCCGTTAGCGGAGGAGATGCTCACCTGTACAGTCTGGTTTGTGTCCTTAAAGCGATCAATCACTTTTCCAGCCACATATTGGGAGAAGCCGATTACTTCTGTTGCCCCATAAAACTGTACCTTCATATCAATGCTAATACTGCGCAGCTTGTTGTTTACATAAAAACCTTTTCCGATAACGCCATTGAAATTAGGAAAGTACGCTTCAATATCGGTTTGGAATTTAGAGAAGGCAGCTTGCTCTGTCTTATATTGGCTATTTGTATTTGGAAAAATAACATACTTTTCATTAATATCCTTCCACTGTCCCAGGGAGGCTTCCCCACTGCCTGCATTTGCATAGGAAATAAAGTTACCTGGCACAACAGAGGATGTCTCTTTTTGTTCAAACAAGGCAATTGTTATAGGTACATTTTCCAGCCCTTCGATTTTTCTGAGCCGTTTAGTGACCTCTTCTGCGATACTTTTCCCTTCTCTTTCAAGGGTTTGCTCACTAATATCCTTCTTTTTTGTCGATCCGTTATCTTTTTCCTGGTAATAATACACAGAGTTTAATGCAAGGCCAATTGTTACTCCGCCAAGCTCCAGCTTATTTGTTTCTTCATTTTTTACTAAATAATCGTGCTCCAAAATATGAGCTAAATAGATCGGCTCCATATTACCAGATTCTTTTTTACTTTTATCTTCATCAGAAGGATTAAGACCAACATTGTCATTTGCTGATATTTTTTCGGCAGTAAGCTCCTTCTTTGTGTACTTCCTGTTCAGCCATGCAGCAACAGTTGAGCTGTTCAAATACTGGCCTTCTTGGAAATAATAATTATCTGTATCAAATGTATTTTGAGCAACACGCATTAAACCGCTCTCGAATTCACTGATATCGTATCTCGAGTTTAAATTGTTAACGACAAGCCCTCTTGCTTCAGATGTCTTAAAGGGAAGACTCATGCTGTAATAGTCATCCGAAATCTTGAATTTCGGCAGGATGGCTGTCTCTGTTTCATTGTCCCCTGTTTCACTTTTCACTTCTTCTTCCTTCTGAAAGTTCGGTGCACAGGCAGATAGGAAAAAAATGAGGCTCGCTACTAATATTAAGCTTCTTTTCATTAACATTACACACCTTTAACCTTTTAGTTCTTCCAACAGCTTTTCCTCGTCCCATATCTCAATCCCAAGCTGTTCTGCTTTCGTCAGCTTGCTTCCTGCATCCTCACCGGCTATAACGAGATCGGTTTTTTTGCTGACACTTCCCGTAATTTTTCCGCCTAAGAGCTCAATCTGCTCCTTTGCCTCATTTCGGGAAAGCTGTTCAAGCTTACCAGTTAATACAATCGTTTTGCCTGCAAACACACTGTCTGACTCTTCTGCTGCAACAGGTCTTGCTCCTGTATACTCCATGTTCACACCAGAATCCTTTAATTCCTGAATAAGCTCGGCCGCTTCTTCCTGCTCAAAGAAAGCAACGATGGAATCAGCCATCTTATCGCCTATTTCATTTATAGCTGTCAAATCTTCTCTAGTCGCAATTGCCAACTTCTCCATATTACCAAATTCCATCGCAATTGTTTTAGCAGCTTTTGAACCGACATGACGGATTCCTAGACCAAACAGCAGCCTCTCCAATGAGTTGCTCTTAGAAGCATTTATTGCATTTAACAGATTCGTAACTGACTTTTCACCCATTCGTTCAAGAGAGATAAGCTGTTCATATGTAAGCTTATAAAGATCAGCAACATCCTCAATCAGTTTTTCCTGGAACAGCTGGCTGACAACTCGTTCCCCAAGTCCATCAATATTCATCGCATTCCTAGAAACAAAGTGAATTAATCCCTCTCTTATTTGCGCAGGACATTTTGGATTGATACATCGTAAGGCAACTTCGCCTTCAATTCTCACCAATTCACTTTCGCATTCTGGACAATGTGTTGGCATTAAGAAGTCAACTTCCTCACCCGTTCTGCGTTCCACAAGGACATTCACAACCTCAGGAATAATGTCGCCTGCTTTTTTGACGACAACACTGTCACCGATTTTTATATCTTTCTCTCTTATAAGATCTTCATTATGCAATGATGCTCGTTTGACTGTCGTCCCTGCCACTTTGACAGGCTCAAGCAATGCTGTTGGCGTCAATACTCCCGTTCGGCCAACACTAAGTTCGATATCAAGAAGCTTTGTGACAACCTCTTCTGCTGGGAATTTATAAGCTATTGCCCATCTTGGACTTTTAGCAGTAGTTCCAAGCTCGTCCTGCTGTTCTAAGCTATCCACTTTAATGACAATTCCGTCAATCTCATAAGGAAGATGCGGACGCTTTTCCTGCCAGCCTTCTACATACTGTAAAACATCCTCAATTGATGCACAGCGCTGTCTTTCTTTATTGGTTTTAAAGCCAAGATTGTCAAGTAAATCAAGGCCTTGGCTATGTGAGCGGACACCCGTTTCTCCCGGGTCTCCAATCGCATATAGGAATATATCAAGATTACGGGAAGCTGCAATTCTCGGATCAAGCTGTCTTAAAGAGCCTGCAGCCGCATTTCTCGGATTTGCAAACGGTTCTTCTCCATTTTCATCCTTTGCCTTGTTAAGAGCCTCAAAAGATTTCTTCGGCATAAAGGCTTCTCCGCGGACTTCGATGCTTACTTGTTCGCTTAACCGAAGGGGTATGGAACGAATTGTACGCAGATTAGCCGTTATATCTTCACCTGTCGTCCCGTCTCCTCTTGTCGCTCCAAGCTCAAATAATCCGTCCACATAGCGTAGAGATACAGCCAGCCCGTCTATCTTCAGCTCACAAACATAAGAAAAGCTGTCCCCGATTGCTTGGCGCACCTTTCGGTCAAAATCCCGCAAATCAGCTTCATTAAAAGCATTCCCAAGACTGAGCATTGGTGAATGATGCTGCACCTTTTGGAACATGTCCAAAATTTCTCCTCCAACCCTTTGGGATGGAGAGTCGCTTGTTTTTAAGGCAGGGAAGGTTTCTTCCAAATCGACAAGCTCTTTTAGTAGTGCATCGTATTCTGCATCTGGGACAGAAGGATTATCAAGAACATGATATTCATAATTATATTTATTTAAAAGGTTATGCAGTTCCTTTGTCCTTTTTTCTGCTGCTTGTAGATCCATGCTTCCATTCCTTTCTTTTCATCAGCCTTTTTGAATCGGCGCGAATTTTGCTAACAGTCTTTTAATACCCACCGGGCTTGGGAAAGCGATATCGAGCTCTTTTGAATCTCCTTCGCCCTTGACGCTAACGACTGTGCCTGTTCCCCATTTTCCGTGAACAGCTTTATCTCCGACATTCCAGCCAATTCCTTCACCGCCAGTTGTCCTTGCCGCAGGGCGAACAACTGCTTTTCTTGCTTGTGCTGCAGGTGCTGCTGGTCTTGATGCAAATCGGCTTTCACTTTTTCTTTCAGGAATTCCTTCCAATAGCTCCTCTGGTATTTCCTTTATAAAACGGGAAGGAGGGTTCATATTCGTACGTCCGAATAATGTTCTCATTTGGGCATTTGTGATAAACAACTGCTGTTCTGCCCTTGTAATACCAACATAGGCAAGTCTTCTTTCCTCTTCCATTTCTGCTTCTTCCATAAGTGAACGGGAATGCGGGAAAACTCCTTCTTCCAAGCCAATCAGGAAAACTACCGGAAATTCTAGTCCCTTCGCAGAGTGAAGCGTCATTAGGACAACTGCATCCGCCTGGTTGCCGTCTTCATCAAGCTTGTCGATATCTGCGACAAGTGCCAAGTCTGTCAGGAATGCAATCAATGACTTGTCTTCGTTTGTATCTTCAAAGTTTTTCGTAACAGACATAAACTCTTCGATATTCTCAATTCTACTTTGAGATTCAATCGACTTCTCTGCTTTCAGCGCATCTAAATAACCGGATTTTTCAATAACTTCCTCCACTAGCTCTGTTACAGACAAGTACTCCTGCATTTCGCTGTAGCGTTGAATGAAACTGCGGAATTCTATCACTGCCTTTGTAATTTTCGGGCTCAATCCTATTAATTCAGCCGACTCAAGGGCATCGTACATCGACATATCATGCATTGCCGCAAAATTGTTGATTTTATCAATCGAGCTTGAACCAATCCCGCGCTTTGGTACATTTATGACCCTTTGCAAGCTTATATCATCATCCGGGTTGGCAATCAGCCTTAAATAAGCGAGTGTATCTTTAATTTCTTTTCGATCGTAGAACTTTATACCTCCAACGATGGAATACTCGATATTTGATTTAAGAAGCATCTCCTCCATTACACGGGACTGAGCGTTTGTACGGTAAAGAATAGCAATATCAGCCAGATTTTTTGAAGTTTCCCGTCTTATTTCCTGTATTTTTCCAATTACAAACTGTGCTTCACCTTGCTCACTGTCTGCACGATAGTAATGAATTTTATGTCCGTCTTCATTTTCCGTCCAAAGATTTTTGTCTTTTCTGCCAGAGTTGTTTTCTATAACCTTATTGGCAGCTTGAAGAATCTTTTTCGTAGAACGGTAATTTTGCTCCAGCATAACTACCTGGGCATTTGGGTAATCCTTTTCAAATGAGAGGATGTTAGCAATATCCGCTCCGCGCCATCTGTAAATAGACTGGTCAGAGTCCCCCACAACACAAAGGTTGCGGAATCTGCTTGCCATAAGCTTCACAAGCATATATTGTGATCTGTTCGTATCCTGATACTCATCAACGTGAATATATTGGAACTTGCGTTGATAGTATTCAAGCACCTCTGGAACACGCTGAAACAGATGAATTGTCTGCATAATCAAGTCATCAAAATCAAGAGCATGGTTCTTTCTCAATCGTCTTTGGTATTCCGTATATACGTCACTTGCAATTTGAGAAAAATAATCACCAGCTGTTTTTGCATACTCCTCTGGTGTAATCAATTCATTTTTGGCAGAGCTGATGCTTCCAAGAATTGCGCGAGGATCATGTTTCTTCGGATCAATATTTCTTTCCTTCAAAATTTGCTTAACAACAGATTGCTGATCTGTCGTATCCAATATCGTGAAGTTTCGGTTATAGCCGATTCTATCAATATCCTTTCGCAAAATGCGGACACACATGGAGTGGAAAGTAGATATCCAAATATCTTCGCTGGCACCGCCAAGCACTGCAGCTATCCTGTGTCTCATTTCCTTTGCTGCCTTATTTGTAAAAGTAATCGCCAGGATGTTATATGGGTTTACCCCTTTTTCGACCATTAAATAGGCAATTCTTTGTGTTAATACTCTTGTTTTACCACTGCCTGCCCCTGCCATTATCAATAGAGGGCCTTCAGTTGCCTTAACAGCTTTTTGCTGTTCAGGATTTAATCCGTTTAATATTTTATCTGTTAAATATTGCATTATCTCACCGCCATAAGAACATATATTCTAATCATACCTTTTTCCGTTACCTTAATCAATGAAGACTCTTGATTTTCACCGTGCTTAAAGCAGCAGCCAAATCCTCATAAATAATATTACCGACTACAATAACGTCTGCTTCCTTCGCCATTTGCTGTGCCATTTCCAATGATTTTATTCCCCCACCGTAAAACAGCACTGTATTACTTAAATGTCTTTTTGCTTCCTTCACAACTTCAACGTCTCCATAAATTCCGCTGTACTCAAGATAAAGAATAGGAAGATTAAACATATTCTCTGCCATCATTGCATATGCACCCACATCATCTGCAGTTAAATCAGTCATTGCATCAGTTGCCTTTGCTGCTTTACAATCACTGTTCAATATACAATAGCCTTGAACAAGTATTTCATCCCAGTTCATTATTTCCCCGTATTCCTTCACCGCTTCATGGTGCAGTCCTGTTACCCATTTTGCATCCTTACTGTTAAGAACAGCCGGAATAAAATAAAGATCAAAGCCAGGTGTAATGGAATCAATTGTTGATATTTCCAAAATGCATGGCACTGTATATCTTCTAACTCTGGACATAATGCTCAGTACGTTTTCAAGAGTAACTCCATCTGTACCGCCAATAATAATTGCATCTGTTCCAGACTCTGCTATTTTTTCTAAATGTTCATCAGATATTTCTTTATTTGGATCTAACTTAAAAACGTGACGCCACTCACGGACATTATACATGCAAAAATCCTCCATTCTAACTTACCATTACATCATTATAGCATTTGTATATGTTTCAAAAAAGAAATGAAGGGAGGCAAATTTCCATGTAAATATTTGCAGTTTATATTCTCTTCCTGACAACTACTTATTATCAAGTTTTCTAGTATTATATATGACGACTTACTGAAAAATAATGTTTCATCCTAAAGTAATAGTAGCTTTTTTAGCAAAAGAAAAAGCAGACAATGTCTGCCTGCCATGAATACTTATTCGTTTTCGCTATTTTCTTCTTTTGGAGTCTCATCCTTAATTCTGTCTAATGCCATAGCATATGAATCATTTCCATAGTTCAAGCATCTTTTCACTCGTGAAATTGTCGCTGTACTGGCACCAGTCTCTTTCTCGATGCTATGATAGGTATTTCCCTCTCTCAGCATTCTTGCAACCTCAAGTCGCTGTGATAATGATTGGATTTCATTGACTGTACATAAATCATCAAAAAACGAATAGCATTCCTCTAAATTGTCTAATGAAAGAATGGATTTAAACAACTGATCCAGCTCTTTACCTCTTAGTTTATCAATTTGCATTTTACTCATGCCTCCATCGGTTACATATATTAGTTATTGTGTCTCTAATGAAACGGCTGCGTTTAGTCCAGGATCGGAAGGTATGATGTTAATCCATGTTTTACCAGGAACAAATCCTATTTGCCTGCCTCCCTCAACTGGGAGAATTCGGCCATCTATGTTTTTCCACTCTACTTTTCTAACCTTGCCCTTTTGCAGCAAGTAGCCAATCCCACCAGATTGCAAATCTATATCTCGTCTTCCCTTGCTGTCTACTGTGTGATGCGCTGCTTCTATAACAAATACATTGCTTACAGCCACAGGCATACCTGATTCATAATCAGTGGTTTTTTCGCCATTTGAATATCTAGTATACTTCTCCGTATCTTTATCATAAAAAAATAAAGAGTTGTACTGTGGATTGGAACCATAATAAATAGATATTTTATTCGCTTCTTCCCCCTGTATCTGTTGTGCTTCATCATCATTCAAGAAGACAAGGGAACTTGGAGCTTCATCCATTTGAAAATTATTTTGTTCCGCCCCTTTAAGGATATTACTATAGCTGATATATGAATTGTGGGGCGCTTGCCTTTCTGAAGATCGCTGAAATAACGTCCCGTCATATTGCATGCCGTTAAGGTTATCAATATACCCTTCTGTTAACAGCTTCTTCGCCTCAGGACTATATCCATGCGCAAGGTAGAGGCTGTTATAGCCTTTAGCTAGCTCAATATAGTAATCCCTTGAGCTTCTGACAGGACCAATCATCTTAGGAACCTTGCTTTGAAAAATAGCTAGAAACCTTGTGACCTCTCCTTCTGCAAGAGCCTCATATACAATATCGGCATCTGCTAAACCAGTCTGCGGTCTTGCCTTCGGATGGTTATTAACCATCACAGCGATTGCACGCTCACTGCTTTTTTTATCAACAGCCAGACCTGATAAAGGATATGTATAGCCTAACTCATCCACACTGCCTTCATCTTTGCCTGCATCACCACTCTTGTGATTCTCATCATGCGTGCCAGCATTTTCTGGTTCCTTACTGCATGCTGTCATAAAAAGGAAAACTGCTGCCAAAATTAATATCAAGCTCTTTTTCATAAATCCTCCTAAAATAGGCGTATTTTTTTCAAATTTACCTCTGCTAGGAAGAATGACGGAAAAAATTATGGCGAAGCTGTCTCTTTTGAAAATAGGCTAAAATTACATTACCATATGGACCCTACTGTTTACTTGGCGTTATCAATACTTTACCGCTATATTGTTGCCTATCCATACATATATCAGAATATTCTCATTAATAAAAGAATCTCTTTTATATTTTAACGCATTATTGACGGAAAGAGTACATTTTTATTCATGACATCATATAAACCTCTCTGGGTTATTCTTATATATGGTAAATGGGTAGCGGAAAAGAAAACAAGTGTATAAATTGGATCATCAAATGGAAAGCCAGCGTCTTTAATATATTGTAATAGCTTTTTCTCTGTTTTTATTAGTTCATGAACTGGTATATCAGCCATTACTCCTTTTAAAGGCAATGGCAATTCTATTGCTAGTATGCCATCCTTATATATGACGATTCCCCCACCTATTTCCTTCAGTCTATTAAAGGCCAATATCATATCATTTTGATCTTTTCCTAACAGAATAATATCCCCATCTCCCGTATAGGAGCTCGCCAAGCCGCCTATTTCCTTAGAGAATCCCTTTAAAAGCGTATTTATTCTCCATTTTCCGCTTCTTCCTAACAGCATAAAGAAACATTCATCATGTTCTCGGGAAAGCGCTTCTCCAGATACATCAATTGAAATAGAATATGGTTTTGTGATGACAGAATTTTCGAGTTTAATCCCAAATGGCATGGAAAATTGCATATCATCACTAGTCAATTCCCAGTCAATCGCTAAATGCTCAAAACCGAATTCCTCCCAATCGATGGAAGGGTACACATCTTCCACTATCTTATCTGCACGTTTTACCCATATCCCCTTTGCTAATACAGTATGTGGCGTTGGGTTATCAGGATTGCTTAAGAAATTGATATCAGCGACTCTGCCGGTCGCAATATTTCCATGCAGATGTTCCATATTGTAGTATGTTGCAATATTTATTGTTGCCATATTATAGGCATCTACAGTAGGAATACCTTGTTCCATAGCTATGCGGATAAGCTGGTCGATATGTCCATTTTCATAGAAATACGAAGGGGAACCATCTGTTGTCAGCATACATTTATCGAATTGACTGATCCCAATCTCCTTCATTTCACGTAGCAGTCTTGGTAAATCAGGGCGAATGGATGAATATCTTAGGCTTACCATATATCCTTGCATTAAACGGTCAAACACCTCTTTGCCTGTCATCGCTTCATGATCACTGTCCACACCAAGCAGCATCAGCTTTGCTAAAGTCTTTTCAGAAGCCCCAGGAAAATGGCCTTCCACTTGTTTACGCATCCGTTTCGTTTCTTGAATCCAATGCAGCATCATGTCATCACCATCCAAAAGCTGCGGCCAGCCGCTCAACTCTCCACCTTGAATGACAGCATCATGCTCGAGCCAGCTCTTAACATTACTATGGGAGAATACTCTTTCCTCCTCTGCGAGCTCTGTCTGCGAATCATACCTGCACCACCAGTACATAGAGGAAGGAATATTTCGCATCTGCCCCATAAAAGAAAACGCTTTCTTTTTATCTAACTGCAAAGCTAATAACAGATTATCATTCACCAATGTAGTTGTTCCAAATTGAGATGTATATTGAGCAAGAGTAAGGGGATTATATATTTGAAAAGGATGAGAATGCGGCTCGATATAACCTGGCACTAAATATTGGCCTTCACAGTCGACAATTTCGCTGCCGCGAACATTTGCAGGCATATCTTGCCCGACATAAATTATTCTGTCTTGATATATCCAGATGTTCGCACAAATCCACTTTCGCAATATTTGGTTGAGATATTTTGCATTCTGCAAAATGATGGATGGCGCAATATCACCATTTAAAACGGAAACATGTTTTCTTAACACTTTATTTTTCCAACGGTATCGTTGCTCTAACATTGCTTTCTCCCCTTTTTTTATTAGCAGCTTTGTTTTATTTTTAAAAAAATGGAAAAGTTTTTCATTTAAGGTTATTTTATCACATAAAAATTTATCTAATATTACTATTACGTTAAATTTTTTAAGGAGGCTATCATTATGAACCCAAAACAAAATATCAGCTTGATTAATGCTATGATTCGCATCACACTTGGATTTATGTTTTTAGCGTGGAGCACAGCTAAGCTTGTTAAAAGACCCAATCAGCAGTCCTACTTATGGATAGCCTTACTTGCTGGAATGAAAATTGCTGAAGGTATTGTGCGCTATTGCCCGATTGTTGCTATATATGACAATAAGGAACAATTAATGAAGAAAAATTCCCAGCACACTTCTCATCCAGACTCTAAAGACAAACAAGATCACGAACATAAAGGGAAAAACGAAACAAAAGCGGAGCATACAGAAAAGGCTTCATCTGCTGATATTCAAAACATTATGAGTGAATTTAATCCCGCAACAATCTTTTCACCCGATGATATGAAAAAATAATCTATTAATGCCTGCAGCAAAAAAGCCTGCAGGCTTTTCAATGTATTCATACATAATATGCTAAGTGATTCCCTTCCATTCCTGCAATTTTTATTTCTGTTTGTAATTTTTCTTCCAAGTTTTTGTTTATTGTACGGATTGATTGGGAATCCAATTAGAGAAGCATAAAAAAAGACAATCGGAACTAAACCAAAAGGAGAGATTTATTTTGTCTAATCTAAACAATCCATTAGAGCAGTACTTTACAGGAGACTTCCCAAAACAATACCAAGACCCGCCTGGCCTTCAACAGAAAATGGAGCCAGTTCCAGACTGTGGAGAAAAAAGCTATAAAGGAAATGGCAGATTGACAAATCGCAAAGCACTTGTTACTGGAGGAGACTCTGGAATCGGTCGCGCAGCTGCTATTGCTTATGCGAGAGAAGGCGCTGATGTGGCCATCAATTATCTTCCGGAAGAACAGGCAGATGCTGAGGAAGTAAAGGAATTGATTGAAGCAGAAGGAAGAAAAGCTATTTTAATCCCTGGTGATTTGAGCGATGAAGCCTTTTGTGGTGAATTGGTCAAAAAAGCTTATGATGGCTTAGGTGGCCTTGATGTACTGGCATTAGTAGCAGGTAAACAGCAAGCAGTTGAGGATATTGCTGATTTGACGACAGAGCAGCTGCGCAGCACATTTGAAATAAATGTATTTTCATTATTCTGGGTTGTTAAAGCAGCGCTGCCGCTTCTTCCAAAAGGAGCTTCCATTATAACAACTACTTCTGTTCAAGGCTATAATCCAAGTCCAAACCTGTTGGATTATGCATCTACTAAATTTGCCATTACAGGATTTACGCGCGGCCTGGCTAAACAGGTTGCTGCAAAAGGCATCCGTGTTAACTCTGTTGCTCCAGGACCAATCTGGACAGCCTTGCAGGTTACTGGAGGACAACCTAGTGATCAAATTCCGCAATTCGGACAAAATACACCGTTACAACGCAGCGGACAGCCTGTTGAACTATCAAGCGTATATGTTTTCCTTGCATCAGAGGAATCAAGCTACGTTACAGCACAAGTATACGGAATTACAGGCGGTATCGAACTCGCATAAAAGGAAAATCCCAAACTGCAGGCAGTTTGGGATTCTTTTTTTCTTATTTAATTGCCTTAAAGCCGATGTCTTTTCTATAGAAGACACCATCGCTTTCCATCTTCTCAAGCTCTTTATACACTTTATCTTGGGCATCCTTGATTGTTTTGCTTTTGCCTGCCACAAGTAAAACACGTCCGCCGTCAACTGTAAAGTTGCCATCCTCATCAAGACTTGTGCCTGCATGGAAAACAGATACATCATCCATGTTTTCTAAGCCTTTAATAACAGCACCTTTTCCATAGCTCGCCGGATAGCCTTTTGCTGCAACAACAACACCAAGCATGTCCTCTTCATACCATTCAATGACAGGAGTCTCACCAGCTAAAATTGCCAATAAAATCTCTACTAGATCAGACTTCATTCTTGGAAGAACAACCTGTGTTTCTGGATCTCCAAGACGAGCATTAAATTCTATAACCTTCGGACCGTGCTCTGTTGCGATAAGACCGGCATAAAGGATTCCTGTAAAGCTTCTTCCTTCATTAATCATCGCCTGTACAGTCGGCTTGACGACTGTTTCAATCGCAGTCTGAACAATTGCTTCATCGATATGAGGAACAGGAGAATAAGCACCCATTCCTCCAGTATTAGGACCTTGATCACCGTCATATGCCCGTTTATGGTCTTGGGCAATTTCCAATGGAATAACCGTTTCTCCGTTAACGAAAGACATTAAGGAAAATTCCTCGCCTGCCAAAAATTCTTCGATAACTACTGTAGCAGACGCATCACCAAATTTAGCTCCAACAAGCATCTCCTCAAGACTTGTCAATGCTTCATCCACTGTCATTGCAACAGTAACACCTTTCCCTGCCGCAAGTCCGTCTGCCTTGATGACAATCGGTGCCCCAACTTTCAATACATAAGCTTTTGCCTGCTCAAAGTCAGAGAATGTTTCGTACTGTCCTGTTGGAATCTCGTATTTCTTCATTAAATCCTTTGCAAAGGATTTGCTGCCTTCAATTTCAGCCGCTTTTTGCTTCGGACCGAAAACTTTAAGACCGGCAGCTTCCAGCTTATCAACAACACCTAATAATAAAGGCACTTCAGGACCAACAACAGTCAGATTCACTTTATTATCTATTGCAAATTGGACTAGCTTGTCTACTTCAGTTTCTTCTATTGTGATACGTTCAGCAACATCTGTCATACCTACATTTCCTGGTGCTACAAAAAGAGTATCGACTAATTCGCTTTCCTTTATCTTTGTGCAAATGGCATGCTCTCTTCCACCACGGCCGATTACGAGTACCTTCATTATTTCATCCTCCATCAAAGCTTTTAGTGTTTAAAGTGCCTAACTCCTGTCAGTACCATCGCAATTCCATATTCGTTCGCTTTCTTGATGGAATCCTCGTCTCTGATACTGCCGCCTGTTTGGATAATTGCAGTAATCCCAGCTTTTGCTGCTGCTTCAACAGTATCGTCCATTGGGAAGAATGCATCTGAAGCCAATACTGCACCAACTGCTTTTTCTCCTGCCTGCTCCAACGCAATTTCCGCCGAGCCGACACGGTTCATTTGCCCTGCACCTACGCCTAATGTCATTTCTTTATTGTTGACGACAATCGCATTAGACTTCACATGCTTAACAACCTTCCAGCCAAACTTCAGTGCTTCCCACTCTTCGTCTGTTGGTTTTTTATCTGTTGGAATAGTAATAGTCGCATCATCTAATGAATAACGGTCGAAATCTTGAACAAGCAAGCCGCCTTCAATAGAAGTGAATTTCACTTCTTTTTTATCATCTTTAGTGAAAGGAATTGTCAAAAGACGAATATTTTTCTTTCCTTTAAGAACCTCTAATGCATCTTCTGAAAAGGACGGTGCAATAACGATTTCTAAGAAAATTTCGTGAAGCTTTTTAGCTGTATCAGCGTCCACTTCTCTATTCAGGGCCACAATTCCACCGAAGATGGAAACAGAGTCTGCCTCAAATGCTCTTGTAAATGCAGTGAAAATATCTTCCCCTGTTCCAACACCGCAAGGGTTGCTGTGCTTAATTGCTACAGCAGCAGGCTCTGTGAATTCCTTAACGATTTGGATGGCAGCATCCGCATCATTGATGTTATTGTAGGAAAGCTCCTTCCCGTGCAGCTGTGTTGCATTTGCAATCGAAAACGAAGATCCTAAAGGCTTGCGGTAGAAGGCTGCCTTTTGGTGTGGATTTTCGCCATATCTTAACGACTGCTTCAATTCATAAGTTACAGTCAAGGACTCAGGATTTTCTTCGCCTGTAAGATCGCTCATATATTGAGAAATCATTGAATCATACGCAGCAGTGTGACGGAACACTTTAGCAGCAAGCCTTCTTCTCGTTTCAAATTTCACTTCTCCAGCTGCTTTCAGCTCATCTACAACGATAGAATAGTCGCTTGGATCAACAACAACTGTTACATATTGGTGGTTTTTTGCAGAAGCACGCAGCATTGTCGGTCCGCCGATATCAATATTTTCAATGGCATCCTCCACTGTCACATCTTCCTTCGCGATTGTAGCTTGGAATGGATAAAGATTCACACACACTAGCTGGATTGGTGTAATTTTATGCTCCTCAAGCTGAGCTTGGTGTCCAGGTTCGTCAAATTTCGCCAAAAGACCGCCATGAATATAAGGATTTAATGTTTTAACTCTGCCTTCAAGGATTTCTGGAAATCCTGTTACATCACTAACACTAAGAACCGGGATGCCGCTGTCTTGAATGGCTTTTTTTGTTCCCCCAGTAGAGATCAGCTCGAATCCTAATTCATGAAGCTCTTTTGCAAAGCTTGTAATTCCTGTTTTATCCGAAACACTGATTAACGCACGCTTTTTCATCGCTTTATTTCCCCCTGTTTTCCTAAAATTGTCTTATGCTGCCTTCATATTTTTGTTAGGACTAACGTTTGAACAACCTTTGGATAAAGACCATGCTCTATCCTTTGGATTTTTGCCTGGAGACTCTCATTTGTTTCTCCTGCTGCAATTCCCACAGCTTCCTGTGCAATAATTGGACCTGTATCCATTCCTTCATCCACAAAATGAACTGTTACCCCTGTTTCCTTCGCACCTGCCGAAAGTGCTTGGCCGACTGCATCTTTACCTGGAAAATTTGGCAGCAAGGATGGATGGATATTAACTATTCTTCCAGGAAACGCCTGCAATAACGTATCTCCGATTAAGCGCATATACCCAGCAAGAACAACCAAATCAATCTCGTAATCTTTAAGCTTTTGCAGTATTTCCAACTCATACGCAGCCTTAGAAGGATAGTCTTTAGCACTAAATGCAAATACATCAATATTATGGTTTGCAGCCCTTTCGACCACATAGGCCTTCGGTTTATCACATACAAGCAATTTTATAGATGCCTGCAGCTCATTAGTTTCCACAGCATTAATGAGCGCTTGAAAATTGGAGCCGCTTCCTGACGCAAAAACAGCAATATTTTTCATGTCTGTTCCTCCGTTATTGTTTCAGGATGATGTTAATTTCACCATCATCTGTTACCTTGCCAATTGTATATGCCTTCTCCCCTATTGCCTCGAAATGGGAAAGGACATCTTGTTCAGCAGCTTTATCCACTGCAAGGACCATGCCTGTACCCATATTAAAAATATTATACATTTCCTTACGCTGTAAGTCGCCGATTCTTTCCATTAGTTTGAAAACAGCAGGCACTTCCCATTTAGACTCATCTAATTCAATTCCTAAACCTTCTGGCAGCATGCGAGGGACATTTTCAATAAAACCGCCACCTGTAATATGGGATAATCCTTTTATTTCAAATTTTTGGATAGCAGAGAGAATTGATTTAACATAGATTTTCGTTGGCTTAATCAGCTCTTCCCCAAGTGTACATCCCAATTCCTCAACATATTCAGATAATGACATACCTGCTTGCTCAAGAAAAAGCTTACGAACAAGGGAATAGCCATTGCTGTGAATACCGCTAGAAGCAAGTCCGATTAACACATCGCCAGCTTTAATGCTTTCTCCTGTTATCACCTGTTCTTTTTCACAAGCACCGACTGCAAATCCAGCAAGATCATACTCCTCTTCGCTGTACATTCCTGGCATTTCAGCAGTTTCTCCGCCAACTAACGCACAGCCAGCCTGTTCACAGCCATCAGCAATACCTTTTACAATAGCTTCAATTTTGGCAGGTTCAGCTTTCCCGCATGCAATGTAATCAAGGAAATAAATAGGCTCTGCACCTTGCACAACAATGTCATTCACACACATCGCAACAGCATCTATGCCGATTGTATCGTGCTTATCCAGCATAAATGCAAGCATCAGCTTTGTGCCTACTCCATCCGTTCCGGAGACGAGCACTGGGTTTTTCAAGTTTAATACGGACAAATCAAACATGCCGCCGAAACCGCCAAGACCACCCATAACACCAGGTCTGATTGTTTTATTAACATGCTTCTTCATTCTCGAAACTGCTTCATAGCCTGCCTCGATATTAACTCCTGCTTGTTTGTAGCTTTCAGCCATAAGTATCCTCCTAATGTTCAAAGACATCTTTTATGTGCATTTCAATGGAAAAGCGACACACCCCTATGCCGCTTTTCATTTCCTCTACTATTACACCTTCTCGTATGATTGCAGTGCAGGAGGATAGATTTCTGTCGGGTATTTGCCAGTAAAGCAAGCTAAGCAGGAACCTCTAGTCTCTCCTTCTTCCGTTCTGCCAATAGCATCTACCATTCCCTCTGTGCTCAAGAAAATAAGAGAATCTGCACCAATGATTTCACGCAGTTCTTCCACTGAATATTTAGAGGCGATCAGTTCTTCCTTCGTAGAAGTATCTATTCCGTAAAAACATGGATTTTTAATAGGCGGTGAACTAATCAGTACATGCACCTCTGTCGCACCTGCTTCACGAAGCATTGTCACGATTCTTCTGCTCGTTGTACCTCTCACGATAGAATCATCAACCATGATGACACGCTTTCCTTCGACAACACCACGGACTGCGGAAAGCTTCATTTTTACTCCTTGTTCACGCAATGTTTGTGATGGCTGAATAAAGGTACGGCCAACATACCTGTTCTTAATTAAGCCTAACTCATATGGAATGCCTGTTTCTTCTGCATAGCCGATAGCAGCAGAAATACTGGAATCAGGAACACCTGTTACAACATCAGCCTCAATCGGCGCTTCAAAAGCAAGTCTTTTTCCAAGATTCTTCCTTGCAGTATGAACATTGATACCATTTATATTGCTGTCCGGTCTGGAGAAATACACATACTCCATCGTACACATTGCAATATTGGAAGCGACAGAGAACATCTCAGAACGGAAACCATTATCATCGATAATTAACAGCTCTCCCGGCAGAACATCACGGATAAATTCTGCACCGACAACATCGAATGCACATGTTTCAGATGCAACAACATAAGCATCCCCTAATTTCCCTAAGGAAAGCGGCCTCATGCCATTAGGATCAAGAGCAACCATTAACTCCGTCTCCGTTAAGATTAAGAAAGCATATGCACCTTTAATCATTGTCAGCGCATTTTTTACTCGCTCATTGAAGGCATTGAAGCCTCCTCTTCTAATTAAATGTGCCAGTACTTCTGTATCAGAGCTTGTTTGAAAAATACTTCCTTGTGCTTCTAACTGACTCTTCAATGCATTTGCGTTAACAAGATTACCATTGTGGGCAAGCGCCATGCTTCCACTTTGGAAATGGAACAGGAGGGGCTGAACATTTTCATAGCCTCCGCCCCCTGCTGTTGCATAACGAACGTGTCCGATTGCTGCTTTACCTGTCAATTCCTTCATTGCTTCCTGTGTGAAAACCTCTGCAACAAGGCCTTCTCCTTTGATGCCTTTAAGCTTCTCGCCGTCTGTTGCAACAATCCCAGTACCCTCTTGACCTCTGTGCTGCAGGCTGTGCAGGCCATAATATGCTAGTTGAGCAGCATCTGTATGTCCCCAAACACCAAAGACTCCACATTCCTCATTTAACCCTCTTATTTCAGCAAGCATGGAATTGCTCCTCTCCAGGCGGACTCTAACACTTCCACCTGTTCCTTAATCAGAATATTTTCCCCTTGGCTAATAGTAAGATTGTTATCATTTGTTACTTCTCCAATAAGTGCTGCAGGAACTAAGCTTTCAAATTGCTCTTTGTTTTCTGGTTTAATAGAAAGCAAGAAACGAGATTGAGATTCACTGAATAGTGCAGAGACTGGGTTTCCTTGAAGATCTAGCTTCGCGCCCAATGAGTTAGGTCCAAACAGACTCTCTGCTGCAGCAACTGCCAAGCCGCCTTCTGCTAAATCATGTGCTGATTCAACAATGCCTGCTCTTATTGCCGTAAGAACAGCAGCCTGATGGCTCTTCTCTACTTCTAAGTCTAATACAGGTGATTTACCAGAAATGGAACCTTCAAGCAACTTTTGCAGCTCACTTCCACCAAATTCATCCTTCGTTTCACCTAGTACATAAATAAGGTCACCGCTCGCTTTAAAGCTTTGTGTTGTTATGTCCTTTGTATCTTTAATCAAACCAACCATACCGATTACTGGCGTTGGATAGATAGCTGTGCCGTTTGTTTCATTGTATAAGGATACGTTACCGCCAATGACAGGAGCATTAAGTGCCAAGCATGCTTCACTAATCCCGTCAGCAGCCTTTTCAATTTGCCAGAAGATTTCCGGCTTCTCCGGATTTCCGAAGTTTAAGTTATCTGTTATTGCCAACGGCTCTGCACCTGAGCAGACAATATTACGTGCTGCCTCTGCAACTGCAATTTTCCCGCCTGTTTCTGGATCAAGATAAAGGTAGCGAGCATTACAGTCTGTCGTCATTGCCAATGCTTTTTTCGTTCCGCGGATACGAACAACTGCAGCATCTGATCCAGGAGCAACAACAGTATTAGTACGAACCATATAATCATATTGGTCATATACCCATTCCTTTGAAGCAATAGTTGGCTGCTTCAGCAAGCTAACTAACGCTTCGCCATAATTCTCCACTGCTGGTACCGCATTCTCCAGTGCTTGGAAATCACGGAAATATTGTGGCTCTGCAGATGGTTTATGATAAACAGGAGCATCCTCTGCCAAAGCATCTGCCGGTACATTTGCAACTACTTGGCCTTTATGAAGAAGTCGCAGCATTTTATCATCTGTAACGACACCGATAGCAACAGCCTCTAAGTCATATTTATGGAAAAGATCCTTGATTTCTTGCTCTCTGCCTTTTTTAACAACGATAAGCATACGTTCTTGAGATTCAGACAGCATCATTTCATATGCTGTCATGCCAACTTCACGCTGTGGCACTAAATCAAGATTCATTTCGATACCAGATCCAGCCTTGCTCGCCATTTCTGCACTTGAGCTTGCAAGCCCAGCTGCACCCATATCCTGAATACCAACTAACGCATCAGAGTGAATCAATTCCAAGCACGCCTCAAGTAACAGCTTCTCCATGAATGGATCACCAACTTGAACTGCTGGACGATTTTCATCCGAATTCTCTGTAAGCTCTTCAGAAGCAAATGTCGCACCATGAATACCGTCACGACCTGTTTTTGCTCCAACATACATAACAGTATTGCCAACACCATGCGCCTGGCCTTTTTTGATGTCTTCATGATTGATTAATCCAACACACATCGCATTTACAAGCGGGTTGCCTGCATAAGAAGCATCAAAGGCAATTTCTCCGCCAACAGTCGGAATACCGATACAGTTTCCATAGCCTGCAATACCTGCAACAACCTCTTCAAACAGATATTTCGTACGTGCATTATCCAGTTCGCCAAAACGCAGTGAGTTCAGAATTGCAATTGGTCTAGCTCCCATTGAGAACACATCACGAATGATTCCGCCAACACCTGTTGCTGCCCCTTGATAAGGCTCGATTGCAGATGGATGGTTATGGCTTTCGATTTTGAATGCCACCGCTTGACCATCGCCAATGTCAACAATACCAGCACCTTCTCCAGGTCCTTGTAATACTTGCGGGCCTGTTGTCGGGAACTTTCTTAATACTGGCTTAGAGTTTTTGTAGCTGCAATGCTCAGACCACATAACTGAAAATAGTCCAATTTCAGTGTAGTTAGGCTTTCGGCCAAGAATTTTTTCGACCATTGCGAATTCTTCGTCCGTAACACCCATTTGTTTGTAAATTTCTTCTGACTTAATTTGTTCTGGACTTGGCTCAAGCATTAACGACATTTGCTTCCCTCCACTGTTTAACGATTGATTGGAAAATTTTCAGACCATCTGCTCCACCTAAAAGCTCATCTACTGCTCTCTCTGGATGTGGCATCATACCAAGGACATTTCCTTTTTCATTCGTGATTCCTGCAATATTATCTAAGCTTCCATTTGGATTAGTGCCATTATATGTGAATACAATCTGCTTATTTTCTTGTAATCTAGCTAATGTTTCCTCATCACAATAGTAGTTTCCTTCTCCATGTGCGATTGGGACAGTAATAACTTCCTGTTCATTGTAAGCATTTGAGAACATTGTGTTGCTATTTTCTACCTTTAATTCAACAGGACGGCAGATAAACTTCAAGTTGTCATTTCTTCTCATTGCTCCTGGCAAAAGTCCCGCTTCAAGTAAAATTTGAAATCCATTACAAACTCCCAATACTGGTTTTCCAGCTTCAGCTGCTTTGACAACTTCCTTCATGACATTGCTGAATCTTGCAATGGCGCCAGTTCGGAGATAATCACCATATGAGAATCCGCCAGGCAGTAAAATTCCGTCATAACCTTCCAAGCTATCTGCGTCATGCCATACGTATTCTGCTTCTTCTCCCAATTCATCCGTTATTGCGTGCAACATATCGACATCACAATTGGACCCTGGAAATACGACTACCGCGAATTTCACTGTGCAACAACCTCCTCAACCTCATACGTGTAATCTTCAATTACTGTGTTTGCCAACAGCTTTTCACACATTTCCTTTACAAGCTCATCTACATTTCTATCAGACTTCTCTAAAGTAAGCTCTAAGTACTTTCCGATGCGGACATCATTTACTTCTTGATAGTTAAGTGAATGAAGAGACCCTTTCACTGCATTTCCTTGTGGATCTAAAACACTTTCTCTTAATGTGATATATACTTTAACTTTAAACATGTTGTTTTCCCCCTAATCTAGCTAGAATATTCTCATATGCTTCTGTCAAATTTCCTAAATCGCGACGAAATACATCCTTATCCAATTTCGCATTTGTCTCTATGTCCCATAAGCGGCATGTGTCAGGAGAAACTTCATCTGCTAGCATTATCTCTCCGTTTGCATCCTTACCAAATTCAAGCTTGAAATCTATAAGACGAATGCCAAGTTCTGCAAAGAAAGCACTTAACGCTTTATTTACTTCAAGGGCGTTTTTTTTCAATATTGCAACTTCTTCTTTTGTCGCAAGCTTAAGCTCTTCAATATGATCATCTGTTAAGATTGGATCACCAAGAGAGTCATCCTTATAATAAAATTCAACAAGAGGCTTTGATAATGGCTGCCCCTCTTTTATTCCTAATCTTTTTGAGAAGCTTCCTGCAGCTAAGTTCCGTACAACAACTTCTAATGGAATGATTGATACTTTTTTTACTAACTGCTCTGTTTCTGACAGCTTTTCGATAAAGTGGGATTCAATCCCTAAATCTTTTAGCTTCAAAAATAGCAAGCTAGTAATCTCATTATTTAAACGGCCTTTGCCAGTGATAGTTGCCTTCTTCTCACCGTTGAACGCTGTTGCTGAATCTTTGTATTCCAGCCACACGATATTTTCGTCAGACGTTCCATAAACTCTTTTTGCTTTTCCTTCGTACAATAAAGCTCTCTTTTCCATTTGAAGAGTCTCCTTATCAAAAAAATTAGGGATAAAACGAATGTAATATCTAGTTATTTCAGGGTTATTGGCATAAAAGCGCCAAAAGGTGCTTTTATGCCATATATATTAAAGTCCTAGTCTGTTGAAGATTGTATCCACATGCTTAATGTGGAAATGGTAATCAAAGCAATCGTCAATTTCTTCAGTAGTCAATTTTGCTGAAATGATAGAGTCACCTTCAACCAATTCGCGGAAAGGAACTTGCTTTTCCCATGATTCCATTGCTCTTGGCTGAACTGTGTCGTATGCCTCTTCTCTTGTAAGTCCTTTATCAATTAAAGCTAACAGCACTCGCTGCGAATAAATCAAGCCCAAAGTGCGATCCATGTTACGCTTCATATTCTCAGGGAATACAGTCAAGTTTTTAACGATATTGCTGAATCTGTTCAACATATAGTTGATGGCAATCGTTGCATCTGGAAGAATAATTCTCTCAGCAGAAGAATGAGAGATATCTCTTTCATGCCATAACGGCACATTCTCATAAGCAGTCATCATATAACCGCGGATAACACGAGCAAGACCTGCCATATTTTCAGAACCGATTGGATTGCGCTTATGCGGCATTGCCGAAGAGCCTTTTTGACCTTTTGCGAAAAACTCTTCTACTTCTCTTGTTTCACTCTTTTGCAGTCCGCGAATCTCAACAGCAAATTTTTCAATAGATGTTGCAATCAAAGCAATTGATGCCATATATTCTGCATGACGGTCACGCTGTAATGTTTGTGTGGAAATCGGTGCTGGTTGCAGCCCTAACTGCTCACATACATATTGCTCAACAAAAGGATCGATATTGGCATATGTTCCAACCGCTCCTGAAATCTTTCCAAATTCAACACCTGCAGCAGCAGTCTTGAAGCGTTCTAAATTGCGTTTCATTTCCTCATGCCATAATGCAAGCTTCAAACCGAATGTTGTCGGTTCAGCATGAACACCGTGTGTGCGCCCCATCATTACTGTGTATTTATGTTCAACGGCTTTATTTTTCAAGACTTCAATAAAGTTTTCCAAGTCTTTCAAAATGATTTCATTGGCCTGTCTAATTAAGTAAGATAATGCAGTATCCACAACATCTGTTGAAGTTAAGCCGTAATGAACCCATTTACGCTCTTCTCCCAATGTTTCTGAAACAGCTCTTGTAAATGCAACAACATCATGGCGTGTATCTTGCTCTATTTCTTGAATACGCGCAATGTCAAAGGATGCATTTTCACGAATTTTTTTAACGTCTTCTTCAGGAATTTCTCCTAGCTTTACCCATGCTTCACATGCTAGAATCTCCACTTCAAGCCATGCTTGAAAACGATTTTGTTCAGTCCAAATATTTCCCATTTCTGGTCTTGTGTAACGATCGATCATTTCTTATCCTCCGATTTTTTCTGTTTGCAGGCTCCAAATATTAGACCTGTCTATTTCATCAAGGGCAATTTCGACAGAAGAACGCAGTAATGTTGCGTGCCCCATCTTGCGCTTTTCCTTTGGTTCTTGTTTCCCGTAAAGATGAACTTTCCAGTCTTGCAACTCAGGTAGTTTATCGATAATAGGAGCTTGATGTTCACCTAATATATTAACCATAACTGCTGGTCTCAATAACTTCGTGCTTCCAAGCGGCACTCCGCATACTGCTCTAATATGCTGCTCAAATTGAGAGGTTTCACATGCTTCTATTGTATAATGCCCTGAGTTATGTGGTCGTGGCGCTAACTCATTGATATAGATGTCATCATTACTGCATAAGAACATTTCTACGGCCAATGTTCCGACAAGCTGCAGATGCTCGGCAATAATTCCTGCCTTCGCTATTGCATTCTCTTTCGCATGGTCGCTTATTCTTGCAGGTACAATTGATTCATGAAGAATATTATGGATATGAATGTTTTCACTTACTGGAAATACAGCACTTTCCCCATTCGTTCCTCTTGTCACTATCACAGATATTTCTTTTTCAAATGGAATCCACTTTTCCAGAACACATCTGCCGCTTGTTAGCAGCTTTGCTGCTTCCTTTACCTCATTGCTGGAACGAATAACATATTGCCCTTTTCCATCATAGCCTCCGCGAGCTGTTTTCAACACAGCTGGATAGCCTAACGTTGCTAATGCTGCTTCTAAATCTGCTGCATTTTCAATTACTTCAAATGGAGCAACCTTAACTCCTGCTTGTTGAATCGCCTGTTTTTCGCTAATCCGATCCTGTGTTATTTCCAACACCGAAGACCCTTGTGGCACATATGCATTTGTTTGAAGCCAATCCAAGCCTTCTGCATCAATATTTTCAAATTCATATGTGATAACATCACTTATCTGTGCCAGTTGCTGTATCCCTTCTATACTGTTATAAGCATCGACGATCTTATAATCAGCAACTTGGCCGCACGGTGAGTCTTCTGTTGGATCCAATACAGCAATTCGATATCCTTGTGCCTTCGCAGCTAATGCCATCATTCTGCCTAATTGCCCACCACCAATTATACCAATAGTTTGACCTGGGAGAATCACTGAGTTAGACAAGTTCATCACTACTTTCCAAAACCTCGTTTCTTGTTTTTTCTCTCATTGAGGCAATTCTTTCGGCTAACTCCGGTTCAAAGGCTGCTATTATCTGTGCTGCAAGCAATCCGGCGTTCGTAGCACCGGCTTTGCCGATCGCCACTGTTGCAACAGGAACACCGCCAGGCATCTGCACAATGGATAATAGGGAGTCAAGACCGTTTAATGCTCGTGATTGAACAGGAACGCCAATAACAGGCAACGTTGTTTTAGCTGCAACCATTCCTGGTAAGTGAGCAGCACCTCCTGCACCTGCAATGATGGCACGCAACCCGCGCTCTCTTGCACTCTCGGCATATTCAAACATTAAATCTGGAGTGCGGTGTGCAGAGACAACCTTCTTTTCATAACTCACTTCCAGCATATCTAAAATGTCGCAGGCATGCTTCATTGTTTCCCAGTCTGATTTGCTTCCCATAATAACGCCAACTTGAGCAGTCATATTTCGCCTCCTGAATTATTACATATAAAAAGCCCTGCCAGATGCTTCTACTACATAGAGAGAAAGCACCCGTCCAGAGCTTAAATAATCTGAAAAGAATAGGAAATCCCCCCAAACTTTTCTGCTGGCGTTACGGCTTTCCCTCATAGTCTGGCCGTTCTCGGCAGCCAGGTAGAAACGTATGGGCCATATTCCCATTATATATGAGGGCTATTAAATTATTGGTTAGTCATTTCTAATATTCATTAACTCAATACCATATTAACAAGCATTTTCACCTGTTGTCAACACAAAAATCGAACAATTATACTAATATCATATTTATTGTTCGGAATTTACCCTTCCAACTGCACTGCTTCAAAAATAACTTGGCTGGCTACAGGCTCATATGATTTTTGTCCGTTTACAATTGTTTCTTTAAAGATAGGTTTCTCTATTCTTTTCACTGGAGTGTAGCCTTCCTTTTGAATCCTATCTAAACACTCACTTATTGTTTCATTCTCTAGCACTTCAAACTTCATTTTTTTGCCCATTAAATAATTTTCCTCTCTTAACACTTTTTACCCAGAAACCTCCATGTATTGTCTTCGGCTCATAGGCAATGATAAACGCTTTTGGATCCAAAGTTTTAATCGTATCATAGAGTTTTAGCTCATATTTTCGCGGCGACAGTATTTGCAGAGCCATTCTGTCTCCTTCCAATCCGTGTGCAGCCCAGCTCGTAACTCCATAACCTTTTTCTCGCAGAGCTTTCGGTAAATCTCTGTCATATTCTTTTGTAATGACATTAACTGTTATGTATCCTAATGCAAGCTTCTCTTCTATTTTCATTCCTACAATAACACCAATACCATAACCAACTGCATATGCAATTAAATTTTGTATCTGATCGAGATTATCCAAAACCAGACCAAGACCAATTACATAAACTACCACTTCTATCGTACTGATAAAAGCAGCCATATATCTCTGTCCCTTTAATGTTAATATCATCCTTATTGTAAAAAATGACACATAGACAATATTGATGACTAATATGATTACGACCATTGTAACACTGTTCTCCAGCATTAATCCATCACCCTTTTTTCACGTATAGTTTTGCGTTTCTTTTTATAATTGCCTTTATTTTTAATTGTAAACAAATCTCTTCTTATTTATATGTTGGGTTGACAAAAATAGAAAAGGCTTAGAAGGAAAATCTCCTTTTAAGCCTTTTCTATTTTTGTTACTATTACTTCAAGCCAGATACATTAAAGCCTTGCAAAATATACTTCTGAAACACTAAAAATACGATAATAATGGGGATAATCATGAAGGTAGAACCTGCCATTTGCAAGGCATAATTGCTTGCATATTGCCCTTTTAGCAGCTGCAGCCCGACAGATAGTGTGTAGTATTTTTCATCATTGGCGATAATTAACGGCCATAAGAAGGAATTCCAAGCACCAATAAAGGTTAGTATACCTTGTACGGCAAAAACAGGGCGCGAAACCGGAAGAACTATCCTCCAAAAGATTTTCCACTCACTAGCACCATCCAGCCTCGCTGCTTCAAACAGTTCATTTGATATTGTTGACATAAACTGCCGAAACAAAAATATTCCAAACGCACCTACTAAACCAGGAAGGACAATTCCTGCCATTGTATTCGTTAATCCCATCGCATTCAAGATTAAATACACTGGAATCATGGTAACTTGCCCTGGAATCATCATGGTCGCAAGCACTATGTAGAAAAGAAAGTTTTTTCCTTTGAAGGTATACTTGGCAAAACCGAACCCTGCCATCGCATTAAGGAAAAGTCCTCCAAACGAACAAATAACGATAATCATTGTGTTCTTAAAATAAACAAGAAAATTAAAAGCAGAGAATAGTTCTTTAAAATTATCCATAGTGGGATCCTGCGGCAAAATCGTTGGTGGAAACTGCATAATCTCTGTGTCAGTTTTTAGTGAGGATAACACCATCCAAATGAAAGGAAGCACCATCAGTATACCGCCTGCTGCAAGAATGATGGCAACAATCCATTTGGCAGCCTTCGTTTTTTTATGTATTGTATCCATTTTCTCCCCTCCTATTTTTACTCCTCATTTTTCACTTTTTGCATTCGAAATTGAATCAATGTGACGATTATTATCGCTATAAATAATAGGAAAGATCCTGCTGCTGCATAGCCAAATTTACTGAATTGAAAACCGTTGCGATAGATAAACAACGATACAGAGGTAGTACTGTCAAGTGGTCCTCCATTCGTCATAATAAACGGCTCCTCAAAAAACTGCAGCCAGCCTATCATCGTTGTGACCGTCACAAAAAAGATGGCGAATTTCAGCATAGGCACTGTAATCTTGAACAGCTGTTGCCACTTATTAGCACCATCTAACGAAGCTGCCTCATAATATGCCTTTGGAATGCCTTGAAGAGCTGCCAAAAAAATAATCATATTCGTGCCAATTGCACGCCATAGGGCTAAAATTATTAATGAAATTTTCGCGATGACTGGATGCTGCAGCCACGGGACTGACGGGAAATCTGCCAATGATAGCAAGTAGTTAAGAAAGCCAAAGCTGGGATTATATAAGTAGCTCCACACAACAGCTACAGCAACAACATTTGTAATGGATGGAGTATAAAAAATTAGCCTAAAAAACTGAAAAAAACTATTCTCGCCGAAATTGATTAACACAGCGATTCCTAAGGAGCATATAATCACGAGCGGAACACCAATAACTACATAAAATAACGTATTACCAATAGATTTTAAAAAGAGAGGGTCCGTTATAATATCTATATAATTATCTATACCAACAAAATTAATTTGCGACCAATCCGCTAATCCTACTAAGCTAATGTCTGTAAAACTAATGACAAAAGCTACTACAATAGGTATTAACGAAAACATCATTAATAAAAGTAAAGCAGGAGATATGAATAAATAAGGTGCCCTTTTATTTACAAAATTCCTCATGTACTAGCACTCCCTTTTGTTGAGAAAAAGAGGGGTTTTAAACTGCTGCTAATTATAACTACACTGTCTAAACCACCCTCTTTTATCCATTACTTGTTTAATAATTCCTCCGTCTCTTTATTAAAGGCATCCATTTCCTTCTCAACATTTTTTCCACCTAAATAGATTTGTTCAAAATGCTTTAAGTAATTTTGCGCGAATTCCTCAAACTCAGGCAATAATGGCATCGATCGGGATGCCTCCATTTGTTGACCGAAAACCTCATATAATGGATCATTGGCCAATCTGTCATCCTCCCATGCTGACTTTACTGTGGGCATAGCATTAGTTAAATCCAGCCATTTCAGCTGGTTTTCCTTTTTCATCATGAAATCAATAAACTGAGCTGCTTCATCCTTTTTACTGGAGTGTTCAAAAATGGTCAGATTCGAACCACCCAAGCTAGACAGATTATTATCAGAACCAGATGGAAGAACCGCAGTAGCCCATTTACCTTCAATACCTTGAACTGTATCATTCACTGCCTTAACCATCCACGGTCCGCTTATAAACATTGGAACAATTGCATCACCTGAGAATGTTTGGGAAACATCCATTCCAAGATCCTCCTTTGGAGCATATCCTTTTTGAATAAAATCATTCAAATAAGAAACCGCCTCTGTAAATGCTTTTTCGTTAAATTGTGGTTTCCCGTCAGAGACTAAATTAGAGCCATTCTGTCTTGCAAACATAAACCCCAACGTTTGTTCCTTTGCATCCACATTAAGTCCGTACATGTTTTCACCGCGTTCAGATAGCTTTTTAGCAGCATCCTTAAGCTCCTCCCAAGTCTTTGGTGATTCTTTATATCCAACTGCTTCAAGAATATCCGTACGATAGAAAAGGACACGGGTTTCCGCAGCCCACGGAACACCATAATATTTACTATTGAATTGCGTTGTTTCAACAGAGCCTTCAAAGAAGTTATCTGGTTTTAAATTCGGATATTTATTCATGTATTCACCCATATCAGCGAGAGCTCCTGCTGCCTGAAACTCAGGCATCCATGTTGTACCCATTTGCAGTACATCCGGTCCTTTTTTAGAAGCAACTGCCGTTAACAGCTTGTCATGAGCGCTCGCCCACGGAATGGACTGTATTTTCACTTCAATCCCGGTTTCCTTCGTAAATTCCTCTGCCATTTTCGGAAGCTGCTTCACCTCATCACCCATTCCCCAGACTGTCAATACATCAGAATCACTTGAACTGCTTTTTTGTGAACAACCTGCCAATAAACCAAGTGCCAGTAAAGCTGTCATGCCGAAAATAAACCACTTCTTTTTCAAGCCCATCATTCGATTCCTCCTAATCTGTTTTATCGAAACGTTTCGATAAGAAAATCATAAACTAGTTCCTTATATCTTGCAAGCGTTTTCTTTAGACAAATTACAAAGGATTGATTGCTTAAAAGAACAAGACAAAAAAAGAGACAGCAGTCAAATGACTGCTGTCTCTTTTCAAGGTGCCTGGCGACGTCCTACTCTCACAGGGGGAGAGCCCCCAACTACCATCGGCGCTGAGAAGCTTAACTTCCGTGTTCGGTATGGGAACGGGTGTGACCTTCTCGCTATCGCCACCAGACTATTATGTTTTTATGAGTTGTTCTCTCAAAACTAAATCATATAAGAAGAAAAGCAAGAACCAAGTAATCTTTTGTCCAGCTTCAAAAGCCAAATCGTACGGCTGTTTCACTCACTCACACACAGTCTTACGACTGCTATTCGTGCGCTCCAACACCCTACCGATTTAAGCGGTCTTTTTCCGCTTTTCATTTTAGTTAAGTCCTCGATCTATTAGTATTTGTCAGCTCCACATGTCACCATGCTTCCACCTCAAACCTATCAACCTGATCATCTTTCAGGGATCTTACTAGCTTACGCTATGGGAAATCTCATCTCGAGGGGGCTTCATGCTTAGATGCTTTCAGCACTTATCCCTTCCGCACATAGCTACCCAGCTATGCCTTTGGCAAGACAACTGGTACACCAGCGGTGCGTCCATCCCGGTCCTCTCGTACTAAGGACAGCTCCTCTCAAATTTCCTACGCCCACGACGGATAGGGACCGAACTGTCTCACGACGTTCTGAACCCAGCTCGCGTACCGCTTTAATGGGCGAACAGCCCAACCCTTGGGACCGACTACAGCCCCAGGATGCGATGAGCCGACATCGAGGTGCCAAACCTCCCCGTCGATGTGGACTCTTGGGGGAGATAAGCCTGTTATCCCCGGGGTAGCTTTTATCCGTTGAGCGATGGCCCTTCCATGCGGAACCACCGGATCACTAAGCCCGACTTTCGTCCCTGCTCGACTTGTAGGTCTCGCAGTCAAGCTCCCTTGTGCCTTTACACTCTACGAATGATTTCCAACCATTCTGAGGGAACCTTTGGGCGCCTCCGTTACTTTTTAGGAGGCGACCGCCCCAGTCAAACTGCCCACCTGACACTGTCTCCCACCCCGATAAGGGGTGCGGGTTAGAATGTCAATACAGCCAGGGTAGTATCCCACCAATGCCTCCACCGAAGCTGGCGCTCCGGCTTCCAAGGCTCCTACCTATCCTGTACAAGCTGTACCAAAATTCAATATCAGGCTACAGTAAAGCTCCACGGGGTCTTTCCGTCCTGTCGCGGGTAACCTGCATCTTCACAGGTACTATAATTTCACCGAGTCTCTCGTTGAGACAGTGCCCAGATCGTTACACCTTTCGTGCGGGTCGGAACTTACCCGACAAGGAATTTCGCTACCTTAGGACCGTTATAGTTACGGCCGCCGTTTACTGGGGCTTCAATTCAGAGCTTCGCGCGAACGCTAACCCCTCCTCTTAACCTTCCAGCACCGGGCAGGTGTCAGCCCCTATACTTCGCCTTACGGCTTCGCAGAGACCTGTGTTTTTGCTAAACAGTCGCCTGGGCCTATTCACTGCGGCTCTCTCGGGCTTGCACCCAAAAGAGCACCCCTTCTCCCGAAGTTACGGGGTCATTTTGCCGAGTTCCTTAACGAGAGTTCTCTCGCTCACCTTAGGATTCTCTCCTCGCCTACCTGTGTCGGTTTGCGGTACGGGCACCTTGAATCTCGCTAGAGGCTTTTCTTGGCAGTGTGGAATCAGGAACTTCGGTACTATATTTCCCTCGCCGTCACAGCTCCGCCTTCACGGTAATGGGATTTGCCTCATTACCAGCCTAACTGCTTGGACGTGCTAATCCAACAGCACGCTTACCCTATCCTCCTGCGTCCCCCCATCGCTCAAACGATTCATAAGGTGGTACAGGAATATCAACCTGTTGTCCATCGCCTACGCTCTTCAGCCTCGGCTTAGGTCCCGACTAACCCTGAGTGGACGAGCCTTCCTCAGGAAACCTTAGGCATTCGGTGGATGAGATTCTCACTCATCTTTCGCTACTCATACCGGCATTCTCACTTCTAAGCGCTCCACCAGTCCTTACGGTCTAGCTTCAACGCCCTTAGAACGCTCTCCTACCACTGACATCATAGATGTCAATCCACAGCTTCGGTGATACGTTTAGCCCCGGTACATTTTCGGCGCAGAGTCACTCGACCAGTGAGCTATTACGCACTCTTTAAATGGTGGCTGCTTCTAAGCCAACATCCTGGTTGTCTAAGCAACTCCACATCCTTTTCCACTTAACGTATACTTTGGGACCTTAGCTGGTGGTCTGGGCTGTTTCCCTCTTGACTACGGATCTTATCACTCGCAGTCTGACTCCCAAGGATAAGTATTTGGCATTCGGAGTTTGTCTGAATTCGGTAACCCGATGGGGGCCCCTAGTCCAAACAGTGCTCTACCTCCAATACTCTTACCTTGAGGCTAGCCCTAAAGCTATTTCGGAGAGAACCAGCTATCTCCAAGTTCGATTGGAATTTCTCCGCTACCCACACCTCATCCCCGCACTTTTCAACGTGCGTGGGTTCGGGCCTCCATCCAGTGTTACCTGGACTTCACCCTGGACATGGGTAGATCACCTGGTTTCGGGTCTACGACCACATACTCTATCGCCCTATTCAGACTCGCTTTCGCTGCGGCTCCGTCTCTTCAACTTAACCTTGCATGTAATCGTAACTCGCCGGTTCATTCTACAAAAGGCACGCTATCACCCATTAATGGGCTCTAACTACTTGTAGGCACACGGTTTCAGGATCTATTTCACTCCCCTTCCGGGGTGCTTTTCACCTTTCCCTCACGGTACTGGTTCACTATCGGTCACTAGGGAGTATTTAGCCTTGGGAGATGGTCCTCCCTGCTTCCGACGGGATTTCTCGTGTCCCGCCGTACTCAGGATCCACTCAGGAGGGAACGAAGTTTCGACTACAGGGTTTTTACCTTCTGTGACTGGCCTTTCCAGACCTATTCATCTACCCCGTTCCTTTGTAACTCCATGTAGAGTGTCCTACAACCCCAAGAGGCAAGCCTCTTGGTTTGGGCTAATCCCGTTTCGCTCGCCGCTACTAAGGGAATCGCGTTTGCTTTCTCTTCCTCCGGGTACTTAGATGTTTCAGTTCCCCGGGTCTGCCTTCTGTTACTCTATGTATTCAAGTAACGATGCTATCCCATTACGGATAGCGGGTTTCCCCATTCGGAAATCTCCGGATCAAAGCTTACTTACAGCTCCCCGAAGCATATCGGTGTTAGTCCCGTCCTTCATCGGCTCCTAGTGCCAAGGCATCCACCGTGCGCCCTTTCTAACTTAACTTGATTCGGCTAAAGATAAACTTCGCATCTCTTCGTCAGCTTCTTCGCTGTGCTCCTCACGTACTCACATACGCTCCGGTGCTCACTCCGTCGCTTCCTCGACCTGCTCGTTTCTCTTTACCCTCAATTTCTCTAATTAATAGAGAATCTAAGATGGCGATTACTCGGTTTAATCTTGGTTTTTCTTCTATATGATTTAGTTTTCAAAGAACAATTTTATATCATGAGGAATTGCTCCCTCAAAACTGAACAACAAACTATCAACAATCTATGAATGGAATAAATCCATTTTCCTTAGAAAGGAGGTGATCCAGCCGCACCTTCCGATACGGCTACCTTGTTACGACTTCACCCCAATCATCTATCCCACCTTAGGCGGCTGGCTCCCAAAAGGGTTACCCCACCGACTTCGGGTGTTACAAACTCTCGTGGTGTGACGGGCGGTGTGTACAAGGCCCGGGAACGTATTCACCGCGGCATGCTGATCCGCGATTACTAGCGATTCCAGCTTCATGTAGGCGAGTTGCAGCCTACAATCCGAACTGAGAATGGTTTTATGGGATTGGCTCGACCTCGCGGTTTTGCTGCCCTTTGTACCATCCATTGTAGCACGTGTGTAGCCCAGGTCATAAGGGGCATGATGATTTGACGTCATCCCCACCTTCCTCCGGTTTGTCACCGGCAGTCACCTTAGAGTGCCCAACTGAATGCTGGCAACTAAGATCAAGGGTTGCGCTCGTTGCGGGACTTAACCCAACATCTCACGACACGAGCTGACGACAACCATGCACCACCTGTCATCCTGTCCCCCGAAGGGGAACGTCCTATCTCTAGGATTGTCAGGAGATGTCAAGACCTGGTAAGGTTCTTCGCGTTGCTTCGAATTAAACCACATGCTCCACCGCTTGTGCGGGCCCCCGTCAATTCCTTTGAGTTTCAGCCTTGCGGCCGTACTCCCCAGGCGGAGTGCTTAATGCGTTTGCTGCAGCACTAAAGGGCGGAAACCCTCTAACACTTAGCACTCATCGTTTACGGCGTGGACTACCAGGGTATCTAATCCTGTTTGCTCCCCACGCTTTCGCGCCTCAGCGTCAGTTACAGACCAAAGAGTCGCCTTCGCCACTGGTGTTCCTCCACATCTCTACGCATTTCACCGCTACACGTGGAATTCCACTCTTCTCTTCTGCACTCAAGTCCCCCAGTTTCCAATGACCCTCCACGGTTGAGCCGTGGGCTTTCACATCAGACTTAAAGGACCGCCTGCGCGCGCTTTACGCCCAATAATTCCGGACAACGCTTGCCACCTACGTATTACCGCGGCTGCTGGCACGTAGTTAGCCGTGGCTTTCTGGTTAGGTACCGTCAAGGTACGAGCAGTTACTCTCGTACTTGTTCTTCCCTAACAACAGAGTTTTACGATCCGAAAACCTTCATCACTCACGCGGCGTTGCTCCGTCAGACTTTCGTCCATTGCGGAAGATTCCCTACTGCTGCCTCCCGTAGGAGTCTGGGCCGTGTCTCAGTCCCAGTGTGGCCGATCACCCTCTCAGGTCGGCTACGCATCGTCGCCTTGGTGAGCCGTTACCTCACCAACTAGCTAATGCGCCGCGGGCCCATCTGTAAGTGACAGCGTAAACCGTCTTTCAGCTTTCCTACATGAGTAGAAAAGGATTATCCGGTATTAGCTCCGGTTTCCCGAAGTTATCCCAGTCTTACAGGCAGGTTGCCCACGTGTTACTCACCCGTCCGCCGCTAACTTAAAAAGCAAGCTTTTTAAGTCCGCTCGACTTGCATGTATTAGGCACGCCGCCAGCGTTCGTCCTGAGCCAGGATCAAACTCTCCGATAAAGAGTAAGATTAGCTCATTGCTAAACTCTAGCTTTTTGTTACTTGTTTTTGTTTCTATAACGAAGTTATAAAAACGATTATTGTTGACGTTTGTTTGTTCAGTTTTCAAAGAGCAATTTTTACAATCACTGTTAGAAGTGACTTTTTAAATAATAACAGCACTTTCCATTAAAGTCAATATTTTATTTTAATAAAATAAAAACGCTTCAATTAGGCTGTTTTCATATAATATCACCTTAGTTTCTATAAGTCAACAAATACTTCAAAAAAAATAATACCAAATCACTTTCTTCTATTATATATAAAAAGTGAGCCTGGCTTATAAAAGCCAGGCTCACTAATAGCTTATTTCACGATAGAAATAATTTCTTCTTCTTTTAAGTCAACATTGCCTGGTTTGTTAATCTGTACAGATTCACCTTCAGCTAAATTAGTAAAGATGATTGGCGTTATTGTTGAAGTTGCGTTTTCTTTAATGTAATCCAAGTCTACTTTCAATAGAGGCTGACCTTTTTTAACAACGTCATTTTCCCCTATTAGAGTTTCGAACCCTTCCCCTTTCAGTTTCACTGTATCAATACCGAAGTGGATAAGGATTTCACGGCCTGAATCTGCCATGATGCCGATTGCGTGTTTAGTCGGGAACAGGTTTACGATTTTTCCATCAACAGGAGATACAACTGTACCTTCAGATGGAATAACTGCGAAACCATCACCCATCATTTTTCCAGCAAAAACCGGATCTGGAACTTCTGTGATTGGCACCAATTGTCCTTTAATAGGTGAAACTAGTGAATCATCACCATCAAAATCACCTTTAAGGGCATTTGGATTTACGTCTTCAATTTGTTGCTGTACTTCTTTATCCATAGAAGGCGTTGCAGCCGGACGTGGTCTTTTACCACTCATAATATCTCTCATTTGCCCTTTAATTGTTTCAGAGCGAGGACCAAAGATTGCTTGAATGTTGTTGCCGACTTCTAAGACTCCAGCAGCACCAAGCTTTTTCAAACGATCTTTATCAACATCTTTAATATCATTAACTGATACACGAAGTCTTGTAATACATGCATCAAGGTGAGCGATGTTTTCTTGTCCACCCATAGCTTCTAACACTTCGTACGGAAGGTCGCTAGTTGCTCCCCCTGTTGTTTCTTCTTCTTGTGTTTCATCTTCACGTCCAGGAGTTTTCAAGTTAAACTTACGGATCGCGAAACGGAAACCGAAGTAGTAGATAAGTGCAAACACTAAACCAACTGGAATAATAATCCAAGCGTTTGTTTGTGGGTTGATTAATCCGAATAGTACATAGTCAATCAAACCACCAGAGAAAGTCATACCAACCTTAACATTCAATAGTTGCATTGTCATGAATGATAGACCTGCAAATACTGCGTGAATACCGAAAAGAACTGGTGCAACGAATAAGAATGAGAATTCTAATGGCTCAGTAATACCTGTTAAGAAAGAAGTCAATGCAGCTGATGCCATTAAACCACCAACAACCGCTTTTCTTTCTGGGCGAGCTTCATGATAAATCGCAAGAGCAGCAGCTGGTAAACCGAACATCATGAATGGGAATTTACCTGTCATGAAAGTACCAGCAGTCAAGTTTTGTACACCGTCTTTAATTTCTGCCATAAAGATACGTTGGTCACCACGTACTACATCACCTGCAGCAGTTGTGTATTGTCCAAATTCATACCAGAATGGAGAATAGAAGATATGGTGAAGACCAAATGGAATCAATGAACGTTCAATGATACCAAAGATAAGTGCTGAAACAGTTAAGTTTGCATTAACCATGTTTTGTGAGAAGGCATTAAGACCTGATTGAATTGGCGGCCAGATTAATACCATTAGCAAACCAAGGATAACTGCAGATGCCGCTGTAATAATCGGCACAAAACGTTTACCAGCAAAGAATCCTAAATATGATGGCAATTCAATTTCATAAAATTTATTGTAAAGCATGGAAGCAAGTATACCGACGATAATACCACCGAACACCCCAGTTTGAAGTGTTGGAATACCAAGTACGTTAGCAATATCGATACCGTTAACAGATTCAGCTGTATAGCCTTTAACAGTACCCATTGTTACGTTCATGATCAAGTAACCAATAATAGCAGCAAGCCCGGCAACACCTTCACCACCAGATAATCCTACTGCAACACCAACTGCAAACAACAGCGGCAGGTTGCTGAATACGATATTACCCGCATTTTCCATAACGGATGCTACCATAGATACTCCACTATTATCTAAAAACGGAGCAATGTCTAACAACGCTTCATTGTGAAGCGCATTACCTAGCGCAAGTAAAATACCAGCAGCTGGCAATAATGCAACCGGAAGCATAAGTGCTTTTCCGACTTTTTGCAAAACACCGAAAATCTGTTTAAACATTTTGTTCCCCCTACTTTCTTTAATTTCCTTAGCCCATAAAACGTTATCATAAAAACAAAAAAGGCATGAATAAAAAAGTAACTGAAAAAGTTATTCAGGGTTAGATTCCCCTAAAAAACTCTTATCAATCATCTTTTTCACTCATGCCTGATCGAATCAGTAACACGTTTATAAGATAATAACTATTTAACCTTCTTTTGAAGACGCTGCAAATGCATTGTTAAATACACCGCTTCCGCATCAAATACTGGTTTTCTTAATGTTTGTTGCATAACCTTAATGAGCTTCCATGAGAGATTATAGCACAGTGGATATTCGGCTTTCAATAGGGAAGTTATTTTTTCTGGCTCATCTACTTTTTCCCCGTGATGAACTCTTTCAATTGTAAACCGGAGATGGCGCACCAGTCTCATATAATCTATGCTGTCCTTATCAATTTGCACATCAAGCTGTTCCTCAATTAAATTAACTAAGTGTGTCACCAACTGGGAATGCTGATTAACCTCCGATAGATTTCTATTCATCATCGCACTGTGAATATGCAGAGCGATGAAACCGATTTCACCTACTGGTAAACTAATCTCTGTCTGTTCACCAATAAGCTTCACCACATCCTCGGCAATCTTGTATTCATATGGATAAAGCGCCTTCGTTTCAATTAAAAACGGATTATTCAACACTAGCCCATTCGACAGTCTCGAAACTGCAAACATGATATGATCTGTTAATGCAACATGTATATGCTCATTAAGCTTTGTATTTGTTTTGCTTTTAATAAGCTCAATCGAGGAGATAATAACGTCTAGCAAATCGTTGTCTACTTGAGGAAGGAGTTTCAGGTAGTTCATCTGTTCCTTCTCATTTCGAAGTACAAACAGTTTCTCAACTACATCTGCATCAATAGTATCACCGTTTTTCCGATTGAAGCCTATCCCTTTTCCAATAAGCACAACTTCTCCATATGAAGGATGCTCACCAATTAGCACATTATTATTAAGCGCTTTTTTTACTAGCAAATTCGGCATGTCTTTTTCCTCACTTCGAAAGACTTCTAGGTAATTCAATGTTATTAAAGTAAAACTTGTAAGTCAACGAAAAAATACAAAAGGCTGCTAAAAATAGCAGCCTTAAAAATGAATATCCTATTGCAAGAATACGAAGTATAGCGCAAAGATTGCAAAGAAAATGTACATAATCGGGTTGATTTCTTTTCTACGGCCACTCAAAAGCATTGTGATTGGGTAGAAAATGAATCCAACGGCAATACCTGTCGCAATGCTGTATGTTAATGGCATTGATACGACTACTAAGAAAGAAGGCACTGCGATTTCAAACTTAGTCCAATCAATTTTTCCTAATGAAGAAACCATCAAGATTCCTACTACAACAAGTGCTGGTGTAGTGACAGCTGATGTTACGACCTCCAACAATGGGAAGAAGAACAAGGAAAGCAAGAAGAATCCTGCTGTAACAATAGATGCAAATCCTGAACGAGCCCCTGCTGCAACACCAGCAGATGATTCAACAAAAGAAGTTGTTGTTGATGTACCGAAGATAGAACCTACCATAGAAGCGATAGAATCTGCAAACAACGCTTTACCTGCTCTTGGCAATTTATTGTCTTTCATTAGTCCTGCTTGGTTTGCTACAGCTACCAATGTACCTGCATTATCAAAGAAATCTACGAATAAGAAAGTCAAAATAACAACAAGCATGCTTTGTGTGTAGAAAGCTCCGTCTCCGAAAGCAGAGAACAATTTACCAAATGTCGGCTCTAAGCTTGGTACTGCTGAGACAACACCTGATGGAGCATCAATAACACCAAAAATCATCCCTACAACGGCAGTGATAACCATTCCGTAGAATACACCGCCATGAATCTTCCTAACCATTAGAATGATTGTTACGAAAATCCCGAAGATTGCAAGTAATGTGCTAGGCTGTGATAAATCACCAATATGAACCAATGTTGCAGGATTGTCGATGATAATATCAGCGTTTTGCAATCCAATGAATGTAATAAACAAACCGATTCCCGCACCAACTGCGAGCTTTAATTCAACTGGTATTGCATTTATTAATTTTTCACGAAGCCCAGTAATCGTTAACAGCAGGAAGAAGAAGCTTGAAATAAAGACTGCTGCCAATGCGTATTCCCAAGGCTCACCTTGTGTTAAAACAACTGTATAAGCAAAAAATGCATTTAACCCTAAACCAGGTGCAAGTGCGATTGGATAATTAGCAAACAGCCCCATAATAAGTGAACCGATTGCTGCTGCCAATGCTGTTGCTACGAATACAGCACCATAGTCCATTCGAAGTGCTGCCGGCAGGTCCGCTACATCGCCTAAAGTCAATGTAAATGGGTTAACCGCCAAAATATATGCCATTGCTAGGAAAGTAGTGAATCCACCGACAAATTCCTTACGGTAGTTCGTTCCTAGTTCCTCAAATTTAAAAAACTTTTTCATTCTTTTTTCCCCTTTCATGTTCCAACTCTATAAGAACAAAAAAACACTCCATTATCGTAGGAGCGTTGACTAGGGTTTGTGAAATATAACAGGGATTAGATAAAAAAGAAAAAGAGTTCTATTGCGTATCCCTTTATATACACTTACCTCGTAGTCAAGCTATTTACGGTAGCTCGGTAGAAACTTTTGGGCCATATCCCCCATAATTATACGAGTATTTCTTTAGTTGCAAACTTAGTTTATCAGCACGGTAGCTTTTCGTCAATACAAAATACGAACATTAAGTGGATATTTTTTTGTAAACGTTCGCTTGTTTTTCGGGTGCTAATGTTCGTGTTCTCTTATACATTTTGGTATTTTATCCTAAGATATATCCACTTGTAAAGATACAATAAAAAAAAACAGGATTAAAAATGTACATAATTCTATCTTAAAATGCCGAGACACTTACATATATCTTTATTGTAATTTCGGTGTGCTCTTTCATCTTTTATTCTTATTCAAACAAAAAAGCCGCTATATGTCCTTCCACATTTTCGCGGCTTTATTAAACAATATATTTATTGTTTCTTTATTATGCTTAATTAAATCACGATATTCCTCATTTATTGCCTGTGTATTTTTATTTATCGTAATAGAGTGCATCTCATTCTTTTCATCTACAAGCTGCAATCCATATTCTGTTTTACCGAAAAAAGATGGCCAAATTAACAGCGCATATTTCTTATCATCTGTTGTAACCCCTAAATTCCCTGTGAATGATAAGGAATCGGGATATTTTTTCATCTCCACCCACATCATGTTGGACATATAAACCGCCAGTTTGTACTACTTTTATAGTATCTCCAATTACAAAATCTTCTTCAGTTTTACCAATGATATCAATAATCTTTACTTTTGAAATTGTAAAGGGAATATCATCATAGGTAACATATTCATTAGAAATAACTTGTCCTTCAATATTTAAGTCAGAACGTTGATCCAATTGTTCGACAGATTCAAAACTATCAACCATTGAAGCTTCGGCAGAGCTTACTTGATAGCCATCTTCATTTGTAATATCTATTCTAGTTGATCTAGGTTCTCTTTTTTTGAAACTAAGATTAGATTTTTCGCTTTGCTCTGCTTTAATATCTTTATCTTCTCTTATATCAGTTGCTTGATTACTAGAACAAGCTGTAACACCTAAAAGAAAAAAAGATGAGATTATTAACCATTTTTTCATATTGATACTCTCTTTATTTATATAGTTTTGTTATCGTATTCAGTTCATCTTTAGTAGGTCCAATAGCTCTAGGGAAGGCACCTCTCATCAATACTTTTCCAGCATTAGCACTTGTGCTAGTCATATGCGCCAATCCTAAAACGTGTCCAAATTCATGTGAAAAAATTTGCTCAGTTCGTTAAAGTACACCCTATTAGGACTCACGCACTCCGCCACTCTCACGCTTCATTATTAATTATTTCTCTTGAATCATGAGTAAATCAATATAAAATCATTTAGATTGGTTGCAGATGAATATAAAAAGAGCTAGAAGCCCTTACAAAGGATTTCTAGCTCTTTACTCTTATTCCCACTCAATAGTTGCTGGTGGCTTACTTGTAATATCATAAACGACGCGGTTAACATGATCCACTTCGTTAACGATTCTTGTTGAAATGACTTCAAGCACTTCCCATGGGATACGCGCCCAGTCAGATGTCATACCATCGATAGATGTAACTGCACGGATACCGATTGTGTAATCGTATGTGCGTGCGTCGCCCATTACACCAACGCTGCGGATGTCAGGCAGCACTGTGAAGTATTGCCAAATATCGCGGTCTAGGCCTGCTTTTTTAATTTCTTCACGCAGGATATAGTCAGATTCACGAACGATTTCCAGCTTATCTTCGCTGATTGCCCCTAATACACGGATACCAAGACCAGGACCTGGGAATGGCTGTCTCCAAACGATTTCATCAGCTATACCAAGCTCTGAACCTAATGCTCTTACTTCATCCTTAAACAATGTGTTCAATGGCTCGATTAATTGGAACTGCATATCTTCTGGAAGACCGCCAACATTGTGGTGGGACTTGATAGTTTGCGCAGTTGCTGTACCACTTTCGATAATATCTGTGTAAAGTGTTCCTTGTGCAAGGAAGTCGATTCCTTCTAGCTTGCTTGCTTCATCATCGAATACGTAAATGAACTCGTTACCGATGATTTTACGTTTTTTCTCTGGATCGCTGACACCTTCTAGTTTAGACATGAAACGTTCTTTAGCATCCACTTTGATTACGTTCATATGGAAGCCTTCTGTGAAAGTCTTCATAACACTTTCTGCTTCACCTTTACGCAATAGACCGTGGTCAACGAAGATACATGTCAATTGATCGCCGATTGCTTTATGGATAAGAACAGCAACTACAGAAGAATCTACTCCGCCGCTAAGTGCGCAAAGAACTTTTTTGTCTCCAACTGTTTGACGGATTTTCTCCATTTCGATTTCAATGAAGTTTTCCATAGACCAGTCACCTTTACATCCACAAACACCGAAAACAAAGTTTTTCAGCAGTTCATTTCCGTATACGGAATGGCGTACTTCTGGATGGAATTGTACTGCATAAAGACCTTTTTCCTCATTGCTCATAGAAGCAATTGGGCAAGAAGGGTTAATTGCGTCAACTGTAAATCCTTCAGGCTGCTCGACAACAAGATCACCATGGCTCATCCACACAATTTGCTCACTTGGCAAATCAGAGAAAAGCTTTGTGCTGTTTTCAATTTTGATTTCTGCTTTACCGTATTCACGATGCTTCGCTTTTTCCACTTTACCGCCGAAATGCTTTGTCATCAACTGCATACCGTAGCAAATACCGAAGATAGGTAAACCAAGTTCAAAAATACGTTCGTCACAGCCAAATGCATTCTCATCATAAACACTGTTTGGTCCACCAGAGAAGATAATTCCCGCTGGATTCAATGCTTTAATTTCCTCTGCTGTGATTGTATGTGGGTGAAGCTCACTGTAAACGCCAAATTCCCTAATTCTTCTTGTGATTAATTGATTATACTGACTGCCGAAATCAAGAACGACAATCATTTGTTGGTCTTGAATGCTTGTTTTCCCCATATTATTCACCTCATTAATCTATTAAAAAGCTTATTGTTACTATTTTTTCTAATTTTTGCTTATTCATGCTATAAATTGAGTGGCAATCGCAAAAAACGTTAAAAAACTACTTTATAGCTGCAAAAAAGGATTTCTTCATATAAAAAAGACTAGAATTCGGCCTCAAATAAAAACGAAGGCAGATTTCTAGTCTTTAACTATTACAATGGTTTTCACACACCATATAAAAATAAGACCCATCTGCCTTCATAGTCGGATCCTTTAGGGTGACCCGGTAGAGACTCTCGAACCATATCATCGAGGATATATGAAGGAAATTTATTAGTTTAGAACATTGTAACAACATGTCGAATTGCTGGTCAAGATGTTGTTGTTTTGATTAAATTTTCACACAATTCACCAAACCCCTTTATTCCTTATACTGTAGCACCTTTTATACAAATTTCTTTAATTTGAAATTAGCCTTTGAAAGGTGACTTAACCAACATTTTTAAATACAAATCAGAATATAGGCAATCCTGTGAACTTTATTGTGTAAACACTCTCATTAACAGGCAAGAAAGAACCGGAACCTTTCCTTTATCGACTACTATGTTAGTTTGGGGAATTCCTTTGAAAAGGCTGGCACAAAAATGAGAATTTTAAAAACATCCTTAGATAATCCTCAGGATTACATGGAATTCCCTATAAAGGAGGGCAAAAAGTTAAGCAGACTATTTTCCAAGGAATCTTTAACTCCAACTCACAATAGTTTTGCGGTCAATCCAAAATTAGCTGAATGAAGTCTATTAAAAAAGGAAGGGAACACCATCCATTACGATGTGTTCCCTTCCTTTTTACATTAAGCTGCTGTCTTTCTGACCAGCCTTTCCCATAATGCTTTTAACTCACTCCAGTCCATATCCTGTCGCCTGCCTTTATACAGTAATTCCTCGTATTTAGCAGTCAGTACAGCCATATCACTTGAGTCTAATACATGGTCAATGTATTTGGCATATTCGCGTAATGTCATGTTCTCTTGTTTGCCCCAGCCTGAGAGCTTTAGCAACTTGAGTAGAGTTAAGTAAGCTGCTTCAAAATCAGTACTATTTTTTCCTCTTTTAAATTTCCATAGATAGTAATAAGGAAGCCATTTATGTCTTTTCCAGAACAGCAACCAGCTTATCGCTAACAGGAAGGCAGCGAAGCCAGCTATCCATTGCCACTTATCTGCAGCAAAGGCTTTGAATGCACTCCACCACTTGCCAAAGGAGAATTGCTCGGACTGATCTGATGCAGTTGTTTCCTGTTGAGGAGTTTGGTCTGCTTCGGTTTGCTCCTGTTCCTCCTGCTGTGGTTGGTCTGTTTCCTCGGTATCTGTGTCGGCTTCATTTCTGACGTCATTCACAAATGTGTTTTCGTTTGAAAATCCTTGTGTTGGCTCGAAGGTTACCCAGCCAGTTCCAGGAAAATATGCCTCTACCCAGGAATGGGCATTATTATTTGTTACATCATATTCACTTATGTTGTTCTCCTGTTGGATAAGCTCTCCTTCGGTGAATCCTTTTACCCATCTTGCAGGTATATCGAGAGCACGGAGCATAACGACCATAGATGTTGAATAGTTGTCGCAATAACCTATCTTTGTTTCAAATAGAAATTGGTCAACATAATCCTCATCATCCGCTGGTATTGCAACATCGCTTTGGCTGTAGACAAAGCCGTTGGCAGAAAAATAATTCTCAATCGCTCTTGCTTTAGCAAAAACATTCTCTTCATCCTGTGTAATTTCATTTGCTAAATCAATTACCCTCTGTGGAAGGTTTTCCGGCAGCTGCGTATATCTTGCTGCAAACTCTTGATTTCCCCGTAAATATCCTTCCATATCAGCATTTGTCAATGCATCTAAGCTGTACTCAGGCTCGTCATATGTAACGGAATAAGAATTAACTGGATAATCGAAGGAAATTCGTTCATTTCCAGTTTCGACTATCATCATTGCATCCATTGTTGAAATTGCTCCTTTTGCACCTAATGGATACAGCAAATAATCGAATGGCTCTACAAATTGAACCTTACTTTCCTTTTCTTCTGTTGCCACACTGTCTCCACTTTCAAATGCGACAAACGGAATATCTCCCGCCCCTTCGATTCTTTGAAAATCTTGCCCATTCATTTCGACCGCTGCTTCTGATTGAACCCAGCCCTTGCCTGTATAACTATCTTTCGTCTCTACTTTCCAATAATGGGGAGATTGTACCTCTGTTTGAAACACGACTGTATCGTCAGGCAAAAAGTCTCCTCCAAGTCTTGAATCATCAACACCGTAACCAACTCGATGTGGTCCGGTGCCGGTGCCTTCCCCTCCGCCTTTGTCACCAATTGTTTGGATGAATGGAACAGGGTCTGGCCATAAAGGGTCTGCTTTCGGTGCAGCAAATGCAATCGCCGTACTCGCAAAAACAAATAATAGTAGTGGTGCAATCCACTTCAAGGCGAGAAACTTGCTGCCTGTAATATTCTCCTTGTCTCGCATCCGGTAGAATGTCAGCATCCCCATTGCTGTAAACCCAATAATTGTTGTCCTTATAATTGCTGCATATGCATTATAGGGAGTAAATGTATCAAGAACTGTTATATAAACCATCGTCAATAAGAAGAAAGTGAAAATTCTTCTCCGCTTAATTAGCCAATAGTCTATTAAATAAGACATTAACCACAGCAATATAAAAAAGAGTAAACTCTTAAACATATCAGTCAAATCAGGCCAATTCGTATCAAATAAAATAGCGATATTATCGATCATTTCCGCCATAAATGGCCCAATCCAGCTAAAGGTTAAAAAGGAATTTTCATAGTATAAATATTGTAAAATAAAAATTATATATCCTAGTTTAATTAACCCACTCAAAATGGGAGCAAAGCGCAAATAGGCCATAGCAAGTGAGAGAATTAAGAATAAGATAAACACGAGGATATTCCCTGTATTTGTTAATTGCTCCATCGGCCGGAGCCATTCCCATATTAGAAAAAAACCAAGAACATACAGCATGAAATTAGATATTGCTGTATGTAACCTATTAGAACTCAACTAGTTGCCACCTCCAAAAATGCCTCTTTAAATCTCCCTTTTGACACTGGGATGACGATTATACCTCTTGATGACGCCCCAGCTTTTAAGCTTCTTTCCTGCTGTGTCATACTCTCATTTGCTTCCTTGACGAGAAATACAACAACTTGCTGACGTTTATTTGCAAGATAGCTTGTCTTTTCAATGAGTTGCTTCGTTAAGTTCGTGGTAGTAATCAATAAAGTTGCCTGCTGCTGCAGTGTGGACATTTCATTATCGAGCACATTCGCCAAAGTAAGCGGTGATTCATCCTCACACTTTGCTAAATGATGAAACAGAAGGCTTCGTTGACCTTCCCCTCCTCTTATCGGAAAAGAGGTGCGTTCCTTTTCTACCGTCAGCAAGCCTACTTGGGCACCCTTGCGGATAATTCCTCTTATTAAAGAAGCAGTAAAAGATACAAGTGACTCAAATCCATTACTCTTTTCACAATCAAGCACTACAAGAATGTCATGGGATTGCTTCTGTTCAAACTCCTTTGTCATAAATGAATCTCTTTTGGCACTTGCCTTCCAATTAATCCAAGAAAACCTGTCACCAGTCTGGTATTCTCGAATCCCAACTGCCATTGTCGTATCCCGTTGAACTCGCTCCTTTGAAACTGTTGCTCCTTGGTCATAATGAGTTGAGAAAGGCTTATAAGAAAGCTCCTCGTAAACTGGATAAACAATAATCCGACTAGGGACAGCAATGGCAGCTTCCTTTTCCATCAATCCTAGTGGATCTCCTGTTTTAACAGATACCTTATTAAACAAATGCTCACCTCTTGGAAGGGCATCCACTTGGTAAGTAAAGATAATCCGCTTTTTGAACCCTGGGAAAATTAATACTTTACCGGAAGCCTTCTCCTTTAATGGAGCACTGAATTTATCTTCTACTAACAGGTAGAACAGTGGAAACATCGATTTTCTTGTCAGCTCTAGTTCGACTGTCATTGATTCCATTGCATTGTATTCATGCTTCGCAATTTTCCTTACTGCCTTCCACTCCTTTAATGGATACATTGCAAGCAGCGCACCATATATGGCAAACGGGAGAAAGCTGTAAAATAAAAACCAGCTGACAAATCCGCCTTGAAACATGGCGTAAGCAAATGCGGCTCCTGCTAATAAAAACAAAACGAGAAGCTTCCAAATGCTAAGCATTCTTCTTAATAATGTTTTCATCAAGAACCGAGCCTTCTAACCGGAACTTGTACTGTAGCGATAATCTCATCCATAATATCCTCTGCCGTAATTCCATCGAATTTAGCTTCTGATTTCAAGATAATTCTATGGGAAAAGACAGCCTTAACAAGGTATTGGACATCATCAGGAATAACATAATCCCTGCCTTGCACAAATGCATAGCTTTGAACTGCCCTCATTAAAGCAATGGAACCGCGGGGGCTTGCACCTAAATACACATTTGGATGTGTTCTAGTTTCAGCTGCAAGGTCAACAATATATTTTTTTATCGTGGCATCAACGTATATCTTTTTCACTTCAGCTTGGAGCATAATAAGCTCTTCTAATGTAACAACACTGCTAAGCTCTTCAATCGGAGCGGATGTCTGCACTCTAGTAAGTACATCCATCTCTTCCTCATGTGTTGGGTAGCCCATTTTCATTTTCAGCAGAAAACGGTCTAATTGTGCTTCTGGAAGAGGGTATGTCCCCTCATATTCGATTGGGTTTTGAGTGGCCATAACAAAGAACGGCTTTTTCAATTGATGTGTAACACCATCAATCGTCACACTGCTTTCCTCCATAGCCTCTAATAAAGCGGATTGGGTTTTCGGTGAGGTTCTGTTAATTTCATCTGCCAGAATGATATTTCCTAAAATCGGTCCAGGCAGAAACTGAAATTCCATTTCTTTCGGATTGTAAATAGATACACCTGTCACATCAGATGGAAGTAAATCGGGGGTAAATTGAATTCTGCGGAAGTTTGCCCCGACTGATTTAGCTAAGGAACGAACCATCATTGTTTTTCCTACTCCGGGAACATCCTCAAGCAAAACATGCCCTTGTGCTAACAAGGCAATTAAGCTAAGCTCTGCAACATCTCGCTTACCTATCATTACCTTTTCTATATTTTCAATGATGCTGTTTACCTTGCTATTAGTTTCTCTTGTAATCGTCATGCTTCTCCTCCTATAAAAAAGTTCCATGCAACCGAAATAGTTTATAAATGCCAGAATGGACAACCACGACTTCTCCATGGCCGTCCATTCATTGAATACTTTTATCTATACCTTATGATAGGAACTCGTTCGGATTAAGGCCAAGCTCCTGACAAATCTCTGCGACCGTTTGTTTTTCTCTTTGGTCGAAGTGCCCGTCAGCATAACCGATGGAAATACAGTATCTTGCCACAAGTCTTGCAACCTCCGGCTTTGAACGAACCTTTCCTAATGCTCTGAAGGCTTCTGCTCTGCCGACTATTTGATCATATTCTATTCTTCTAACAAAATGATTGAATTGCTGCTGGACCTTGTTTATATCAAATACCCGCAGTTCCTCGCTTTGATGGATAAATTCCATCATCTTCCGTTCTTCAGCAGGATCAAGCCTGCCGTCTGCCATGCTGACAAGGGCACAGGACGCAACAACTGCATCAAGAACATCAGGACTTTTAAAGCGCATGAACAGCTCCTTTGCTCGCTGTTTTTGCTGCCTGCCCCACTCTGCATAGTCTGTATTGGATGGTGACCAATTGTTTCCACAGCTATTGCAAGTGAACTTCAGCTGATTTTTGCCGATAAATCCTCCCAGCAAACCAATTGGACCAAGTATTAAGCCGCCAATTGCCGCTTTTCCCAAGCCAAATCCCTTTTCACCTGTTCTAACATTTGTGCTGCTGCATCTAGGACAGACGATATTATCATCACCATAAGCTCCTGTTGGTGGCTGGCTATGACCGTACCCTTGCTGCTGATAACCACCAACAGATGCTTGTCCATAAGCTGGCGCTGGCGGCGGACTGGAGGGAGCGAAAGAGCCTGCCCCGCTCGCTGGAAATGAACTTGAGTAGGTGTTCGTGTTATCGTAATATGGTTGATTTTGTACAGGCGGAGCAAAGCTTTGCGGCTGGGCAGCAAAAGAATTTTGTGGTGCTGGCTCATCATCAACTGTAACTCCGAAATTCCTGCATAATGCAGCAAGTCCGCCTTGAAAGCCGCTTCCGATTGCATTAAACTTCCACTCACTGTTATGGCGATATAATTCCGCAGCAACGATTGCTGTCTCTACTGTATAATCCCGGCCAAGATTAAAACGAATTAGTTCTGTTTGATTGGCTTCATTTACAATCCTTACATATGCATTTGAAACATGTCCAAAATTTTGCCCTTTTTCATAAGCATTATGTATGGTAATTGTGAAGGCAATACGCTGTATGGAAGGAGGTACTCTATTCAGGTCTATTCTTATTTGTTCATCATCTTGATGACCCATACCTGTCCTGTTATCACCGCTGTACATGACAGAACCGCCCGCTCCATTCGGGTTATTGTAAAAAATAAAATCCTGATCGCTAAGAACCTTGCTGTTGCCTCCAAGCAAAAATGCAGAAGCATCTAAATCATAATTAGCTCCCATTTGATTGATGTCCCAGCCTAACCCAACCGTTACCGTGCTTAAACCAGGATTGGACTTCGTTAAGTCCACTTTCTGGCCTTTGCTAAGCATTACGCCCATTGCTATTCCTCCTTATTTCTAAGTGCCCAATTTGTTCATAGTATTAATTTTTATTGTACATGAGTTCGCTATTATTTGGAATTTTCAAACCTGTCTATTTACGTGTCAAAGTTAAAAAGGTTCCTCTTTTTCCATACCTTTCGTTTAAAAAGCCTAATTTCCTTCTTTCGTTTGCAATATAGCAAACAAAAGGCTCTCATAATGAGAGCCTTAAATAGAGGTTGAAATCGGCGGACTCTTTAAGTATCCTTCCATCTCTTCTGCTGTAATCGGTTTGCTGAAAAAATAGCCTTGCATTTCACTACAATGTAAATCCTTAAGCTGCTTACACTGTTCAAGTGTTTCCACACCTTCAGCGGTTACATGCATTCCAAGCTTGTTTGCCATTGAAATAATTAATGCAACAATCTCTTGGTCCTTTTGCAAATCTCTTATAAAGGACTGGTCAATCTTCAACCTGTCTATTGGCATTTTCCTTAATACACTTAAAGACGAGTAGCCTGTGCCGAAATCATCAATGGCAATAGTCAGTCCGTTGCTCTTCAGCAGATTGAGCTTATCAATTGCCTCGTCCAGATAATTGGTCAGCACACTTTCTGTAATCTCCAATTGTACATCACATGGTTCAACTCCTGCCTCTTCTATTGCGAGAAGAGTGCTCTCCACAAAATCGGCTTGCTGAAATAATAATGGAGAAACATTAACGCAAATTGACATTTTAATTCCCTTTTCATTCCAGCTTCTCAACTGCCTGCTCGCTTTATTCATGACCCACTTGCTTAGTGCATTAATCGTTCCCATTTCTTCTGCAATAGGAATAAATCGTGCTGGTGAAATCAAACCAGCCTCAGGATGCTTCCAGCGCAGCAATGCCTCTACACCTAATACCTTATTTGCCACAACATCAATTTTAGGCTGATAGACTAAGAAGAAATGGTTATCAATATGTTCAATCGCCTTTCTTAGCTCATGCTGGAGGTGAAGCTTTTCAACCATAAATATCCTCATACTTTTTGTGAACAGCTGTGAATTGTTCCGTCCCTTTTCCTTGGCAAAGTACATCGCGATATCGGCATTCTTTTCAAGCGTCTCCAGCTCTTCCCCATGCTCAGGGAAAATGGCAATGCCAATGCTTAATGTAATATAAAATTGCTGGTTTTCAATATATAACGGCTCATTAAATGTCGTTATTAAATCATTGGCAATAACTACGCCCTCTTGTTCGGAATGAATGTCTGGAATCATCACAGTAAACTCATCTCCACCATATCGTGAAACAAGTCCTCGTTCCGGTATACAATTGACAATTCTTTCTGCAAGTCCCTTTAGCACCTTATCACCCATATCGTGACCAATGCTGTCATTGATTCCTTTAAAGTGATCTAAGTCGATAAATAACAATGCTAGCTTCCCCTTTTCTACACTAGCATTTAATAAAGCTTCCTCAAATGATTGGGAAAGCATCCGGCGATTTGCCAGATTTGTTAATGGGTCATAGAACGCCAGTCTCTCTAATTTCCTTTGGTATTTACGCTTCTCTGTATTATCTAAAATAGACCCCATAATCGCGGGAGCGTCATTATGTATCACACTTACTTTATGGGACAGAACAACAACGTCAAGCATAGTACCATCCTTTTTCTTAAGCTGCAGCTCTGCCCTATTATTGTAAAGGCCTACTTCATTTCCTTCTTGCAAGGGCAAAATCAGGTCAGAAAAAGGCATTTGCAGCAGTTCTTTGCTGCTGTAGCCACTTAGGTCAAGAAAGGTAGTATTAATATAAGCAAATCTTCCCTCGTGCAGGATATAAATCCCTAAAAGCGATTCCTCAACCAATGTCCTAAATTTGAATTCAGCATTTAAGCGCATTCTGTTTGATTGCTCATTTCGAATTCGCTCTCTTCTTATAAGTATGTATAGAATACCACTCGTCACACAGATGAATATCCAACCCTTTAACATTTCATAGGAAGCTAAATTGCGCAAATCGCCAGTGAAATAGGTGAGTATATAGGATGAGAACAAAACCCAGCATGCAGAAATGATCAAATAGATAAGTGGTATCCTCATGTCGGAGTTTTTATATATGTTAAATGGTTTTTTCATCTTTACTTCTCCTTTTCACGGCTTCTTTTTTGCAGATACTTATTAGTATTAACCAAGACAAGAAAAGAAATTTATGAACCGAGCAAAGATGATATTACACTGTTGTTTCTTTTTTAACAGACTCCCAAGACATATCGTCATATTGTTTTCTATCAGTAAAGAAAGAGCGCTTCTGTCATCTATCTGTCTTGTTGTGTCACTTTTATTTAATCTTCGCTTCATTGTCTTTATTGTACAATTTATATGTAAAGGAGTTGTGTTACATATGCTTTTTGGATCAGTTATTTGCGCTATCCGCAAGTACCATAAATACAGCTATTATTATAGCGGCGAATGTATAACATGCGGAAAAATCCGTAAGGAATATGAAAAAGAAAAAACCGAAAATAAACTTACGGAAGAAACCTATAAAACCGATGGGCATGAAGAGTCCATTGATAAATGATGAGCCTTGCTAAGGGGCTCGTTTTTTTTGCCAATTTTTAGCACGTCGTTTACTTCAAATAAACTAGGGGTACTTCATTAGCGTAACTGCTTAACCAAAAGGAGGAGATATATGTGTTTCGTCATCAAAAGGAATTACAATTTGAAGTAAAAGTAGACAAGCCAGATCCAATGCTCGCACGCCAAATTCAAGAGGTCCTTGGTGGACAATTCGGAGAAATGACTGTTATGATGCAATATCTTTTTCAAGGGTTTAATTGTCGTGGGAATGAAAAATATAAGGATATGCTTATGGACATCGGCACAGAGGAAATTGGCCATGTTGAAATGCTATGTTCCCTTATAAGCCAGCTGTTAGATGGCGCATCACCAGATGATCAGGCAGAAGCAGCCAAAGATCCAACGATAGCTGCTATTATGGGCGGAGTTAATCCCCAGCATCTGCTAGTAAGTGGTTTGGGAGGACTTCCGACTAACTCTAATGGAGTACCTTGGAATGGTTCTTATATCGTAGCAAGCGGAAATCTTTTGGCAGATATGCGATCAAACCTTCATGCTGAAAGCCAAGGCCGCCTTCAGGTTGCGCGACTTTACCATATGACAAAAGATGAAGGTGTCAGAGCTACTTTTAGAAAGATGCTGGCTCGTGACAGATATCATCAATATCAATGGCTTGCAGCGATCGAGGAGTTGGAAGGGAAAAACGGAGTTGTTGTACCAGCTAGCTTCCCGCCAGAAATGGAGAAAGAATCGCAGCCTGAAGCTTATGAATTCTGGAACCTCTCTGAAGGAACAGAGTCATCTGAAGGCTTATGGGCAACTGGCTCAGCAAAAGATGGTTCTGGAGACTTTGTATATGTGAAAGAGCCTGTTGCAAAAGGACAAGTACCTAAAAATAAAGTGCCAGCAGAATCGCTGCACCATGACTTAAATACAATCGACACACTCAAATAATAAATGAAAAAGCTGGCATATATTAGCCAGCTTTTTCATTATATTATACTTTCTCTCTCTAATAGTGCCAGTGCTTGTCTCAAGCTTGCTCTTGTAACAAGATCCTTCGTATTCAAGCCAAGATTCACCATTGTTTGAGCTATCTCTGGGCGAACGCCGGAGAAAATGGTTGCAATGCCCAGAAGCCTTAAGCCATCCATTAGCTTGAACAATTCATTTGCAACCATCGTATCAATAATAACCACGCCGGAAATATCGATAATTAAGTGATTAATTCCCATATCCCTTGTTTTTATTAATGTTTCTTCCATGAGCAGCTGGGCCCTTTCTGTATCAATATCACCAATCAGCGGCAGGATTGCAATATCCTTTGTAATTGGCACTACTGGAACAGACAGCTCCAAAAAGGCTCTCCTTGAATTGTTGAGGGTATTTGTATAAGAATCAACATAGGAAAGGCTAAAATTGTACAGAGCATAATCTAATAACGGATCAATAATGTCCTTTACTTCAAAAACCTCATCAATAGAAAATGCTTTTTCCTTTATTTCCTTTTTTAATACTTCCCATATGGCTCTTCTGTAAAAAGCCACATCCTTTAACGCTTCATCTAACGGCACACCTTGTGCAGAGAGACTCGCACCAGTGTTAATTCCCCAGTTTGCAAACATCTTAAGAGAACCTTCAAAATCCATTTGGTTTAACAGGCTTTGTCCGAATAGAGAAATAAAATGAGCACGCAGCTTAAGAAGCTCCTCTTCCACATGGCGAATCGCTTTAAGTGTTTCTAAGCTTTCTCCTTCTAATCTGCGTTCATGCACAGTCCATGCAATCTCTCTCTTTTGTTGTAATAATATATTACCTAGATGCTTTATATTTTCTACCATCAAACCTGTTCCCCCAATAACCGAAATTCAATAGCTTATTATTGATTATTATATCAATTCCGACTGTAGTTTTACATCATTTCAAAATTTTCCATTTTATTAGACTATTGATAGACTGCCATTTGGACTTGGAACAGGAACTTTCATCTAGCTTTCAAGCGAAATTGTTTTTTTTTGCTTCCTCTCAAGCAGTTACTAAAGAAAAACCATCATCATTAAAGTAAATGACCTCTGTTAGAATTTTACATCCAACTATTTGCTTCCAAGCCTCTCGTGCTTCTTTTTCCGTATTAAACTCAAAAAGTGCTGTTTCGTTTTCCTGAGAGTAGACCGTTATTACCCACATAGAATTGATGCTCCTTTTTTATATTTTTAGTAATTTTATAGCTTTATTGCACTGCTCGTCATTTTCAGTGTTTTTAGCTGAAGACCGGCCTTCAGTTTTTCCAGGTGCTGTTCTTGTCTTATATATAGCTGTTCTGCCTCTTCTAATGAAATTTCTTTAAAGCGGATTTTCTCTCCAGGCTTCTTCTGGGCAAGCAGAGGAAGATCAACTGTTGCTACTTGAGCAAATTTTGGATAGCCTCCTGTCGTTTGCCTATCCGCAAGCAAAACAATTGGGTTTCCATCTTTCGGAACCTGAATGGTGCCATTTGTTACAGGTTCAGAAATAAGCTCCAATGGCTCTTTCATCTCAAGAGGTGCTCCCTGAAGACGAAAACCCATTCTGTCAGAATTAGGAGTGATCTGATATTCACCCTTAAAAAAATGCTCTTGGCTCTCCTTCGTAAAAAGCTCGAATTCTCCGCCTTTAAGAACGCGAATTACCTTTTCCTGCAAATTAATAAACGATTCTGGATTAACATGCCACTTGGTTGCAGAAAACGAACCAGATAAAGAATTCCTAAGCTGTTCGGAAATTGGAGTGCTTACAAATATGCCACAGTTTATTATATCTCCTGTTTGTAATCTTCGACCTTTATAACCGCCTAGTTCCCCCCGTAAATAGGTGCTTTTACTCTCCATAACTTCGTCCACAGCAAAACCGCCAGCAACAGCCAAATAAGTTCTGCAGCCTGTTTGCGAAGATTGGAAGCGAAGCTGGCTCCCTTTCTTCATAAATACAGGGCGCCATAATGGCACAGTCTTTTCATCAATAACTACTAGCATATCTCCACCCGTAACAGCGATAAGCAAGTCCTGTTCTGCAATGAAAGAGGCTCCCACTAATGTCATCTCTAAGACCGCTTCTTTTTCCTGATTGCCAACAAGCAGATTTGCAATCCGCAGAGAAATAGAATCCATTGCCCCACCGACAATAACACCATATTTTTGATAGCCATATCTGCCCAAATCTTGAAGACTTGTAAGTAATCCTGGGCGCTCCACTCGTAAACTCATACTAACGTCTCCTTATACCCGTTATATTCTTCTATAGAAATCGGCTTGAATCTGACAATATCACCTGATTGGAGAAGACTTGGAGGATTTCTATCTGGATAAAAGAGATCTACAGGCGTACGTCCAATAATTTGCCAGCCTCCTGGAGTCGAAATTGGATATACCCCTGTTTGCATGCCGGCAATGCCAACAGATCCTGCTGGTATGGATAATCTTGGTGATGTGTGACGAGGTGTTGCAATCTGTTCTGACATTCCTCCCAAATATGGAAAGCCAGGGGCAAATCCAATCATAAAAACGAGATATTCTGCTTTTGAATGGATTTCGATAACCTCCGCCGGGGACAGAGAATGGTAATCTGCCACCGCTTCCAAGTCAGGACCAAGCTCCACGTCATAGCATACTGGGATTTCAACTACCCTTTGTTCACTCGCTTGTGGTGCTTGTAATTTTTCTAGCTTTTTCTCAACGATAGAATGGACGATTTTATATGGTGACAGCTTTTCTTTACTTTTCTCACCTTTGTACATTTGGTAAACAGTTAATGGGTGATAAAAGACAGTTACACTTGTAAAGGCGGGGACATACTCAACAAAACCGCCAAAAGGGTATTTATCAAGATGATTTGAGAATGCTTTTACCTTTATATGCACCTCTGGACTGATGTCCGTACCAAATTGGACAATTATCGCTGAATCTCCAAGCGGCTTTATGTTTATATTTCTAAAACTACCAATGATATTTTGCCCCATCTAATCCCCCTACCAGCTATTGTTCATTTTTGAAAATCAGTTCGTGTTATATATACAATTATACTTATCAGAAATTCCCTAAAAAAACTTATATCTAAAAGAAAATGACATGAGCATTAACCACTCATGCCACCCTATTAATCATTACACATAAAGTTAGAATAGCTTAATGTGTCTGGCCGCCTACTTCCTTTATGTCTTTCTCATTGGCAATCGCTGTTTCAACGGCTGTTTGCAGACCTTTAACAATTGTTTCAAGCGCCATGCTCGGCTGGTTAGGATGTACTGCTGCCTGACTTGGTAGAAATGGGATATGAATAAATCCTCCCCTAATCTTGTTTCCTGCTTGTTCAAGCAAGTGCATCAAACCATAGAAAATATGGTTACATACAAAGGTGCCGGCAGTTTGCGAAACAGAAGCAGGCACGCCATTATCTCGCATTGCTTTAACAATCGCCTTAATAGGCAGGGTTGACCAGTAAGCTGCCGGACCATCCTCAACAATAGCTGTGTCGATTGGCTGCTGGCCTTTATTATCAGCAATCCTTGCGTCATTAACATTGATAGCAATTCGCTCAATTGTTACATCGGGACGACCGCCGGCTTGGCCCACACAAATGATAAGCGCCGGTTCAAGTTCCTTTACGTATTCTGTTAATCTTGCAATTGAGTCATCAAACACTGTTGGAAGTTCCTTTGATACGATCACATAGTCACCAACATGTACCCCATCGAGCTTCTTCACAGATTCCAGCGCCGGATTTGTCTCTTCTCCTCCAAACGGATCAAAACCTGTCAGTAAAATCTTCTGCACAGTATACTACCTCCCCATTTTAGCAAGTATAAAATTAAAAGTGATACACTAGAAAATACATTAACAGCATATTAACAATAAATACAGGAATAGCAATTGGGATTTGTGCCTTTATTACTGCGTTTTTATCCTTTAAGTTCAAAAGCATTGTTGGAACGATATTAAAGTTCGCTGCCATCGGTGTCATTAACGTTCCACAATAACCGGCAAACATGCCGAGTGCTGCCATAATTGCAGGATTCCCTCCATGCAGTTGAACAATAAGCGGCAGACCAATTCCTCCCGTTATAACAGCAAACGCAGCAAAGGCATTACCCATGATCATTGTGAACAACAGCATCCCAATGCAATAGGCTGCTACTGCAACAAAGGCATAATTTGTTGGCAAAAGATCCCCTACAATACCTGATACGACATCACCGACTCCAGCCTTAGAGAAGATGCCTCCAAGTGCCGCAAGCATCTGCGGCAAGATAACAGCCCAGCCAACGGCTTGCAAAAGACGGCTGCCTTCATTTATAGGAACGGTTGCCTTCGCCCTCGTAATACGCTGTGCTGCTACAAAAGCAATAATCGTAGCAAGACCAAGAGCAATCAATGTAACATTCTCAGGATTTACAAGCTGGACAGAACCAAATTTAATTTTCCCAAGTGTAAGTGTGCCAATAATCGTTAACAACGGAATCAGGATAGCAGGAATGAAAATTTTATTTTTCAGCCTCTCCGCATGACCATCCCTTTCAACAGGATCTGGTTCCTCTTCCTTGGACTTTGTTACTTTTCCAATAGAAGCAACTAGCACCATAATCAAAACAAGATAACCAACGTAAAGCGGCGGAATCTGCTTGCCAAACAAGAAGGTTATCGCAAATATACCCCAGAAAATTGAAGAGCCAACACGCGTCGGATGATTTTTATCAACCGCAACACGAATAGCAACAAAGGCTACTATAATGCCTAATAAGTAATAAAGCGTATCAAGTGTAATTAAGTGCATTACAGAGCCCCCTCTTCCTTATCATTCGTTGTTGGTACGTTATTTGAACTTGCACCAGCTTCTCTAGCAATTCTTTTATCGAGACGGTTAAAACGGAACCAGCTGACAATTAAAGCAGTTATTGCAGTAGGAATTCCCCAAAGCGCCATATCCCAGACTCCAACATGAATGCCAACTGAATCAAAGAAGCCCTTCATAAGCAAGATTGCGCCTGTCGCGATAAAGATATCCTCTCCGAAAAACCAGCCTGTGTTTTCAGCAGCAGCAGAATGTGCCTTAATATCATTTTTTGTTTTCTCCGGCAGCTCTCCGTATCGTGCAGCAGCTGCTCCCTCAGCCATTGGCGCAACAAGAGGACGAACTGTTTGGGCATGTCCTCCAATGTTAAGACCAATTGCTGCAGATCCTTCCCTGATGAATAAATACGTCAACAGCACACGTCCTGTTGTTGCATTTTTCGCCTTTTTGATTAAAGATTCAGCCCGCTCCTTTAACCCGTAGCGCTCTAAAATTCCGATTACCGGCAATGTAAGGATTATCGGTAGGGACATATAACGGTTATCAATAAAAAACTGTCCGAATAACGTGATGATTTCATTAAAAGAATAACCAGCCACAAGACCAGTTGTGATGCCTGCCACCGTTACAACAAGCAAAGTATTAAAGCGAAATGCAAAACCAAGTGCAACAACAAGAATTCCGATTAGCTTTATCATCTATATTAACTCCCTTCTATGTATCAACTTTTTTATTCTTCTTCGACAGTTCCGATATTCGGAATGTCAGTTCTGAATTATTAGATTTATCTGTTATATTATACTAGTAAGAATAAAAATACAATAAAATTTATTATTTTAAACTAATGTTATCTACCGAATAGTCGTTGACTCATAATAAAATTAATAATTATAATTTTTAAAAATTTATACGATATGCATAAATACTGTTTTATGCTACGATATTTGAAACAACAGTTCCTTTATTCGGAATACTAATAGTTAGGAGGGAATTTCTTGTATAAAGTTGATTTGAATTGTGACTTAGGAGAAAGTTTTGGAGCATATACGCTAGGAATGGATGAAGATATTCTGCGCTTCGTTACGTCCGCAAATATTGCCTGTGGCTTCCATGCAGGTGACCCGTCCGTAATGCAGAAAACCGTTAAGCTGGCATTAAAAAACAATGTTCAAATCGGGGCACATCCAGGTCTTCCTGATTTAGCAGGCTTTGGGCGCAGAAATATGAAAATTACGCCACAGGAAGCACATGATATGGTCATTTACCAAATTGGTGCATTAGCTGGCTTTGTCAAAGCAGAAGGAACCAAAATGCAGCATGTCAAACCTCATGGTGCCTTATACAATATGGCTGCTAAGGACAGCAAACTTGCAATCGCAATTGCAGAAGCTGTCTACAAAGTTGATTCTGAGTTGATTTTATTTGGGCTTGCGGGCAGCGAGTTAATTCGTGCCGGAGAAAAAATCGGCTTACAAACAGCAAATGAGGTTTTTTCAGATCGCACTTATGAAGCTGACGGCACATTAACACCAAGAACAGAGCCGGACGCTCTTATACATGACAAAAAACAAGCAGTTGAACAAGTAGTTCGCATGATAAAGGAAGGACAGGTACTTTCAAGGCAGCATGTTGACGTACCTGTCAAAGCGGACACTGTCTGCATCCATGGCGATGGAGCTGCAGCACTTGCTTTCGCTCAGCAAATTAAAGAAACGCTTGAACTGTCAGGAATTGAGATTAAAGCTTTCCGCTCTTAAGACATACCAAAAAGGACATGGAAATATTCCTCCATGTCCTTTCTTCTAGTTTATGAATCCTAATTTTTGCGATACCTCAAGTGCTGCCGCCTTAACCTTTTCAGCAAGTGATTCAAGCTTGTCCTCTCGATAATTAACATCAAGGCCAGCAATGCTGATACCGGCAATAATTTCCCCTTTAAAGTTAAAGACCGGAGCAGCAAGCGCCGCCGTATAATCTTCGAGCTCTGAATAGCTGACAGAGTAACCATTCTCGCGAGAATCTGCTATCGTTTGCCGTAGCTTTCCTTTATCAACAATTGTCCCAGATGCTATTTGCTGCAATTCTGTTTCATCGATATATCGTTCCCGCTCCATGTAAGGCAGAAATGCGAGAATAACCCGCGAACAAGCTCCCGCATAAAGAGGTGTCCTTCTCCCTATTGCCGTATAAAGCCTTACAGGCTGTTTCGTATCGAGCTTTTCAATATAGATAGCCTCATTTCCATCCCGAACTATCAAATTGACAGCCTCGCCAACCTCCTGATGAAGCCGGTGCATTACAGGCAAAGCCACCTGTCTAATATCAAGCCGTTCTGCTACCAAATGACCAAACTGTAAAAACACAAGACCAAGCGAATACTTGCTATCATCCTCATCCTTATCCAGTAGTCCCATTTCCTCAAGTGACAATACCATTCGGTGCACAGATGTCTTTGGAATCCCTGAAAACTGCACAATTTCATTAAAGCTCAGCTTTGAATGATGAAGAAAAAGATTCAGAATATCCATCGACTTCACAACCGTTTTGTTTTTGCTTTGCAAGTACACCCCTCCTTGTTTACTTTCTTTTTCCGTATTACTACATGCCATTATTATACCTTAATGGCAAGGGGCGGAGAATGGCAATTACGGAATACAATGGACGATGTACATACTACAATCACCAAAAAAGAGCTTCTCACAAGATTATGAGAAGCTCTAACAACTAAATTAACTATTTATTGAAAAGTTAGACCTTGTTAACATCTTTAAACCCGCGTCCAAATACCGACACTTTTAATTTCCTTATACTCAGGCTGCCAAACTGCATCCACTACAGCTTGTGGTACATCCGTAATGTCCGCTCGCGCAATCCCTTCCTCCTGTGCAGCCTTTGCTACTTGAACGGCCACATAGATGGATACATCATGTAATTTCTCAATTGGTGGCAGCAAGGAAGAACCTTGCTCTGAAGTTTCACACATCTCTGCAACAGCGTTTGCTGCTGCTGCGAACATGCCTTTTGAGATTACTTCAGCTTTGGCAACGATTGCCCCAAGACCAAGACCTGGGAATACAAATGCATTATTAGACTGTCCTATTTCATAGGAAACACCGTTATATTCGACATTGTCAAACGGGCTTCCTGTTGCAATAAGCGCCTTGCCCTCTGTCCAGTGAATTAAGTTCTCTGGTATTGCCTCCGCAAGATGAGTTGGGTTTGACATAGGCATGATGATTGGATGCTCCACATGTTTGGCCATTTCCTTTATTATCTCCTCAGTGAAGGCGCCCGCTTGTCCTGAAGTACCGATAAGAATGGTTGGCTTAACTCTTTTCACTACTTCCAATAATGGAATAAGGCCATCACCATTCCTTTCCCAGTCCTTGACTTCCTCTCCTTTTCTTACATAAGGCATTTGGAATTTCAAGACATCAGGTGTTTCATCTGTCAGTAATCCTCGATAGTCAAATGCCCAGAAACGATCATAAGCCTCTGCTTCAGACAAACCATCAAGAACCATGGCATCTACCATTTGATCTGCATTGCCGATTCCTGCTGCTCCAGGTCCAAACACTACAATTCGCTGATCCTTCAAAGATGTTCCTGTTGTTTTTAATGAAGACATAATAGCCGCAAGCGTAACGGCACCTGTCCCTTGAATATCATCGTTAAAAGTAAGAATTTTATCTCCGTATTTTTCTAAAATATTGCGCGCATTCACATTACCAAGATCCTCCCAATGTATCAGCACCTCTGGGAAAAACTTTCTGGCAGTGTGAACGAATAAATCAATAAATTTATCATAACGCTCGCCACGAACACGGGCGAATTTGTTACCAATATAGATAGGATCATCAATTAAAGACTGATTGTTTGTGCCGACATCCAACACAATAGGCAACACACGGCTTGGATCAATCCCAGCTGCTGCCGTATAAACAGCCAGTTTACCAATCGCAATATTTATACCGCCTACCCCTTGATCGCCAATGCCAAGAATACTTTCGGAATCTGTGACAACAATTAGATCAATATCATTTTTGACTGCCCCTAGATTAGCGAAGCCTTTTTCAATGCCTTCAGGGTGGTCAATCGAAAGATATAAACCACCTGGACGGTGATAGCTGTGAGAGTAAGTCTGAATCGCTTCCCCTACAGTAGGTGTATAGATGATTGGAAGCATTTCTGCTAAGTGATCTTTTAACAGGCGATAAAAAAGGACGACATTTCGGTTATATAAATCATAAAGCAACCCGTTTTTGAAAAGATTTGTAGTCCTCATTGAATATTGCTCATAGGCTCTGTTTGCCTGTTCATCAAGGGTAAGCACATGGGGCGGCAACAAACCGTCGAGCCCAAGCTCCTCCCTTTCCTCTCTAGTAAATGCTGTTCCCTTATTTATAAAAGGATTAGATAGAACTTCTTTTCCTTTTAATGTTGTTATGATTACATTATCGGGCACGCTCATTTTAGAAAATCCTTCTTTCTGAAATAAATTTAGTTACAAATCTTGACTATATTTATCATTCATACAAGTACTTTTTTATGCTGCACTTACAATAGCCCTTTTAGCCTTTTTCTTTTCGGACCTTTTATACACATAGCTGACAATAATCGGACAGATTATTGCAGAGACTACACACGCTGCCGCAACTTGTGCAGTTGCAGCTGGTGCTATTGCAGAAAGAGTTGGGTCTGCCGCCGCAACCACTGCTGGTGTCGCTACAGCATTGCCCGCAGTTGAACCGGTTGCTAAACCAACGATAGGATTTTCCTTAAATAATTTCAAAAGCAAGAAAGCGCCAATTCCTGTAAATGAAGCTATTAATCCAAGTAGTAAACCAGGACCTCCCGCTTCGATAATTGTGTTTAAGTTCATTCCTGCACCCAATGGGAAGGAGAAAAATGGGATTAATAATAATTTACTGCTTCCAAGAAACTTCCTCATATCAGGGTCAATATTCCCTAAAATCATCCCAATTAGTATTGGAATTAATACCCCGACAAGTGCTTGAAATGGAATCGAAGCAAGACCAGAGGCACCTAATGCTACTAATGTGAAAAACGGACCATCTTTTAGCGAAAACAATGCGTATGCCCCAACATCTGTTTCGTCACCATAGGATGAAGCAAGCGATGCATACAATCCTCCATTAGCATTTAATAATGCTGCAAGAATAGCGAGTGGTGATATTCCTAGTATGCCAGCAGGACCAAAAATCATAGCAATTAGGATACCTAACCCCGCACCTACGATAAATTTCCCAGATAATAATATTGCACCCTTTTTAATAGCCTTCGGTGCTAGTTTAAAGTTAATTTGTGAGCCAATTAAAAACATAAAACAAGCTAAAATAGTGGATGATGCCTCTTTACTGAATAATGCCGTTGTAAAATGTCCGATCTCTAAAAATTGCGGAAAAAATGTGTTTGTTAATACCCCTAAAAAAAGTGGAACTACCATCATCCCACCTGGAATTTTATCGAGCGTTTTCTTAATTGGAATTTGCATATTTAATCCCCCTTGTCGTTGTTTAATTTGTGAAAAATCCAAATTCCTTGCAAGCCGCAGAAAGCGATTGCAATATTACCCCTTTGCTACGTGTCCATCATATTCCCCTATAAACCGTTTTCATAGATTAATAAAGTTTAATAATTCTTTTTGTAAATAAAAAAAGTAAGCAGCTTGCCTAACTGCTTACAAAAAATTTTTTATTAAGTGCTCTTTAAAGTGATTATATTCATGCTGATAAACAGGCCTGCCGACCGCTCCATAGATAACCTTAACTTCAAGGATGCCGATGTCCTTAAGAAAATTAAGATACTTTCTGGCAGAAACTCTTGAGATACCGACAATATTAACAATGTCATCTGTCGAAAAAGGTTCTCCCTTTAATTTCTGAACAGCATCCCATACTTGCTTTAATGTATCCTTCGCTAATCCCTTTGGCAGCTCCTCTGCTATAACATGTTCATCTCTGTGCAAAAGCAAGCTATCCAGCTCCTGTTGACTTACCGAATCTTGTTTATCAATCAATCGAGTTTGCTCCAGATAGGCAGTAAGTGCTGTGTTAAACCTGTCGAATTCAAAAGGCTTGATTAAGTAGTCGATAATTCCATATCTTAACGCCTTCTTAATGCGTTCAAGATCTGATGCAGCAGAAATTATAATAACATCAATTTCAAGCTCGTTTTTCCGAAGATGTGCTAACAGCTCTATTCCAAGTTTTCCTGGCATAAAAATATCCAAAAGAATAAGCTGAATTTCTTCCGTATCAAGTAATTGTATAGCTTCATCAACTGAGGTAGCTGTTGCAGCCAACCGGAACCCTTCAATTTTGGTAAGGTAGCGTTTATTTATTTGTGCTACCATCGGGTCATCTTCTACGATCATAACATTAATCAATTTTTTTCATCCTCCTCTTGATAAGATACATAAACAGCAAAACTCGTTCCCTTTCCAGGCTTGGACGAGATAATCAGTTCCCCTTCCAGTCTTTCAATTGCCTGTGATAAAAGGTGTAAACCATAACCACGGTTATTACCTTTAGTGGAAAAGCCTTTATCCAGTATTCTGTTTTGAAGGGAAGTTGTCATACCAATCCCTGTGTCTTTAACCTCGACTGTTAAAATATCATCTGCATAATCCAGTTTAAGATGGACTTTTTTGTTGATACTGTTCGTAATTGCCTCTATTGCGTTATCCAAGAGATTCCCAATAATCGTTATCAGCTCATGAGTAATTTCTGAATTAGCGGGCTTAGGGAGCATATTGGCACAATCAAAGGAAAACGAAACTCCTGCTTCTCTCGCAAAACTTAGCTTACCAATCAGAAATCCGGCAAGCACAGGATCTTGGACCTTCTTCGTCACAAAGCTCATTTCTGTTTCTCTGTGATTTACTGTTTCATTAACATAATCAGCAAGCGTATCGTATTGTTCAGTCCTGACAAGACCAAGAATAACATGCAGCTTATTCATAAATTCATGTGCTTGAGCCCGAAGAGCATCTGCATAATTCCGCACACCTGTCAGCTGTTCAGCCAAATGCTGGACCTCGGTTTTATCCCGGAAGGTAGCAATAGCTCCGACCGCTTGATTCCCCACAACGACAGGCACCCGATTGACTAATATCGTCACACCCTGCAGGTTCTGTTCTTGATCGATCTCTATTTCACCCGATTTAATAATGCGGGTTAACCGGGTTTCCGGTAAATAATCCTCAATATCCCTTCCCATTGGCTCTTCTTCAAGACCAGCCCTTTTAAAAAGCTTACTTGCTGCCTTGTTAACAAGCGTAATTTTACCTTCCTGATCAATCGCGATAATTCCCTCACGCACAGACTGAAGCATAGAACTGCGCTCTTCAAGGAGCTTTGCAATAATAGATGGCTCAAGTCCTAACAGAGTCTTTTTGATATACCTTGCCAGTATAACGGCACCAATTATTCCAATGAGAAGTCCAATTAACGTTCCTAACACAATCCCCATCCTGCCTTTATCGACAGCTTCTGTTACACTTTTCAAAGAAATCCCAACAGCAACCGCTCCAATTTGTTTGCCCTCTGAATCTTTGATTGGGGTAAACGCCCTCATAGATTTTCCGAGCGTTCCCTTTGAAATGGAAACATACTCATCGCCCTTAAGAACAGGACCTTCATCTCCCCCCAAGAAGTGCCTCCCCACCTTACTAGGCTCAGGGTGTGACAGTCGAATACCAGACATATTCATAACAACAACAAAGTTCACATTCGTTTTTTCATTTATTTGATTAGCAAAAGCTTGAACATCTGCCTGATTCTCTTTTCCTTCAAGAGCCCTTATCACTAAAGGTGAAACAGCCATTGTCCTTGCGACATTCAGCGCCTTATCCCTCTGTGTCTCTTCTACACTAGAAGTAATACTTTTACTTATAAGCAAGTCAGTTATCCCAAGTGATAACGCAACCACAATGCATACAAATATAATAATGATAGCTTGTAAACTAAGTTTGCCCTTTTTCATAAATTCCTCCATGTATGATTATCATTATCGGTATGTAAAAAAAGAGAGTACTACTAAACCTTAAGATTTGCCTATGTTATTGAATTAATGCCTACTGCTATATTTAAAGAACTTTACTGAGAAGCACTTAAAAAGCGCTTTCAACCAAGTAGCGTATAATTATCCCATTATATTATAGTACTTGAAGCAAGCAACCTCATTTATGTAATTAAAAAAAGTAGACATGTGGAATATATAGGGATTTAAATACAAAAACCCCACTTCCTTTAAAAAGAAAGTGAGGTTAGTTTAGAATATTTGTTTTTATAGGGTGAAAATAGTTGTAGCTGTATTTCAGATGGTTGGCAATTAGCCTTACATCATGCCGCCCATTCCACCCATGCCGCCCATATCAGGCATTCCAGCACCAGCACCTGCTGGTTCAGGTTTATCTGCTACAACAGCCTCTGTTGTTAAGAACATAGCAGCAACGCTTCCTGCGTTTTGAAGTGCAGAACGAGTAACTTTAGTTGGATCAACGATACCTGTTTCGATCATATTAACCCATTGGCCGTTAGCAGCGTTGAAGCCTGTTCCAACCGCTTCGTGTTTAAGGCGCTCAACGATAACTGATCCTTCAAGACCTGCGTTGTGAGCGATTTGGCGAACTGGCTCTTCGATTGCACGAAGAACGATGTTGATACCAGTAGCTTCGTCACCTTCTGCTTCGATAGACGCAACTTTGTTGTATACGTTAAGAAGTGCAGTACCACCACCAGCTACAATACCTTCTTCCACTGCAGCGCGAGTTGAGTTCAATGCATCTTCAATACGTAATTTACGCTCTTTTAATTCAGTTTCAGTCGCAGCGCCGACTTTAACGACAGCAACTCCGCCTGCAAGCTTAGCAAGACGCTCTTGTAATTTCTCACGGTCGAACTCAGAAGTAGTTTCTTCTAATTGAGCGCGGATTTGGTTGATGCGTGATGCGATGCTTGCTGAATCTCCAGCACCTTCAACAATTGTTGTGTTTTCTTTTGTAACAACAACTTTTGCAGCGCGGCCTAATGATTCGATTGTAGCAGATTTAAGGTCTAAGCCAAGATCTTCTGTAATAACTTCTCCGCCAGTCAATACAGCAATATCTTCTAGCATTGCTTTACGGCGATCACCGAAGCCTGGTGCTTTAACAGCAACAGCTGTGAAAGTTCCGCGCAGTTTGTTCACTACTAAAGTAGCATTTGCTTCACCTTCTACATCTTCTGCTACGATCAATAATGGTTTGCCTTGTTGAACAACTTGCTCAAGCACTGGCAGGATTTCTTGAATGTTAGTAATCTTCTTATCAGTGATTAAGATGTATGGGTTGTCAAGAACAGCTTCCATTTTGTCTGAATCAGTTACCATGTAAGGAGATACATATCCGCGGTCGAATTGCATACCTTCTACAACATCTAATTCAGTTGTGAAGCCTTTAGATTCTTCAATTGTGATAACACCGTCGTTACCAACTCGTTCCATTGCTTCTGCAATCAATTGACCAACTTCCTCATCAGCAGCAGAGATAGCAGCTACTTGTGCAATAGAAGCTTTGCCTTCGATTGGTTTTGAGATAGCCTTCAACTCTTCGATAGCTGTTGCAATCGCTTTGTCCATCCCTTTGCGGATACCCATTGGGTTTGCACCAGCAGTTACGTTTTTAAGACCTTCACGGATCATCGCTTGTGCTAATACTGTAGCAGTTGTTGTTCCGTCCCCTGCAACATCATTTGTTTTGCTTGCAACTTCAGCTACAAGTTTTGCACCCATGTTTTCAAAAGCATCTTCTAATTCGATTTCTTTTGCGATTGTAACACCATCGTTTGTGATAAGTGGTGAACCATATTTCTTTTCAAGCACAACATTGCGTCCTTTAGGTCCAAGTGTTACTTTAACTGCATCAGCAAGTGCATCTACACCACGAAGCATAGAGCGGCGAGCTTCTTCACTAAATTTAATATCTTTAGCCATTTACAAAAACCTCCTCAAGTATTTTAAATTACGTATATATTAATTTTTCTATTATTGTACGATTGCAAGAATGTCGCTTTCGCGAAGGATTAAATATTCTTTCCCTTCATATTTAACTTCTGTTCCAGAATATTTTGAGAAGATAATTACATCATCAACAGAAACATCAATTGCAGCACGTTCTCCATTGTCAAGAACACGGCCGTTTCCAACTGCTACTACTTTACCTTCTTGTGGTTTTTCCTTAGCAGAATCAGGCAATACGATGCCACTTGCAGTTTTTTCTTCTGTTTCAACAAGCTCAATAACAATTCGATCTCCTAATGGCTTTAACAAGTGAAACAACCTCCTCAAATTTTATGTAAATTCATCACTATTAGCACTCATCACTCTTGAGTGCTAACACAATTATTATATTAATTAATCTTTTTATAATTTGCAAGAGACAACACTTAGATTTTACAAAAAATTTAAACCTCTTAGTTTACACGCCTTTAAGAAGTATACACTCTTTCTTCGACTTTATTCATAAATTCTCCTCTTTTTGATGTGTTCTATTTGAGTAAGCAAGCAGTTATTAGTAGAATAAATAGTGTATGGATTACTTATTCTAATCATTATCTGCATAAAGCAATTTGCCATTATGTTTAATGGGAAGAATACATAAGCTCTTATCTTTATATGCTTATTCTATATAGTAGAATAATCGAAAAGGAGTAAGATATCTTGAAAAAAGAATATTGGATTATTGTAATATCGTATATTGCTATGCAATTATCGACATTAATTGGCGTTCCCATTGTTATGTTTATCGGAAAGCTGTTGGGGTATGATACTGCAAATCTTGGGATGGCCTCCGTAGTTATTTGGCTGATTTTCAGCTTTGTTGTGACATTGCTAGTTATTCTTATCCTGCTTCGCCATGAAATGAAAAATCCCCTTCGCCACAATGCCGCAAGCATCCCTGCAAGCATTGGCTGGGCAGTGGCAGGTGTATTTCTTGCCTTGATTGCTCAAAGTATTGCCGGCTCCATTGAAATGGCTTTAGGTATCGAACAAGAATCAGAAAATACACAGCAGCTTATGGGCTTTGTTGAGTACAGCCCGCTTGTGATAATTGTAATTGCCGTTGCCGGTCCGATCCTGGAAGAAATAATCTTTCGAAAGATTATTTTCGGGGTACTCTATAATCGATTAGGCTTCTTTCTATCTGCGCTGATTAGTTCCCTTGTCTTTGCGGCCGCACATATGGAATTTGTGCATATTCTGCTGTATGCCAGCATGGGCTTCACCTTCGCCTTCCTTTATGTTAGGACGAAAAGAATATGGGTTCCAATTACTGCTCATGTAGCAATGAACTCATTAGTCGTTATCATCCAGTATAATCTGGATGCCATTGAGGAATGGCAAAGGAATATGGAGAATATTTCACAATTTATTGGAGGATTTTTATGAGAAAGTCAGCATTACTCTCTGGAATACTATATTTAATACTCGGTGCTTTATTTACCTATTTTGCTGTTCAATCAGTCCGTGATCATGGAGGCTGGGGATTCTTCTCTTATATTCTTGTCATACTGGCAACATTTGATATAGGAACTGGAATTCGGCTTATTTCCTTCCATTATTTCATTAAGAGGGCTGCTCGCAAAAAGCAGGAGAGATAAACCTTGTATAAATATAAAAAAAGGCAATGATAAATGCTAGCACTTATCATTGCCTTTTTTATGGCTCATTCCTCTTCTGCTTCCTCTGGTGTTGGATAATGCTTAAGGAAATAAACAAGAGATTGCAGCTCAACCGCTAAATCAATATGATGTATGCGCACACTCGCAGGAACCGACAATCGGGCCGGTGTAAAGTTCAAAATACCTTTGATGGAGCTATCAACAAGTCGATCAGTTATGGTTTGTGCAACTGCAGCTGGTACAGTTAAGATAGCAACCTGAATATCATGCTCAAGGATAACCTTTTCCAAGTCGTCCATATGATGAATCGATACATCTCCAATAGGCTGTCCAACCTTATCCTCTGCAATATCAAACGCCACTTCAATTTTCGTATTATTGTTTTTCAAGAAATTATAATTTAAAAAGGCAACCCCTAAATTTCCGACACCAATCAGGGCAACCTTCGTTAGTTCGTCTTGATCTAGAGTTTTTCGGAAGAAGGAAAGTAGGTAATTTACATTATATCCATACCCTTTTTTTCCTAACGCCCCGAAATACGAGAAGTCCCTTCTGATGGTAGCTGAATCTACCTTCACTGCTTCACTCAGTTCTGCAGACGAAACTCTTTGTTTCCCTGATGAATGCAAATTTTTTAAGAAGCGATAATATAAAGGCAACCGTTTCGCAGTCGCTTGCGGTATCTTCATTATCTCATTGCTCATTGTGATCCCCTACCTTAATATTACATCTTATCTTTCCTGCTGTTTAGCTATTCCTTTTGTATGGACCATTAACCCCGCCTGATTTCTCAAGCAAATAGGTTTCGCCAATGATCATTCCTTTATCAATTGCTTTGCACATATCGTAAACTGTTAATGCTGTGACAGATGCTGCAGTCAATGCTTCCATCTCTACCCCAGTACTTCCAACCGTTTTTGCCGAAACCTCAATGACTAGACGGTATGCATCTTGTTCTTCTTCCCAACGGAAAGAAATATCGACTCCCTTTAAGGAAATGGGATGACACATTGGAATTAAGTCAGATGTTTTTTTTGCTGCCATAATGCCTGCTACTTGCGCTACAGCCAAAACATCTCCCTTTTTTATCGTATTATTGTTAATGCTTTCATATATATGTTTATTTACAATAATGCTTGAGTGAGCTACTGCATTACGAGCTGTTTCGCTTTTTTCACTTATATCAACCATTTTTGCTCTACCCTCATCATTAAAGTGTGTAAAACTCTTCATTTTTAACACCTCTAAGCAAATCATACACTATTTTCCTGATAAAGTGTATCATTAAAGAATTTTCGCAGCATGCGATTGCCTTTATTGCGGTTTCCCACGTATTTAAGTTACACTTGATGTACATACATTCTGAGGTGAATTCCGTAATGATACTTTTACAAGTAAATCAGCTTTCCAAATACTTCGGAGCTGAAATAATCTTATCCAATATAAAATTAGAAGTGCAGACAAGAGACAGAATTGCATTAGTAGGAAGAAATGGTGCTGGAAAATCTACCTTACTGAAAATGATTGCTGGCCAGCTTTCCTATGATTCCGGAGAAATCATCAAGCCAAAAAATGTTGAGATTGGCTATTTAGCTCAAAATACCGGCCTTGAATCAAACTTGTCCATTTGGGACGAGATGCTCACGGTTTTTAAAGGCCTTCAGCAGCAAGAAGCAGAACTTAGAAAGCTCGAGCAGCAGATGGCAGACCCTGCCGTTAGCAGCCAGCCTGATAGGTTTGAAAAGATTCTCAAGGAGTATGATGTACTCCAATATAACTTTAAGGAAAATGGTGGCTATCAGTATGAAGCAGATATTCGCTCTGTTCTTCACGGCTTGAATTTCGCTTCCATTGATTACAGTACAAAGATATCCACATTAAGCGGTGGCCAAAAAACAAGGCTTGCTCTTGCAAAGCTATTACTCACAACACCAGAAATCTTAATTCTGGACGAGCCGACAAACCATCTTGATATAGAAACACTTTCATGGCTTGAACAATATTTACAAGGATATGATGGTGCAGTCCTTATCGTTTCCCATGACCGTTATTTCTTAGATAAAGTTGTAACCCAAATATATGAACTTTCTCGGACCAACATTCAGAAGTTCCTTGGAAATTACAGCTCTTATTTGGAGCAAAAAGCGGAGAACTATGAACGGGACATGAAGGTTTATGAAAAACAACAGGAAGAAATCGCAAAGCTTGAGACATTCATTCAAAAAAACCTGGCAAGAGCCTCCACTACTAAAAGAGCACAAAGCAGACGAAAAACACTTGACCGTATGGATCGCCTGGAGCGTCCAGATGGAGACGAAAAGTCCGCATCATTTGGCTTTCAAATCGAGAAGCAAACAGGCAATGATGTTTTAAAAATCCAAGACCTTGCTATTGGTTATGATGACAATACTGTTTCGCGAAACATTACCTTCCAGTTGAACAGAGGGGATAGTGTTGCATTAGTTGGACCTAACGGTGTCGGCAAATCAACATTATTAAAGACCATTATTTCAAAAATTGAAAAGCATGCTGGCACTACTGCTTGGGGAACAAATGTAATGGTAGGCTATTATGATCAAGAACAAGCAGAGCTTCACTCTAATAAAAGGGTGTTAAATGAATTATGGGACGAGTTTCCCCTAAGACCTGAAAAAGAAATCAGAACAGTATTAGGCAATTTCCTTTTCTCTGGCGATGATGTTTTGAAGATCGTCAATTCATTAAGCGGCGGAGAAAAAGCGCGGCTTGCTCTTGCAAAGCTTATGATGGAGAAGCCAAATGTTCTCATTTTGGATGAGCCGACAAACCATCTTGATTTGGACAGCAAAGAAGTGCTGGAAAATGCTCTGATTGATTATCCTGGCACATTATTATTTGTATCCCATGACCGTTACTTCATTAATCGAATTGCAACAAAAGTGGTAGAGCTTCAACCAGAGGGTTCTACTGAATTTCTTGGAGACTATGACTATTATGTTGAAAAGAAATTAGAACAGGAAGAATTGCTTGCACTAGAAACTAATGCGTTAAGTTCAGCCCTTGCCGTTGAAGCCTCAGAAAAGACGTCCTACCAACAGGACAAAGAAGCTAAAAAGGCAGAACGACAGCGTATGCGCCGAATTGAAGAAATTGAGAAAACAATCGAAAGCTTAGAGGAAAATGTAGCTGAGCATGAAGAAAAACTATGCGAGCCTGACATTTTCCAAGATCATGAAAAGGTTTTTGAACTAAATAAAGAATTAGAAGAATTCAAAAGTGAAATAGACAGACTTATGGATGAGTGGACTGAATTGTCAGATAAGTAAAAAGTACTGGGCAGTAATCTGCCCAGTACTTTTTTCCACATTTTTATCCACATAAAAATAGCTATTATATTAGCTTTCCACAGGATTATTCACACTATCCACAATTTACTCTGTTTTTACCCACATTATCCACAGGTATGTGGACACACAAAATTAAAATGAAAAATAAATCCCTGTTTATAAACAGGGATTTATACCTAGTTGTGGATAGTAATATCTAAACCAGGGTTTCCATTCAAATCTAAAAGAGCTCTTTGACCTTTTTTATAGAAAACTGTTCCAGCAGCACCTATCATTGCAGCATTATCTGTGCATAAAGATAGTGGTGGAATTGTTAATTTAACATCTCTAAGTCTTGAGAATTTCTCTTCTAAAGCAGTTCTTAAACCCTTGTTTGCGGCAACTCCGCCGGCAAGGACAACTTGCTTTACTTTATATTCCTTAACTGCTTGAATTGTTTTTGTCGTCAAAACGTCAATTACACTTTCTTGGAAGCTTGCCGCCAAATCTTCTGGCTTGATGATTTCTCCTCTTTGTTCAGCATTATGAACAGTGTTGATAACTGCCGACTTTAACCCGCTGAAGCTGAAATCATAGCTGCCTTCCAGCCATGCTCGTGGCAGCTTTATAGATGCTTCTCCTTCAGCTGCCAGCCTGTCTATATGCGGTCCCCCTGGATAAGGAAGCTTTAACGTTCTTGCCACCTTGTCATATGCTTCTCCAGCTGCATCGTCCCTTGTCTCACCAATTACTTCAAAATGACCATGTTCCTTCATATAGACAAGTTCTGTATGACCACCAGATACGACTAATGCCAATAGTGGAAATTCTAAATTATCCACAAGCTGGTTTGCATAAATATGTCCGGCTATATGATGGACTCCCACAAGAGGTATACCGTGTGCGAAGCTGACTGCCTTTGCCGCATTAACTCCAACAAGCAAAGCACCAACAAGTCCAGGACCTTCTGTAACGGCGATAGCATCAAGATCTTTATAGGTTACATCTGCAGTTTCTAAGGCTTCTTCCATAACCAATGTTATTTGTTCAACATGATGCCTCGAGGCAATCTCAGGGACCACACCGCCGAATCTTTTATGGCTCTCAATTTGAGAAGCTACAACATTTGATAGTATTTCCGTTCCATTTTTGATGATAGATACAGCCGTCTCATCACAGCTTGTTTCCATTCCCATTATTAATATATCTTTTTTCATTTTATATTCACCCACATTACTAAAGCATCTTCTTGATTATCGGTATAATAATTCTTTCTGATTGCCCCATTTTGGAACCCAAGCTTCTTATAGAGGTTTTGGGCAACCGTGTTTGACACCCTTACTTCCAATGTCATGGACTTAGCTCCAAGTCTTTTCGATTGTTCCATCATTGTTCCGAGTAGCTGTTCGCCAAGCTTTTGGCCTCTGAAATCAGGCAAAATGGCAATGTTCGTAATATGAACCTCGTCAATGACAATCCAAGCCCCAATATAACCTACCAGTTGCTGTCCATTTTCAATGACTATATACTTAGCAAATTTATTCTGAGTCAACTCATTATAAAAAGCATCCTTGCTCCAAGGGGTACTAAAGGAAAGCGTCTCAATTATATGAACATTATCAATATCTCCAATGGTCATTTCTCGAAAAAGATAATCTGCCATAATAATCTATTCTTCCTTTAACTCTTTATTATTTGCCTTAAGCCAGTTTGCTTCTGCTTCTACAAGGCGAATATAATTCGGAGTGAATGGATGAACTTCCTCTGGCTCCATAGCTTGACCTAGCCTAGCCAAGACAGACGGCCTTGGGTTAAAGTCTGCATAATCTGCAAACACAGCAATTTCTTTTAATTCTGTTTCAAATAAATCCTTATGAATGGACAGATCATTACCAGTAAACAGGACCTTTTCCTGCTCCGAACTTAATCTGCTCACCCAATCCTTTGCCAGAATAAGCTGATCTTTCTCCACTTGCTCCACATTGCCGTTAGTAAACTTGAATAAGCCTGTATATATTTGCCCTCTTCTTGCATCAAACAGTGGACTTACACTACCTGGGAAATACCGGCCAGCACTTGCTGCCAGAACCTGCAAGCTAGACACCCCAACAAGCGGAATGTTCAACGTCCAAGCAAGTGTTTTTGCTATTGTAACTCCAATCCGAACACCTGTATAAGAACCAGGACCTTTCGCTACTACGATTTTCGTCAAATCAGTTGGACTTACATCACATTCCTTCATTAACATTTCAATTGCCGGCATTGCTCTGACAGAATGATTCTTTTTCAGGTTTGTAATATATTCTCCAATAACTTTGTCCTCATCAATAATTGCGATGCCCAATACAAGATTGGATGTATCAATGGCTAGTATTTTCATTTCATTAACTCCTTACATAAGTGCACATATCTTGACCCAAATGGGTTTAGCACAATTTCTCTTTCTGTCTCATTTTTATAGTGAATACTTATTTTCAAATATTCTTCAGGAAGCTGTTCCCCTATTAAGTGAGCCCATTCTACCACAGTAACACCATTTCCTTCAAAATATTCATCAAATCCAAGATCTTCAAAGGCATCCTCCACTCGGTAAACATCCATATGGTATAGAGGTAGTCTTCCCGCATACTCCTTAATGATCGTGAAGGTCGGACTGTTAACTGTTCTTGTGATACCAAGCCCTTTGGCTAACCCTTTTGTAAAGGTAGTTTTCCCTGCACCTAAGTCTCCTTCGAGTGTCAGCACATCTCCTTTATCTAAGAGCTCAGCAAGCCTTGTAGCGAAAGCCATTGTCTCATCCGCATTATTTGTTTTCCAAATTAATTTATCCATAAAACTCACCTAGTTTGTCTAAGATTATTTTCCCTATCTTCATTATATAGATAGTGAGGAAACATTCCTAATAAATGTAACATTGTTTCCTTTTTTTCTAAAAAAAAATCCTTAGGTTTGACCCTAAGGATTTTCTGGTTTGATTGCGGGGACAGGATTTGAACCTGCGACCTTCGGGTTATGAGCCCGACGAGCTACCAGACTGCTCCACCCCGCGACGGTAATATAAAATATGCCTGGCGACGTCCTACTCTCACAGGGGGAGAGCCCCCAACTACCATCGGCGCTGAGAAGCTTAACTTCCGTGTTCGGTATGGGAACGGGTGTGACCTTCTCGCTATCGCCACCAGACTATTATGTTTTTATGAGTTGTTCTCTCAAAACTAAATCATATAAGAAGAAAAGCAAGAACCAAGTAATCTTTTGTCCAGCTTCAAAAGCCAAATCGTACGGCTGTTTCACTCACTCACACACAGTCTTACGACTGCTATTCGTGCGCTCCAACACCCTACCGATTTAAGCGGTCTTTTTCCGCTTTTCATTTTAGTTAAGTCCTCGATCTATTAGTATTTGTCAGCTCCACATGTCACCATGCTTCCACCTCAAACCTATCAACCTGATCATCTTTCAGGGATCTTACTAGCTTACGCTATGGGAAATCTCATCTCGAGGGGGGCTTCATGCTTAGATGCTTTCAGCACTTATCCCTTCCGCACATAGCTACCCAGCTATGCCTTTGGCAAGACAACTGGTACACCAGCGGTGCGTCCATCCCGGTCCTCTCGTACTAAGGACAGCTCCTCTCAAATTTCCTACGCCCACGACGGATAGGGACCGAACTGTCTCACGACGTTCTGAACCCAGCTCGCGTACCGCTTTAATGGGCGAACAGCCCAACCCTTGGGACCGACTACAGCCCCAGGATGCGATGAGCCGACATCGAGGTGCCAAACCTCCCCGTCGATGTGGACTCTTGGGGGAGATAAGCCTGTTATCCCCGGGGTAGCTTTTATCCGTTGAGCGATGGCCCTTCCATGCGGAACCACCGGATCACTAAGCCCGACTTTCGTCCCTGCTCGACTTGTAGGTCTCGCAGTCAAGCTCCCTTGTGCCTTTACACTCTACGAATGATTTCCAACCATTCTGAGGGAACCTTTGGGCGCCTCCGTTACTTTTTAGGAGGCGACCGCCCCAGTCAAACTGCCCACCTGACACTGTCTCCCACCCCGATAAGGGGTGCGGGTTAGAATGTCAATACAGCCAGGGTAGTATCCCACCAATGCCTCCACCGAAGCTGGCGCTCCGGCTTCCAAGGCTCCTACCTATCCTGTACAAGCTGTACCAAAATTCAATATCAGGCTACAGTAAAGCTCCACGGGGTCTTTCCGTCCTGTCGCGGGTAACCTGCATCTTCACAGGTACTATAATTTCACCGAGTCTCTCGTTGAGACAGTGCCCAGATCGTTACACCTTTCGTGCGGGTCGGAACTTACCCGACAAGGAATTTCGCTACCTTAGGACCGTTATAGTTACGGCCGCCGTTTACTGGGGCTTCAATTCAGAGCTTCGCGCGAACGCTAACCCCTCCTCTTAACCTTCCAGCACCGGGCAGGTGTCAGCCCCTATACTTCGCCTTACGGCTTCGCAGAGACCTGTGTTTTTGCTAAACAGTCGCCTGGGCCTATTCACTGCGGCTCTCTCGGGCTTGCACCCAAAAGAGCACCCCTTCTCCCGAAGTTACGGGGTCATTTTGCCGAGTTCCTTAACGAGAGTTCTCTCGCTCACCTTAGGATTCTCTCCTCGCCTACCTGTGTCGGTTTGCGGTACGGGCACCTTGAATCTCGCTAGAGGCTTTTCTTGGCAGTGTGGAATCAGGAACTTCGGTACTATATTTCCCTCGCCGTCACAGCTCCGCCTTCACGGTAATGGGATTTGCCTCATTACCAGCCTAACTGCTTGGACGTGCTAATCCAACAGCACGCTTACCCTATCCTCCTGCGTCCCCCCATCGCTCAAACGATTCATAAGGTGGTACAGGAATATCAACCTGTTGTCCATCGCCTACGCTCTTCAGCCTCGGCTTAGGTCCCGACTAACCCTGAGTGGACGAGCCTTCCTCAGGAAACCTTAGGCATTCGGTGGATGAGATTCTCACTCATCTTTCGCTACTCATACCGGCATTCTCACTTCTAAGCGCTCCACCAGTCCTTACGGTCTAGCTTCAACGCCCTTAGAACGCTCTCCTACCACTGACATCATAGATGTCAATCCACAGCTTCGGTGATACGTTTAGCCCCGGTA